>NZ_JBFALF010000024.1:0-179506 GCF_040656115.1 Nonomuraea sp. NPDC050202 | reverse complement strand
GGGGTGGGCTGGATGAACACGCCCAGCCCGTAGCCGGCCTTGGCCTCGGGGGTGCACATCTCGGCCAGCAGGTCGGCGGGCAGCAGCTTGCCGGCGAGCAGGGCGGTGATGAAGGTGTGCAGGTCGCGGCTGGTGGAGATCATGTCGCCGCCGCTGGAGATCCAGGACGGGTTGTGCTCGGTGACGTCCACGATCGTCTCTTGGCCGTCGGTCTCGTAGCGGTAGTAGGCGTGCGGGTGCGGGGCGGGCAGGCCGGTTTCGGTGGTGGGCTGGATGGTGCCGGTCAGGCCGAGGGGGCCGATGATGAGCCGCTGCATCTCCTCGGCGACCGGGCGGCCGGTGACCTTCTCGATGAGCAGCCGGGCCAGCACGTAGTTGGTGTTGGCGTAGCTCCAGTCGGTGCCCGGCTCGAACCGCGCCGGCTTCGACAGCGCCAGCCGTACCAGGTCTTCGGGCTGGTAGGTGTGGAGGCGGTGGTCGACCCATTCCTTGCCGGAGGGGGTGGCCGGGATGCCGGGTGCGATGGTGCCGTCCTCGTAGTACTCGCCGGTGTGGTTGAACAGGCCGCTGGTGTGCTGCAGCAGCATCCGCACCGTGATCCGCGGGTCCAGCCCGAACTCCGGCAGGTAGTCGGCCACCGGCGTGTCCAGGCCGATCCTGCCCTCGGCCACCAGTTGCAGTACCGCTGTGGCGGTGAAGGTCTTGGTGTTGCTGCCGATCCGCACGTGCCCGTCGATCGGCGGCGGCTCGGTGCCGCCGAGCTCGGCCGTTCCGGCGGGGCCGGTCCATTCGCCGTGTTCGTCGTTGACGCGCAGGGTCACGCCGACGAAACCGGAGTCGATCATCTCCTGAAGAATCCGCTGCAGCGCGGAGCGGTCGTGGGTGGTGGACATGTGAGGGGCTCCCTTGCGAGGTGTCACGGGGTCTGGAGGAGGAGGTGGTCAGGCGGCGTCGAGAGCTTCGGTGATCTTGCGGGCCATGTCCGTCATGGTGGGGCTGGGCTCGCCGGCCTGGGACTGGACGGCGGCGTCGATGGCGACGGTGACGGTGCGGCGGAAGTTGCCGGCCTCGTCGGGGGCGTGCTGCTTGAGCAGGGTGATGGAGGCGGTCAGGGCGGGCAGCACCTGATCGGCGAGTTCGGCCACGGTCTTGCCGTACCTCACGCCCTTGGGCGCCTTGGCCAGGATGTGGCCGACCAGGCCGGTGGCCGAGGTCAGGGCGATGGAGCCGTTGGTGGCGGCCTTGTGGGCCGAGCCGGCGGCGCCGGCGGCCGACATCAGCGAGACCGCACCCCAGGCGGCGATGCGGAGGGTGAGCTGGTCCTGGTCGGAGAGGGTGATCGACATGACGGGTGTGCTCCTTGGAGAGTTTCCGGTTGAACGGGCAGGCGCTGCGTCGTTCATGTCGTCTACGATCACCGACCCCGCTGACACCGGACCGTCACCGTCCTGACGCGGCCGCTGACGCGCCACCGCACGCGTCAGCACGGGAGCCGGCCCGGCCGCGGCCTCTCCCGCTCGCGTGAGCCACCCCGCGCCGCAGCCGGGCGTCACACCGTCGCGCAAGCCCGGCGGTAGAAGCCGATCTGGTCGGCGACCACGCGTTCCCGGAGCGCGGGGTCGGTGTAGAAGGTGAAGTGGGTTCCGGGGTAGGCGCGCAGTTCGCCGCGTGGCGCGCGGTCGGCCAGCACGCGGGTGGTCTCCAGCGGCGTCTCCCGGTCGTCGGCCGCGACGCAGACCAGCAGCGGGCAGGCCAGGCGGGCCGCGGCGTCGGCGGGCCGGTAGCGCATCATCCGCAGCAGCCCCCGGGGTGCGACGCTGTTGCGCCACAGCGTCGTCCGCCCGCCGGTCAGGGTCTGGATGTGCTGGTCGGCCTCGGGGGTGGCGGTCACGGCGAGCTCTCCCGGCCGCCCCACCATGGGGATGTAGTACGGGCTCAGGCCCAGCCTGCCCCGCAGCGCGTCCCAGACGATCGCGCCCAGCAGCCGCAGCGTCTCACCGGTCGCCCGTCCCTCGACCTTCTTCGGGAACCCGTTGAACGGGATCTGCGCCACCACGGCGGCGATCCGGGGATCACCGGCGGCCACGGTGATGGCGTGCGCGCCGCCCAGCGAGTTGCCCCACAGCAGCACCCTGCCGGGGTCGACCCGCTCGTGCCCGCGCGCGAAGGCCACGGCGGCGCGGATGTCGGCGAGCTGGCCGTCGATGTCGGGAAGCTGGCGCGGCTCGCCGGCGCTCTCGCCGAAGCCGCGGTAGTCGAAGACCAGGGCCGCGAAGCCTCCGGCGGCGAAGTGCTCGGCGTAGTCGAAGAGCCGGTCCATGGTTCCGCTGAAGCCGTGGCTGAGCACCACGCACGGCACCGTGCCGGAACCGGCCGGCAGGTAGAGGTAGCCCGCGCACCGGACGCCGTCAGCGGCGAAGGACACCTTGGTTCGCATACAGATCATCCCCGTGTGGCAATAGACTGACCAGCGGTAAGCACTCTAGCGAAGAAACTGACCGCGGGTAAGTGAGGTCCATGACGTCCGAGCGGATCCTGGAGGCGGCGCGTGCCCTGTTCGCCGCCCGCGGCTACCGCGCCACCTCGATGCAGGCGATCGCCGACGAGGTCGGCATCACCAAGGCCGCCCTCTACTACCACTTCGACTCCAAGGAGGAGATCCTCCACCAGCTCACGTTCCCGCTCCTGGACGAGCTGGAGTCGGTGCTGGCCCAGGCCGAGACCTGCGGCGGCGCGCAGGAGGTGCGGTGGCGGGCGATCGAGGGGTACGTGGACGTGCACCTGCGGCACCGGCACACGCTCACCATGCTGGTCAAGGACATGACGCTGCTGGTGCAGGCCCCTGTCGCCGACCGCTTCCGTGCCGCGATCGCGCTGGCCAACGACCTGGTTGCAGGCCCTGGGGGCGGGCTGGCGCAGCGGGTGCGGGCCTCGCAGGTGGTGGCCGGGCTGGCCGATCCGGTGGTGCTGTTCCGCGACGAGCCGGCCGACCGGCTGCGCGACCTGATCCTGGACGGCGCCAGGGCCCTGCTGGGCGAACAGGCCGCACCCCGGGCCCGCGGGCGAGCCCGGGGACGCAACGGCGGACGGCGTGCCGCCCTCACCGGGGAGCAGATCGCGCAGGCCCGTTCCCTGCACGCGGAAGGCCACGGCGTGGAGGAGATAGCCGCCCGTTTCGATGTCTCCCGGGCGACCATCTATCGCTATCTCAGAAACTAATGATAGGGAGATTAGATTTTGAGACCGGGTGGTCTCAGTGGCTGTTCGTGTGCCGGAGGAGGCGCAGGGTCGCCGCGCCGGCGAGATAGGCGATCAGTGCCGGCGTCGGCCAGCCGAACAGGGTCGGGCTCGTACTGGGCAGCACGCTGTTGCCGAGCAGCCCCGCGACGACGGCGACGCACCCCGCCACGCCCGGCAGCAGCCCCGTCGCCGGGCGCGTGACCCGGTCGGGGCTGCGGATCTCGATCGGTCCCACGATCGCGACCAGCGACAGCAGAACGAGGCTGAGCATGATCAGCAGGGGGAGCCGCCAGGCGAACCAGGCCGCCGAGCCGACGCCGGGAGTGGGCAGCACGCCCGCCACATGCATCGCGGCCGTGAGCAGGATCGCGGCACTGATGTGCCAGAGGAAGATGGTCAGGATCACCGCGTTGACGGCGACCACCGCGAGCCACGCGCGCGAGCTCCGCAACCATCGCTCGCCCCGGTCACGCAGCAGCAGCGCCACCCCGACCTGGGCGGCGGCCACCCCCAGCAGGGCCAGGCTCGGCGGCGACATGTTGTGCAGCCGCTCCCCGGGCACGTTGATCATGCTGACCGGGTAGGGCCCGACGAGGGTGAGCACCAGCACGGCGCCGGCCCCGCCGCACAGCAGCGGCAGCACGACCCGTGCCCGGGCCGGCAGCAGGCCGTCCCGCCAGGCGAACCCCATCTGATGGACGGCCAGCCAGCCGAACAGGTAGTTGCCGTAGCCCCAGAGCGGCTCGCCGAGCAGGCGGGCCACGTCCCCCGCGGCGACGAGGCAGACCAGCACCACCGGCACCGCCAGGCCGTATCGGCGGTGCAGGGCGTACATCACCGGGGTCAGCACGACCACGGCCAGGTACGCGACGAGGAACCACAGCGGGATCGAGGCGAACCAGGCCACCAGGCGAACCCGCGCGGGATCGGCGCCGAACACCACCCGGGCGACCAGCGCGCCACCGGCCGTGGTCAGCACCAGGGCGGTGGTCGGGCGCAGCAACCGGCCGCTCCGGTTGAGCAGCCACCCGGTCGCGTTCCCGCCGCGGCGGCGTTCGGCGGCCAGGGACGCCGCGTTGGCGTACCCGCCGACGAGGAAGAACACCGGCATCACCTGCACCAGCCAGGTGAGGGGATGCGCCCAGGGCAGCTCCGGCAGCGCCGACCGGCCGGCCAGCTCGCCGTCCCGGTCGTAGCCGACCGTCGCCACCAGCCAGTGCCCGAGGACCACGGCGACGATGGAGATCGCCCGGAGCAGGTCGATGAACCGCTCCCGCGACGGCGGCGTCTGCTCGGCGCGCCGCCGGATACCTCGCAAGACGGCGTTCATACCGGACAGGCCCTCGTGATGGTACGTACGCCGGCTCTCTACCCGCCCGCGTCCCTGGTCAGAGGCGGTCGACACAGCCTTGGAAAGCTCTTTGCCGAGGTCGCGCGTCGCCGGCACGGCGGGCAGGATGTCACTGGCGCCTCGGCAGGCCGGCTTTCCAGGAGGCCTTGGCGGGCCGGTAGATGAGGTACAGCACGCCCGTCGAGAACGTCTTGCCGACTGCAGCAGCTCTTCGATGTGCTTGTAGCTTCGCGGAGCCGGCTCACCGAACTCTTAAGGCCTTCCTTCCGCCGCCGGAACCGCTGTCCGGAGCTGGCGGGTGATGGAGGGATCGGTGATGGCGGTGTCGTTCGCCAGCAGGAACGCCTTGCTGAGGATGAGCGCCAACCGGCCGTCCTCCTCGAAGGGCAGGAACAGCCCGGGGCGCGGGCCGGGGGCGGAGACGATGCACAGGTAGGCGTCGTTGGGCTCCATCAGGATGTTCGCCGACCCCAGGTGGATCCTGTAGGTGCGCAGGTCGCCCCGTACCACCAGGTAACGGTCGGTGAGGATGCAGCGGTCGGCGATGCTCGCCGATCGCCTGCCGTACGCGCCCGTCGGGGATCCTGAACGCCACCTCCAGCCGCTCGGCCAGGGCCGGCTCCATGCGCTTGAACTTGCGGTCGAGCTGCATGGGCACCCCGCCGTGCCGGGTGATGCGGCGGGCGGTGCGCAGCGCGGAGATCGCCTCGGGCGTCGGACACTCCTCCGCCGCGCGGGCGATCTCGAACAGCAGTGCCTGCGAGGGCAGCGTCTTGGCCTGGGTGGGGGCGACCGCGATGCCGCGTACCAGCTCGTCGAGCAGTTCGGGCAGCCAGGGCTCGTCGCGGTGGAGCGCCAGCCGCACGGCCCGGCCGAGTGCGCGCTTCTCGCCGTCGTCGAACGCTTTCTCCGCCTTGTACGGGATCTCGCCCGCGTGGATCGCCGCGACGCGGGCCCGCGCCGCCTCCAGAGCCGTACGGGCGAAGTCCGGATAACCGGGCAGCCCGCCGAGCCATTCGGGCAGGCTGGGCACCGGTTCGGGGAAACGTTCCGCCTCGTGGAACAGCGCCCGGAGCTCCACGTCCCAGCTGAGCAGCACGTCCATCTCGGAGACCGCGATCGGGCCGCAGCCCTCGGCGAGCGCGGCGCGCACGTCGGCGTCCATGCCCGCCAGCCCCGCCGCCACCAGCACGGGGAGGCGGCGGTACGCGTGCCTTCTGTTCTCCTCCAGCAGGAATTCGACCAGCTCACGGGCCGGCTCGACCAACCGCCGCCTGGTGTGCTTGTCGATCGCGTACCGGGCTCCGACCGTGGCGATGGGGGCTCCGAAGCCCACGCCCACGAGGCCGACGCTCAGACGGGAGGCTGCGGGCCAGTGAGTGGGATCGTTCGCGGTGCCGGTGATCAGGTGGAGCAGGCGTTGCGCGAGAGGGGACAGGACGCCGTCAAGAACGCTCATGTCAGCCACCGACCAGCGGGACGAGCTTGACGAACGAGACGACGGGGTCGGCGGCCAGGTCGATCTGAACGTCGAGGTCCTCGATCTGCCGGTCGCCGACCAGCAGCAGGAAGCCGTTGCGGGCGAACGCGGCCTCGGCGGCGTCGGCCTGCTTCTCCCAGTCCAGCCTGCGTGCGGTGCGTAAGCGGTAGCCGTTCAGCTCGGCCTCGGAGTCGGTGGGCTTGACCAGGCCGCGGAAGTGGTGGCCGGGGGAGGCGTTGTGCCGGGCCACCTCCTCGCGTACGCGCAGCCGTACCAGCTCCCGGGCCGAGATCCGCTGGGGGAGGCCGGGCAGGAAGAACTCCGCCAGCGCCCGGCCGGTCGCGCTCTCGTCGCGAAACGTCACTGATGCCATCGAACATCCTGCTTCCGTGAAGATCAGGTGGTGGCGTCATCTATAGCAACAGCGAACGACAGAACGCCTGCGTCCCCTTCTCGACGCCGCGGTCAGACGGCCGCGCCCGGCCCTTCCAGCGCGTCGATGTCGCCGGCGTGCATCGGCTCGCCGCAGTGGGCGCAGCGCAGGTCGACCTGGCTGACCTCGCCGCACGCGTGATGGCGGTAGAGCACCGGCGGCCCGGCCTCGCCCGCGAGCCATCTGTCTCCCCAGCCGGCCATGACCATGAGCAGGTCGACGAGCTCGGTGCCCTTGGCCGTCAGGTGGTACTCGTAGCGGGGCCGGTTGTCGTAGGGGCGGCGCTCGAGCACGCCATGGTCGACGAGGTGGTTGAGGCGCTCGGTCAGCACCTTGCGGGAGATCCCGAGATCGGCCTGGAGCTGGTCGAAGCGGCTCATGCCGACCCACACGTCACGCAGGATCAGGGGCGACCAGGGCTCACCGATCACGTCGAGGGTGCGCGCGATGGAGCAGGCCATCTCCCCGAAGTTCGTGCGTTGCATGCGAGCAGTCTAGCAATTGGGGTTCCCTGAGGGAACTCCAGGTGCTACGGTCATGGAGTCTCCTCAGGGAACTCCGAAAGGCCCATCTCCACTACGAGATCCAGCGCTGATCCCCCGCAACCCCCCACCCACCCAGGAGAAGAAGATGAAGCTCGACCCCGACGTGCGCCGCGCCCTCGACAGCACCTCGCTGGCCCACCTCGCCACCGTCCTGCCGGACGGCTCGCCGCACTCCGTCCCCCTCTGGATCGCCACCCGCGGCGACCACATCGTCTTCCTCACCGGCCCGCACTCGCGCAAGGCCCGCAACCTCCGGCGGGATCCGCGGGTGGCGCTCTCCTTGACGGCCGCCGACAACCCGTTCCAGCCCGTCATCGTCCGCGGGCGCGTCGTCGAATGGCTCGAAGGCGACGCCGCCTGGGAAGTCGTCGACCAGATCTCGACGAAGTACATCGGCGAGCCGTATCCCCGGGAAGAGGAGCGCGTCGTCGCCGTCATCGAGCCCGAGCGGCAGACCGTCGGCCTCACCTGAGCGCCGCAGTGGGCGCGGCGCGGGCCGGCCCGTCCCGCCGGCGACGCGGATGGCTGGACCTTCTGTCCCGAACCGCTTGCGGAAGCCGTCCGAAACAGCTAAATATTAGGAAAGTTTACTTTTAATTCTGCCCTGGCCCGTACGAACTCCTCTCACCCCCAGGAGTGCGAGATGCGCAAGAGCACGATCGCCGCCACGATGGCGGCCTCCGGACTGCTGGCCCTGCTGCCCGCGTCCGCGGCCCACGCCCACGGCACCATGTCCAACCCGCCCAGCCGGGTCTACGTCTGCAAGAACGAGGGCCCCGAGGCGCCGAAGTCCGCCGCCTGCAAGGCCGCCGTCGCAGCCGGCGGCACGCAGGCCTACTACGACTGGAACGAGGTCTCCCTCCTGGAGGCGGGCGGACGGCACCGCGAGCTCATCCCCGACGGCAAGCTCTGCAGTGCCGGGCGGGAGAAGTACCGCGGCCTCGACCTGCAGCGCGCCGACTGGCCCGCGACCAAGGTGAGCCCCGGCACCTTCACGCTCACCTACCACGCGACCGCCCCGCACGCCAACAGCAACTTCGAGTTCTACATCACGCGCGAGGGCTGGAACCCGACCATGCCCCTCAAGTGGTCCGACCTGGTCCACGTCAAGACGTTCAACGGCCAGAACCCGACGACGTTCACCAACTGGACCATCAACCTCCCGCAGCGCTCCGGCCGCCACATCCTCTACTCGATCTGGCAGCGCGTGGTCGGCAGCAACGAGGCGTTCTACACCTGCTCCGACGTGGACTTCGGCGGCGGCAACCCGACAACCCCGACCCCCACCCCCACTCCGACCGCCACGCCGACCCCCACCCCGACGCCGACCGCCTCCCAGTCCGGCGGCACCTGGCGTGCGGGCACGGCCTACCGCGTGGGGGACAGGGTGACGTACAACGGGCTGACCTACGAATGCACGCAGGCGCACACGGCGCTCACCGGTTGGGAGCCCCCGAACGTGGCCGCCCTGTGGAGGCGCGTCTGACGCCGTGGCACGTCTCGGCGGCGCCCGGCCGGCAGGAGCGGATGGACGCTCACGGCTGCCCCCGCTTGCGGCGGCGACGAGGCGAGGCCCCCAGGTCGGGCGTCTTGTAGGTGACCAGCGGGATCGTGGTCGCCACGGGCGTGGCCAGGCCATGGTCGACGAGGTCGGCGATCACCTGCTCGATGCGCTTGTACGCCGTCGGCGCCTCCTCGAAGAGCAGCTGCCGGTCGCCGCACACCACCAGCGACCCCATCCGGGGTGCGGCGCAGCTCCTCGACCGTGTGCTTGGCCCGCCCCCGGCGCAGCGCGTCCGCACGCGACATCTTGCGTCCCGCGCCGTGCGCCACCGAGTGGCCGGCCTCCGGCCCCGCGTGGCCGGCCACCAGGTAGGACGGGGTGCCACGCGTACCGGCGATGAGCACGTCGCGGCCGTCACCCGGCGCCGCGCCCTTGCGGTGCAGGCAGACCCCGTCGCGGAGCTCCACCAGGTTGTGGCACTCGTCCACGATCGGCTCGGCGGGCTCGAACCCCAGGGCGTGGGCGACCCGGGCGGCCAGCGGCCGCCGGTTGAGCGACCCCAGGGGACGGCGTCGCGTGATCCGGCTCGAAGACGGTCCCGATCCGGGCCGGCGGGCCTGCGACCTGCTGAGCCGGCCGCCATGGGGGCCGCTGTACCCGGACCTGATCGGCGAGGCGCAGCACAATCCCGAGGTCGCCGCCGCCCTCAACGAACGCTTCATCCGTCCGCAGGCGGCCGACACCCTGACCCGGCTCAAGGCCGCCGAGGAGCAGGGGCAGCTCGCCCCCGATTTCGACCTGGACCTGGCCTTCGAGATCCTGTCAGGACCGCTGTACTACAGGCTGCTGATCACCCATGAGCCGTTGACGCACGCCTACATCGACCGGGTGCTCCAAGCGGTCCTCGCCGGCATCGGACCCCTCAGGCAGTGAAACAGCGCACCGCACTTCGTCACCGACCTTCAGCTCGCCGAGGTTCTCGGGAACCAGGCGGATGCCGAACCAGGACGCTCCGTTCCATCGGCGGCGTTTGGCCAGGGTTCTCAGGGGCTCCTTGCCGCGGTCCTGGGTGGCCGGGTCCCAGGTGGTGGTGGCACAGCGGTCGCACAACTCCGAGACGCGGAAGTCGATCTCGCCGATGCGGACCGACGTCCAGGTGTCCTCCGCGAAGGGTTCCTCGCCGTCGATGACGAAGTTGGGCCGGAAGCGGGCGATGTCGAGGGGCTGCGGGGGGAGCTCCTGGCGTTCCATGGCGCCTTCGGCGATCCAGTCGTCGAGGCGTCTCAGCGAGCTCCGGGAGACCAGGTGGAGTGCGGCGTCCCAGGCGAAGGTGGCGACCTCGCCGGGGAGGCTGCCGGTCTCCTCGGTGACGGTGCGGCGTCGCGGGTCGTCCTGCCAGACGAGGCGGGCCGGCTTGCCGAGCAGGCGGGTGAACCATTCATGGGCGTCGGCGTGGGCGAGGACGGCTCGGCCGAAGTTGGAGAAACCCACGGGGATCGTGTCGCCGGTGGCCGGGGGGACCCTGAGCTCGCCCATGCCCCTCGCTGACAGGAGGAGGTCGCCTTCGGGGGTTTCGGCGGCCGAGACCGAGAGGAGCTGGGGGTGTTCGCCCACCCAGATCAGCTCTCCCAGCGGGTCCACCACGGCCCAGCGGCGGTCGCCTTCCAGACCCCAGGGGAGGATCCGGGCGGAGGAGCGGGAGATGCCTTTGACGGACTTGATGGGATAGGTGCGGATCTCCGCTAGTTCCATGGTGCAAGGATAGGAGAAAGCGCTCTCCTGGGGTATGGGAGCGCAGGTCGCAGCCTCGTTCACAGTGAGCTCCAAGTACCGCCGCCTACGCTCGCGCCCATGCGAAAGGTGAGCGTGGCGCTGACGTTGATGTTGACCTCGGCGGGGAACACACGCGACGGCGGGACGTACGGAAAGCCCGCCCCGGAGATCGCGCACGATCGGGTCAGCTCGGACGATCACACGGTGCTGAGAGCCGTCCTGACGTGCTGAGCGGCACCGGTCCGGGCCTCGCCCCACGGTGAGGCTGGTCGCAGGATCCCGGCATCAGCGCGCGAAGGCGAGGTCGGCGTCGGGGCGTATCTCGGGCAGGCGGGCGTTCGTCACGATCGCCAGCTCGGCCGGATGCCTCCCGCCCGGCCGCCACTGCCCGCCCACCAGGGGGATCAGGGCCACGTTGGGGGTCGGCCCGCTGGTCCAGTCCAAGGGGCCCGCGATGGTGTGCAGCCGGGTGCGGCTGATCGCCTCCGCGACCGAACGCCGGTCGGCGGGGTCGCCCGCGGTGGACAGGGCGTGGACGGCCACCTCCACCAGGGCGTAGGCCAGGCCCAGGGGTTGCAGCCATTGGTTGCCGGTGCGTTGCTCGTAGGTCTCGGCCAGCAGGGCGGGCGTGGTTCCGTCCAGGCTGGAGCGGTAGGGGTGGCGTGGTGACCAGTAGACGAGGGTGGCGATGCCCGCGTCGCTCAGGTCGCTCGCCGTGGAGGTGCACGGATAGGTCAGCCAGCGGGAGGAGGTGATGAGGCGGGGACGCAGCCCGTGCTCGGTGGCTTGACGGTGGAAGAGGGCCAGGTCGGTCTCGGTCGCGGCGGTGGTGATGATCTCGGTGCCCGCGTGCCGGAACCGGTCGATGGAGGAGGTGAAGGTGGTGGCGGGTTCCGGGTAGCCGCCGGGGTCCACCAGCGGGTGCCCGCTTTCGGCGGCTCGGGGCAGGAAGCCGTGGTGGGGGTGGCGCAGCAGGCGACCCGGCAGTTGGTCGTTCCACAGGCAGCCGACCGGGGCGGAGCGCGGCGCGCACAGTCGCCACATCTCGGTGAAGACGTCGGCGATGTCGTCCAGGCCCCAGGCGAAGTGGTAGGTCCAGGCGAAGGGGCGTGAAGGGTCCCTGTCGCGCCCGTACACGTAGGCTTGCCAGGGGAAAGTCGTGGACACACAGGGCACGCCGAGCTCTTCGCAGGTGTCGGCGACCGCGGGCAGTACCTGGGTGCCGCCCAGGGTGAGCACGATCTGCGCCCGCTCGTGCTCCACAAGCTCGTGCACCGCCCGGCGGGCCACGGCCGGGTCGGAGCGGCTGTCCCGGCCGGCCAGGCGGAGGTCGTGTCGCCGGCCGTCGTTGACGACGTGGGTCACGGCCGGTGCCAGGAGATCCAGGACGAAGGACAGGGGATCACCCAGCCGGGACAACCTGCCGGTGCGGGGGATGACAGCGCCGATGCACAGCTCTCCGATGCTCATCGCCGGGCTTCCTCGCTCGTCGTACCGTGATTGTCCTGTCACTCCAGGTAATCATCTGGTCGCTGTCGAGCGGATCCTGACGCGCCGTCGCCTCGTCCACTTGTCGCGGCCGCTGACACCTCTTCGCCCGGGCGACCTGGATCAATGACGCTCAGCTTCGCAGCCCTGGCGCGGTGAAGCGGCGGCCCGCCGAATCACATGCGGGCCTCAGGGGCCGCTGTCACTGGTGACCTTGACGTCGGCGCCGAGGCCGGGTGCCGCCGCCTCGGCCAGCTCGTGGGCGCGGGCCTGTTCGGCGTCCTTCGCGACCACGATGCTCGCACGATCGGGTGTCAGAAAGGCTCGGACGACGGTGTACCGGGCGGCCACCGCCTCGTATGCGGCGATCGCCTCGGTGGGGAGGGCGCCGTTGAAGTCGGTCTCGACGGCGACTCCGGGTCGTGCGTCGCGGCCCGCGCGGATCCTCAGGGACATCACGTCCGACAGGGGCCGGTGCTGCTCGCCGTCGGCGACCACGTCCTTGAACAGCGCCACCGCGTCGGCGGCCGCGGTGAGCTCGATCCGCCAGCGGGCGGCCTCCTTCGTGGACGCGTCGCTGATGTCGCCGGTCAGCATCCGGTCGTCAGCCGTGAGCGACCGCCAGAGTGCCAGGACCTCGTCGGCGCGTTCCTGGTCCGCGACGACGGTGAAGGTGACGGAGCCCGCCGTGATCCGGCCGGTGGTGGTGCGGTGCTCGGCGACGTACCGCCTGAGATCGTTCGCCAGCCCGGTGACGCGGTCGGCCGGCGTGCCGTCCTTGAGGACGAGAGTGCCGGTCGCCATGCCGGCGAAGGGAAGCGTGTTGTTCTCGGTCGTGTGGATCTTCGTCACGTCCGGCGTTCCGGCCCAGGCTTCGTTGAAGTCCGCGGCGAGGGCGGTGCCCTTGTCGATGGCGCAGCCGCACAACAGGAGCAGGCTCAGCACTGATGCGATGACCAGTTTCGGCCGCGGGAGTCTGTCTCGTCGCAGTATCTCTCCTCGGGAGGGGTGAGCCGGCCGGGCCGGACCCGTGGTGCCGGCGGCCGACCTTGCGGCGGTGCTCGCTGAGGAGCACCGTAGCAGGAGGCGTCGAGCCGCAGGCTCAAGGCCCGGTACGCCCTGCTGATCATGTCCGGTGCTGTTACGCTTCCGGCTTCTTCATCGACTCCACCAGAATCGAGAAGCTGTCCGCGGGGTGGCCGGCGTCCATGCCGCGCCGGAAGAGCTCGACGACCGCGGCCGGGAGCGTGGTGTCGACCCCCGCGTCGGCGTTGGTGTGCAGGACGTGCTCGACGCTGGCCATCCCCATGGCGAGGCGGTCCACGTCGCCGATGTGCCGCCCTGCGTCGATGCGCTCGGCGTAGAAGGAGAAGAATCCCGGCAGCGAGTTCGCGGTCTCCACGGCGTGCGGCAGGATGTCCGCCGCCGTCAGGCCGTTGGCGTCGGCGAGGGTGATGGCCTGCCAGTAGCTCAGCATGGACGTCCAGAACATGACCATGCCGATCTGGTACATGAGCGCGGCGAGCCCGGGGTCTTCTCCTCGGTGGTCGGTCCGCCCCGTGATGACTTCGAGCGCGGGCCGGTGCTGGTCGAAGACCTGACGCGGGCCGCTGTAGAAGGTGGACGATTCGGCCTGGCCGATCCCGGAGGGCGGCACGGTGACGCCGCCGGTCAGCTGGACGGCGCCCCGCTCGGCTACCCAGCGGGCCGCGGCCCGGGCCTTGTCGGGCGTGTCCGAACTGAGGTTCACCAGGATCCGGCCGGCCAGCGCGGCCGCGGCGGGTTCGAGCGTGGCGTACATGGCGTCGTAGTCGGTCAGGCTGAGGATCACCAGCTCATTGGCGGCAAGGGCCTCCTCCACGTTCGGTGCGAGCACCGCCCCGCGCGTGACCAGGGCGTCCGCGCGCGACGGGGTGCGGTTCCAGACGGTGACGTCGTAGCCGCGGTCGAGGAAGGCGCCGACCATGGCCTGTCCCATGGGGCCGAGGCCGATGACGGTGACCGACTGCTTGGTGCCGCTCATGATGTGATCTCCAACCCTCACTAAAACGAGCGCTCTATTTAGAGCGTGGTGAGAACGTACCACACCTCTAGAACGAACGCTCTACTCAATGGCTGGACGTGGTGGCCGCATGCAGAGCGGGGGATCTCAGGACGCCCGCGTGAGCGACTGTGCCGGCGTCAACGTGCGAACTTCTCGATGGCCGCCGGCGTGACGGGGGTGAAGAAGTTGACGAGGTTGCCGTCGGGGTCGCGGAACAGCAGCGACCGGTTGCCCCAGGGCATCGTGGTGGGCTCGTTGACGAAGTCGGTGACGAAGCCGGTCAGGTTCCGGTGAACGCGGTCCACGTCGTCGACGAGGAACTCGATGATCATGCTGTGGTTGTCCGCCGGGCGGACAGAGCCCGGGGCGAACAGCGGGACGGTGCGGGTGCCGGCGATCGCGAGGGTTGCGCCCGCGGTCCTGAGTTCGGCGAAGTCCTCGGTGGCCCACACCGCCCGCACCCCTGTGGCTCGCTCGTAGAACTCGACGAGGCGCGCTACGTCGCCGGCAATGATGCGGATCGAGACGAAGTCCATGGGATCTCCTTGGCTGTGCGGAAGGCGTGCATCTCGCAGGCTAGGAGAAATAGTGGACAGAATCGGTCCTGTATTCGCCTTAGGCTGTGGACATGTCTCGACCCACCGGCCGCGTGCTGACTCTCCTGGAGCTGCTGCAGTCGGGCGGCACCCGGACGGTGGCCGAACTCGCCGACCGGCTCGGCGTCGAGGGGCGCACCGTGCGGCGGTACGTGGACCAGCTGATCGACCTTGACGTGCCCGTGGAATCGGTGCGCGGCCGCTACGGCGGGTACCGGCTCGCCCCCGGGTACCGCCTGCCTCCGCTCATGCTCAGCGACGACGAGGCGCTGGCCGTGCTGCTCGGCCTGGTCGCCGGCCGCCGAGCAGGGTTGATGACGGCGGGTCATACGGCGAGCGAGACGGCATCGGCCAAGATCCGGCGGGTGCTGCCCAAGCACGCCGCCCGCCGGCTCGACACACTCCTGGAGTCTCTCGCCTTCACGGATCAGCCCGGCGAGTTCGACACCCCGGACGCCGGGGTCCTGCTCACCATCGCCGACGCGGTACGCCACCGCCGACCGGTCTCGATCAGGTACACCGACCGCGACGGCCGACGCAGCGAGCGCACGCTGCACGCGTACGGGATCGTCGCCCATTCGGGCCGGTGGTACGTCACGGGCACGGACCCTGGGATCGGCGAGGGCCGCACCTTCCGGCTCGATCGCATCGCAGACGCGAGGACCCTGCCCGGCTCGTTCGAGGCGCCCGTGGGGCCCGATCCGGCACAGCGCGTGTTGTCAGGGTTCGCCACGGCTGAGTACCGGCATGAGGTGACCTTGCGGATCTACGGGACCGTTGAGCAGATCCGCGCTCACCTTCCCGCCGGCGTCGCGAGCCTGGAGGAGCAGGCGCCCGCGGCAGACGAGGACCGGGCGGCCGAGCGCTGGCTGCGCGTCGAACTACGGGTGGAGCGGCTCGACTGGTTGCCTCCGGCGCTCGCCGCACTCGACCGGCCGTTCGTCATCGAGCGCCCCGATGAGCTGCGCGACCTCGTCGTCGCGCTCGCCGAACGCCTCGCGTCCCACGCCCGCCAAGCCTGACAGCGAGGAACCAACGTCATGAGATGGCACATCTAGGAGGCTTCGGCTGTGGCCTTGGCGGGCCGGTAGATGAGGTACAGCACGCCCGTCGAGAACGTCTCGGACTTGATCAGCTCCAGGGGGATGGTGGTGTCTCCCTCGTCGAACAGGCGCTCGCCCTTGCGCACGGCGATGGGGTGCACCAGCAGGTGCAGTTCGTC
Source organism: Nonomuraea sp. NPDC050202 (assembly GCF_040656115.1). Lineage (NCBI taxonomy): Bacteria > Bacillati > Actinomycetota > Actinomycetes > Streptosporangiales > Streptosporangiaceae > Nonomuraea > Nonomuraea sp. NPDC050202. The sequence goes on along the minus strand of NZ_JBFALF010000024.1, from coordinate 163,830 downwards.
CAGCAGTCCGGCCTGCAGCAGTTGGCGGACGATCGAGACGGAGCCGCTGATGGCGATCCTGCCGCCTGGCTCGTTCTTCAGCGCGGTCACGGCCTCGACGAGGTCGTCCTGCAGCAGCTCGGAGTTGCGCCAGGTGAACTCCAGGGGTTGACGCGAGACGACGATCTTGCGCGCGTCGCCCAGGGTCTTGGCGTAGCCGGCGTCCTCGCCGCCTTCGGCCTCGATGGCGGGCCAGGCTCCGGCGAAGCTGTCGTAGGTCTTGCGGCCCAGGAGCAGGGTGTCGGCCATCTGGCTGCTCACGGCCGCGCCCATCTCGTCGTTGAAGTAGGGGAAGTGCCACTCCCCGGGCTCGTCGACGACGCCGTCGAGGGAGATGAACAGGCTTGCGGCGATGGTCCTCATGGTGGTGTTCCTTCTGGTTGGGGGCTGTCCGGCCCGGCGGTTCCTCGATGTGCTTGTAGCTTCGCGGAGCCGGCTTACCGAACTCTTAAGGTCTTCCTCCCGCCGCCCTGACGGGTGAAGTGAAGCAACAATGCCTGGGCCTCTGAGGACTTCTGTCTGACAGGCGAGACGGTGACCCCGTAGGGATGGGAGGCTTGAACGGTGCGTACCTGGTTCGAGCCCGAAGAGGCCGAGGAGTTCGAGGCCGCCAAGGACCTGCTGATCCGGCGGTGTGTCACCTGGGCGGAGGAGCACGGGCATCCGGTCGATGACCTGCTGCTCTCCGCCGCCGTCGATGCGCGGCACGAGAGCCGTGACGGCCGGCTGGCGTACTGGGACGAGGCGGGGATCAGGTTCTTCCTGCTGCGGTACGTGCCGTACAAGGTGACGGCCCCGCGCGAGGAGCTCGACCTCGCCCCTGAGGTGCTGCGCACGTACCTGCGTTATCTCGACGTCACGGGCCTCCGCGACCCGCGCGGCGCCACGCTCGCGGAGGCGGAGAAGATCATCGACGGGGCGCGGGCGGAGTACGCGGCCGCGCTCGACGATCCCACGCTGCGGGGGCTGGCGACGTTCTGGGCGCACACGGCTCTCGACCACGGCGTCGATCTCACCGTCCCGGGGGCGTTCGAGCGGTTCAAGCGCGATCTCGACGCCGGACGCGTTCCGTACGACGAGCAGGTGCTCGACAAGATCATGCAGAACCGCTTCGTGAACGGCGGCATCGACGAGGAACGCGCCTTCCCCCAGCCGCCTGTCTCCCTGCCTCCCGCGTCCGAGCTGACGGAGGCCGCCGCGCGCAGCCGGACCGTCCAGCGTCTGATCACCCTGGCCGATTGGGTGGGCAAGGATGGCCGCGCCCTCACCGACGCGGGCAACCTCCGCGTCGCCGACGCCCTGGAGGTGTCGGCCCTGCTGGGCACCGGCGAGGACCGGTTGCGCGTGCGCAGCGCCACCGAACTACCGCAGCTCAACCTGCTGCTCGCCTGGGCCAGGAAGCTGCGCCTGACCCGCACCAGCAAGGGCCGGCTCCTGCGGGTGGCCAAGGCCGCACCCCTGCTGCGCGACCCGGAGGCGTTGTGGCGGCGCGCGTTCGAGGTGCTGCCGGAGCTGGGCCGGGTGGTCATCGTGCCCGTCGTGACGTGGCGGCCCGAGCCCATCCTGGCCGAGGTCTTCGGCGAGATCCTGCCGGACGTGCTCAACTCCATGTACGGGCTGGACGAGATGCCGGTGGTCCGGCTCGAAGAGACGGTGTGGCTGGCCTGCCAGGAGTACTTCGTTCTCGACCATGAGGAAGAGCGCCTGCTCGATCTCTGGCGCCGCGAGGCCGCCCGGGACCTGGGGCGCATGTTCGAGGTCCTGTCCGACCTCGGGGCCGTGGAGCTCACCCGCGGCCCCGCCGACCCCCTCTACGCCAGCGACCTCGACCACGACGACCAGCCCTTGCCACCGGACGCGGTCGAACGCCTGCGCACCGCCCTGGCCGAGCCCGACCTCCCGCTGGTCCGCCTCACCCCGCTCGGCGTGCGCGGCGTCCGCGACCGCCTCCTCGCCGAGGGCCGCGACGCTCCGCTCGTCGGCGAGCTGGCCACCGCCCCGCCGGCCGAGCTGCTCGGGGTGCTCGCCCAGCACTATCCGCCGCAGGACGCCGCCTCGGAGCTCCAGGGGTGGCTGGCCCGGCCGGGGCAGGACGTCGAGATGTTGCTGCAGGCCGTGCGGGACTGCCCGTTCCGTACGCGGGTGGCGGCGATGCTGCGCGTTCTGGCCGACGCCCTTCCCGGAGGGCGGCTTCTGCATGACCTGCGTCACGACCCCGTCCTCGGGCCCGCCGTGTGGACGCAGCTCATCGATGCGGGGGAGATGGGGCCCGGGTCGTTGAGCGAGCGGGAGAACCTGCTGATGGGGGCGGAGAACTTCCTGTCGGTGCTGGAGCTCGCGGGGCCTGAGGGGCTTGTCGAGCAGCTCAGGGCGATGGGGGGCGGGGACGCGTACGAGTTCGTGGAGGCGATCCTGGCCTCGGGGCACCCCGATGTCGTGGGGTTGCGGGAGCTACGCGAGCTGGTGGCCGAGCCGCTCCGCAAGACCGCCCGCCATCCCCTCCGTCTTGTCCCCACCCGGCCGCCGGGAGCCCGAGGCCGCCGGAAGAAGCGCAAACGCTGATCCTGATCCTTGGCCCATGGGTACGGCCGGCCGGTCCGGGCCCACTCCGGGTTCGGATCGAACGTCACCCGCATGGCGCCCCTTCCCGGCAGGTCCGCCGACCGCCCGCACCGCCGCGGTGATCCGCGCCCGATCGTCGTCGCTCAGCGCCCGCGCGTTCTCGCCCAGGGCGGCCCGTCCGCTGCGGGTCAGGCGAACGAGCAGGCACCGCTGGTCGTGGACCGAACGTTCCCTGATGATCAGACATCGTTGACCCAATCAATAAATACGTTGACTCAGTCAAGTGATACCGGATGGCCCGGTGCCCGTCCAGACCCCTCGGCGGACCGGAGCTGCGCGGCCACCGAGCGCAGCTGCTCGATCATCGCGGTGGCCGCGGGCAGCCGAGGTGCTTGTGCCGGCGTGGCGGTCATCACGGTCCTGGTCAGCGACGGTTCGCTCAGCGGGCGTACGACGAGGTCAGGAGCGGTCGCGGGGAGGGTGAGGAAGGGGGCGAGCGCCACCCCCAGCCCCGCGGCGACCAGCCCTCTGACCGTCATCTGGTCGTCGGTCCTGAAGGCGATGACCGGCTCGAACCCCGCCTGCCGGCATGCCTGGGGCAGGACGTCGACGGTGGATCCCCGGTGCACCCCCTGGATCCACCGCTCGCCGGCCAGATCGGCGAGCCGGACGCGGGCGCGCCCGGCCAGGCGGTGGCCCGGCGGTAGCGCGATGTGCAGCGGGTCGACGAGCAGCGGGCGCACCTCGACGTTCGAAGGAAGCACCAGGGGCACGGCGGGGAACTCGTACACGAGCGCCAGATCCAGTTCGTGCGCGGCGACGGCGGCCACGGCCTCATCGCGGTCGGCCTCGATCAACTCCACCGAGACCCCGGGCCGCTCGCGCAGGAAGGCGCGTACGGCCATGGGCATGAGCGTGGCGTTGGCCGTCGTGAACGACCCGAACCGCAGCCTCCCGCCCTCCCCGGCACAGATCGCGGCCAGCGTGCTCTCGGCGGCACGCAGCTCCGTCATGATCCGCTCGGTGTGGTCCAGGAGCGCCCGGCCGGCCTCGGTCAGCCGCACGCCCCGGGCGTGCCGTTCGAGCAGCCGGGCCCCGGCCTCCCTTTCGAGCACGGAGATCTGCTGCGACAGCGCCGAGGTGGTGTACGACAGCGCGGCGGCGGCGCGGGTGAGCGACCCATGGCGGGCCACCTCCCGCAGGACGCGGAGCCTGGCCAGGTCGAGCATGCGGAAACGCTAAACCCTTCGTTAAGAAGCTGTCGATTGTGCTTAACGGACGAAGCCTCTCATTCTGGCGGCATGCGATTCGGAACCCCTTACGACGAGGTCTACGCCGAAAGCGCGTTCGTACCGGAGAAGGAGTCCAGGCTCAGCGTCCTGGCCAACGCGGTCTCGTACGGCACGGGCACCTTCGAAGGCATCAGGGCCTGCTGGAACCCGGACCACCAGGAGCTCTACCTGCTGGAGGCGCGGGCCCACTACGAGCGGATGGCGCGCTCGGCCCGCATACTCGGGCTGGAGCTGCCGTACGGTCCGGATCATCTGGCCCGCCTCACCGCCGAGCTGCTGCGCCGCAACGGCGTGCGCGCCGATGCCTACGTACGTCCCCTCCTGCTGCAGGCGGGCGAGCAGCTGGCCGTCCGGATGCACGACTGCGGCACGCGCCTGTACCTGGCCGCGACGCCCATGCCGGACGACTACATCGACCGGCGCGGCGTGCGCTGCATGGTGAGCGCCTGGCGCAGGACCGGCGACGCCGCGGTGCCCAACCGGGCCAAGGTGATCGGCAGTTACGTCGGGCCCGCGCTGGCCAAGACCGAGGCGGTACGCAACGGCTTCGACGAGGCGATCATGCTGACCGGCGACGGCTACGTGGCCGAGGCCACCACCTCGAACGTGCTGATCAGGACCGGCGAGCGCTGGGCCACCCCGGCCGCCACGGACGACATCCTCGCCGGCATCACGCGCGGGCAGGTCATGCGCCTCCTGCGCGAGCTGACCGGTGCCGTCGTCGAGGAACGGCGCGTGCACCGCTCGGAGCTCTACTCCTGTGACGAGGCCCTGCTGTGCGGGACGGCCGTGCTCGTAGCCCCGGTGATCGAGGTGGACGGCCGGCCCGCCGGCGACGGGCATCAGGGCGAGACGACGCTCGCCGTACAGCGCCTACTGCAAGCGATCAGCCGCCGTGAGAATGCCGGTCATCCCGAATGGACCACACCCGTGTACGGAGCCGTCTGATGCTGACCACCCTGAACGCCATCCCGCCCACCCTCGTCTGGAAGGACGTCCTGGCCCGCGTGGTCCACGGTGAGCAGCTCACCCTGGCCGTCGTCGAGCTGCCTCCGGGCGGCCTGGTCCCCGAACACCGCCACGTCAACGAGCAGATCGGCCTGTGCCTACAGGGCACGCTCACTTTCCGTGTGGGCGAGGAGACCCGCGACCTCGGGCCCGGCGGCTCCTGGCGCATCCTCGCGAACGTTCCCCATGAGGTCCAGGCAGGTCCGGAGGGGGCGGTCGTGGTGGAGGCGTTCGCCCCGGTACGGGATGACTGGGCCGGGCTCGAGCAGGCAGCCCCGGCCACGCCGCGCTGGCCCTCTCCGTCCTGAAGCCGGACAAGCTCACAAGCGCGGGAGCGCCCCTGGGCCTGGCCGGCCGGTGGAAAGCCACACGGTGGCCGTGCGGCTGCTTCAGGATCCACAGATCGGTGGGCTGGACGCCGACGTCCAGCCCACCGGATCGCGCATGTCAGCCGATGGCGTTGATCGTCCAGTTGATCCCGATCCGGGAGCGGGTGCCGAAGCGACCGTTGCCAGTGCCGGGATAGACCCACAGATTGCCACTGCCGTCGAGGGCGACCAGGTCGGTCTTGCCGTCACCGCTCAGATCCATGGCCGCGACCTTGTACGCGCTCCAGCCGGTGCCGGATGGGGTACGGCCGGCAAGAGTGACACCGTTCTGGCTCGTGTTGGCGTAGAACCAGAGCTCGCCCGAGGTGTCGATCGCCATGACATCGGCGCGGTTGTCGCCGCTGAAATCGGCGGGGAAGATGCGGAAGCCGGTCCAGCCGCTGTTGCCGATCGCCGTCTTGCCGCCCCCGTCGGGGTAGTAGTACAGCGCGCCGTTGCTGTTGCTGATGCCGAACAGATCGGCTCGCGGCGTGTCGTTGGCGTTGCCCGCGGCGTGGACGTAGTTGGCCCAGCCGGTGCCGATCTGCTTCCTGGCGCCGGAGACCAGTTGTCCGCTCCGGTTGGGATACATCCACAGAACGCCGTCAGAGCCCTTCATGACGACGTCGGCCAGGCCGTCGGCGTCCCAGTCGGTGACGATCCACTTCAGTGAGCCCCACCCGCTGCCGATCTTGACCCGGTTGGCGCCGTTGACGGTGGTCAGTCCAGAGCCGCCCTGGTTCGGATACATCCACAGGTCACCGGCTCCGTCGGTGATGACGACGTCGTTGCGGCCGTCCCCGTCGAAGTCGTGATTGTTCGGCGCGGGCGTGAGCGAGAGCCGGTTCCAGGTCTGGAGAGTGGACAGGACGCCCTTGAAGTGGCCGCCGAGGCTCGCGGCGCCGGTCTTGTGCGCGCCTGCGCGCAGCGCGCCGGCGGCTTTCCACTTCGCCGTGTGCCTGACGCTGGCGACGTTCCGTCCGTTGACCCAGAGGATCACGACGCCGGTGGCGGCCTTGTAGGTCACGGCGACCTGTGACCAGACACCTGTCGGAGCGCTGCCCGCGGGGGCGGTGGCGGTGTCCCAGACGGGGCTGGCCACGTCGGATCGGCTCATGGCGAAGCGCCAGGATCCGTTCTCGGCCCAGAGTTTGAAGCCGGCGGTGTTGACGCCGTCCTGGGACAGAACGGTGCCACCGGCGGAGGCGGGCCCATCCCAGGTGTCCAGGGTGGGTTTGGCCCAGGCGCTGAGGCTGAAGTCGGCGTCGGTGACGACGGCGGGGCCGCCGGCCGAAAGGGTCCCGGTGGTGCCGTCGAGTTCGACGGCCGGGCTGAAGGTGTCTCCGGTCTTCCAGGTCGCGCCGGTGGTGGCGGTCAGCGGGAGGCCGGTTCCGGTGAAGGCGCTGTCGGCGCCGGCGCTCACGGCGGTGCCCGGAGCGGCTGCGGGGGGCAGGTCGGCCAGGGACCAGGTGTGGTCGGCCGTGCTGGTGGTGATGGCGTTGACCCAGGTCGCGAGATCGTCAGCGCGGGCGGCGGTGAGGGCGCTGCCGTTCCCGGCGGTGTCGGGGCATCCGGCCTGGCCCGCCTGACTGAGCACGGCGGCGAGCTTGCCGCCGTTGAGCACGGGCGCCCCGGCCATCCCGCTGCACACGAGCGGGCCGGCCGCGGCGGTCAGCGTCGTGGGGGTGGCGGCGGTGAAGGTGATCTGCGCGCTCTGCTGCCGGTCGGTGGTCCAGTCGGCGGCCGTCATGGCGGCGCGGCTGTGGCCGACGGCGGACAGCTCGACACCGGTGGGAGCGGCGGCGGCCAGCGGGATCGGGGTGATCCCTTCGATCGGGGCGGCCAGCCGGGCGAGGACCACGTCGCGGCCCTGACGAGGGCTCAGCCAGTCGACCTTGGTGGCGGCCTTTCCGGGGAACGCGACATAGGTCGCGCCGGCCGGCGGGCCCTCGGCCAGCTGGGGCTGGTTCGGATCGGTGGCCAGGCAGCTCGCGGCGCCGAGCACCCAGCGGGGCGCGACCAGCGTCGCGGTGCACTCGCGGCCGGCGGTGGCGAGCTTGCCGACCGCCGCGTGCTCGCCGGTGCCCGGTGCGGGGCCGGTGCCGGCACGCAGTTGCAGCAGCATGGTCGGCGACGCCTCCGGGTCCGCGCCCAGGCCCACTTGAGTGCTGCCGTCCGGATCCACGTCGACGGTGAGCTGCTCGCCGTCGTCGCTGCGCAGCTGCGCGGTCACCTGGTGACCGGTGCCTTCCCGCTGGCCGTCGCCGCGGATCTCGAACACGCCCGGAACTTCGAGGTTCAGCACGCCGGAGGATGCGGTGACCTTGAAGCAGACCCGGCCGATCCCGTCAGAGCCGATGGCCTCGTCGGTGGTCCAGATCTTCAGCAGGCCGATGTCGCCCTGCGCCGGCGTGGCGCAGTCGGCCAGCAGGATGTGGCCGTCGCCCGAGATCAGCCTGACGTTCTGAGCCGCCAGGATCTCCGCCGCGCCGGGGTAGGGGTGGACGCCGTTGTCCACCAGCGACGGAGGCGAGATCGCGGATGCGCCGGCCGGCGCCGGCCCGACAGCTACGGATAAGGACGCTGCCATCGCTGCGACGACACCCAGCGTCGCCCAGCGTGGTGGAGAATTCATGATCACAAACCTCCGGTGACTCCCCCGACCCGGCCAATCCGCGGGTACGAAACGAGGCTAGAGACGCCCGGTATGTAGACGGTATATCCGCTCATCTCCGGGATTGCCGGGCCTTCGAGCGTCGTGTGACACTCCGCAGTGCTGAATGGACGGTGATCGGTTGCGCCTCTTCAGCGCTCCCATGTGTGCGAAGGCTCGAGCGGTGACGGAGGCTGAACGTGCGTGCGTGGATACCGGTCATGAAGGGACGAACGCGCCCTGGTGCGGTGCGCCGGCAGGCGACGATCGCGGTACTCGTGGTCCTGACCCTGCTGGCCAACCTGCTCCGGGTGACGCCGGCACATGCCGAGCAGCCGGTCGCCGTTGATCGCTCCCACGTGGTGGCGGCCTGGCAGGGGGGCGGCCCGCAGGTCCGATCAGCGGCTGAGACGGCGCTGCTGGGTACGGACGAGCAGGTCCGCGCGTTCCTGGCCGAAGGATGGCGCCAGGCCCAGCGTCTCGACGAGCGGGACAATCTCGTGAGCGTCATCAGCAACGGCGGTCCCGCGCTACGCGCGAAGGCTCAGGCCGCCCTGGACGCCGACGCGGCAGGTGATCAGAACGCGATCACCACGTTCCTGGAGAGCGGATGGCAGGGCCCGTCGGACATCGACGCGCGGGTGTCGGTGAACCAGCTGATGAGCGCCGGCGGCGAACAGGTCAAGCAGGCGGCGCAGGCCGTACTGGACTCCGGAGACACTCAGGCGCTGCGGAAGTTCCTGGAGTCCGGCTGGCAGACGCAGTGGAACACCGACCAGCGGCTGCGGACCAACCAGGCCATCGCCACCGGTGGCCCGAACGTCCGCGCCGCAGGCCAGAAGGCGCTGGACGCGGGTACGCCGGAAGCGCTGGAGGCGTTCCTCACCTATGGCTGGGCGGTGGCGTCGGCGCGGGACGACGAGACCGCGACGCTGGAGGATCTGCTCGGCCAGGCGGAGGCGGCCGGTGCGCTGGCGGCGCAGGAGACCGCCAACGCCACCGGCGAGGCTGACCGTGCCGAGGACGCCGCGGCCGCGGCGCGCCGGTCCGCGGCGGAGGCCGCCAAGGCGACCGAGGCCGCGCGCGACAACATGGCCGAAGCGAAGGCGCAGGCCCAGCGGGCGGCCAGGGCGGCGCAGAAGGCGGCCGAGGCGGCGCAGGTGGCCGTCGAGGCGGCAGCGGCGGCGAACCGGGCGGCGCGAGCCGCGGCCACCGCGGCGGCACGAGCGTCGCAGCTGGCGTCGAAGGCCAATCAGAAGGCAGCCGAGGCCTATCGGGCGGCAGCCGAGGCGTCCGTGGATGCCAACAGGGCGGATGTCGCACGACAGGCGGCGCAGGAAGCCAACGCGATCGCCCAGCAGACGCGGGAGTTCGCCACCCAGGCGGAAGCGGCGGGCAGGGCGCTGGCCAACGGCCAGAAGGCCATCGCATCGGCCACGTCCGCGGCCGAGCACGCTCTGGCGGCAGCGGCCGCCAACGACGCGGCGGTCCGGTACGCCAACGCGGCCGGCGCGCAGGCCCATGAAGCGGTCGCCGCGGCGGCGAGGGCGCGGGCCAACGCCGAGCGGGCCGTCCGGGCGGCACGGGCGGCCGAGGACTATCTTGAGGTAGCCATCGACGCCGCGGACAAGGCGGCAAAGGCCGCCAACCGGGCAGCAGCCAACGCCGAGGCCGCGGCAGTCGCAGCCCTTGACGCCGCGGAGCACGCCGGCGAGGCCGCAGAGGCGGCGGAACGGGCCACCGGCCATGCCAACGCCGCCGTCGCGGCCGCGGAGGAGGCACTGAACACCGCAACCCAGGCAGCCGCGGTGTACGAGGCGGCGCGCACCGCCGACGCCGAGCGCCTGGCGGTGGCCCGGGACGAGGGGCTGGAGATCGCCCGGGCCGCCAACGTCGAGTACGAGGCGCAGCAACGCGTCGCCGACTGGGACCTCGACCAAGCCGCCAAACGCGACGCGGAAACCAACAGGCTCATCGCCGTGGCGCTGGACCCGGCCACCGAGCGTGCCGCCGCGGTGACGGCGGCCCGCAAGGCCGCGCTCAACCTGGCCGACGGCCAGGGCGCCTGGACCAAACAGGCGGCGCTGGCCGCGCTGGGCGGCGCCGACGATCTCGTGCTGGAGTTCGTCCGCACCGGCATCCCCAGCGCCGTCGCACAGGACAACCGCCTCGCGGTGATGAACCTGGCGGTGACCGAGAACGCCGCCCTGGCCACAGCGGCCAAGAACGCGCTGGCCGGCAGTGACCAGACGGTCGCCACCTTCTTGCGTACTCAGAACTATTCCGGCCGTTACGCCGCAGACCGGCTGAAGGTCAACCAGATCCTGACCGCAGCCAAGGCGGCCGGCGACGTCGTGCTGGCGCAGCGGGCCCAGCAGGCCCTCGACACCGACACGCTGCAGGCGCTGCGGGACTTCCTGGACACCGGCCAGTACACCGCGGCGGTCATCGGCGAGCGGGTGCTGGTCAACCAGATCCTGGCCAGCCCGGACAGCGGGCCGGAGGTGAAGGCGGCCGCGCAGATCGCCTTGGACGGACCCGCTCCAGGACTGCGGCAGTTCCTCAGCACCGGCCGGTTCACCGCGGCCGAGCGGGATCACGAAAGCGCGATCCACCTCGCTACGGTCGCCGGTCTGCTCAAGAAGATCAGCCAGGCCGCCGAGACGGCCATGCAGAACGCGCTGGAAGCGCAGAGCGTGGCCGCCCGCGCCCGCGACAAGGCCGCGGAGGCCGCATCCTACGCCCAGCAGGCGATCGACTCGGCGAAGCGGGCCGCCGACCATGCCCAGCAGGCCAGCGCCTACGCCGAACAAGCCGCCGGATCGGTGAGCAAGGCCGCGGCCGCGGTCAAGACCGCCCGTGAGGCGGCCACCAAGGCCAACACCTCGGCTCGCAGCGCCATCCGGTCGGCGACCTGGGCGATCGCCTCCTACGAGATCGCCGTCGACGCCGCCAACAGGGCCACCGCAGCGGCCCGCAGCGCCTACAGGTCAGCCAATGAGGCCGGCGCCGACGCCGAGGCGGCTGTCGCAGCGGCCAATGAGGCCTACGAGGCTTACGAATCTGCCGTCGGCGCGGAAATCGCCAAATGCGGTCACGAGTACACCAGGGACGATTACGCCAAGCTGGAGGATCTGTACGGCTTAGAAGAGGGCGGGTTCTACAGAAACTGCATCGAGAACGTCATCGGAAACCCGGAGGACCTGGCCACACGGGCCTACACCAACTCCGCCTTCTGCAACATATATCCGCAAGACAGCCAGTCTTACCAGAACTGCGTCAACTCCGTCTTGGACCCCGCGTTCGAGGGAATGCAGCGATACGTTCTCACGTTCCAGGCGCTCAAGTACGGCTACACCATGTTCGCTACGGGGTGGGCTCCTGCCACTGTCGGCTGTAGTTTCACCCGGGTCTGCGGAGCGGTGCTCACCGTTGTCGAGGTCGGCCTTGAGTTCTACCGCCTCCTCAATGGTGACCAATCGCTCGGCAAGACGCTGCTCAACATTGGCACGATAGTTCTCGAAGAGCTGGTCGCCGCCGGGATCGGCAAGCTGGTCAGCGCCGGCTTCCGGGCTCTCAAGAACGCCTACACGGCTGCCAGAACGGGCTCGGAAGCTCTCTCCGAGATCCGGATAGGCCTGATCAGGAGCAAGGAACAACTGGTTCTCTCGCACGTCCGGGCGATGGAGGCCAGCCTGCATTGGGCCGACAACTACACCACCCCCAGCGGCACTGCCTTCTTCTGGTCCGGCCGCACCGAGACGAGAAAAGATGTATACGTGTACGCCGGACCTGACGAGGCCGCCAGAATCGCGAGGGAGAGGAACGGCACCACGCTCGAGATCCTCATGGACGGTCGCGGAATTCCCCAGGCGTCCTGGGGTAGCAAAGATATGGACTGGGACCCCGCGGAGGTGCCGTGGGACGCCATCAAGGACCAGGTGGACGCCGTGTGGAAGCGGGTGTCGCGCGCCTATGCCCGGAATTCCTCCGGCGAGGTCCGAGTGGTTCTCGGAGAAAGCGTGCTCCCGGGGAGCGTCTGGAAGACCGTGGAATGTTTCGAGCTGCTGCTCAACCCCAGAGTCACCAAGATCGTCGTCATCGACCCGGTCACCAAGAAGGACCAGCGGGTCATCTCGGACCGCTCCCAGTGCTAGCCGGAGGAGTGCCGTTCACGTGCCATCCGCCGAATACCGGCCGCGGGTCACCTCGGCTTGGATGCACGATCGGCGGGACGAGAACCTCGGTCGGGCCCCGCGATCATGTCGGCACACGGTAGAACAGCCTGCCGATCGGCACCGTGCTGTTGACGCCTCCCACGACAGCGCGCGGCCGGCGGCCGGCCGGCGGCAAGCCCGTCGAGGTGCCGGCCGACACGGCACTATGGGTGCGGCTCACATTGACCGGCGCCTCCGGATCGGGCGAACTTGGCTCATCTCAGCTTCGTGGGAGGTCTGATGGGACGACGTTCGTGGACACGAATGGCCGCCGCCCTCGCGTTGGCAGCCGGTGCGCTGCTCGCGACACCCGCGGCGGCGACCGCGACGGCGTCGGTGACGCTGGAGGCCGCCTACACCTCGGGCCTGGAGAACGGCTGGGCGCTCGTCGAGCGCTACAAGGACAACTCCACCGGGTTCCAGGCCGAGACCTACCCGCCCGACGGGCGGGGCGATCAGAAGGGACAGACCAGGCGCCTGTTCGGCGACGTCGCCCGCCCGCACTCCTCGCGGTTCCTGCTGTACCACGCGCCGGGCTGGCAGACGGGTGCCAAGGCCACCCCCGTGCTGCTGGTGCACGGCGCCAACCAGACCGCCGACCTGGCCTGGGCCAACCCCAACGCCGCCGGCTCGTACGGCTGCGGCCAGGCCAGTTGCCCCACCACCGGGCTCATGCAGCACCTCAGCGGCCAGGGCTACAAGGTCTTCGCGATCGGCTTCCCGCATGTCACAGGGGACGGCCACTACTGGGCCGAGCAGATCCACGACGCCGTCGCCAGGATCCGGGCGAAGACCGGCGCCGCGCAGGTGGACGTGATCGGCTGGTCGAAGGGCGCGTTCAACGCCCGCATGTACGTCTCGTCGCTGCGCAGGTCCTGGGGCACGGCCTACGCGGGCGACGTCAGGAAGCTGATCCTCGTCGGTGGGCCGAACAAGGGATTCGACTGGGGCTACCGGCACGGCTGGACCCACGATTTCGCGATATTTCCGGAATGCGGCGGCTCGTTGAACGCCCCCGCGCCCCACACCCAGATGGTCTGTTACGGACTGTGGCGCAACCACCCCGAGCTGAGCTACGAGGGCACCGCCTACCCGGGCTCCGACGACATGCTCTACCGCTGGGACGACGTCTACCCGCTGCCCGCCGCCGAGCAGGACTGGTACACCACCTATTACGGCGGCACCGGCTTCTACACCGCCGGCCGGGGGATCCAGTGGGCCATCGACAGAGGCTCGCTCGTGCAGTCCCTCATCAACGCGGGGACTCCTTCGAGCGTGCCGGTCTACCAGCTGTGCGGCAACATGCCGGACATGGCCCTGCTGCACAACGAGCACACAGGGCCGTCCGACGGCGCCGTCTTCGTGGCGAGTTGCACCGCGCCCGACGGCCTCGCGAACCGGGCCGCCACGGCGACGCTCCCGCTCAACCACCTCAAGCTCGGCTGGTCCGCGACCGCCATGTCCCAGATCACGGCCTGGCTCGGCTGAGCGTTCCGCACGTCCCCTTGCCGAGACCCCAGGCCGCGCTGTTCCTGTGCCGCACCCTGGGGTCTCGGCGAGTTCGGGTTCACGGGCCCGCTCCGGTGACTAGAACAGGTTGTGGGCGGGCCAGGTGGAGACGGACCGGTAGACGTCCCACACCATCGTGTCCAGGTCGACGTTGTTGCCGTTGGACGCGGCCGCCCAGCAGAACTCGTTCCCGGTGCGCACGAGGATGGCCTCGGTGCCCGGGATGTAGCGGCCGGTGTGCCACCAGTTGCCGAGGTTGTTGACGTTCCAGCCGAGCGCGTAATCCGGGCTGGCCGCCGACGGTGTGGTCATGGTGGTGATCGTGTCGCGGCGCAGCAGGTCCGGGACGGTGGGGAAGCCGTCGGCGCGCACCGCGAACCGTACGACGTCCACCGGCGAGCCCAGCCAGCCGCCGTGCGAGTCCGTGCGCCGCACCGGGATGGCGTAGGGGTTGCCGGAGCCGTAGTAGATGACCTCGTCGGGCCGGCGCGCGGCGAGCGTGTCGCCGGCGAGGTGCATGTTGCCGATCCCGCTGGGCACGAACACGTTCTGCCGGACGTGGTCGGCATAGGCCTGCCCGGTCACCTGCTCGATGATCCGTCCGAGCAGGCAGTAGGTGAAGTTGGAGTACATGTGCCTGGTGCCGGGCGCGAACTGCAGCGGCCGGTTGTCCAGCACCCACGTGATCAGTTGCGCGTGGTTCATGGTGGGGTTGGTGAACATCGGGTCGGTGGTGTCGTTGGGCCAGCCTCCGGCGGTGTGCTCCAGCAGGTGCCTGAGCGTGATCGACTGCAGCGCCGCGGTGTACGGCTTGGTGCCGTAACGCGTCCCCAGGAGGGCGCCGGCTCCGAAGACGCGCTGGCCGAGCGCCAGGCGGCCGGCCTCGACGAGACGCATGACCGCGACCGCCGTGATCGGCTTGGAGACGCTGGCCACCCGCATGATGTGCCGTTCGGTGAGCCGTTCGCCGGTGTCCCGCCTGGCCAGGCCGTACCCCTTGGCGAAGACCAGCGCGCCGCGGCGCGCGATCGCCAGCGAGATACCGGCGACACCCGCGGCGGCCAGGTGCCGGTTGACGGTGGCGTCGACGCGGGAGAAGTCGTTGGCGGTCTGGCTCACCCAGATCGCGGCGAAGCGCGGCAGGCCGTACCCGCTCACCTTGACCGGCCGGTAGCCGCGGCGCAGATGATCGTCGAAGGCGGCCTGGTAGGCGGCGGAGTCGAGGCCGTGCCTGGCCGACCAGACGGGACCGTCGCCGTGCGCGAAGATCGCCGCGAACAGCTCGGTGCCGCCCACCATGTAGCCGCTGACGTGGACCGGGCGGTAGCCCTGGTTCGTGAGGCTGGTGAACTCGGCCTGGTACTGGGCGGCGGTGAGGTTGTGGCGTCCCACCCAGGCGGGCCCCGCGGTCTGCTCCCAGATCGCGGCGAACCGCGCCTGCCCGCCGACCTGGTACCCGTCCACGAGCACGAGCCGGTAGCCGAGGCCGAGCAGGCGGTCGAACTCGGCCTGGTACTGGGCCGAGGTGAGATCGTGGCGGGCCACCCAGGGCGGGCCGCCGGTCTGCTCCCAGATGGCCGCGAAGTGCGCTTGCCCGCCGATCTCGTAGCCGCTCACCACGACCGGGCGATACCCCAGGCCGGTGACGCGGGTGAACTCCGCCTGGTACTGCGCCGAGGTGAGCCCGTGCTTGGCGATCAGCGGCGGGCCGGGCGCCTGCTCCCAGATCCCCGCGTAGCGGGCCTGGCCGCCGACGGTGTACCCGTCGACGTGCGTGGGGCGGTAGCCCAGCCCCGCCAGTCTGTCCCATTCCGCCTGGAACTGTTCGGCGGTCAGGTCGTGGCGCGCGACCCACGCGAACGGCCCCGCCATCGCGGTCCGCGCGTCGTGGCCCAGCCCCGCCGCCGTGGCCGGCCCGTTCTGGCCGAGCCCTGCCAGGTCGAGGCCGAGGAGCGCGCCGAGCCCGGCCGCCGCGTGCAGGACATCGCGCCGGCTGTAGGGCACGAACGGAGACGTCATGGTCAACCCCCCAAAGCTGTTGGACGATCCAACGATGAGGTCGGCGGCGGGGGAAGAGCATGAGTAGCCCCCTACTCAGCCGGACGGGTCGCCCCGCAGCCCCTGGAACACGGGGTGTCGCCCTCGCGACGACGTGTCGTCCGCATCCATGTCCGCTGGTTCCGGTCCGTTGCGGAACCGGTAACCGGTCGACCGGAGGTGCCGGAATTCGAATATGGCCAGCACCAGCGCCGTGGCGGCGCCGCAGAGGTTCAGCGTGAGCCACAGCCAGTCGGGTACGCCGTTGGTGTCGTGCGCGATGATCTCCTGGCCGCTGACCAGCAGCATGAGACCCGTTGTGCCGATCGGTGCGAGCAGCGGATGGACATCGGCCATCCAGAATCCGGTGCGCGCCGCCCAGTAGATCGTGCAGTACCACAAGCACAGGAACCAGGGAATGAGGGCGATCACCAGGGCCACCGCGGCGAGCAGCCAGAGTGCTTCTGCCCCCGAGGCGTTGATGTCGACGTCATGCTGAAACTGCGCCTCACCGTTGGCGAGGGAGTCGAAGCTGAGCTCGCCGGCCGCGGCGAAGATCAACACGATCGGCAGGTAGAAGAAGGCCAGGGCGAGGACCGCGCGTCCTACCAGAAGCAGCACACCGGGCAGGAGCTGCTTGCGGTGGCCGGAGCGGGTCACGAAGAAGATCACGAGGAGCGGTAGCGGCAGCAGGACCAGAGCGAGCCGCCCGGTTTCCATCGCCTTTCGGATGATGTTGGCCCAGACGTCCTGGTAGCGGGAGGTCGCTATCAGGATCACGCCGAGGCCTACCACCGATCGCCAGAACGCCAGCCGGTCCAGCGTCCGGTCCTTGGGCGATGGGCCGACCCGAGGTTTGAACAGGAACTTGGCGGTCATCCACGGAAAGAGCACGGTGGCGATGACACGCCTGGTCGCGTTGCCCTCATCGGGATTGAGCCCGCGGCCGTGGTTCGGTTGTACTGCGGACATCTGGCTCCTTTGCGATATCGACCCGGTACCGCGGACGCTCTGGTGGTTCTGGGCGGGGAAACCCGAGCTCGCAGGAGTTCGGAGCGCGGCCCGACCGGCGTCAGATGATGTCGAGAGTGATGAGCAGGCTGAGGGTCACGAAAAGAAGGCCGGCGCCCGTCAGGATCTGCCCCAAGGTGGAACCGCGCTGACCGCCGGTGTCGATGCGGGCATGTCGCAGCTTTTGAGGGTCGTAGAGGATGGTGACGCGGTCTCCTGGTCGAGGAGGGTCGGCCTCACCGAACTTCGAGGTGGCCTCGACCTCGTGGCCTTCGAGAGTCGTGAAACGGAAGATCGGCCTGGACGTGGAGCTGTCAGGGTCACGGCTCCGCACCAGACCGGTGATGACACCGGGTACCCGAACCCCGCGGGCTCGGAGCCGTCGTGTACTGATCAGCAGCCAGATACCCCACGCCAGGTAGGCCAATCCGAAGAAACAGAGCAGCTCGGGTGCGGATGTCGATTCCAATAAGGCTCCTACAGCGGCTTCTCGTGTTCAGATTTGGAATGACTCCTTTAGCGGATTGACTGAATAACCGGCGGGTTGGTTCATGGAGATGATCGGAGTGTGAGCGGGATCACAATGACATTTATCGGGTCGATCAATTCGGACAATATGGCATTGGCGATGGCAAACGATCAGTTCTGGGAGGCGCTGTCCGCGCCGCCGAGGTGGCCCGGCACGGCGAGGGCCGGCGGCCCGGCCGGGAGCGCTCACACGAAAGCCCAGGCCGGTCGGCCTGGGCTTTCGGTCGACGGTGTTGTTTACGGAATGGCGAGGGCGTACATCTTCACGCCGCCGACCTTGACCGTGGTGCAGTAGTACTCGGGGCCCCCGGTGTTGGCGGCGCTGTTGCATGCCTTCGCGCCGGCGGTGGTGTACGGGTACCACCTGAGGATCGTCTCCGCGGAGGCGGGCGCCGGCGCGAGGGTGACGGCGATGGCGGCGGCGGCGATGGCGGTCGACATTCCGAGAGAGAAACGCCTGACAGCGGTCTTCATACGCCAATCCTTTCCAGGTATGGAGTCTCGGCCGCAGGGAATGCCGCGTTCATTCGGGCTCTCCGTCTGCGGAATTACGGTCTGACCTTATGGATCCGGCGCCCGATTTCCGCCTGTTTTCCGCACTGTCCCCTGATCGGCGGTGATGGCCCGGGAACCGAGCCCTGATGATCGTCCGCCAGTACACTCGTCCGCAGTCAGAAGCGGAAGGGGTGGGGAACCGCTGATGGAGGGCGGCGACGGCACCGCGCCGGCGGTCTTGTTCCGCCTCCTCGGACCTGTCCAGCTGCAGGTGGGAGCCGAGCGGATCACCTTCTCGGGGAACCAGGGCGCCGTTCTCGCGGCGTTGCTTCTCCACGCCGATCGAGTGGTCTCGACTCAGCGGCTGGCGGAGGCGGTCTGGGATCGGCCATGGCACAGCCGCTCGGCCTCCAGGGTCAGAATGCTGATCTCCGAGGTACGCCGGGCCTGCGCCGCTCTGGACGCCGACGTCATCGACACTCAGCGGCCGGGCTACGTCCTGAAGCCGGCCGCCGCCAGGATCGACCTCTCCTGCTTCAACTCCCAGGTGGCGCTGGCCCGTGCGGCCATTACAGCGGGCCGGCACGAAGAGGCGCTGGGCCACTACGACGAGGCGCTGAGCTGGTGGCAGGGCGCCCCGCTCGCCGGGATCCGCAGCTCGTTCGCCCAGGCGCAGGCCGACTGGCTGGAAGGGCTGAGACTCGACGCGCTGGAGGAGCGGCTGTCCGTGCTGCTGGCGACGGGCAGGAACACCGACGTCGTCACGGAGGCGCGCGTCCTGGCCGGCGAGGCCCCGCTCAGGGAACGCCTTCACGGGCATCTCATGGAGGCGCTGCACGAGAGCGGCCGGCGCAGCGAGGCCCTGGAGGTGTACCGGCAGTTCAGGAACCGGATGGTCGAGGAGCTGGGGCTGGAGCCCACGAGCGAGATCCGGCAGGTGCAGCAGCGGATCCTCCGGTCCGACACGGCCCCGCGACAGCGGCGGGAGGCGCGCCGGGCGTCCCTGCCCGTGCCCGTTCAGCTTCCCGCCCCGCCCGCATCGTTCACGAGCAGGGAGCGCGAGCTGCGGGAGCTCGACCGGCGGATGGCCTCCGGGGCGGACAACGTCGGCGTCGCCGTGATCAGCGGGCCCGGCGGCATCGGCAAGACCTGGCTGGCGCTCCACTGGGCGCACCGGCACCGCGACCGCTACCCGGACGGGCAGCTGTACGCGAACCTCCGCGGTTTCGACGACGTCCAGGAGCCGGTGCCGCCGGGCACCGTACTGCGCCACTTCCTGGGAGCGCTGGGTGTGCCTCCCGAGGCCATCCCGGCGGACCAGGAGGCGCAGGCCGCGTTGTACCGGTCCGTCCTGGCGGAGCGCCGGCTGCTCATCGTCCTGGACAACGCCAGGGACAGCGCCCAGGTGACCCCGCTCATCCCCGGAAGGCCGGGCTGCGCCGTGCTGGTGACCAGCCGGAACCGGCTCGTGAGCCTGAACGCCACCCACTCCGCCGGATTGCTGGAGGTCGGCGCCTTCTCCGACGGGGAGGCCCGCCGGTTGCTCTCCCGCCACTTCGGCCCGCAGACCATGGCCGCGGACCCCGCCTCCGTCGCCGTGCTGCTGGAGCACAGCGGCGGCCTGCCTCTGGCCCTCGGGGTGCTGGCCGCGCGCGCCATCGCGCAGCCCGGCTTTCCGCTGGCCGTCCTCGCGCAAGAGCTGCTCGATCCCGCGACCAGGCTGGACGCCCTGCAGACCGGCGATCCGGGCGCCGGCCTGCGTGCCGTGTTCGCCTCCTCGTACGCGGCGTTGGATCCGCCGGCCGCCCGGCTCTTCCTCCTGCTGGGAATGGCTCCCGGCCCCGAGACCGGCCTGCCTGCCGCATCCGCCCTCGCGGGACTCCCGACCGCCGAGACCCGCACCCACATCTCCACGCTCGAGACCGCCAACCTCCTCCGGCAGCTCTCGCCCGGCCGCTACCGGATGCATGACCTCGTCCGGCTGTACGCCGTCGAACGGGCCGAGGCCGACCTGCCCGCGGACGTGCGGGAACAGGCCCTGGTACGTCTGGTCGAGGCGTACACGGCCATGGCCTTCGCCGCGGACCGGGTGCTCTTCCCGCACCGCCCGGCCATCACGCTCGCCCGCGGGGAGGGGGACCTGCCGGAACTCCCGGACGCGACCACCGCGATGGCCTGGTTCGAGACCGAACTGCCGTGCCTGCTGGCCGCGCAGCTCCTGGCCCCCGAGCTGGGCCTGGACGCGGAGGCCTGGCAGCTCTCGTGGGGCATGAACTCCTTCCTGCTACGCCGCTCCTACAACCGGGAGCGGCTCGACAGCTGGAAGATCGCGCTGGCAGCCGCGCAGCGGCTCGACGACCCGCACACGTCCGCCGTGGTCCTCTGGCACACGGGGTACGCCTACGCGGCCGCCGGCGACCGCGAGGTGGCGATCCACCACCTCGACCAGGCCTTAGCGCTGTTCGAGAAACTGCGGGACCGCTCCCGGCTGGCCCAGGTACACCACACGCTCGGGTGGGTGTGGAGCAGATACGGAGAGCTGCGGCGCGGGCTCGGCCACGCGCAGGCGGCGCTGCTGCTCCAGCGAGAGGCGGGCGACCCCATCTGGGAGGCCAACGCCCTCAGCGCCCTGGGCTGGATCCACCTGCAGCTCGGCGATCACGAGGCGGCGAGCTCCGCGTGCGAGCAGGCCCTCGCGCTCTTCCGCCGCCACCAGGACCGCGGCGGCGAGGCGGCGACGCTGGACAGCCTCGGCATGCTCGCCCTGCGTGAGGGCGAGCACGAGCGTGCGCTGGAGTACTACGGGCAGTCCGCTTGCCTTCGCAAGGGCACCGGCAACGCCTTCCAGGGCGCCGACACGCTGGTGGGGCTGGGGGACGCGTACCACGCCCTGGGGAACGACTCGGAGGCGAGAGCGGCCTGGCTGGAGGCACTGGATCTGTACGGTTCCCAGCATCGCCTGGGCGAGGTGGAGCGGGTGATGGAGAGGCTGAGCGGCATCTCATGGAGGTGACCCGGCCCTCCCTGGAGGGCGACGACAGGGAGCTCCGCTCCCGCCGGTGACGTGAGCGGTGGTGCCTGCAGTCCCATGTTCGGCGGAGCGCCTGGCGGTCACCTCCGCCGCATCGGATCACGACAGGCCTCGGGCGTCCCGGTCAGCCCCTGCGGCGGCTCGTCCGCCGATCGCACGGGCCCCTACCATGCGGTGGGGCCGATGGGTCATGGATCCTCGTGGAAGCGACGGTCTGCCCCTTGGGACGGCGTTCCGTATGCCTGGGGAAATTCCTGGAAGCCGAGCACTTGGAGCAGTTCCAGGCGCTAGCGGCCTTCGTGGTCGGCGGGGGTGAGCACCATCAGCCGCTGCTGGTGGTCGAGTCCGACGAGTGTCTCGCAGTTCAGGAGCAGGTGGCCCGCCCACGGGTGGATCACGGTCTCGCGGTCCGTTCGTTCGACGGCCACCTCGTGCTCGGCCCGCATGCGGCGGAAATCGCTGCTCTTCGCCTGCAGCCGCGCGACGAACGCGGCGACCGTGGGATCGCTGGCGTGCCGGCCCTCACCCGCGGTCGCCACGGCGCGCCCTGCTACGTCACCGACGGCACCCCCATGCCGATCCGCGACTTCTTCACTGCCCTGCCGGCAACCCCAGGATGCTGACGTCACCGCCGGCCGGAGCATCCCGCGAGCCGCCGCCGCGCCGATCGCAGCCCTGATGGACGGCAGCGCATGCCTGCTCCGCAGACGCACCCCGCCCCGGGTCACCAACTGGCTGGTCGCCGACATGGGCCGCGACCGCTCCTACGACATCAGCGCCGCCCGCACCGACCTCGGCTGCCGACCACGGATCAGCGTCGACGCCGGCCTGCGGGAGATGGCACCCCAGAAACCGGCGCCGCCAAAGCCCCAAGCTGTCCACGCTCATCTGAGCGAGGCCGGGCGCGCCGGTCGGCATCACGACTGCGCGTGCCCCCGGATGCGGCGCGACTTGGGCAGCGCGCGCGTCATCGCTTCCATTACCTCGGCCCTCGATCAAGGGGCGTTGTGGTGGTCCATGATCCGGTGTATCTGGCTGGGTGTGCGGATTTCGACAGCGTGAGGAGGGATCTTGATCTCCTTGAAGGTGGGCGCTGTCGAGGCCCAGTTGCGGTGACGGCCGCGGCGGTGCGTCTCGGCGCTGTTCATGTGCCACACGCTCGCTCGCAGGGAGAGCGAGTCCACCAGCCACAGTTGGTAGTCGTCACGGTGTTCGGCCAGGTGGGTGAGGTACCGGAGGAGTACGGTCCGGGCGACCGTCTCGGCCGTATCGGCCAGGGTGATGCCATCGGAGTGCTCGCTGGGAGCCGGGTGCCAGCCTTTGGTGTGCTGGTCGGTGTATTCGATGAGGTAGGCGTATTGCTCAGTGGTCTCATGCGCGTCCGATGCGCCGGGTTGTGCGGCTGCCTGCGCCGATAGCTGGGCCCAGTTGGCGATTCGGGTGTATAGCGCCACTTGCTGTTGGGCTCGCGGAGCGTCGTCGTCGTGGGCTGCGGTCTCGTCGAGGTGCGGCATGTTGAGCAGAGCCGCCACCTGATGAAGCCGCCCGGGAGGAATCAGGCGGTTCCTAACGTCGGTGAGATCGTCGATCACGGTGCTCAGTGTGGAGGGTCGCCAACGATCGGTCAGGAGAAGGCAAAAAGATCTTCCAAGTCCTGCGCGATGATCTCGGTGACGCGTCAGCGCCATCTGGATCGAGGGCGCGGACTTCGACGCGGCGGCACCCGTATTAGGAGAGATCGAGTCTCTTCGAGTCCAATATATCTACTTATGGGCGATATGTGGTTGCTGCTCACCGTGCATTGGTGCCTCGGCAAGGACCTCCCATCGTCCATCGCTTGACGGGTGTCTGGCCTGGTCAAAACGATACTAGCGGCCGGAGCCTTGCAAGACGTTCCCGCTCTACACGTGCGGGTGCTCTGCAGCGGACTGGCACCGCTGCAGCCGGCTCGACGGGCTGCAACTTCGGCGTAATGGAACGCCACGCCGGAGGTGGTAAGGGGGTTCGGGAGCAACGAGACGGACAGCCCCGGCCGAGTGCCGCAGCAGGCCGGTCAGCTCCGTAGTGCCCGCCTCCTGTGGATCACGGGCTGGGCTCGCCTCGTCCAGCACCCACGGCCACCCATCGGCAGGAAGCGCGGTGATCGCGATCCGGGCACGCTCATCGAGGCCGAAGCCGACCGAGTATGGAGCCTGGCGGCTGCGCGTGCTCAGCGCGGTAATGAAGGCCAGCAGCTCGATTGTGGCGCCTGCCCCGTCGCAGGTGATGACGATCCTTCTGCGGTGCTGAGGCGGGATCTGCGCGATCGCGGTGGCCAGCACCTCAAGGTGATCGGCCACGTTGTTGGCGCCCGCGTTGCCGGGCAGCTTGATAGCCAGGCGCTCGCCGGTGTCATCGCACCACGCGGTCAGCGGGAACAGCCCGTAGCTGCCTATGAACGTCCTGGCCCCGGCTTCCTTGCCGCTGTGACAGAGCTGGATCGTGGCATCCAGCCGATCAGGACCCCTTCGCCGAGGCGCCGTAGCAGGTCCGTGAGGCCGGTACGCCCCCGCGCGCGGCGATCAACTCCCACACCCGCCGGAGAGCCCTGGCCTGCGCGCGGCGGAGGCATTGTTCCGCTGCCGGCCGGTCGCCTCCGCCAACGCCCGCCACGCCGTCGATCGAGACTGGACGTGGCCTGCTGGTGTCCTGTCTGCGCGCCACCGGTCGCAAGGTGTATGCGATCAACCCGCTGGCTGTGGCCTGTGACCGGTGCGCCTGCGGCGGCCCGTATGGTCTCGTGGCATCCGTTGTGCCAGCCGGTCAAAGGATCGGACCTTTGCCCACTCGTTACCGTTCGATTGTATTCAATTACAATCAGTGACATGATGTGGCGTCGTGATCGGAAGGGAGAGGCGATGCCAGGCTCGATGCTGGTAGCAACGGGAATGCTGACTGCTTCGCTGATGGTAACTGGGCTCGTGTGGGCATCTGGACGGCCTTGGAACGATGGGTACGGCCGGCTCGGGGAGGTAGAGATCAGCGACGACCGTAAAGACATCGCACTGTGTGATCGCCTCGATGATAAGAACAAAGTGGCCGTGGAGTACCAGACGACGATCGGCCGAACCATTCTCCTGCAGGCAGGGCCGAAGCGCGGCTGTGTTCTGGATTCGGTGTTCTTCGGCTCCATCGAGCGGGCCAAATTCTGCTACGGCCCTGACGTCGATCCCGAGGGTGGCTCGTGGCGCTGGTGTAATCCGGCACGCAACTTCTAAGACCAAGGCTTCCTTTCGTGAAGGATTGGAGGAGCGGGTGTGCTGACTGGAGTCGCTTCACGTGGGCTGCCGCAGTGGTCCCGTCAACGCAGCCCGGGGCTTGCCGCGCTCGCCGTCCTGCTGGTGCTCGGTGGTGCCCTGGCCACGACGATGCTGGTGATGCGTGCCGACGAACGTACGTCCGTGATCCGTGTCACCGGGCGGGTCGGCGCCGGTCAGCCCTTCGGCGGCGGCGTACTGCAGGAGGCCCGCATCGCTGACGACGGGGCCTCGTACTGGCCCTGGTCCCAGCGTGATCAGGTGGCGGCGGCCGTGGCGACGGTCACGGTGCTGCCGGGGACGCTGCTCACCCGGCCGATGGTCACGGATGGCGCAGCGGTCGCGGGGAGGCCTGTCAGGCTGGGGCTGGCGCTCAAGCCAGGCCAGGTGCCCTATGACCTACAGCGAGGGGAGCGGGTTCAGCTCATCCACGTGCCCGGACGCAGGAACGGTTCCGAGGGGCCGGCGCTGGTCGTGGAGGAGGCGGTCGTGGACGCCGTGAGCTACACGTCCGGATCGGCCGGCCAGGCCACGGTCATTGTCGACAGCCTGGTAGCGCCGGTGGTCGCGGCCCACGCCGTCAGCGGTGAGATCGCCATCGCAGCCATACGCGCCCAACCCTGATACCGGAAAGACTGCACGGCGTCGTCGCGACGTCGGAACGCCAACGCCTACGCCGATCCTGATCGTCCACCCAGCCCGGCGGCATGGGACGCGGGGGATGCGGCCTACCGCGTGGGGCGGGGTGACGTACAACGGACCGGCTGCACAGACAGGCACGGCGCTTATCGCCTGAAAACCTTCGAACATGGCCACCCGCGAAGCCGCCTCTGACGCGCAACTGCATGCCGACGCCGACCCCGCCGTACTGACCGCATACGACGCGCCGTTCCTCAGAGAGCCCTACTCGTCGGCTGAGGGCGTGCCCGGGCCGCCCGCCGAGTTGTTGACTCTCGCGCCAAGACGGCCCAGCACGCGTCCTCCCGAAACATCACGGTGTAGTGGCCGCCCCTCATACCCATGCATCGGAAGGCACTGGCCGGGCCCCCTCCTTGAGTGCCTTCCGTGGAGTAGTCCGGTGGAGACCGTGACCGCTCCGGCGCACACCGAGGGTCCGGCAGGCGATCGTCATCGCCGTGACCCATCTCACACCTGCCCAGGGGGCCTGGCGGCGAGGCCATCCTCATGCTGACCGCGTATGGGGCGCTGCCCGCGGCCGACTTCGGCCGGGCTGTGGACCACACGGTCCCCGGCGAGCAAGTCAAACGCCAACCGGATCACCGGTGTCCTCGAGGTCGCGGCGGCCGGCGCACAGGCCGACATGTGGACGGCCCTGGCTCAGGCGCTGACGCTGTTGTTGTCCAGGCCTTGTTAAAAAGACTAGGTCAAGGCTCGGGCGCCCTGCTCAAGGTGGCCGTGCGGGCGGCGGTGCTCGCTGGGGGCGCGTGACGATCTAGCGGGGCCGGCGGAACTGGCGGCACGCAAGGGCGCGAGCCTGCTTATCCATGGGGCGCGACGTCTACCCGAGGCACTCTCCGCCTGAGGTATCACCTCGGACCCTTGCTCGTGATCCATCGGAAGAGGGCAAGACTTGTGGAGCGGGGGTGGACGCTGGGGCGTATGCACGAATTTGAACGCGATAGGTGGTCGCGCGTCGTCCACCCCAATCACCGCCGGCACCGGACGCAGCGGCGGGGCAGGCGCAGTAACGGCCGGATCGCGCTCTGCCACGACAGCCCAACTCCCAGCGCGGCCAGCAGCCGAGACGCCGCCCGCCCGGCCAGTTCCCGTACGACCACCCCCACCTGCGTGGTCAAGGCGATCGTGCGGCGCTGATACGGCTCGGCCAGCCC
The DNA here is from genome assembly GCF_040656115.1 of Nonomuraea sp. NPDC050202. Lineage (NCBI taxonomy): Bacteria > Bacillati > Actinomycetota > Actinomycetes > Streptosporangiales > Streptosporangiaceae > Nonomuraea > Nonomuraea sp. NPDC050202. The sequence goes on along the minus strand of NZ_JBFALF010000024.1, from coordinate 137,931 downwards.
GGGCAACGGCTCTCGGAAGGTCTGCCGCTCACACTCCACCCTCGCGCACCGCAATCGCCTAAACCGTAACCCCACCAGCACCCGCTGTCCGCCCAACGACAGGTCCGCTAACTGCCGATCCACATAACCGTGCACCCGCCCGGCTGCTCCGCAGCCGGGACACGCCACCGACCTGTCCCGGGGACGCGACATGTACCACGATTGCTCCGGGCCCAGCCTGAACGCCGTTGATGACCAGATCGGCCAGATACGGGAGTACCAGCCTGCAAGATCACTTACGTCATACCGGCGTCACGCTGGCACGGCACGCCGAGATGGCGATGGACCGACACGAGCTATCACTTTCCGTAACCATCGAAAGTGGACCAGAGCCGAAAACTGGACACACTCGAAGCGGATGCAGTTGGTTGGAGAGCCTTACGGCGTGACCAAACAGGCGCCCAAGTTCGGGGCCGGACTCGGGCGCTGTACTGGCCGTCCCAGCCGCAACAGCAGCCGCCGAGCCGTTCCGGGATGAAGGCGGTTCTGCGGACGTCGCCCGGCGCGATGGCGATCCAATTCGGGGGGCCCGTGATTTTGTACACCTGGAGTCGGATGCGGTGTTCTTGCGGCTCGGATTCCCATGGTTGCCAGGATGAGCCGTTTCCGGGTTCCACGGTGTACGTTCCTGGCTCCAGCAGATGGGGGAGCCGGTCATGGTGGTACTTCTGGCCGGAGTGGTCGGGGAGTGCCACCCGCGCCACCTTCGCGGTCAGCACAGTGTCGCATGCTGCACAGGCGAAAACGACCAAGCAGCCTCCTTCGTCGGGTATCTGACGATCATGGTGACGCAAATCCCGCCTCGCGCGGAAGCGCGGGTTGTGCGCGGGCGGGCGCGGCGAGGGATGGGGAGACTGTGTGAGCTTTGGTGGCTGGGCAGTGTGCGTTCACCACCGCAAGGTGAAAAACCAGCGCCTGGCCGCCGCCGGCTACGTCTGGGCCTTCTCCTCCCTGCGAGCACCCGGCCCCCGAGCCCACTACGACCGGCGACGCGACGAAGGCGACCGCCACTCCAGTGCGCTCCGCAACACCTTCAACCGGATGCTCGGCTGCCTGCACCACTGCCTGCACAAGGGCCAGACCTACGACGAGCACGCGGCCTTCCCACCGCGATCGAGAGCAACGGCTTGACGGCTAAGGCAGATCGGATGTCTGCGGCACCCGCTTTAGGAGAGCTCGAGTCGAAAGGCGTCCGGTTTCTCTGCTGACGGGTCATATGTGATTGTTGCTCGGCCTGCCTCGGCTCCTCAGCAAGGACGTCCTCGTTGTCCATCGCTGGGCGGGTGTTTACGCTGGTGAAAGCGATACTCCCGGAGGGAGCCTTGCAAGGCGGTCCCGCTCTTCAGATGCGGGTGCTTGTTCATATCCGGGCGTGACCGAGGCTGGCATCACTGCAGCCGTTCAGCCGTGGTGATTCGGCAGGCGGATCCATATCGGGTGGGCCGGTGACGGCTGCTCATGGCCGGCCCCGACACTCTACCTTGGCGCCAGACATTACTGTCCGTGCTTGAAGAGGGTTCCTGTCGATCTGACAATAACTTATGGTGTGCTCATGCCCGACGACCCATGGCAGCCGCCGCGCATCCTGCTCGCGGTCGACCTGGTGATCCTGACCTTGCGTGACGCGCGCCTGCACGTCTTGCTTGTGGAACGTGGGATCGACCCGTTTCTTGGAGCCCTCGCCCTACCGGGTGGTTTCCTGCGCGACGAGCACGAGGATCTCGAGGCGGCGGCGCGGCGGGAACTACTGGAGGAGGCGGACCTGTCCGACGTGCACGTGGAACCCATGGCCGTGTACGGCGAGCCAGGCCGCGACCCGCGCGGCCGCGTCGTGTCCGTCGCCTACCTGGCCATCGCACCCCGGCTGCCGGAGCCGGTCGCCGGTACCGATGCCGCCGACGCCTCATGGACCCCGGTGGACGACGCCCTGGCTCCGGGCACGAAGCTGGCGTTCGACCATCGCCGTATCGTCATCGACGGAGTAGAGCGCGCGCGTGTCAAGCTGGAGCGCACCGCCCTGGCCACTGCTTTTTGCGCCGAGTCCTTCACCATCTCGGAGCTCCAGCAGGTGTACGAGGCGGTTTGGGGCGTCCGTCTCGATCCCCGCAATTTCTACCGCAAGGTACAAGGCACCCGCGGCTTCATCGTCGCCGACGGCCCTATGCGCAAGACCTCGAACGGGCGGCCCGCCCGGCTCTTCAGGGCGGGCCCGGTCCATGTCCTCAATCCCCCGATGACTCGGCCTTAGGAGGTCGATGGTCATGATCGTGATCCTCACCGCGCTGGATCTGGAGTATCAGGCCGTCCGCAGGCACCTGAGCGACCCGCGCGTACACCGTCACACCGCCGGTACTCGCTTTGAGGTCGGCCGCCTCGCAGGCGACGGGCGCCAGGTGGCTCTGGGCCTGGTCGGCAAAGGCAACCATCCGTCCGCGGTGATCACCGAACGCGCGATCGCCGAGTTCTCGCCGTCGGCGCTGCTGTTCGTGGGGGTCGCCGGGGCGCTGTGGCCCGGTGTCGGCCTAGGCGACGTGGTGGTGGCCACGCACGTCTACGCCTACCACGGCGGCACCAGCGAGGACGACGGCCTCAAAGCTCGTCCGCGGGTCTGGGAGATCGATCACGAGACCGACCAGATCGCCCGCCACCTCTACCGCACCGGGGCCTGGGCACGTCACCTGCCTGCGGGAGCGGCTGCCCCCGAAGTGCGTTTCGGCCCGATCGCGGCCGGCGAGGTGGTCCAGGACTCCACGATCTCCGCCCACGCTCAATGGGTGCGCCACACCTACAACGACGCGCTCGCGATCGAGATGGAGGCCGCCGGCGTAGCGCAGGCCGCCCACCACAACAGAGCACTGCCCATGGCCGTGGTGCGCGGTATCAGCGACCGCGCGGACGGCACCAAGATTGAGACCGACGGTCTGAACTGGCAGCCGAAGGCGGTGGCCAACGCCGCCGCCTTCGCCGTGGCCCTCGCCCAGGAACTGGCCGTGGAGCACGACAACCGTCCCTCGATCAAGGCGAAAGAGGCGAGCAACATGTCTGACAACGTGAAGAACGTCGCCCGCGACAACGCCCGAGTGGGCGTGCAGGCGGGTCGCATCCACGGCAACGTCACCGTCGGACACCCTCCTCAGAGCCAAGCGGCCGACCCGATCAGCCAGCTCGCCGAGCTGCGCGACCGGCTTGCCCGGGCGCGCAAGGCTCAGGAGGTGGACGAGGACACCTTCACCGCGGCGCAGGAGGAGATCGTTGTCGCCGCCGAGTCGCTGGCGGAGAGCACCGAGGCGGGCAGGAGCAAGGCGATGGTCGCGCTCAAGAGACTCCGCGGGCTCCTGGCGGACGTGGCGGAGCTGGCCGCGCACGTGTCGGCCGTGATCGCGGTCATTCGGAGCGTCCTGTGAACGATTCCTCCTCTGGCCCGACCAACGTCGCCCAAGACTCGGCGAACGTCGCCGTCCAGGCGGAGGCCATCCACGGGCCGGTCAATATCTATCAGGTCGCGGCTACCCGTTCGGTCGAGGAGATCTTCCAGGCGGGGCTGAACTGTCTTCGCGCGGGAATGGCTCCGGAGGCACGCGAGCACCTCCGCGAGGCGGTGGTCGTGCGCAACTTCGTCAACGGCCGCTCCTGCTTCTACCTGCTGCTGGCCCTGCTCAGCGGACGGACCTTGCAGCAGCTGTCGCCGAACGAGATCGACATGTTGCGTTGCGTACGCGGTGCCGTCAAGGACGACGACGCCTGGGCCGACGCGATCAAGCTGGTCGACCACCTCCTGACGTCCCGGCCGCAGGAGAGCCGGGCTGCCGGAGTGGAGCAGGAGTTCCAGAAGCTGACCGACGAGCAGCGTAATGACCTCCTCCAGCACATGGAGATGTTCCTGGACAGTTCTGCCGAGGACGCTCTCTGGGCGCGCGCTTTCGAGGCGGCCAAGGACGACCGTTACGCGCTGAACCGGCTGGGTCGGGCCTGGAAGTTCTTCCAACCGGAGCCCATCGGCGCACGGGTACGGCCGGCGGACCCCGTCCTCGTCGGGCCCGGCGCCTGGACCGCGGTCACGGCGACCACCGCGCTGGCCTTGGTGACCGTCGGCTTTGTCGGCGCCGCGGCCTGGCAGCACAACGAGACGGTGGCGCTGTCCGCCCTGCTGACTCTCGCGGCCGGCTGCTACGTGAGCGTGCGCAGCGGTGTGGAGTGGCGGTGGAAGAAGGGGCGACGCCAGGCGAAGGACCGCGAGTATCTGCACAGGCCGGCCATCACCACGCGCGGTGACGGCTTCGCGAGGAAGATCGACCGGCAGTTCAGCCACTATTTCGCGCTGTACACCCCGCCCGACGCGGACAGGACCGGCTGGCTCTCGGAGACGGCAGGTGTCCGCCGGGCCTTGCGTGACGAGGTCGTCACCCTCTACCGGGAGAGCACGGTCAACGCCAAGCGTGTCGCCTGGCTCACCCGATACCTGGTCGCCGACGTCGCGCGGCGCTGGCAAGCGGGCAAGCTGTGGGACTACCGCAAGGAGTTGCGCGTCCGCCTGCTCCTGAAAGCGATGTGCGTGCTCGCCGCGATGGCGGCGGCCGGGGCTGGCGCCTTCCTGATCTGGAGCGGCGCGCACGTCAGGCCGTTCGTCGTGTTGCCGACCGCGCTTGTCGCCGTGGCTTCGGTGTGGTTCGCGGCGCGTCTGTGGCTGGGCATCGCCGCGGAGTACAAGAGGCACTTCGCCGACAAGGCCGAGAGGAAGGGCATGCTGGCCGGCCGTCAGGCGGCTTTCGACCGGTGGAAGCGCAAACTCGCCGACAGACCGGACGATCTAGAGATGGCCCGCTGGCTGGAGTGTGACCGCAAGGCACTGATGGAGCAGGCGATGACTCTCTACAGGCTGAAGCGGGAGGATGTTCTCGCCCACGCCTTCATCGAGGCGCCCGCCACACCCTTCTACGACAGGGCGCGCGTCGAGAACGGGCCATGGCGCTATTCGAAGTACAAGATCCTGCTCTTCCTGCTCACCAAGGACGGTGTGCGGCAATTGACCATGCGCCTCGACTTCCAGAAGGCGACCTTCCCCATCCGGGCGCGCACCAACTACCGCTACGACGCGTTCACCTCTGTCCAGGTGGCCGAGACCGACACCGGGGAGAACGTCTTCGAGCTGACACTGACCAACGGCGACCCGATCAAAGTGAAGGTGACCGATCCGCCCACAGATGTCACCGAGACTGAGGACAAGGATCCGCAAGGCGCGTCACAGGTAACCCTCGGCACGGCGGGGATTTGGAATGCCCTGCACGTCCTGGAGGGGGTCGCCGCGGAGGGCAAGCAGTGGATCGCCTTCGAACGTCAACGTGAGAAAGTCCCTCTCGCGGAGGTGAGCAAGGCCGTGAACGCCATCTTCGCCTGACGAACATGACGATCGGGTGAACCACCGGCGGGCGGATCTGCTGCTGCCAATCCCTCCATGCTCTGGAAGGAATCTCTGCCGAGGGGAAGGGATGGGGCGAACAGCAAGATCCACGAACGAGGAATATCTCGGCCGCCTTGCACGATCCGAATGATTGAGTTGTCGCAGGGCGCCGAAGGTATTACGCCAGACGGTTCCAGTCGACGGTGCTCGGATCCTTACCCAGCTTCCAGTCCTGCAGGGCGGTCACGACAGATAGTTCTCCGCTCTCGGTGAATTCGGTGAGCGTAGAGAAGAATCGGTGCTTCGACCACTCCTTATAGTCTCCGATGACCACCAGTCGGCGCCGGGCACGAGTGACCGCGACATTGAGGAGATTCGGGGACTTGGCCGCCCAATCACGGGTGCCGCGCTGTGGTCCTCCAGCGCCCAGCACAAGGATGACGACGTCGGCTTCTTTACCCTGCGTGGTGTGTACGGTTCCCACTCGCTTCGACTCGGGTGGGAGCCGTACCCCGATGATGTCGTTCAGTCCACGCACCACGTCACGAAAGGGGCTCACTACGAAAACACGTTCGGCTACTCGCCGCTTGACCTCCGCGACCCAGTTTCTCTCGTTCTTGGCCCATGCGGGTGCCTCACGACTTTTTGTCACTTCCTCCTGCATCGCCTGGATAGTTCGCTCTCGTACGGTATTGATGGTGGCGAGGGCGTACTTGCCTTCGAGAGGATTCCATTTGGAGTCGCTCCCGGACGATCCGACATCGATCCATACGTGACGCTCGACAATGGCAAAGCTGGTCGTGCGGTCGACGCCGAAGACCATCATGTTGTCGTAGGCGATTCGGTTGCTGATCTCGAACATCAGCCGGTCGCAGCGGCGATGTACACGCAACGGTGACCCGACCCACGTCGGGCCTGATCCGTCTGCCGCGGGGAGCCAGGTGCCGAACCTGTTGAGGCGGTCGGCGACGGTCTGCACCGACGCCCCCGACGGTGCCCACCCGGAGTCGACACCGAAGTGACGACATAGCCGCTTTTGCGCAGTCCAGGGGAGTGTCACCACTGGTTCGAGTTGGAGAGGGTCGCCTACGACAATCGCGCGGCGGGCCCGCCACAATGCGCCAACCGCCTCCTGCGGGGAGGCTTGTCCCGCCTCGTCGATGAAGAGCCAGCCAAGAGACTCGTGTTCGATGCCTTTGAACATCCGCGCTATCGAGGCAAACGTCGTGGACACGACCGGGACGACGAAGAACAGCAGCCGCCAAGCCGCCAGTACGATCGGTGGATCAAGATCGGCCGGACAGGCCCCTCTCACCACGTCCATAACCGCGTCGAGGCTGCGCCTGACGAGCGCGGGCTCCGAAGCGAGCACGGCCCGGTGAAGATCGAGCGCCGCCAGGAAAAGCCGTGAGCGAGCTGCTGCGAGCTCAGGATCCATCCAGGGCGCGGACCTTTCGCGTGTCCGCATCGCCTCCCGGTCATCGGCCGACGCGGTCCATTCATCGCCGGGCACCGCGTTCTTCCATCGTTCGCGAGCCTCACGGAGCATGAGGTCCTCTTTGGCAAGTTCGGCTTGCCGCTGAGCCCGGTCCTTCTCGGTGGACGCGAGAGAGGCGGTGATCCTGTCGATCTTCTGGTGAATGCCGTCGGTGAGCAGCTGACGCGTTCGCAGCTCAGCGGCAATGGCCTGGAGCCGGCTCTGGGCCGTCCGCAATTCACCGGTCCTTGCCCAGTAGGCGGCATCGGCGGCCCGAGCCCGCGTGTCTGCGTCGGCGAGCGCCGCCATATAAGGGATACGCTCTCTCTCCCATGATTGAGTCGCCGTACGCGACATCATCCGGCGGAAGAACCCCGGGCGGTTGCGGTCATGCTGATGGAGGAACGACTCAGCGATACCCACTGCTCGATTCGCATGTTCGAGCTGGGCACCGGCCGAGTCGGCGGCGGCACGAGCCTCTTGAACGGCCTGCTCCTGCCGCCGGCACCCGTCGGCATGGCGTGCCAACTCGTGCCGCTGGTCGTAAAGTTCCGCCTCCAGCGTATGGAGCTGCTCCGCGGCATTTTGAGCCGTACGCTCGAGAGCTTGAAGATGCGCATCGGGACCGGCCGCCCGGCGGTGAATCGCGGCTACCGATTCACGCGCCGTGGTCAACCTCCGCACCTCCGACCGCGCCCGGTTGAAACGCGTGACGGCCTCCCGCCAGCTCATGTCGCCCAAGGGAGAAGGCTCCGGAGAGCCCTTCTCGTTCGGCAAGATGGTGTCCTGAGCGGTGAGTAGATCGCGGAGCCCCTTCACGTCACCACGCTGAGCCTCCTCCGTGGAGCCCTTCGCGGCCGGCCGTCCGCGTGATGAACCCCACCAGAATCGATCAACAAACTCCGATCGAAAGCTTCGACGTCCAAGCCTGGCCGCGATGGCACCCCAACAAGGATTCTCGGTGAGAAGCGTTGCCGGGCCCGCCAGATAGTTCGCGTTGGAGAATTCGTCTTGAGCGATAGCCTTGATGCCGGGTACTTCCAGGGTGATGTTCTCCACGGCGCCGTTGTTGGACGACGCGACGACGATCTCGAACCCTTCGAGAGAAGCAACCAGGGGCCGGAGCTCACGTCTGCGCTTGTTGCCGGACGCGTCCTCGGTCTGCCAGGTCTTCGAGGTCCTCATGAACGCGTCGCCGGGATTCTTAAGTTTGGCCAGTTCTTCAGCCCGTGCGACGACGATGGCCGCGATCAGGTCACGTAGCATCGTTGTCTTGCCCGTACCTGGAGGCCCGTTCACCGCATAGATACCCCGACCCTGCGGGTGGCCCAGTTCCTGCCAGATCTGGTTGATCGCGAACTGCTGGCTGAGAGCGAGCGGTTGCGCCGTCGGGCCGGGCCACCGGCCTGCCGGGGCTCTGAACGGAGAGATCGCGTTCAGCACCTCATGCGGCTCCCGGCGGAGGTCGATTCGCCGATCAGTGGCAATGGAACCGTCATCGCGAAGGTACTCGGCCAGCGGGATACTGATTCGTCCGGACTTGATCTCGGAACTGATCCGTTGCAGGTCATCGGCATAAAAGCTGTTGAGAAACTCGTCTCCTTGGGCGTCGTCGGCGCGCTTGAGGGATACCTGGTAGCTCTTGACGCGAATATTCACCGGCTCCAGCGCGTCGAGCAGTTGTAGCTCCTCCGCCAGCCAACGCGTCATCGCGACGAGATCGCTCAGCGTCAGCGGCCGAGCCCCGACTCCGGCCGGTAGGACGTTCGCGGAGGGCTCGCTTTCCGATGGGTCGCCGTCCGCACTGCCATCATCGCCCGCAAGACGACCGGCGATCGCGTTCACCGCTGCCGACGTGATGTGATCGCCGACCTTCTCGACCGCTGTGGAGGCGAGCGTTCCCGCGACTGGTCCGCCGCCTGCCTTGACCGCTGCCGATAGGCTCTGGACCGCCACCGACCCCACCGTGTCCAGCGCCAGGCGGACAGCCGTGCCGAAGACCCGGCGGAACGGGTCGTCGGCCGCTGGATTGTCGATCGGTTCGGTCTGAACGCGGTCGTCCCCGACTTCCAGCAAGACTCCAAGAATCTGCCGTTCAGCCTGATCGAAGCCCTCCAGCCAGTCGGCGGAATGCGGGCCGACGGTGAGTGTTCTGCTCACTGCCCATGCGCAGGACGACAGTGCCGGGCTCTCCTTGAGCAACTGGCCCGTCTCGTCCACCGTGAAGCTGACGATGGCGCTCTGCCCACCGATACGACCGTCGAAGTCCTGTTCGTCTTCAGGTGCACGAAACACGTTCTGCAGTAGGTCCCTGACCTTCGTCATCTCATAAACGCCGAGGTAGACGGTGTGCCGCCAGACGAAGTTCTGCCTCGGGGCCGGTAGAGCGCTCTTTGCCTCCCATGGCAGAGGGCGGTGCGGTCCTGCCGCGTAGACGTGTTTTCTAGAGTCGACCCGGTCCACCCGCGGCGGGCTGAAGTACTCGATGGTCCGCCAGAAGCGCAGGATCTCCGTCTGCCGCTGCTTCTCGGAGGCCCGGTGCATCTGCCGCTCCACCTCATTCTCGTGACGTAAGCATCAAACTGCAGGTGCGAGTGAGGAAGGGGCTCCGTGGTCCCTTGCCAAGGAGCAGTAACCTTAACTGATCTTTTGGTTCCGAGGAGGCGCTATGCGGTAGCAAGCTGGTCGAGCAGATTGGCGACCTCGTTCCACTTGGCTGCGGCCTCGTGCGGAGGACAGCCTCGCGGAGGTCGTCACGGACGTCATGCTTGACTAGGCGGGTGACTTCACACTGAGGAGGCAGTTAGCGGGCTGTGATGTCAGGACAATGCGCGAGACGATCCATAAATGATCAGTAAGCATTATCGACAGTGCCCTTCAGCCGGCCCCGATGCACCTCTTCAGGTATGGAGCCGGTGTCGGTCGATGAGGTCCTCGCGCTCCCGACCACCCGGCTCGTGTAGTGACGCCGAAGTCAACGGTCGTGAAGGCCTCAGCGCAGACCTCCGAAGGCCGCGATGTGGTCACTCCACGGTCTGACGTCTACGAGGACGGGTCCTGTACGGACGCTGGCGTGGCCGGGAAGCGCCACCCGCACCACCCTCGCGGTCGCCACGGCGCCGCACCCTGTACAAGTGAGGAGCATGCTCACGGTGTGACGAAGCTGGGCCCACTACCCTAGCCAGTCGATCAAGAACAGGGGCCGCGTTCGGTGCCATCATCCCCGATCGACGTGCTCTCCTGCCACTTGGAGCACGTCACCCTCACCGACCCCGCCTCCGACCTGCCCACCCTGGCCGAGGTGCTGGATGCCGTACCCGACCCACGCCACCGCCGAGGACGTTGGTACCGGCTCGGCCCGCTGCTCGCGTTATCCCTGCTCGCCGTCCTCGGCGGAGCGACATCCATGGCGAAGATCACCCGGTTCATCACCGGATACGACCCCGGCCTGCGCACCCAGCTCGGACTTCCGGCCACCACCCGGCTGGCCGCCGGCACCCTCGGGCGGCTGCTGGCCCGCCTGGACGGCGACGCCTTCGACGCTGCGACCTGCGCCTACCTCGCGCGATCACTACCGGCCACTCGCCGGAAACGCCCCCCAGACGATCACCGCGGCCAAATCACCCCTGCTCGGCCTGGCTGTGGACGGCAAGACTCTGCGTGGCAGCCGTACCGGCGACAGTGTCACTCACCTGCTGGCCGCCGGGCGTGCACGACACCCAGGCCGTGCACGCCCGGCAGATCGTCTCCGCCGGCGGCCACTACCTGTTCATCGTCAAGGCCAACCAGTCCACGCTCCACCGCAGGCTCAAGGCGCTGCCCTGGCGCGAAGCGATCCTCAACGACCGCACCGACGAGACCGCACGCGGCCGCCGCGAGATCCGCCGCATAAAGATCTGCACCACCCGCCTCCGCCTGCCCTTTCCCCGCGCCGCCCAGGCCATCCAGGTCAAACGCCACCGCACCGACCTCGAGACCGGCAAGACCACCATCGTCACGATCCACGCCGTCACCAGCCTGCCACCGGGCCGCATCACCCACGCCCGGCTCGCCACGCTGATCCGCGGGCACTGGAGCATCGAGGCCCTGCACCACATCCGCGACGTCACCTACCGCGAAGACGCCTGCAAGGTCCGCACCGGCGCTGCCCCGGATCCTGGCCGGCCTGCGCAACCTGGCCATCGGCCTGACCCGCCTCATCGGCTGGACCAACAGCACCGCCGCCACCGACCACTACCGCAGCCACCCTGCCGACAGCCTTCAGCTACTCGGTCTCACCACATGAGAACGCTTCGGCCCTGCTTCGGACCTGGCGACCAAACCCCGTGGTCAGCACGCAGAACACCGGGAAGCAGATGAAAAGTGGACACCGCAATGGACTGTCAGAGCCGCACCGAACATGCACATCATAGCCATGACGCAACCGGCGAAAGCCCCGAGAGAAGAGGCTATGAAATCATCGCTCCGCGGCACTTTGGCTGCAGCGACGGCTGCACTGGCCATCATGGTGACGACCGCAACCCCGGCATACGCCATTAACGGGGTGCCGTGTCCCCCCCTCGAAAGGTCCGAATTCCTCGAGATCCAAAACGACGGCCGACTTTGCTTCGCAAACGGCGGAATCGCGCAGGTGGCCATCTATGGCGTGAAATTCATATCGACCGGAAACAACAGAGTCCGCTTTTCGTTCCAGCGCCAGATCGGAGGCATCGTGGAATGGGGCCAGATCGACTACAAGTGGGTAGCTTACGTCTACAATCCGCCGCTCCATCAGATCACATCAATCCAAATCTATTAGTTGGTGAGCTTGTGTAGAGGCGGTGTGCTCGCCGCCGCCCGCGGCGGCGAGCACACGCCTTCTCCGACCAGGCGCGGCTCACCCCCACCGCCCCGCGAGCATCTGGCACACTCCGACCGCGCTGCGGCCACCGGCACCATCACCCTCAGGTAAGAGGGAGCCGGGTGGCGGCCGCCCCGCGCCTGTCGGTCAGCGGTAGCCGCCGTGGGCGTACCAGTTCAGACAGGCGACGCACAGCAACGTCGAACCCTGCTGCACCTCGACGGCGTGGTCGTCGTAGACCTTGCGCGCGTGCGTGAACGCCCCTGGGTCCCGGGGCGCGACCGGCATGCACCGGGGTGTCGATCGGGGATGATGGCACGCGAACGCGGCCCCTGTTCTTGATCGACTGGCTGGACACCGACGATCATGAGGGGTCGCGTTTGTCATCTCCGCACCTGGGCGCCCTACTTGCCCGCCGGGCGCAGGGGTGCAGCAGTCTCACCAATCGAGAACGCAACGGCCCTGACTCAACCCCAGTCCAGCCAGGCAGAGTCTGTGCTGCCGCCGGAGGCTTCGCAGGCGCTTGCGCCAGAGCCTTCGTCGCAACCAACGCCGGAACGTTCCACGGCGGGATACGGCGAGGGAATGTACAAGGTGGGAAGCGAAATCGAACCAGGTACGTATCGTACGGCTGGCGGTGGACGTTGCTGCTATTCTCGGCTCAGAGATGCGACTGGGGGAATCGGCAGCATTATCGCCAACGACAACCTGCGGGGACAGGGCTTTGTGACCCTCATGGAATCCGACGCCTACATCAATTTCAGTGGCACCTGTACGTGGGCGAAAGGCTGATCTGCTGGCCTTGTGACGGCATCGCTGCTGCCAGCACTCAGGGTCAAGCTCGTGGCCGATCGGGTGATGGACCGTTTTGGCCCACGGCATTCGGCCGGGGTCTGCTCAACGACGCCATACTCGACAACCCGGGCGCCGTTGCACCACGCTGTACCCGTATGCGACAGTTCGGGCGTGCCTCTACGTTGTGAGGAACACCTCGTTCAAATGCCATTCCAGGAAAGCTCGGCTGGGGCGGTTGGATACGTTGGAAGGCATGGTGACCATACTTCCTGCATGTCGGTAGAGATCGTCGCCGTCGCCGAACTCTTCGCGTAAGCGCGGGCTCACAAGTAGCCGGTAGTCCGTACCGATCGCGAGATATCCGTGATCGAACAGGATGTGCATGTCCGAACGCAGCAGGATGCCGTTGTCCAGTCGGTGTTCGCCTCCGCGTGTCACTGGTCGGATGTGGGCTGCTTGTAGTACTGGTCGGATGGTCGAGCCGGTGATGGCGCAGCGTCCCTCATAGGCGTTGAGGACCACAGCTTTGAAGGCTCGCTGGCCAAGACGGCGGGGGGTCAAGCGGGGGTCCCCAAAGACGGGGCCTTCGAGCCGCCATGGTTGTGACACGTCGGTGGTGTCGTTTCCGAGCAGGCGGGTCATGAGGTCGGTGAAGTAGTCGGTGTAAGGAGGGGTGGCCATGTCGTAGCCCTTGCCCTGAACGATGTTGGGGGCGAAGTCAGGGGGTGGGCCCGCTGGAAGCTCGAAGAATCGAGTGTCCCGGAGCAGGACGCAGCCGATGATTGGGTCCTCACCTGCTTCTATGGGACTTTGACGATACTTGCTGATCCTCTCCCTCATCTGCTCCTGATGGTCGGCGCCGTTGGCCTCGCCGAAGGTCTCCCATGCCTCGGACAGGGAAAATGGCTGGAAGGTTTCGAAGATGCCACCGCCGACTACCTGGTTGTACGGGAAGCCGTTGACCGGGTTCCTGCCCGGATGGTGGGTCTTGAAGAAGAACGGCTCGCCGGGATGCAGTGCGCGGAAGTTCGTGCTGCCCGAGGGACGCCAGAAGTTGGCCTCCGTCATGGTCGGGCGCGCCGACATGAATCGATACCAGTCGCCGTCGGTGACTCCGACATATGCCTTCACGTACGGAGTTTTGCAGCTCGAAGATCGTTGCTGCTAGTGGATATGCCTGAAGAAGGTTGGCCGGTCGTCTTATAGGTACTGATGTCCGGTTCTCTGGATGCATCGCCACCTGTCTTCCTGCTGCAGGCGATGGCCGATCGGGTGATCGCGGTGCTCCGTGATGAACCCATCGGCAAGCAGTGCCGGCCGTGCCCGCCGGTACTGGTGGTGATCGAAGAGGCGCGCACGTTCGTCTGCCGGGCCAGCGCGGGGCGAATGCGCGCTGCTGGACCAGTTGCAAGTCAGCAGTCGTTGTGGCCGCAAGCGCTAACAGGCCTGGCGTTCGTGTGGCAGCAGCCTGAGCATGGGCCGGAGAGTTGCCCGGGGGACGTGGAGTGACGCGGTGGGGGACGCGCTTCTTTGGTGCGATCGCCAGTGGCGTTCGTCTAATGTCCGGGTGGCCGTAGCGGGTGCCGGAGGCCGGGATGGCGGATAATCGGGGTCTGAGCTGCGGAAACGCTATCAAGATCATCCCGTGCATGTCCCCTGATCATGGTCTTACGGTTGCATGCGGGCACCGCCTGCTGCCTACCAAGGACACAAAACAAAAGACCTGCGGCTGTGAAACCGCAGGTCAGGGGCCTGAAATGCCGATCTAGGTGAGTGCCCCCGGCAGGATTCGAACCTGCGGCACCCGCTTTAGGAGAGCGCGGGTGGAGACACCAATCTATATGGAATGACCTGCTGAAACGCGGTGACGGACGTATATGAGCCGCTTGATCATCCCGCGCATGTCCCCGAACGGCGGACTACTACGGTCCGCCATCCTGCGCAGATCTACGTGAGCGAATGCAGAAGGCGCTCCAGTTCACCAGGCCGTCGCCTTCGACCGATGATGCGTAGCCCGCTCGCCACCTGGACTACGGCCGGCTGCACTGCGGCCAGAGATCTGTGATTTGGCCGTCACAAGTTTACCGTACGTGATCAAGCAGCAGAGTTATCGACTGTCTGGCGCGGGTCCTCTGTCGTCGGAAGTTCCGCTGTTGGATGAGGCGGTGGAGTACCTGGCGCCGTGATCCGTTCGCACGGAATCGTCAGCGGTGGCTGTCACGTCCTCATTTTCTATGAGGCCAAGTTCCCGTGCCCGTTGTTTGGCCGCGCTGTAGCCTTCGAACCTCCGGACCCGCTTGGGGTTTCGTTCGACATAGTCGACGATGTCCTCCCATTCGGCGTCGACGCCCGCTGGCTCTCCTGGCCCCAGCATCTGCGCGATCCACTGCTCGACGGTCGCCTTCAGGGTGCGTTTGATGCGCTTGCGTGTCCTTTTCCGCACGTGGCCGTATAGGTCGTACGTATCGATTAGCTGCTGCGCGTGGTGGGCGCCGTACCAGTGGGTGCTGCTGTCGTACAGCCAGTCATCGAGCTGCTTGCGGAGCTTGTCCACGGATGTGTGCACCTTGGGCACATCCATGTCCGCGTAGTGGAACATCAGCCCGATCGAGATGTAGTCGCAGAGCGATTCCACCGAGGAGAGTTCCCAGTCAGAGAGGTCGAGCAACCCGAGTCGTAGCACACGGTCGGCGACCGCGTTCGCCGCCTGCTCCAGTTCGTAGTAATGGGCCATCTGCAGCGCCTGAACGGCACGTATGACCAGTTCCTCCTCTTCGAGGAGATCGTCGAGGAGCCGGGAGAACGTGGTCGCGGGCCGCTCGAAGGTACGGATACAGGCTGCCGCGAGTTCCTCCACATGAGCGGTGAGAAAGTCAGGCCGGGGGGTGACGTACCGCGTGTCCTGGAGGTGATATATCGCCTGCACCTGTTCGAAGTGCCGGGCGCTCAGGAGGAGAGCGCGCACGATCCTGTAGTCCTCCTTGACGAAGGATCTCATGTAGTCCCGGATGGACGGGTTATGAAATTCGATGAGCGCCGAGTACGGAGTGTGCTCAGGCGGAACGGGCCTCACCATGGTGCCCTGGAGAACCTTGAGCGATTTCCTGAATGCCTGATAGTCCCAATGTTCTCCGAGAGCCTCCACGAACACCTGCACCGCGTTCTCGAGCTCTATCTGCACCACGGGCTGTTCCAGCACGAGCAGCACAGACAGGATGTGGGCGCAGGTCGGATCTACCTGGTTATGGATGATGTGTTCCCACAACGTCTCAGGGTGGCTCAGTGCTCTAATCATCCGGTGGGCCGCAACCGATCCGTCCTCGTCCTGTGACGCCGACACGGCCAGACTCTGCTGGACCATCCGCGGATTGAAGTTACGGTGCCCAACGATGCGGTGGTACGCCTTTCCTTGGCGGAATGCGTGCCGATCGCTCGCGGCGAGCCCCGAGAAGTACAGATGGTTGTGCAGGATGCTCTCCTGGACCTCAAGTGGATAGCTGTCCACAGACAGGACGCACTGCCATGGGCTGAAGTCCTCCTGATGCAGGCGCGCGTAGGTGAGCCGAGCCTGCTCCAGCAGATATTCCCGGGTTGTGAGCACGAACCGTTTATTCTCGGACCGGCGTACTCGGTGCAGCATCTTCAGCAGCCGGACGTCCTCGTTCTTGCTCAGAGGCTCACGCAACGTGGTCTGGCCGAGAAAGTCGTCATAGTAGAAAAGCTGGTGTTCGTCGTCATCCCAGACCGCGTCGATCTCGTCCACGTCACGGGATATCTCGAAGACGGAGAAACCGGCCTGCAGGTGAATCGTCACCAGCATGAGTGCGAGCGTTGTCTTGCCGATCCCTGGAATCCCTGAGATCAGACATACGTGGCGATCGTTCAGGATCGACAAGGCCCGAGTCAGGCTGTCGTTGATGGCGTAGGTTCTCGCCGACTCCACAGCGTCCTCGATCAGGCGCGAGGAGCGTTGCAGCGCGTCACGGTTGAGCAGGGACCGCAGGACGTTCGTGCCGCTGAGCCAGAGCCGGAAGTTCCTTTCCACGAGAGCAGGGTCGTTACGCAACTCGGCCACGATCTCGTCCAGCCCGTAAATGTCACCCGGGCCATGGGCGTAGGGATGGAGCAGGACGGCAAGTTTGTCCTTGGCCATCTTCGACAAGCGCACCGTGGTCGCGAGAATGTACCGCTTGGGTCTAAGGGCGCGAATCTTGACTAGCTCGGACTTCTCCATGTGTCTGATGAGGTCCGAGGAACTCGACGCCATGCGATGCTTGCACTGAATGACGATTTCCGCGCTACCTGGCGCGCTCTCGTAGCGCAGGTCGACGCCCGCGTCGGGTCCGGGACCAAACTTCTCCAGCCGAACTCCCAGCTTGGACCCGAACAGGTCCTGGCACAGGACCTCGAAATCGACGTCCGTGAGACGGGCGAGATCGAACGAGTCCACTTGTCTCCTAGACGAGATGCACGCGCACACGCGAAGTCCGCAGGGCCTCCGAGGGATGGAGCTTTCACCTACCGCTGTGTAATTTTACGCCAACTAATGGCGGAGTTTTCGCCTATGGTGTGATCCGCGGGTCGCGGCGTGGTCTGTTATCGCGTAGTGGCGATCGCGTGCTGGCCAGTAAAGCTCGGTCTGCCAGCCGAGCGGATACGGAGTGTCCTCGTCCGGATCAAGCCCAGCCACCGGTGGGTGGTGGAGCGCACCGTCTCCGGGCTAGCCGGCTGCCGCCGCTTACATCGTCGCTACGAACGCCGAGCTAACCACTTCGCGTCCTTCGTCGCAATTGCCGCAGCCCTCATTTGCTACCGCCGACTCACCAAATGAGACGTCGTCTTAGGAGAGCGTGAACTAAACTGCATGCTCACCCACTCTGACCTGCAGGGACGCCTCGTGCGGTCCTTACACGTTGCCTGATCATCCCGCGCATGTCCCGCACGAGCGCGTGGGCACCGTCCTCCGGCGGCAATGCCTACGAAGCAGCCCTCTGGCGCAGGACGTCCTCGAGGTTAGCTTGCGCAATGTCGCGGATGTGATTGTCCTCCATTGACTTGGAGAGGGCTATGGCTTGCTCGAATGCTGTGATCGCGTCGTCGAAGCGGCGCACCCCCAGAGGTGATCACCTCAGATGCGATTTCATGCAGAGGGCAATGTCGTCGAGGAAGGATGGGTCGTAGCGGTCGTCTACGTGGTTGCTGTTCCATAGTCCGGAACTGCGTACTTTGGGGTTGGCGGCGTGCAGGCCGAGCCAGACAGGGGAGGGTGGATCGACCGTTCCGGTGCGCTGAGATAGAAGTGCGATGGCGTTCGCTTCGATGGTGCTGCGTTGTTCTCGGTCCGGTACGTCGAGCCAGAGCAGCGGCATGGCGGCGATCTGGGCGGTGACGGCGAGCTCGAGGGGGCGTTCGGCTTGTCGTTGCTGGGAGGTCACGTGGTTCTTCGGCCAAGATTGCGCTATCTCGGAGGGCCAGTGGCCGGTGGCGAGGAGCGCGGTGCCGACATGGCGGCGGAATATCGAGCCGCGTTGGTTGCCGCCTCGTGGATTTGTTCCGTTGATGGGGCCACGGTGTTGAGCGAGTCTGGTCCACAGGCTGGTGCGTGAGGTTGCGGTCAGCGCGTGGGTGCCCACCCGCACGACGCGGGGCCGTTTTCCGTCGGTGCGGGTCTCGCCGTCTTCGAAGAAGAAATACACGCCGCACTGTGGCCAGCCGCTGGTCGCAGAACAGTTGAAGAGGCGGCGTGCCCCGCCGATCTGCTCAGCAAGCGCGTCGAGGAGGGAGTAGAACCGGTCGGTGTCTTGTTGGCGTTGGGCCGCGACGTGGTTCATGTCAGGTGCTCCACGGTGATGCTCGCTGGATAGTGCTGGGCGGGACTCCGCATCCAAAAGCAGGCGAATGCGTGGCCGAGCCGACGTGGCGTCTCTCGCATGGCGATCCCGCCTTGGGCCATGCCGGTGACGGTGACCAAGAGTCCGGTAAGGCCGGCGCGTTGCCAGTTCACGCGTCGTAGCAGCCGCGCATAGTCGGTGCTGGCCGCAGCAAAGGCCACGACGGTCGGCACGCCAGCGTGTCGGCACTCCGCGATCAAGAGGTCTTCCAGCAGGCCCCGCGGCCAATCCGCCAAATGCATGATCTTGTCGTACGTGCCGATCGGTTCGTCGGCGCGCAGCAGGCCATAACCGCCACTGAGGATGACAAGCGGCGCCTTCTCGGTTACGGCACTGGTGAGAGCATCCTGGGCGGCCGTGTAGAACTCCCCGGAGTAGCGGCGCCAGGCGGGGAGCACGTAGCGTTCCTCCACGCTGGCCGCCTCCCGATTGCGTTCACGGGCTGAAAGAAGTGCAGACGGCCACTGGGGCGCACGTCCGGTCCAAGCCTCGCCGCCATCACGCTTGCGTTTCGAACAGGGGATCACGAGTAACGCGTCACGGGGCATGATCTGTTGCAAAATCCGCATGCTGCGGGTGGGCGTGGGCGCGGTCGGCGTCGCTGAGTGTCGTGGCACCGTGAGGATGGACGGCCGGATCGGGCTGCTGCGGCAAAAGATGATCGCTCGTCCTGGCTCCACCCGTACGAGGGTGTAGCCGGCGGCACGCCAAGCACGGGTGTGGGAACGGTCCCCGTGCCACCACTGCGGATAGTGGCGGATCGCCGAGGCCGGAATCGTACCGACGATCCTGCCCAGCTCGCTCCAGGAGAGGGTCACCTCATCTTCGGATTGGGCGGACAGGAATGCGGTGAGCTTGGCCCAGTCGGCCCGCCCACCCTCAGTCGGCACGGCGGCCTGCTTGCCAGACGTGGTGGCATCCTTGGCAACGGTAGACGTCCCAGTCGACGTAGTGCCATGGTGCCGATGTGTCGTCAGCAGCGGCGTCGGGATCGTCGTAGGCCCAGCCCTGGTAGGTGCCGATTTCGACATCCGCAGATCCGCACCGTCTGCAGGGATTTCGGGGTGTCCGCGACCAGCGATGGTCACAGGTGGTGCACACCAGCCGGATGCGTCCATCAGGCAGTCGTCTACCTCGCACGTCCTCCTCGGATCCACACACCGGGCAGTCCAGGTCCGTGCGTGGCCCTGCCAATGGCGCCTCGCGAGGAATGAGTTGCGGCACACCGTCCTGGTCGATCTCGATATTGAAGGCGCGTCGTACGCCGGGTGCCACTGCCCAGAACACCGTGGCGCCAAGCCTCGACAGCGCGGCGATCTTCCGCTGTGTCGTGTTCGCCGGTGCCGCGACCTGGCGCGCCGTTGTGGCACGCATTTCGGCGAGCATGAGGTCCAGCGACGCGGTGTTGCGCTTGGCCTCGGCCACCACCACTGGCCGTCCACTGTCGTCAAGGGTTGCCAGATCCAGTGCGTCGTACTCGAATGCCACCTGCCGCGCTGGCCAGCGGTGCTCGATCACCAGCTCGGCGAACGCCGCGATCTGTACCAAGTATTCGCGATTGAGTAAGGGGGCCGGGCCTCGCGAGAACAGGTTGTAGGGCCCCTTGTTCCGCGCGGCGCCTGCGAGCCGGAATACTCCATCGGGCTGTATCTCCACCAGGCCAGCGCCACGAGCCAGGGCCAGCCCGTTGGCCTCGTCCACGAGCAGAGGCGGCCGGAGCCGCAGTGACTGGTCGGGCAGCCGCCGCTCACGGGCGAACGCAGACGCCCATGTGCTCAGCTGACTACTGCACGCCGCGAGGAGATCATCCATTTCTACTCCGATGTCCGCTCTGACCATAAACCGGTCCACTGACAAAAGCCCGCTGTACGTCCCTGCTAAGCGCTGTCGCTCAGGTTCAACGGAAGTGGGCGGACCTGCCCGCCGTACAGATCACAGGCGGCGGCTCGTGTTTGACCGGGAGGCTTCGCCATAACTCGACCTGCAGTTTCTTATCGTGCGCGGAAGCCGATGCGTTCGCATCGCAGCTCGGTCAACTTGCCGGCGCTGCGCGCACTTGTAGGGTAGAACTCGTCCTCAAGGGTGCGGCTAAGTCGGACAAGTCAGCGCACGAGTCCGGAGTCAGCACCGCTTCTTGCTGGTGGGCCACGTTCCGCCGTGGGTTCATCCACTCCGAGTGTTCACATACCGTGCGTTCGGCCTACGTACTTAGGAACACCTCATCGAGGTGCCACTCGAGAGCCTCGCGATTCGGCCGGTCCCGAGGTCGGTCCGGAACGTTGATTTCCTGTCCGGCCCGGCGGTAGAAATCCTCACCGTTCCCGAACTCCTCGCGCAGTCTCGGGCTGACCAGCAGTCGGTGCTTGGGATCGATCGCCAGGTAGCCGCGATCGAACAGCGTGTGCACGTCCGACCGGACGAGTAGTCCGTTGTCCAGGCGATGTTCGCCGCCCGCCGCGACCGGGCGGATGTGGGCTGCCTGCAGGACCGGCCGGATCCGGTCGCCAGTGATCGCGCATCGGCGTTCGTACGCATGCAGGACCACGGCCTGAAAGGCCTGCTGGCCGAGCCTGCGCGGGGCCAGCCGAGGATCGCCGTAGACGGGTCCGTCGCGATGCCACGGCTCGGACAAGTCGACGTCCCCACCGATTCCGATCCTGTGCAGCAGATCATGGAAGTAGGCGGCGGCCGGGTGGACGGCCAGATCGTAGCTCTTGCCCTGCACGATATTGGGCGCGAAGTCCGGCGGCGGCCCGGCGATGCGGTCCTCCTGGAAGAAGAAGACGTCGCGGATGATGACGCACCCGATGACCGGGTCCTCCCCGGGGGTCATTGGCCGGCTGCGGTACCGTCCGACCTGGTGGCGTAACTCGACCAGGCTCGCAGCGCCGTTGCCCTCCCCGAAGAACTCCCATGCCTCTGAGACACGAAGTGGCGCGAAGCCGCTGAAGAAGCCGCCACCGACCACGCGGTTGTGCGGGTGGTGGGTCTTGAAGAAGAACGGTTCGCCATGGTCGAGCGCACGGAATTCGCGACCGCTGGAGGGACGCCAGAAGTTGACCTCTGTGAGGGTCGGGCGCGCGAAGAGGAACCGGTACCAGCTTTCGTCAGTTATCCCGACGTACGCCTTCACGGAGGCAATTGTGCATTTTTTTGATCAACCTCGCCAGAGGGCCGATACTCGACCCTCGCAGGGGCCAGGAATACCTCACGGTCCGATCAAGGGTGAGATGCCTGCCGTGCCGGGCGGACGGAGGACAGGTAATCCCGGGATTACCGCAGCGGGTTCGCGGGCTATACCTTCGAGTTCATGCGTGAGCCGGGTCGCGTCCGATGTGCTGATCTCAAGCAGCGGGCGCCGGAGGCGGATGGACCAGGTGTTCTCGTCGGGTGTCAACGCGTCCAGCCGCGGAACGAGCGGAGCCAGGTCCACGCTTCGGCGCCAGCCGTACGAGCGCGGAAGCCCATCGGACCGCACCACATGGTGCCTAGAGAGGTAGCGGTGCCTATCCAGGGGAACCGACGACAGGCTGCGTCTCCCCGCGCTGCAGGGTTCGGCATCCGAGTGGCGATCGTGGTTGGCGGACAGCGAAAGCGCACTGAAGCGCTGGTAAGGAGGCTGATACCTGGAGTATGGTCTCTAGTATGGCGACTAAGAAGGTAACGGTTACGATCCCCGAGGAACTTCTCGACGAGATCCGCGCGGAGGCGGCAGAGCGGGGCCTGTCGGCGTACGTCGCCGAGGCGTTGCGCTTCAAGCGTGACCGGGACCGATTGCTGGAACTGGTGAACTGGCTGGAGGAAGAATACGGCCCGGTCACCGAAGACGAGCGCGTGGCAGCAACCGAGGAACTAGAAGAACTCGACGCCGAGCACGAGCGCCGCCGCGCCAGTGGAAAGCGCAACGCAGGAGAGGCTGCGTGAGCAAGCGAAGCGGTGAGGGCGGGCAGACCCCGCTGCGGATCTTCGTGCTCGACTGCGAGGCCTTGTCCCTCGCTGTGCGGGGCGACCGGAAGATGATCGCCTGGCTCGATCTCGCCGCCCGGGGTCAGGCGGAGGTGGTGACGTCTCCGATGACGGTGGTCGAGGCATACGACGGCAGGATCACCGAGCAACGCTGGGACTGGGTGCTCTCCCGGCTCAACGTTGCCGGCATCGGGAAGGACCAGGCCCGCGAGGCCCGCCGGCTCCTGGCCGACGCCAAGCTACACGGCCACAAGTACGCGATCGACGCCGTGCTCGCCGTCATCGCACGACAGCAGAAGGGTCAAGTCACCGTCTTCACCTCGGACGTAGACGACCTGGAGAAGCTCGTCCCCGACACGATCGTCGTCAAGAAGGTATGACCTTTCTGCGCTCGTCACCGGATGTGCGCTCATCTTTAGGAGAGTGGGGGCAACTTGGCCCGCCCGGGCGGGTTGAGCTGGGAAAATAGTCTATGCAGCGCCTTGGCTGCGCAAGATCATCCCGGGTATGTCCCCAACCCTGGTCCTGAGCGCAGGCACCTCATCCACTGGCAAGACCCAATCGACACAACCACCGGAGCGTAGCCCGTACGGATGCGGGCGGTCGATCGTTTCGCCGAAGGTGCCACGGGGACGCAGGTGTCGGCTGAGTTCCGCATCAGCCGGATATCGGCGCCCAGTCGGACCAGCCGCCCTGCAGTCGCTCCTGGGACGTTTCGTCGCCGCCTACAATTACCAGCGCCCGCACCACTCGTTACCGCTCAGGGCCACCCGCAGAGAAGGGGGTCGCTGTGGTCAGCAGTTGGCCGGGTGAGCGGGCGCGGAAGAGGGCCGTGGATCTGTCTGAGTT
Organism: Nonomuraea sp. NPDC050202; assembly: GCF_040656115.1. Classification (NCBI taxonomy): domain Bacteria; kingdom Bacillati; phylum Actinomycetota; class Actinomycetes; order Streptosporangiales; family Streptosporangiaceae; genus Nonomuraea; species Nonomuraea sp. NPDC050202. The sequence goes on along the minus strand of NZ_JBFALF010000024.1, from coordinate 114,676 downwards.
GGCCGCGCTCCAGGTGGCCGCGGTGTTGGCGATGAACGCCTTCTGGGCCGCCCAGACGCGTTTGACCGGGTTGTCGTGCGGGCTGTAGCACGCACCGTACAGCAGCTCCAGCTGGGGTGCTCGGCCAGGTAGGCGGTGACGGCCTTGGCGTGGTGGATGCTGTTATCGCAGATCACCACGATCGCTGGGGCGGCCGAGAAGGCGGCGGGCCTGGCCGATGGTCGCCGGGAAGGATGTGGATGTCCTGTCGCCGCCGAAGGTTCCGCTAGCGTGTCGCTTGTGACCGACGCTGCTTCCTATCTGCTGATTCTGAGTGACCGGCAGGCCATTGCCTGGGTTCTACGTGAACAGCGGATGGCATTTCCCGCCACCTCGCGAGCGGAAGTGGCGGCGTTGCGGGCCGGGGATGAGCTGCTGATCTACACGACTCGGGGCGCCTCCCGGAATCCTACGCGAGACCGGGGTCGGATCGTCGGACGGGCTGTGGTCACTACGACGCCGGGGCCGCTCAATGACCCGGTCACCTTCGCAGGACGGACCTTCGTGACGGGGTGCGAAATCAGGCTGGAGGTGCTCGCCGCGTGGGGGACCGGCGTGGAGCTTCACACACTGGTGGACGAGCTGTCAGTCTTTCCCAATCCCGCAGCGTGGAGCATCATGCTGCGACGGCCGCTCCTCCGGCTGCCGGAGGAGGATACCCTTCGCATCTGGGAGAAACTGGAGCCGCTCGCCGGGAACCCAACAGACAATTTGGTCGGCTACCTGGCGCATGACCGTCTCCCGGCCGTGCAGAGGCGACTACTGCGGTGAGTCTGTGCTCACCGGCCCGTCACCTGGGGCTGGCGGCGATCGCCCCGACCACGAGCGGTGTGCACTGAGAGCCTGCTGACGAAGGACTTTGGTGGCGAGGCTCGAGTCAGGAGAGTGTTGGGGTGCGGTCATCATTGGGCCGTTGACCGGTGAACGGGAGCGGGCTCCCGGTAGCTGAGGTGTTGTCTAAGCAGCTCAGCGGCCAGGAGCTTGTGGTTGTCTGTCTACACGCCAGCAGCCGCGAACGCCAGCGGTTGCGCCTCACCGGGATGCGCATGTCGCGACCGGATACCGGCATACCCGTCGGATCTCACCGACATCGAATGGCAGGTGCTGGAACCCGAGGCGCGAGGCATGATGGCCGAGCTGGTCACGGTGACAGGCCGGCCGATGGTGCATGACCTGCGCGCGACGCTGGACGCGATCAACTACGTGACCCGGTACGGGATCGAGTGGCGGGCCCTGCCGGTCGACTCCCGCCGCACGAGGCGATTCATGCGTTCTTCCTGCGCTGGTCCCGGCGTGGTCTGCCCGAACGGCTGGCCGGGCGGCTGCGTGGTCGTCTGCGCGTTCTGACCGGACGGAGTGAGCTGCCGACGGCCGGCTGCGTGGACTCCCAGACGGTCCAGGCGGCTGAGACTGTCGACACGACGACCTGCGGATACGACGCGGGCAAGAAACTGAAGGGGCAGAAACGGCACGTCGTGGTGGACCCTCTGGCTGCTGTATGCGTGATGGTCACCGCCGCGTGCGGCGCAGCGACGACCTGCGCGGCTTAGAGCTGCTAACGCAATGAGGTGAGGCGGCGCCAGCAGATGAGGGCGCAGGCCAGTTTGAGGAAGGCCTGGTGGATGTCTGCGCGGACCTCCCAGCGGATGCGCAGGCGGCGAAAGGCGTGCAGTAAGGCGAAGGTCTGCTCGACCACCCAGCGCTGTTTGCCCAGGCCGGAGCCGTGTTCAGTGCCGCGGCGGGCGATCAGCGGACGGATCTGCAGCGCGCGTACGAGGTCGCGGTACTTGTCGTGGTCGTAACCCCGGTCGGCGAGCACGACATCGGGGCGCTGACGGGGCCGGCCGCGCTTGCCGCGCACCTTCGGGATGGCGTCCAGCAGCGGCCGCAGCTGGGTCACATCGTTGCGATTGCCGCCGGTCAAGATGACGGCGAGCGGTATGCCGGTGGCATCAGTGATCAGGTGGTGCTTGCTGCCGGCCCGTCCCCGATCGACCGGCGACGGGCCCGTCTGCGGCCCCCTTTTAGGGCTCTGATGTGGGAAGAGTCCACCACAGCGCGGGAGAAGTCGAGGGCATCGGCGGCTCGTAGCCGATCCAGCAGCACCTCGTGCAGGCGCTGCCAGACGCCGGCGGCGTTCCACTCGGCCAGGCGTCGCCAGCAGGTCATGCCGGAGCCGTAGCCAAGCTCCTGCGGCAGGTGCTCCCACGCGATCCCGGTGTGCAGCACGAACAAGATGCCCTGCAACGCCAGCCGATCATCCAGCCGCTTGCGTCCCGGATGCCGGAATCGACGCTCACGTTGGGGCAGCAACGGTTCGATGACCTGCCATAACTCGTCACTGACCTCCCAGGGCTTCAGCCGCGCCATCCCGCTCCTCTCGCCACCACTACAGCGAGAGATCAAAGCACAACTGAGATCATTCTGTTAGCCGCTTTTAGTGGTTCTTCCGCACAGGTGGGTGGTGGAACGAACCTTCGCCTGGCTGGTTTGCTACCGCCGCCTGGTGCGGATCTATGAACGCAAGCCTGAGCATCACGAAGCCCTGATCTGGTGGGCCACGGTGCACCAGATGACCCGCTGCCTGACCCGCGAACTCGCCGGCCGTTCACCCGCGAGCCGCTGGCATGACCCACCACGGCTCCCGCACCTGTCCAGCCCCGCCCGGCGAGGCAAGGTCCTGCAACTCCTGGCCGCACAGCCCTGGCGGGCCTGGAGAAGCAGCGAACTGGCCGCCCTCCTCGGCATCGAGAACATCAACAGCTTCCGTGTCCAGCTGTCCCAATGGTCCCACCACGGCTACATCAACAAGATCGGACCGGCGCTCCAGGCGGTCCGCCACGGCCAGGGCCTCCGACGAATCACCGTTGTGGACGAACGCGAGACGCGGGAGGTGACCCCGTCGAGATCTCCTCCTGGATCAACAAGACCAAGAACGAGCGCGCTCGGCTGGAGGGGAGAGCTGAAGGCGGTCCCGGCTGCCGCGGCGCATCACCGTCGCCGAGATCAGGTCGATAATCGAGGAGGTTGGGGATCTGGTGCGGCTCATCGGAGAGGGCTGACCCGGATGACAAGGCCAAGCTCTACGCCCAGCTCGGTCTGCGGCTCACGTACTACCCAGAAAAGCAATATGTGGAGGCCCGGATCGGACCGGAGCCCCCACATGTGCGTGCGGGGTGTGTCCGAGGGGGAGCGCCACCGGCTGCACATGGCCCACCGCTATGGCCGGCTCCATACACCGGATTCGTGTCGCTTGACGCATTTTTCACCGCCGCCCCCGGCCAAGTGATTAGCCGGGCGCTGATTGGGGACGTCATGAAACCACGGGAGCTTATCCAAGCCGCTGTCTCCTGCAGCTCGGGAGCTGTCAAGGTTGTATTGCTGGGCAGAGAAACGCTTTTGTCTCCGAAGGGGATGGACGGTCAGGATATGGACTGCCAAATCTTAAACGCCCGCTCGACTTCAACCTTCAGTTGCTCCAGCTTGGGAAACTCGTCCTCAATCATGTCCCAGTCACAGATCAAGCAGCCATCGATGAGGGCTGTCCAGGCCATACCGAAGTGTTCCATGCAGTAACGAATATGTTCTGGGTATGCCAGGACGTGGCGACCCAGATGCTGGAGGCGTTCCCTCTCAATTTGGGCCTGCTTTTCGGGCATGCGTCGTACGAACGGCGACGGAATTGGCATAGGCCCGCGATCTGGGTTGAGAATTTCCGTTCCCCGATGGTGAAGCTCAACTGTCTCGCGGATGAGTTCCTCGAAGTCTTGTCGGTCTACCGTGGACACTTGGCGGAAGAAGGAGTCAATCACCCACTGCCATTCTGCTGCCTCATATGGGCCACGTCCATGCCATACGGTCAGTCTCGCGTGAAGTGAGCGGATGGCGTCCCCGATCTTTCTCAGACGTGTGACAAGGGCGTCATGTCGTGTAAGCATGTCATCCACGTGTTCCTGTCCGAGATCGGCCTCGTCCTCGGTTCCTAGCACATCGAGCCAAGGACCTGGGAAATTGCTATCCTCAAACTCATGGTCATTGCCCATGGTCACATCCTTTGCAAGGCAGTGCTTGAACTGAAGGGGTCATGCATCCAGTTCTTGATAGGTGGATAGGAAGGAAGCAAGGGACTTGTCCGTAATCGCTCAAAGGGCAGGTCGCCTGTGAAGTAAAGCAGTATCTGCCTTTTTATAGCTCGCTGCCGGCCTCGAGGTCGTCAAGGTCGGGTACGACAGCGGCGTCTTCGGGGTCGAACTGCTGCAGGCTCTCGGCTCCATCGCCTTCATCGAGGTCGTGCTGCACCGGCTTGCCAGTCGCATCCTCGATGAGAGCGATGAGCTCCTGCATGCGCTTATTGAAGAACGCATCGAAGTCGTCCGCCCGTAGCTGTGCAGCATCCACCAGGTGCGTGTCGATGAGTGCGTCGAGCTGAGCGGCACCGATCGCTGCCTTTTTCTCGATCTTGGGTAGGTACACGGATGGCGCCGCGCCTCCGATCGCGCGGTTGGTCTCGGCCGAAAGGGGGGTCTTGTTGACGATGCTCTCCCGCCGGCTCGGATCGATGCCGTGCTCGAGACACCACTTGGACGGAAAGATGTGATGGATGTCCACGGCCAGATCAACGTATTGAATCTTGTCGAATGCCTTGTGGTACATCCAATCCTTGGCGCCATGCGCCAAGACAAGTGCGTAGATCCCCTTGTAGGCGGCCGCGTTCCGGGTCCTCAATGAGAGAAGCCGGGAGGAAGCGAAGGTGCAGTCTGCGACAGTACGGGGTGCCGCCGCCGTGGTGCCGCGTGCCCAGCCAGGGACCTGCTCGACATCGCGGGCGAACCGGGTCTCACTGGCGGAGCCGTACAGCTCACCGATGATGCCGCACCAGAACCACTGAGCGAGCTTGGCACGCACGCCGTGCAAGTCCGCGTCATTGCCAAGGATGACCTTGATCGCGGCAAGCGGAACGAGCTGCTTCGGATAAGGGAGAAACTTCACGTCGAAGATGTGAAGATCGGCAAGGAACGTCGATGTCCATACGAAGGCGTCACGAACCGGCTGTACCCACTCCAGGTAGTCGTCAAGGGCGAGCTTGAGCAGGTCCTCTTTCCGCGCCGACACCGCCGGCGGTCGGCCGGATGTGTCCTTCCTGGCTCGGCTCAGCGTCGCCAGCAGACTGACTGTTTGAAGGAAGTCCGTGTTCTCGACTGCTGCCAGGACAGGATGTGCGGCAAAGCCCTTCTGAGTGGTGTGCCAGTCATCGTTGAGACGGAAGTCCGTGCCGTGGGCATCGAAGTACTTCTTGTCGCCAGCAAAGGTGGCGGTGAGGAGCTCGAAGACGTTCAGCGGCAGACCGCCGGTGTTGACCTTCTCGAAGACCGTGGCAACGGCCGCTTTGCTGGTCGTCTCGTCCAACTCGATGGCGGGGATGTTGTAGGTCGAGCAGGGCTGGATGACCTTCGCGTGGAATGCAGAAATTTGGCCCTTGTCCTCACAGGCGAGGATCCATGTGATGGTGTCCGCCTCCCCGAAGAGAAGACGGACGGGGAAATATCCGTGCGCACGCTCAAGCTCGGGAGAAGACAGATCAAGCTCGATATCTTTGCCGAAGTTGCTGCGCAGGACCCCATCTCCGGGCATGGATACAACGGCTTCGTCGATGCGCTCCTCGCCAAGCAGCGCAGTAGCCATGTGCACGTAGTAGCGGCGATCCATGAGCTTGCCTCGGCTGTCCTTGGTGTGGACGACGCCGTTGCCCGTAAGAGCCTGCGTGAGCGAGGTGAGCCGCTGCTGGCCGTCGAGGAGCAGCAACCCGGGCTCGGTATTTGGCGGGAGAGCGACCCCTTCGACCGCGCGGGGCTTGAACCGGATCTGATCGTTGCCCGTCTTCAGCATCATGACAACACCGAGCGGATGACCACGGAGGATCGTTACAAGGAGTTGGCGGATGCGCTCGTCCTCCCATTTATAGCTGCGTTGGAAGTCTGGGAGCTGGATGCGCCCGTTAGTGGTCCACTTCAGGTAGTCGGCCAGCTTGTATAGCGGGGTTTGGAAGCTCATGCTCACCCGTCCTCGTCGAGAGCAAAGGCTGGTGCCATGGTAATGGTAAGGTAACGGAGCGTCAGAAGCTTTGGTCCTCTCGATTGACTCCCAGTACCGTGTTGTGTTGGCGCCCGTGGAGCAGCGCGTCGTTCTAAAGCGCGTATCCAGAAGTTCTGCGCGTAGCAGGACGTGAGATCGTCAAGGCGGACAGGCGTTGACAGGGTTCTCGCCGGGGGTTGGATCGAGGTTGCTGAGACCGTCTTTCCCGCCCCGGCGAGGTCGTGGTCAGTATGCGCCCTCCTGTCGTGTTCGCCAATGCTCCGGCCGCGTCGATCGAGCAGCTACAGGCGGAGTTACGCGGCCGCTGGCGGCAGGCGACGCGGGCGGTGATGGTGCTGCTGTCGCTGCACGGGCTGCCGGCGGCGCAGATCGCTGACCTGCTCGGCTACGACCCGGGCACGGTGCGCCGTTGGATCGGGCGGTTCAACCGGCTGGGCGTGGCGGGCCTGGCCGACCGTCCCCGTCCCGGACGCCCGCGGCGCGGTGGCCGGCGGCTGGTGCAGCGCATCGCCGCACTGCTGGCCCGGCCGGGACCATGGACATCGCACAGTTGTGGCGGTACCTGAACCGGCCCGCGCTGAGCCGCCACACCCTGTATCGGCGGGTGCGGCTGGTGGCCATCTGGCGACGACCCAAGCTGATCGCCAAGGGCGACCCGGACCGGTGGCGGATCCTGCTCGACATCACCGCCCGGTTGCGCGCGCTGCCGCGCGACGCGATGGTGTGGGCCGCCGATGAGACCCACGTGCACTGGCTGCCGCACGTGCGGGCCAGTTGGACGCAGCGCACGCATCGCCCGGAGATTCTCACGCCCGGCAAGAACCGGCAGGTCACCGTGCTCGGCGCGCTGGAGTTGACGACCGGCCGGTGGGTGTATCGGCTGGGTCGCCGGCGCGCGGCCGACTTCCTGCTCCTGCTCGATCTGGTGCTCGCCGCGTTCCCGGCGGCCCCGGCAATCGTGGTGATCTGTGACAACGACAGCATCCACCACGCCAAGGTGGTTACCGCCTACCTGGCCGAGCACCCTCGCCTGGAGTTGCTGTACGGAGCGCGCTACAGCCCGCACGACAACCCGGTCGAACGTGTCTGGACGGCGTTGAAGGCGTTCATCGCCAACACCGCAGTCACCTGGCCCGGCCGCCTGAGACAGATCCATGCCTTCTTCCGCGCCCGCTCACCCGACCAGCTCCTGGCCGCCGCGATCCCCGAGGTCAGCCCCTGGCTCCCCGCCGGTTACAAGCGGAACTATTGGAATGCTGTTTAGCTATAACTAGCAGCGGGCGCAGCTGGGTGTCGTCGTTACGGTTCGCGTCGGTTAGGATGACCGCAAGCGGGGACGCCGGTAGCCTCCTTCCGTGCCCGGACCTATGGGAACCGGGAGGTGAGATTCCTCCCGGTCCACCAGTGATCACTGGATCCCTATGTCCTGGAGATGGAGACGATCTCCAAGCGAGCCCCCATTCCCTCGAGCACCGTCGCCGTGTGCAGCAGCGAGACCTTGGCGAAGGCGAACAGGGAATCCGAGGTCAGCGGGACGCCGCCCTTGAGCATGATGCCGAAGACGACGGTCGGGGAGCGGAAGGTCGTGTCCACCTGGTGACCCGGGGAGAGCTGATCGATCTTGGCGCGGAACTTCGCCTGGACTTCGCGGTCGTAACGCAGAGCCTCGACGGCGACCCGGCCCTGTGCGAACAGGTGGTTCAGCTCGGCGGTCTTGTCGGCCTTCTTGACGCAGATGAGCTGCCCTGCCGGGCCCAGCGCATCGCAGATCTCGAGGCCTCCGCCGCGCAAGCGGCTCGTATGTACGGTGTTCTTATCGAACAATACGTATCCGTCCTGCTTGGCGATTTCCTTGTTGTACCAATCTTCGTCGTGCTTCTTTCCCGGCGGCGCTACCGCCCAGGGGGGCAGCGTGACGCTCGCGGGGCGGGCGAGGAGTTCCTCGATCCGCTGCTCCATGACGGTGAGGTACTCCGCGCCGATCTCATACCACCGCCTCTGCCAATAGAAGTAGTGGGCGATCCCATCCGACACCTCGGCGGTGAGCCAATGATCGGCCGGGACCTTGCCACTGAGCTCGTCCGTACCGGCGGTGTCGGCGAACATCTGGATGCGACCCTGTCGCAGCGTCTCCAGGCGGCTTCCCGGTGCCAGATGCCGGACGGCCTTAACGAACAAGTCCGTGTCGAGTTCGTCGTGCTGCTGAGAGCGCCGAGCGAGCGTCACCGTGAAGGTTTCAGCCTGCTCGAACCGGTCTCGGCACACGGTGGGCACCGCCAACGCCATGCGGCGGGTATCGCCCTGGCCGAGCATGTCGTCGAGACGCGCGTCGAGGGCCTTGGTCGAGTCGAAGCTCGGGTTGAGCTGCCGAACCTGGGCGATGAACTCGAACTCAGGCAGCGGGTTGGGGCGAGCGCACACCTCCTCGATCGCGCGGAGATCCTCAAGCAGGGTCGCCGGGCTGTTGCCGAGGTGCAGCTTGACCGACCGGTCATTGCTGGTGATGTTCGCCGGCCGAGTGCGGTCCTTGGTGAAGGTGAGCGGGACGCCGGTGATCTGACCAGAAATCTGGTTGACGATCTCACCGAACTGTTCGATCCCAAAGCTGCGGATGTGCTCTCCACTGGTGGCGGAGTTCTCATCGCTACGCCCGCGAGCGTCCATGAGTTGGCGGCGCACCCTGGTGATGCGACTTTCATTGAGGCAGCGGATGGCGAACTCGATGCCGAACCCGGGATCGATCCGAGACTGGTTGATCAGCAGGTGACCCATGCCGTACGTGAGGGCGTACACGGCCTTATCCGTGCGGATCAGAAGGAGGCCGCAGGAGGTTCGGTTCTCCTCCTCGACGGTGTGGCCGCTCAGCGTGCTGAGAACATCACACCAGTCGGCCGGCCCGGGAGCGATCGTGCCGGAGACGAGCAGCCCGACGAGACCGCCCTGGTCGACCTTGCGAGCGCTGAAGCCCTCACGCTCCAGATAGCGCGGCTGTACGAATGCGCGGAGGTCTTCACAATCCTCCGTGTCAGAGCCGCGCAGCCTGTAGAGAGGGGTCTTACGGGTTTCCGGCGACTTCTTGGTTCTCCTGGCCGCTGCGCGGCCGTCAGACTTCTGATTGATCACGTAAATCCTCGCGGATGATCAGGGGCTGAATGCCCAGGTCTGGTGGGGAAGGTTGCGGACGGAGCGAGTCGTGGCTCCGGCGGGCGTGGGCGGCGGATGTGCACAGAGAGCGTCTTTCAGGGGGTTGCTTAGGAGGATGCGGCGGGGTCGCCACCTCCTCGCGCTGGAGCGATCGAGGAGCTTCCTTAGCTCCGGTAGATGTAGGCCATCTTGCTCATCCGACCCGCTGCTACTCCTGGCAGCGGTTGGCCTCGAAGTACTCGCCCTTCTTGAGGGCGACCCGGGTCTGGCCTTTGATGTTGTCGTTGGCGATGATCGAGCCGAGCTCGCCGGAGGCGTCCTGCAGGCGCGCCCAGTAGCAGGGATGGGATCCAGCAGAGCCGGCGGTCTTGTAGGTGCCAGGCTTAATGTCCTCGCCGACGAGATACTGGCCGTCACCTGGAATAGTGGTGGCGGGCCCGGTCTCCTCCTTCGGCTCGGATACTGGCTCCTCCGACTCGATGGCCTCCGCGGACTCCGACTCGACCTCCTCCGTCACGGGGACGATGGGTTGCGGCGGTGCCTACCCGTTCGGCTCGTCGCCGCTCGAGCCGATGCCGACACCGACCACGAGGGCGATGAAGGCGGTCAGGCCGTACGACAGCCAGTGTCTGCCTAGCCGCGGGGGCTGCGGCGGGATGGCCTGCGTGGGATGCCAGCCGCCGCCAGGGAACTGCTCGCCCGGCTGCGGCACGGAGTGGGGGTGGTAGTGGGCCATGGTTGAGTCCTCTCGCGGTACGGGCGTCACGGGGCCGTGCGGAAAGGACTGTGTCAGATCCGAAGCTATCGAGTTATCCAACTAGCTGATAACCCCGGTTATCAGGGCTATTTATATATTAGAGAACGCTGCGTCGTAAGGTAACGATTGCTTCGCCCCAAGAAGCCCTGAAGAAGGCGGTGACCATGGCTGAGCAGTTTCAGTGGCTGATCTCCTTCGCCGAGATCGCCGTCTTGGCACAGGTCAGGCGACCAGTCCCCAGCAACTGGGCGCGCCGGCACGACGACTTTCCCCAGCCGGTCTCCCGCGAAGGTGGGAGACCGCTCTTCGACGGCCGGGAAATCATCGACTGGCTGCTGGAGACGGGCCGCGGCAACGCCGACCAGCGGCGGCTCCGAGGCGAGCTCGCCTTGCATACCTTGACCTCCTGGCGAGGCCGTCTGCCGGGACGGCTCCTTGTAGATGCGCTTACCTCGCTCATCTGTCTGCGGAGCCAGCTTGACACTCCGCTGGCTCCCATCGACTGGAATCAGCTTCTTGTGCAAGCGTCCCGTGCCGACTTCGAAGACGCTTACCTGCTGGCCGAGTTACGGGCAATACCTGAGGTATTCGCCCCGAGACTTGCTGCGCTCGCCGATGAGCTGGTCGAGGCCGCCTATACGCCGGCCGAGGCTCTGGAGTGGGTGCTCGAAGCGCGTCCACGCCTGGGAGAGCCGATGACCGAGGTCCCCTCCCTCTTATTGACGGTCACGCTCGCCAAGCTGTCCGGCATCGGAGAGCTCGACGACGGCGGCATCGTCGCGACGCCGTACGCCCGCAGCGGTGAACTGCTGGTCGCGTTGCACGCCCAGGCCAAGGAAGAGACGGGGCACTCTTATCTGGCCGCCGACCCCGACCGGGCCTTCGTCCGGCTCGTGCGCCGCCGGATGCTCGCGCGCCAGGTCTACGACTTCCAACTCGGCGTGGCCGAGGGGCTGGAGCTGGACCTTGATGACTGGGGTGATCCGCATATCGTGCTCTGCGCTTTGCCGTATGAGCCGAGCGAGACGCGCGATGCGGTGGCGGTGCTGGAGCGGGTGCAGGCGCTCACCGACCTGCTCAGGCCGGATCGTACGGCGGTCGTGCTGGGGCCGGCCGATGTTCTGGTCGGTCCACTCGCTCCCCATAGTGACGCGGATCTGCTGCGCAGATCGTTCCTCACTGATGGACTGCTCAAGGTGGTGGCGTGCCTTCCCCGAGGGGTGTTCTCGTACTGGCCCCAATATCGGACGGCGGTATGGGTGCTCACTCGCAAGCAGACCGGTCTGGTGTTCCTCTCGGACCTGTCCGATCGCCCGCTCAGCGAGCGTGCGCTCGACACCCTTGTAGAGGACGTGCAGGTTTTCCGGGCGGCCGGGTGGCGGATCGATCGTCGGCATGCGATGCGCCATGGGGCAATTGTGCCGATCAAGGAGCTTGATGATCAGCCTGGCGCTGCTTTCACACCGCAGCAACGCCCGCCCGAGAGCCGTTACATCCGTCTGGTCGTGGAGCGTCCCGTACGCATCTCCGAGTTGGAGATCCGGCTTGAAGAGCTACTGGCCCAGCGAGATCTTTATGACGGGCCCGCCCTCCGTACGTACGCCGCCCTCCGTCCCGAAGGCCGTCCGGTGCAGCGGACGACGATTGGCCGGATGCTGAAAGAGCGCCGCTTGCGCTTGCTTCCGGGACATCGCATCGCCCCCGAGCACCTCATCTCCGGTGGCGATCATCCGGTGCTCACTCCCGCTGAGGTTACTGGCGACGCGCCGGTAGGTGGCCGGACCATCGACCGGCTCGTCTTCGCCTCCGCGTACGAGCACGCCAAGTTCACTCGCCCCGGAGACATCGTCGTCACACCGGACTTCGGCGTATACGTCGATGCAGAAGGACTATCAGTGGTCGCCCACCCCGCGCGTATTCTGCGTGTTCGTCCTGGAGCCGAGCGGCCGGTGCGCTCCCGCGTGCTGGCTGCGCTCCTTCGTGCCGCCGGAACGCTTTACGCCGCCCAGCGCCTGGAGGATTTATCTGTTCCAGATCTGGCCCCAGACGAGGCAGAAAGGTACGACACTCTTCTGACCGAGATCGAGCAGCGCGCGGCGCTCCTACGCAGGCAGACCGCGACACTGGACGAGCTCACCCGCCTCACCGCCGCCGGCCTGGTCGACGGCACCCTGACGATCCTGCCCTCGCCCGAGACCACCTGAAGGAGAAAGGTCACTCGATGCCCCCAGCCAAGAAGCAAGAGGAACTGTTCAGCGCCTCCTCGACCAAGGAGATCCGCGATATCCTTTGGAAGGCCGCCGACAAACTCCGCGGCTCCCTGGACGCCGCGCAGTACAAGGAGTTCGTGCTCGGCCTGATCTTCCTCAAGTACGTCTCCGATGCCTTCGAGGAGCGCCGCACCGCGCTGGCCAAGGAGTTGGCGGAGGAGGGCATCTCCGATGAGCGGCAGGCGCAGTTCCTGGAGGACAAGGACGAGTACACCGGGCACAACGTTTTCTGGGTGCCCGAGCAGGCGCGCTGGTCATCGATCGCGGCGAACGCCAAGAGCATGGGCGTCGGGCGACTGCTCGACGGGGCGATGGACGCGATCATGCGGGAGAACGCCGCGTTGAATGGTGTCCTTCCGAAGATCTTCAACCAGGATCGGGTAGATCAGAAGGTCCTCGGCGGGTTGGTGGACCTCATCAGCGACGCCCGCTTCTCCGGGCATGGAGATCAGCGGGCACAGGATGTGCTGGGTGAGGTGTACGAGTACTTCCTCGGGAACTTCGCTCGGGCCGAGGGCAAGAAGGGCGGTGAGTTCTACACGCCGAGCAGTGTGGTGCGGCTGCTGGTGGAGATCTTGGAACCGTACGAGGGCCGCGTCTATGACCCCTGCTGCGGTTCGGGCGGCATGTTCGTCCAGGCCGGCAAGTTCATCGAGGCGCACGCGGGCAATAAGAATGACATCTCGGTGTACGGCCAGGAGTTGAATGAGCGCACCTGGCGCCTCGCGAAGATGAACCTCGCCATCCACGGTATCGACGGCAACCTGGGTCCTCGTTGGGGCAACACCTTCGACGACGACAAGCACCCCGATCTCAAGGCAGACTTCATCCTGGCTAACCCTCCGTTCAACATCAAAGACTGGCCTCGCAACGAGTCCGATCCTCGCTGGAAGTACGGCGTCCCCCCAAAGAACAACGCCAACTACGCCTGGCTCCAGCACATGGTTAGCAAGCTCGGTGAACGGGGCACAGCTGGCATCGTCCTGGCCAACGGCTCCATAAGCTCCCAACAGAATGGCGAGGGCGAGATCCGCAAGGCCCTAGTCGAAGCCGACCTGGTTGCCTGCATGGTCGCCCTGCCACCCCAGCTCTTTCGCACCACCCAGATCTCGGCGTGTCTCTGGTTTCTCGCTAAGGACAAGACCCCGCAAGGTGGCAAGCGTCTCGCCGACCGCCGCAGCGAAATCCTCTTCATCGACGCCCGCAACATGGGTGAACTGATCGACAGAACCGAACGCATCTTGACTGAGGCCGACCTCGCGAAAATCGCTGGTGTCTACCACGCCTGGCGCGGAACTGCCTCTGCCCGTGAAGCCGGTCTCGTGTACGCCGACGAGCCAGGTTTCTGCTATTCGGCCGATCTAGAGAAGGTCCGATCTCATGGTTATGTCCTCACACCGGGACGCTATGTCGGTGCGGTGGAGACGGACGAGGAAGACGTCGAGGCGATCGCAGGGAAGATCGCAACGCTGACAAAAGAACTATTCAGCCTTTTCGACAGGTCGGATGAATTGGCCCATACTGTTCGCGAGCAGCTAGGGAGGATTGATGGCTGAGTGGCCCATCGCTAAACTGTACGAGCTAGCAGCACCAGGAAAGAACTCTATGGCAACTGGGCCGTTTGGCTCCTCCATCGGCTCTCGGTTCTTCCGGGAAGAAGGCGTCCCAGTAATTCGCGGAAGCAACCTGAGCCTCAGTGTGAGCGAACGCCTCATCGATAGCGGTATCGTTTTTGTAGACGAATCGAAGGCGAGTGAATTCCCGCGCAGTATCGCGCGAAAAGGGGATCTGGTTTTCACCTGCTGGGGCACCATTGGCCAAGTCGGGCTCATTGATGAGCGGGCCCGCTTTGATCGGTACATCGTCTCCAATAAGCAGATGAAACTAACCCCCGATCCTAGAGCTGCAGACCCACTATTCCTCTACTACGCGCTGTCGTCCCCTGAAGCGGTGGCCCAGGTGCAGGGGGCTTCCATAGGTAGTTCGGTACCAGGCTTCAACCTTACACAGCTCCGGCAGATCGAAATTCCATGCCCGCCCCTCCATGTGCAACGAGCCATCGCTGGACTACTAGGAGCGCTGGACGACAAGATCGCTGTCAATGAGCGCCTCGCGGACGTAGCAGATGCGCTTGCGCAATCCATTTTCCAGATTCGAGCAAAGAACAGTCGTTCCCTTTGCATGTCAGATGTTCTCACTCCAATTCTGGGTGGCACACCGGATCGTAAGATAGGCGCCTACTGGAAGGGGAGCGTTCCCTGGGCTTCCGCTAAAGATGTCACAGCGTCCCGCGCCGGCGTCGTGCTTGACACGGAAGAGAAGATCACTGAACTCGCTGCCGAGAAAACGCGAGCGAAAAAGCTCCCGGCAGGATCGGTGATCCTAACCGCTAGAGGTACAGTCGGTCTCGTCGCAAGAGTTGCTCAACCGACAGCAATCAACCAGTCCTGTTATGCATTCGTGCCCGGAAAAATTCCCGCTTCTATTCTCTTGCATATGGTGCGCGCAGCTTCGGAACATATGCTAGGTATTTCGCATGGAACGGTATTCTCCACCGTCAACATGAAAACTTTTGATCATGTTGAGGTCCCGGCGTTTTCTCTTCGCGAGTTGACGGAGTTGGATCAGGAGATTTCCCCCCTCCATCAGGTCGTCGAAGCGAACCTCCGTGAGTCTCGTAAGCTCGCTAGCCTCCGTGACTTGCTCCTCCCCGAACTTATGTCCGGCCGTTTCCGTGTCAAGACCGCCGAGAAAATCGTTGAGGATGTGACATGACTCCACCCTCCCCTCAATTCCGCCCCCTGGAGATCGACTGGGAGCTTCTCGCACTTGAGGAGTTTGGCGAGCTGGCCTGGGTCACGGCTGGCGGTAACGAGTTCGCTCCCGGTTCAGGACACCGTAAGTCCTGGGATGATCTAATTCTCTATACGGACCTGCAGGAGGCGGTCGAGCGGCTCAATCCCGCGCTGCCTCCGGAAGCTGCTCGCGACGCGGTCGATCATGCGACTCGGGCCACGTCAAGCGACGCGTACGAGGAAAACCGCACCGCTCATAGGTATCTCACGGAAGGCATCCGTTCGGTCACATACACGGACGAGTTCGGTGCCGAGCACAACCCCACCATTCGGCTTATCGACTTCGCTGATGCCGGGGCGAATACGTACAGGGCCTTGCGGCAGGTGACCGTCATCCAGGGGGAGAAGAACCGTCGATTCGACGTCGTTCTCTACGTCAACGGCCTGCCGATCGCCGTACTCGAGATCAAGCGTGGTGGCGACGAGCACGCTACGTTAGAGGACGCGCACGCCCAAATCGGCTGGTACGTCCACGACTTTCCGATGGCGTTCCGCTTTAACGCCATCGTCCTGCTTTCCGACGGCGTCACCGCCAAGTACGGCACGCCATTCACTCGCTTCGAACACTTCTCTCCGTGGAACGTGGACGAGGACGGCGAGAAGGTGGAGTCGCTAGACGGCATGGGGCTGTCGGAGTCGGCGCAGAATCTCGCGCTGCACGGCCTTTTCACCCAAGACCGCCTCCTTGAGTTGATCAGCTCGTACATCGATTTCGTGCCGTCGAAGCGGAGCAAGCGGATCGCGAAGCCGCACCAGTACTTCGCGGTCAAGCGGGCGGCGGACGCTGTACGCGAAGCAGCCGCCACCGACGGCCGGGCTGGCGTGGTCTGGCACACGCAGGGATCCGGCAAATCCGAAGAGATGAAGCTGGTCTCCAATCTGGTGATGCGCGACCCGGCGTTGCTCAACCCGACGATCATCCTCATCACCGACCGGAACGACCTGGACGATCAGCTCTACTCCACGTTCCTGGAGAGCGCGATCCTCCCGGAAAAGCCTAGGCAGATCATGACCCGGGTTGAGCTCCGTGCAGAGTTGGCCGCCAAGCGGACCGGCGGCATTCTTTTCACGACGCTGCAGAAGTTCGGCCGTACGAAGAGGGAGAAAGAGTCCGGGACCGACCACCCGCTCCTGTCCGACCGGCGCAACATCATTGTCATCGTCGACGAGGCGCACCGCAGCCACTATGACACCCTTGATGGCTATGCGCGGCATCTGCGCGACGCGCTCCCCCACGCTACCCTGCTGGCCTTCACCGGCACCCCGATCTCCGAGGCCGATCGGAACACCCGTGAGGTCTTCGGGGACTACATCGACATCTACGACCTGAAGCGCGCTGCCGATGATGGCGCGACGGTGAAGGTGTACCACGAGAGCCGCGTCGTCGAACTGGTCTTTGATGGAGAGGCTGACCCCGAGAAGATCGACGAAGAGGCCAGCAAAATCACTGATGGCCTGGACGACACTGAGCGCCGCCGCATCGAGCAGGCCGTCGCCACGATGAACGCCATGTACGGTGCGCCAGCCCGCATCCGTGACCTCACTGCCGACCTGGTCGCCCACTGGGAGGAGCGGCGCGAGCGGATGAAACCGTTCGTTGGCGTCTCCGAGGCAGGTGGTGCGCCTGGCAAGGCCATGATTGTCTGCGCCACTCGAGAGATCTGTGTCCGTGTGTACGAGGCCTTGCGCGCGCTTCGCCCGGAGTGGCATGACGACGACCCGGCCAAGGGTGTCATGAAGATCGTGTTCTCCTCGGACTCCCGGAAGGACCCTGAGCATCTGCGGGCCCACGCGCTCCGCGACTCACAGCGCAAGATGGTCATCAACCGGGCAAAGGACCCCGACGACGAGCTGGAACTGCTCATCGTCAACAACATGCTGCTCACCGGTTTCGACGCGCCGCCGATTCATACCATGTACCTGGACCGCCCGCTCAGAGGCGCCAATCTGATGCAGGCACTCGCCCGTGTCAACCGGCGTTTCCGCGGCAAGGAGGACGGTCTGCTCGTCGGTTACGCCCCGCTGACGGAGAAACTTCAGCAGGCCATCGCCGAATACTCGGCGGCTGACCAGAAGGACAAGACCCTCGGCCAGGACCTGGACCGCGCGCTGGATGAGCTGCGCAACGAGTACGACATTGTCGACGGCATTCTGCGTGGCATCGACTGGCGCGGCATGCTTGCGTCGCCGAGTCAGAAGGCCTTCATTGATGCCGCCTTCCGTACAGCGAACTACCTCCGCGACACCAGAACTCCGGGCAATAACCCGGAGAAGCTGGAGGATCCGAAGCAGAGCCTGGGGAATCGCTTCCGCGAGCACGCGCACCGCCTGGAGCGCTTCTATGCGCTGACCTCCACCTCAGCCAAAATCGGTGAGCGGTTCCCGGACATCCCCATGTGGCGGCGCCACATCCAGTTCTTCGTCGAAGTCCGGATCTACATGGCCAAGCTCGACGCGATGGATCGTGAAGCGCGCGGGTTGCCGGTAGGACGAGATGTCGCGCTCTACCTTGATCAGCTGACCTCCACTGTAGTGGAGACCAAGGGCGTGACGGACCTGTTCGCCGAGGCTGGCTTGGAGATGGCCGATCTGACCCACCTCAACGAGGCGATGATCGCCAAGCTGACCAACAGCGAAACCCCGCACCTCGCGGCTGAGGCGCTTCGCAGGTTGATCGAGCGGAAGATGCGTGAGGTCACCAAGAACAACATCGTCCGCCAGACGACGTTCTCCGAACGGCTCCAAGACCTGATGGTTAGGTACATGCGTGAGCAGCTCACCAGTGCTGAGATTATCGCCAGTCTGGTCGAGCTGGCAAAGGAAATCGTCAACGATCCAAAACGCGGTAAGCAGTTCAGCCCTGAACTGAACGACAAGGAACTCGCCTTTTACGACGCGGTGGCCGCACATGGCACCGCGCGTGAAGTGATGGGTGACGAGGTGCTCGCGGCCATCGCCCGGGACCTGGTCGTCAAGGTGAAGGCGAACCTCAAGAAGGACTGGATCGCGAGAGAGCCGGTACGTGCTCGCCTGCGAACGACGATCAAGCGTCTCCTCGCCCGCTACAACTATCCCCCCGACCAGGAAGTCAAGGCCATCGATCTGGTTCTGCAGCAGATGGAGCACTTCGCTGACATCTGGTCCCAGGACGGTACCGGCAACTGACGGAGCTTATTGCCCGGAGTCTCGTTGGCGCCTGTCGCATCGGCGACAGATGTGTCCAACGCCTACGGCATGCTAAGGTTCGACGCCACAGCCGACTGATGAGGTGTTCCGGCAGCTGGTGCTCGCCCGGGTGATTGAACCAGTCAGCAAGCAGGACAGCCTGCGGGTACCGGACGAACCGGGCATCAGCCCGTGTCGTACGCGACGGTGAAAAGCTGGCTGCCGCGCGGTGCCGAGGAGCAGTGGCGCACGTCCTTGGCGCAGACGTGCGTCCCGTTCGCACTCGGTGATATCCGGGCCGACTCCGGCCTGAAGGGCAAGCGGTTCGCCGTCATCGCCGACCCCGGGGTGAACTCGAAGAAGCAGTTCATAGAGTCGCAGGACTTCCAGTCCGCCGTCACCGAGGCCGTCGCCGACAACCAGACGGCGCACAACACCATGGCTGACTACTTCTTCTCTGACGGGCCTGCAATCAAGGGGGATCATCGTGGCGCTCGCCGACGCGTTCTACGAGCCCGCGATCGACAAGGGATAGGTCGGCCTTGGCTGCTCATGGGTGTCCGAACACTTCATTACGAGTCAAGCGGAGAGCCGAGGTCGCAGGCCGGCGCTGCTGGTCAACCATGCGACGCTGTACAGGACGATATCAGGCTGTGTAAGGCGGCGTTGCTGTACTTCCCTGCTGTACAGCAGACCACAGCAACCCGCGTGTCCGATGGCAAGCCGACCCGGAGCGCAGGGCCGCCAGGCCCGAGCACCGGAAGCGGCGCGGCAGCCTGACCTGTTACTTTTCGGACTTAGCGATCAGGCTGTTCCTGGCTGACAACCTCTCAGCGGATGGTCGCTCGCAGTGCCCTCTGTGCACTGGGCGCAGCCCTAAAAGAGGGCTCGCTGACGTCACATAAATGAGTATATTCAGTAGCCTTATAGCGTCGACTGGGGCCTATCTCTGCGTCCATTTCAATTCATCACGAGTGATAACTGGAGGCGCCGAGTGCTCCAGCGCCGGAATGATGACAAGGGCTAGCCAGGTACTGTACCTATCGCTATCTAGCTGGTCTAATATGTCGCCAAAGAAGGTTTCGACTGCGGCTAGGTGTGAGCTTAAAAGCCATATACCCCAAGTGATCGCGAATCTGCTGTGATACTGGTCGAAGTTGTGATTGCTTATAGTCATCTCATCGGATGAGCCCCATACCATTCGCAACATATGATGCAGACTTGAGTGTGCTGCTGCAGACGTTGCATGGTAGAAGAAGTTGTAAGTAGCGAGGGATCCTGTTGCTTCAGCCATCGCCTTAATGGTTGGCTGATCATTTCTTCCCCAACCAGACGACTCCCCTAGGGCTTTCAGTGCCTGCTGGGCTTCTCTTAATTTTTCCTCGAAAAATTCTATCCGTCGAGCATCCGTCGAACGTCCGGACCGATTGAATTGCTGTCTAGCCGAAGGGAAGAACCGCTCTTGAGCAATCAAACCGCGAGCCAGCTCAACTTCCGCCTTTTTCTGAATAAATAGGTCCGCGACTGGTGTATCTAGCGATTTGAGCCATTCGGCGAATATAAGGTCTTCGCACATGGGTCGAAGCAGAACTTGGGCTGAGTAGGGATGCCCTGCCTTAACGAGCGACAAGATGGATGTAAACGACTCTATCTGTCGTACCCCAACGCAGCGCAATATCAGCTCAAGGCCTATGGTAGGGGCAGCAACTGAGTCTCCTAAGCCCTTGAGTCCTGGGGCAATTAGCTCAAGGATCCGTTCGGCCGCCGTTAGTAGTATTCGGTCAGTGTCGCCAGCCTCCAGGAGAACACCCACCTCTTCGAGTGTTGCTCTTAAGTGATTGTCTTCGTTGTTGTGCGATTTATCAGATTGAAGCGTCATACCCCTGATCATGCTCGCCCGGCTCGTCCTTCGCAACGTTGGCAGAGCTGACACGTAGGGCCGATTGGGCGTCAGTCAGATTCTGCGCGTGGGCTGTGCTGGCCGCGACCGGCCGGAGAGCCGCAGCGCGGCCAGCGACCGCCCCACGCGCGGCAGGCCGCCGCAGGCGGGCTGCCCTTGATGGCGTACAGATAAGTTGCTTTCTGATCATGGTGCCTTGATCATGGTGCCTTGATGATCTTGATGCTGACTGCTCGACTCTGAGCGGAGAACCTTCAGCCACCTCGGCCGTTAAACCAGGCATGGGCAGACTCGTCCTGGTCGCATCGGTGCTCCTGCTTATGGGGACCGTCGGCGGGAGCGCCGATACAGCCGTCGCCACGTACCAACCCATCCGCATCACTCCCACATACTCGATCGAGAAGCTCACCGAGCGCCTGCGTGCTTACGAGTCGGGAGACAGGTCACGGCGTCATAGGGCTTACAGCATCTTCAGGCTGTGCACGGGCCTCCAGGGTTCGTCGGCCGAACCTCGGGGTTTGCCGGTCCATGCCGTTCGGCTCGCCACCGACCCGCCGCTGGACGTTCGTTTCATCCGGGCTCCTGACCCGGCAACCGCGCGTGATCTGAGCGATGCCGCCACGCAGGTCGCCCAAGGCTGCGCGGGCCCGCCGGCCGAAGAACTGGGCGCCGTCATACATGGGGAGGTGAGCGTTGCACCGTTCCGCCATGGCGGCTGGTCCGGAGTCCAGGTCGTGTCCAACGTACGTGCGAAGCGGCCGACCGCACTCCTGTACAAACCGATAACGACAGGGCGAGTCGCGGTGAGCCGTGGTGTCTGGGTCGTCGATCTCGCGTGGGAGGTGCGGGGGAGCTTCGGATTTGCTCCACGCGATTGGACGACCCGGGGGCTACGCGTTGCCGAATGGGCCTTGTCCCTCGCCGGTTGAGACGGCCGCTTCGCCCGGGTGGATAGTCATCGATCAGTTCTGTTGAGTGCACCGCTGAGCACTGGCCCATACATGCTCGAAGCTGGCCAGGTAGGTTGCTGCAGCTGCCTCCTGCTCGATGGCACGAAGATGGATGACGGGGGCCTCAGCAGCTGGCGTGCCGTAGGCGTGACTATTGACGAGTAGCTCGGTATCGGCGCGATAGATCGAGTTGTAGAGCACCGTTTGGTGGAGGCGGGTCTCTGCGTTCTCGATGCCGACAAGCGGCTGGTACAGAGCAAGCGCGTTTCGGACCCGGGCGGCCATGACATCAGCGCCGATGGCCTCGTCGACTCCGCGCGCGGCCACGGAAGGGGCGTCAGGATCGCCGAGCAGGACACGTACCCGTACGCCTGCTTCGGCCTTCTTCACCAGAAGCCGGATGAGGCCGGTGTCCTCGGCGAGGAAGAGACCGCTGTAGGCAAGGATGCCGATCTCGCTGGTGGCCGCTTGGAACAGCTGTCGCCATGTGGCTCGTGGGACGGCCCAGCGGTGTGGGTAGATGGCCTGGACTTCGTCGGTGAGAGCGCGTTGCTGCTGGGTGACCTCAGGCCAGAGCTCGGCTTCCTCGGTTTTGAGAAGGTCGGCGATGGCCCAGCGATGGCGAGGGTAGGGGATGCGGCCCCTGAGCCAGCGGTGCACAGTCTTGGGATCAACGCCGAGGTGGGCGGCGACGTCCGCGGGCTGGAGGCGGGCGTTAATGAGGGCGTGGCGAAGGGTCTCGTTCATGCGCACCTCTCGCGTGACCAGGCGTTCTGCCTGGACGTTAACACGAGACGTCCCTAGACGTCCCTGAGTTGCGGTGTAGAGGTTCCGCTACGCGAGCGAATCTCGACCTACACACTCCGTGACAGCGAAGGGATGGCTCGGTCATGGCGAGCACGAACGAACGACAGTACGCCTACGCGCAGCGAGCGCTCACCGCGCTGGGGGATGAGCTTACGAAGCGGGACGTCCCTGCAGTGCTCGTCGTGGCCGAGGACGGTCGGCCCGGCCTGGATGTAACCGACAGTCGGCTTCGGGTTCGTCGGGTCTTCGTCCACGCTGGCTTCTGCTGGTTCTACTGGGGCGACCTGAGCGACGAGCGGGTCACTTGCCTGCGCCTAGGCGCGGCCGTCGAGCGGATCGCGCAGGCGGCACGGGACGGTTGGCGCGAAGGTGAACAAGGCGAGCTCCGCATCAACCTGCACCGGATCGCCGACGCCTACCGGGTCTGAAGCACTCCGACGGTGAACAGATGGCTGACCGGTTGGCGGATCTTTACCCAGATCGAGGACCGGCTTCGAGAACGGATCAAGATGAGCATGTACCCGGCGGGTTCGATGCTGCCGTCTGAGGCGGCGCTGTGCGCGGAATTCGGAGTCGCGCGCAACACGGTGCGGCGAGCGCTGGCCGTGCTGGAGAACGAGGGACTGATCCTGACCATCCCCGCGAAGGGCCGGCTGGTCCTCGGTGGCGACGAACCGAAGGACGAGCCATACCTGTACCAGGCCATCGCCCGCGAGCTGCGAGGCGAGATCGAGCGCGGCGAACTGCAGCCTGGGACCACGCTGCCCAGTGAGGCGCAGTTGCGGCGACAGCATGGCGTCTCGCGGAGCACTGTCCGGCAGGCGCTTGCGGTGCTGGAGCAGGAAGGGCTGATCGTGTCGGAGCACGGGCGGGGACGGTTCGTGCGGCGGTGAGACGTCCTGGGACGTCCCGGCGGATGCTCTGGATCGAATCCGGCATCATGTGCCTATCGTGGGCATGTGGGACAAGCTGAATGGGCTCATGACCTCGCCAAAGGCCTGCTGGAGACGACGTTGCCGCGGCGCTGGGCGCACACCCAGGGGGTAGCCGCTCGCGCCGTGTCGCTGGCGCCCATCCTTGGCGACGAGGCCGACACCCTGACCGCCGCCGCCTACCTGCATGACATCGGATACGCCCCCGATCTGGTGTCGACCGGCTTCCATCCCCTCGACGGTGCCCGCTACCTCCGTGATGTCCACCAGGCCGACGACACGCTGTGCCGCCTGGTCGCACATCACTCCTGCGCGGTGAACGAGGCTCTTGAACGGTCCTTGTTCATAGAGCTGACGCGGGAGTTCGACGAGGAGCGGCCGGAGCTGGTCCAGGCGCTCACCTACTGCGATATGACCACCGGCCCGGACGGACGGCATCTCGACGTCACCGAACGCCTAGCTGAGATCCATTCCCGCTACGGCGCGGATCACCTGGTCAGCCGATCCATCACCGCTTCGACGCCGTGCATCCTGTCTGCTGTACGGGCGGTGGAGGCGGCGCTAGCCGATGTACGGCAGGGCGGTGCCGGCTAGGTAGTGCTCGATGCGCATTCGCATTGAGCGGTCCATCTCCAGCTCGGTGACCTGCTCGCGGGGCATCCAGCGGACCTCGCGGGACTCGTCGCTCGGCGTCGGCTCCCCGCTGATTGCCCGGGCGGTCAGGACGATTGAGAACTCCTGGCGGGCCTCGCCGTTGGAGGTGTAGAGGATGACGTGCCGGGGGTCGCTGTAGGTGCCGACCAAGCCGGTGATCTCGCAGACGATGCCGCTCTCTTCGTGCGTTTCCCTGATGGCGGCCTGTGGGATGGATTCGCCGAGGTCGATCGCCCCGCCGGGTACGGCCCAGTTGCCGTTGTCGCTGCGGCGGATCATCAGGATCTCGTCTGCGGCGTTGGTGACGATGACGTTCACGGACGGGACCAGGCTGTTGGGCGCCGGGGCGTCGGGGTCGTCGTAGTAGTCGATCCGCTTGGCCATGGCTCAGGACCCTATCTGTCGTGCGCCGTCCCAGACGCGCTCGAAGCTCTCGGCGTAGGTGGCGACCATGTCGCCGCCTAGGACTTTGCGTAGGTGCAGGACTGGAGCGTTCCCGGCCGGGACGCCGTAGACGTGGGTGTTGATGAGGAACTGATCGTCGGCGCGATAGATCGAGTTGTACAGGACCGTGGCGTGTAGCCGGAACTCGATGTTCTCGTGTCCCTGCAGGGGCCGGTACAGGACGAGGACGTTGCGGATCTTGGCGGCCATGCCGTCGTCGATACCCTCGTCCTTGCCCCGCTGTGCCACCTCGGCGCAGTCCGGATCGCCGAGCAGGATGCGCACCCGTACCCCGGCGTCGGCCTTCTCGCCGAACATGCGCACCAGACCTGTGTCATCAGCGAGGAACAACCCGCTGTAGACGAGCACGCCGATCTCCTCGGACGCGCTCGCGAACAGACGTCCCCACACGTCCCGGGGAACGGCCCAGCGGTGCGGGTAGACGGTGACGATTTCCGACTCTGAGGCTGAGGCCACTTGTTCGCGGGTCAGGGCCTCCGGCCAGAGGTAGGTCTCCTCGGTATCGAGGTAGGAAGCCACCGCAAATCGGTGCTTCCGGTAGGGGGCGCGGCCCTTGGTGATCCATCGTTCGACCGTTTTGGGGTCAACTTGGATCGCGTTGGCCAGGTCGGTGATGCTCACGCCCTTCTGTAGGAGGGCGGCACGTAGCCGTTCGTTCGCCATCTCACCTGCTCCGGGGACGTCCGGGGACCTGGACATCGTAGGCCGGACGTCTTGAACATGTCCCGTCGTGTAGTGATCTCGTCCTAACTCTCCGTCGCATTCTCGGTGTCACACAGCAACACCGGAGCAACCGAAAGGAGAGGTGATCACTATGAATCACAACATCTACCCCGAGCCCGCCTGCGCGTGTGGAGCACTCCTCGACCAAGGACGAGAGCTCTGCCGCAAGTGCCGGGCCCGGGACCGCTGGCTCAAAAAGCAGACGGCCAAGCGTAAGAGCGGCAAGCGGCGCGGCGAGACCCGCCGTCCCCCGCGGGCTCCGCGCGGCCTGGCCGCGGCGGGGGTGATCTGGTCATGACCACGATCCCGCTGATCGTCGCCGGAGTCCTCGGCGTCACGCTGCTGGTGGGTTACACCATGGTCCTGATCGGCATCCGCCGGGAGGACAAGGCTCTGAGTCTGCGTCAGCGCCCGAACGGGGCGTCGGCGTCGTTGGCGCGGAAGGTTACCGGCTGCTACGTCCGGAAGGGCGTGTCGTGGACGTAGACAACTGCTCCTCGACACGCGCCAGGCGTTGGGACAGGTCGCGAACGGCGGAGCGCAGCTCGGTGACTTCGCTCGCGAGGTCGCCGGCGGGTGCGGCGTCGGTGTCTCGAACGAACACTCCCTTGCCCTGCTGGCCGATCACCAGGCCCTCGTTGCGCAGGATGCCGACGGCCATCTTCACCACCGACAGCGAAGCGTCGTACTGCTCAGCAAGTTGGGCGGTGGACGGCAGGGGAGTGCCGGGCGCGAGAGAGCCGCCGCGGATCTGCGCTCGGAGATCGTCGGCGATCTGGAGGTAGCCGGGCCGCCCGGTTTTCTCGACCATCGCAGTCCATCACACCACGAAACAACAACCAAGCCAACCGAGAGGACGTTGACAACTGGGCCAACTAGGTTAACTATGTTGGCTAGGACGAATAAGGAGGTCACTGCCCATGCGTTCCGTTCCGATCCCTGTGGATGTCAGCAAGCTCGCCATCACCTGCGTCAAAGCCCCGCGTCCGCGGGTGCTCAACCGCGACACCGGCGAGATCAAGACCGATAAGAACGGCAACACCGTCTTCGAGGTCACCGTCTCTGTAGAGGACGAGTTCGGCCGGATCGAGCTCGTCAAGATCGCCACCACCGGAGAGCCGCCCATCGGCGTCGGCGATCAGGTCAACCCGGTCGGCCTGCTCGGCTACGTCTGGGAGATCGCCGGCCGGTGGGGCATCAGCTACCGCGCCTCTGCCCTCCTGCCCGTGCGGGAGACCGCCGATGCGTGACGCGCTCGCCCTGCTCGCAGTCCTGGCCGCTGTCGCGGCCGGGCTGTGGGCCTGGCGTCGCTGGCACTACCCATCGTTCTGGCTGGTGATCGGATTCCCGATCATCGCTCTGTCCGTACGCGCGTCCTGGAGGCGGGTCGCCCTCGGCTGCGGCCTGACCAAGAAGCGGCAACGCTTCTGGTTCACCACCGTGCCGGGCCTGGTCGCCTCCACAGGCGTCGTGAAGGTCAAGCGCCGCTTCCAGCGCATCGCCGTGGACACCAAACCGTTCATGTGGCTGCCGCTGCCCACCCGGCACGGCTGGCGCATCACCCTGCACACCCTGGAAGGCCAGACACCCGGCGACTACGCCGACGCCGCCGAACAGCTGGCCCACTCCTGGGGCGTGCACGCCATCCGCGTCTCCTCGCCCAGGCCCGGGCGGGTGGTGCTGATGGCGACCATGCGCGACCCGCTGGTCAAGGTCGAGCACCTGCCCGCCTCGACGGAACTGCTCAAGGTCACCGTGGGACGGCTGGAGAACGGCAAGCCCTGGCTCATCGACTTCCGGACCGTGCCGCATTGGTTGAACGCGGGCGCAACGCAGTCCGGGAAGTCGAACCTCGCCAACGCATTGATCGTCGGGCTGGCTCCGCAACCCGTGGCCCTGGTCGGCTTTGACCTCAAAGGCGGAGTCGAGTTCACGCCCTACAGCCCGCGCCTGTCCGCGCTAGCCACCTCGCGCGCCGAGTCGGTCGCGCTGCTCGAGGACCTCGTCGCCCTGATGGTCGATCGGATGGGGGTATGCCGTCAGGCCGGTGCCCGCAACATCTGGCAACTCCCGCCCGGCATCCGTCCGGTCCCGATCGTGGTCCTGGTCGACGAGCTGGCCGAGCTGTACCTGATGGCCGACAAGAGCGAGAAGGACGAGATCGCCAAGACCTCGACCGCGCTGCTGCGGGTGGCGCAGCTCGGGCGGGCGTTCGGCATCTACCTGTTCTGCTGCGGCCAACGGATCGGCTCCGACCTCGGCCCCGGCGTCACCGCGCTCCGGGCGCAATGCTCCGGCCGGATCTGCCACCGGGTCAACGACCCGGAGACCGCCACCATGACCCTCGGCGACCTCGACCCGGCCGCCCTGGTCTCCGCCCGCGCCATTCCCGCAGAGACACCTGGCGTCGCCATCGTCGCCGGCCAGGACGGCCAGTGGTACCGCGCCCGCTCCTTCTACGTCACCGAGCAGGCCGCCGAACACGCCGCCCGTACCTACGCCGACCTCGCCCCGTCCTGGGACGAGATCACCAGCCACCTACCCGAAGCCGTTAACGCCTGAAGTCCGAAGGGAGGGGACGATGCGACGCTTGGCCTGCTGGCTGCTCGACACCGGCCCGGTTCTCGTCCTGGCCATCATCGCGGGCGCCGGATCGTTCACCCACATCCGCGACACCGCCGCCGAGCACGGCCAGACCGGCTGGATGTCCTGGGCCATCGCCGTCTGCATCGACCTGACCTGCGTCATGGCCGCCCGCGAACGCCAACGCGACAAGAAGACCGGCCGAGCACCACGCGGCCCGGTCTCCTGGCCCGTCCTGGTCCTGGTCGGAGGCATCGTCCTGTCCCTGGCCGCCAACCTCGCCCAAGCAGCCCCGACCGTCTGGGGCTGGATCAGCGCCGCCACCCCGGCGGGCGCCTTCCTGCTCGCCATCTCGATGCTCGAACGCCGCGCCGCTCACGCCCGTCCGCAACCAAGCGAGGTCCTGGAAGTCTCGTCCTCACCCGTCCTGGCACCGTCCGCCGTCCCGGAACTCGTCCCCACCGACGAGCAGGACGAGGACGACCGCCAGGGCGAGCAGGAGGACGGTCCCGCACCGGCACTCCTCGACTACGCCCGCCGTGTCGCCGACGAACACCAGGCCAAGCACGGCAAGCCCATCACCCGCGACGCCCTGCGCGCCCGCCTGGGCGTGTCCAACCAACTCGCCTCGGACCTGCTCCGCACCCTACGCACCGCCTGACCCAGAAAGGAGATCACCCGATGACCCACGACCGCCGCACTGACCTCATCAACGGCCTGCTCGACCTGGCCGCCTTCCTGGAGGCCCACCCCGAGGTGCCCGCATCCTCCCACGTCGTCGTCCACCACTTCCCGGAACACGACAACGACGCCGACATGTGCGCGGAGATCGATGAGATCGCGGCCCACGTCGGCTCCGGCATCGAGTTCGAGGACTCTTCGTACGGCCACTACACCACCTCGGTCTACTTCGGGCCGGTGGAGTACCGGGCCGTGGCCGTCCTGGCCGCCGCGCGGGCGCTCCACGCCGCCGAAAGAAGCTACTCCGGCTGCATCCAGCCCGACCCGCCACACGCCACCTGACCAGCAGGAGAAGCGACCATGCGCATTCGCCTCGACGGCACCCGCGCCGAAGTCATCGACGCGCTGTTCCGCCTACGCCTGAACTTCACCGTCACCGGTGTCTCACGGCTCTATCCGGACCGCGCCAAGCCCTCCCACTGGCGCATCTACCTGACCACGACACCGCGCCAAAGGAGGTGAACAGCCCTTGATCGACGTCATCCACTACCGTTGCTGCACCTGCAGCGGAACCGGCCTCGACAATGACCGCAACCGCTGCCGCGACTGCGAGGGCACCGGCATCGACAACCACGGCGCCTAGCGCGCAGCGCCCCCGGCCTGGCCGCACATCCGCCAAGACACACGCCAGGTCGGGGGCCATCCCCTCACCCGAACGAGTGAAAGGAGGCTTCCATCTTGCCTGCATGCACCACCAACCCGCACGTTCTCGCGGGTGTCATCGCCCGACTCAACGCACCGGACTACGACCGGTGGGCCGCTCAAATCCGGGCCACCGGCGGCTGTCGCCAGCCCATCCACCTGCGCGGCAAGGTCGAATACCACGACCGCGCCACGGGCCGGCTCCTGCACCGCTACACCACCCGCCACGAACCCGATGGGATCCTCCGCCTGCCCTGCAAGACCCGCCGCGCCTCCCGCTGCCCGGCCTGCGCGGAGATCTACCGCGCAGACACCTACCACCTCATCCGCGCGGGCCTCATCGGCGGCAAAGGCGTGCCCGAGACCGTCACCAGCCATCCCACGCTGTTCGTCACCCTCACGGCGCCCAGTTTTGGAACGGTCCACTCTCGCTGCGAGAAGAACGGCAAGGTCCTGCCCTGCCACGCCCGCCGCGACGCCGAAACCTGCCCACACGGGCGTGTCATGTCCTGCACGGCCAAGCATCGCCCCGATGATCCCCACCTGGGCGAACCGCTGTGCCCCGAGTGCTATGACTACACCGGCTCAGTCCTGTTCAACGCACTGGCCCCGCTGCTGTGGAAGCGCTTCGCCGACTCCCTACGCCGCCGCCTGGCCAAGCTCGGCGGCCTGACCCTCACGAACCTCCGCAAACACCTCACGGTCTCCTTCGCCAAGGTCGCCGAATACCAACGCCGCGGCGTCGTCCACTTCCACGCCGTCATCCGCCTCGACGGCCCCGGCGGTCCCACCGCGCCGCCACCGCCCTGGGCGACCACCGATGCCCTGACGCAAGTCGTCCGGTACGCGGCCAAGGCCGTCAGCGCCACCGTCCCTGCCTACGACGATCAGCCGGAACGCATCCTGCGCTGGGGCGACCAGCTCGACACCCGGCCCATCACCCTCGACGGCGATCTGACCGACCAGGCCGTTGCCGGCTACATCGCCAAGTATGCGACCAAAGCCGCCGAGTGTGTCGGCACCCTCGACCGCCGCATCAACCCCCTCGACAACCTCGACGCATTCAACCTCCGTGAACACCCAAAGCGCCTGATCGCCGAATGCCTCCGCCTCGGCGCCATCGGCGACCTGGCGGAGCTCCGCCTCGCCAACTGGGCACACATGCTCGGCTTCCGCGGCCACTTCTCCACCCGATCCCGCCGCTACTCCACCACCCTTGGCGAACTCCGCGCCGCCCGCGAGCAGCACGCTCGCGACGACGAGATCACCACAGGCCGCCTGCCCCTCTTCGACGAGGACACGATCCTCGTGATCAGCGAATGGACCTACGCAGGCAAGGGCTACAGCCTCGGAGACCAGATCATCGCCGCCGCGATCACGGGATCTCGCGTCCCGGACCTGGCGGGTGATGCCAAATGAGCCGCCGTGACGAGCTGCTGACCGTCCCGGAAGTTTGCGCCGAGCTGGGCGGGGTCTCCCGCCGTACCTTCTACCGCTGGCGCGAGCTCGGCCGTGCGCCGGTCTGCGTCCAACTGCCCAACCTCGAACTCCGGGTCTGGCGGAGCGACCTCATGGCCTGGCTCGACTCACGGCGGGAGGGGAAGTGAAGACCACCTACGACGTGAAGCTCGGCCAGATCCAGCAGCGCACCAATCGCGGCACACCCGCCTACATCGCGCGTTGGCGGGTCGCCGGCAAGCAAAAGTCGAAGAGCTTCCGGACCAAGGGGCTAGCCAACGCGTTCGTGTCCGACCTGCGGCAGGCGGCCAAAGCGGGGGAGGAGTTCGACGTCGCCAGCGGCCTGCCAGTGTCGATGCTCGCGCCTGCGACTTCCGGGCCGTCCTTCCTGGAGTTCGCCCAGGCGTACGTGCTTCGGCGCTGGAACACCTCGGCAGCCCGGACCCGCGAGACGGACGCGTATGCGTTTCTGACGCTGATCCCTGCCTTGGTGGCCGATACGCCGCGCCGGCCCGCCGCAGAGGAACTGCGCGAGGTCCTCAGGACTCACGTGCTCCTTCCAGAGAGCAGGCGCGCCGACCTCACTGCGGCACAGGCCGCGGCGTTGAGCTGGCTGGAGAGGGCATCCCTTCCGCTGTCGGCGCTGGGAGAGGCGCACGTCCTTCGGGCCGCGCTGGACGCCATTTCGGTCACCTTCGCCGGTGTTTCGGCGGGGGCGAACACGGTACGGCGCAAGCGCGCCATTCTGCATCACCTCCTGGAGCACGCGGTCGAGCACAAGGTGTTCAGCAGCAACCCGCTGGATGAGATCAAATGGTCGGCGCCCAAGGCCGTGACGGTCATCGATCCCCGCACGGTGGTCAACCCGGCCCAGGCACGCCGCCTGCTCGACGCCGTCCCCAAGGTGGGGCGCAAGCGTGGCGCGCGGCTCCAAGCGCTGTTCGCCTCCATCTATTACGCCGCCCTCCGGCCGGAGGAGGCAGCCGACCTGCGGCTGGGAAACTGCACGCTGCCAGAGACTGGCTGGGGCCTCATCGTCCTGGAGAAGGCCCGCCCCCAGGGGACGAAGCGCTGGACCAACTCTGGTGAAACCCATGAGTCGCGCAGCCTGAAGCACCGCGCGGACAAGGAGACGCGAGAGATTCCGATTCCGCCCGTCCTGGTCGGCATGCTCCGCGAGCACATCGCCACGTACGGCACCGCCAAGGACGGCAGGATCTTCGCCACGAGCACCGGCGGCTCCTACTCCAGTTCGGCGCACTCCTACGTCTGGCAGGAGGCCCGCAAGCTCGCGCTCACCCCCGAACAAATCGCCTCGTCGCTGGCCGCTCGTCCGTACGACCTGCGCCACGCTGCGGTCTCGCTCTGGTTGAACGCAGGTGTCCCAGCCCCAGAGGTCGCCAAACGCGCCGGTCACAGCGTCGACGTGCTCCTGCGGGTCTACGCCAAATGCATCGACGGTCAGCAAGAACAGATTAATAGCAAGATCAACAATGTCCTGGACGCATAGTCCGCGCTTATCCGCCTTCGGTCTCGGGTCCACCGGGGCCGATTCTCTTCCCGCGGCTCGCCATGCCGCGTCGTTCCTGCTAAACGCTGACCCGCTACGCCACGCTGACATGCACGCGCAGCGAGAGAGGAGGGCCATGCACGAAGACCATGACCACGCCGCTCCGTCGTCCAGAGAGCCCCGCCCGCTGCGGCGGCCACCGTATGGAATGCCGCTTCGGCCTCGGCTTCACACCGAGGCCGACTCCCTCTCTTGGCGAAAGTACTCAACCCCAGCCCCGCCAAACAGATCGATCACGCGAAACCGAGATCGCCTGACCCGGTCAGCGCTCATCGCGGGCTTCCTGGCCTGCGTAGGCTTCGGCATCTGGTCGAGTACGTGGGGCACCGACAGCGCCCTTCCTCGAATGAACCCCGCCACGATGCCGACGCCGCGGCTAAGCGGTGCTGAGCGGCCGACCGTGCTCGCCTCGCCCTTGCCGTCCACACTGGTGCCTCGCACGCCGCCACCCTCGGCGACGCCGAACTCAGGTACCAAGGCATCCAAGGGACACGCGATATCGTCCCGACGCCCTCATCGATCGGCGACCTCCGCTGCGCCGCGTAAGCGTCCCGAGAACGTCCCCGTTGCCCCGCGCAGGAAGACGCCGACTCGTGTTGATCGTGAGGAAGAACCCAGGCGTATCGATCGGGAAGACAGCAGCAAGAAGCAGTGGGCGCCGCTGATCGCCGCGAAGTGTGACGAACTGTTCCCACCGTCCCGTCCTGAGTTCCGCGTCCGTAACCGCGCATGCCACCTGCTTTACGGATAGCGCATCAACGGCAGGCCACGGAGAGGATCGGGAGACGACGAGCTGAGCTCCGGGCCACAGAGCAGGGGTTTCGCCGATTTTGCACCTAGACGGATCGCGATGCCGATTTTCGACCCTCCCCTACCAAGTGAGTGTAATTCCGGTTGCTTATAGAGGCGCATGGGGCATTTACCGGGATTGGCCAGTGTGCTTAACTCCTGCCTTGTAACCACACCCTCTGGGAGGGTTCATGGGGGAGTTCGTCGGGATCGACCCCAGCGGGGCAGAGCGGTTGATGCACCAGTTGACCACCGGCAAGAACGTGCTGGCCCAGACACGACCGGGACTCGAAGCGGCTATCGCAGAGGCAGGCGCATCGTGGACTGGTCAGCAAGGAGCGGCCGCCATGCATCGGTCCTGGGCGTTCTTCGATGACACGCAGCGCGATCTCAAATGGCGGATTGACACGCTCAAGCAGATGGTCCCGAGCTCGGGAAACGGTCTGTTGAGCGGAGTCTTGACGTTCAACAACGAAGCGGAAGCCGCCCGGCAAGGGAAGGCTGACGCCGCGCCTATTGCCGCGGCCCTCAAGAAGCATGACGTCGAGAACTCGGTGAAGAGTTGGCGTGAAGTGATGGCAGCCGTGGCGGTGACGAAGGGGAAGCTGAACGATCCCGCCTACGCAGCGTCCTTGCTGGCAGCCCTCGGGCCGGACAGATTCCGTGCGCTATTCATGCACTGGATGAAGGACAAGGGAACCGCGGCCATGAACAACGGACTCCCGCCTTCTGTCCTTCAGCAGGGGCGTGAGAGTCTGGGCCCGCTGGCCGAGGCCTACGCGAACGCCGAGCGTGCCGGACGGCTGGGCCAGGAGTGGAACAAGTTCATAGAGACGACCGATACTGGGATGCTGACAACGCTTGTCGCGATGTCCAAACCTTCGAGAAGGCTTCTCAACCAGGTCGCGCTTCGCGAACTACGCCGTCCGCTGTCCACAGATGGCCCGAACTGGAACCTCAATGTGCTGATGGAAGCCTATGAAGCGGACCCGGAGGCGCTGCAAACACTGCTGGCTGAGAACAAGGACGCTGCGGCTGGGCTGCTGCACCCCGGACGGTTCGGACGAACTGGCCTTCCCGACTTCGAGAAGCGGTTGGCCGGCGTGCTGGACAAGGCAATGAGACCAGACGCGGGTGATGATCGCGTACGTGAGCGAGCCTGGGTCAACATTATTAGTGGCGTAGGTGCCGATGGCACTCCCTGGCTTGGCGGCCAATGGGTCCACACCGCATTGGCTCCTCCCAACTATAAGGGCTCACCGATCAGCCAGGTGCTGGCTAAGAACGTGGTGCCCTACCTCGACAAGCTCGCGCGGGTAGACGCAAAGGAGTCTTCATCCAAACTTAAATCGCTGTATCCGCCGCCGCCGTGGGACAAGCTCGATGCTGCCACCGCATCGCGGTTCTTTGGTGCTGTGATGCAAGATAAGACGGCAGCAGACACCCTGTTTAAGGGCTGGCATGAATACACAATGAGGATGGACATCGGCCGATTCCATCCGTTCGACAGTGATGAAAAGATGCGCGCCGGATTCGTATATCGCAGCGCTCTGTCGGGTGGAGCGGCGAATCTGCTTTTGTGGGGTTCGACTCATGCGGAGTGGAGCGACGATGAGTATGCCGACTGGATCGCTGGTGTCATGCTAATGCACGTTGATTGGCTCTCCAACCGATACTCGGACATCGCCAACCCCTCAGCCGCGACCGGTCGAGATCGACTACAGGATGAGCTCAAAGACGGCCTGAAAGAGCAGATCACAGGCTACTTCGACGGAAAGACAACCGATACTGCAGAGAAGGTCACCAAAGATATCGTAGATAGCCAGGTGCGCTGGGTGACCGAATCGTTGGCGCGGTACAGGCAAAAACCGTTGACGGAGACGGACCTAGAGATGATCGACAAAGCGTTTCATGGAAGGCTATCCAAGGCGCTGACCGAGGCGCTGAAGCAGCGGGGAGGCTGAGCATGTCCTTCCCCGACTCGACCCAACTGCTCAGGCAGGCCATGGACAAGGAGACGCTCGCCACCACCCTTACGCGGTATGCCAAGAATCTGGAGGACGTCTTCGTCGGCACTCTGGCGAACCCTCAGACCGTTGATGCGTTCTGGAAAGGGCCCGCCGCAGGTCGGTTCAACACCCAGGCCGCACAGTTGCGGCGCGAGATCGAACTACTCCGAGAGAGTTGTACTTCTACTGCGGACCGCCTCCGAAAACAGGCCGATCTTCTTCGCAAGGAGGCGGCTCAGCTACCCTGACGGAACGTGGTGGGTCAGCGGTTGCGAGCGTAGCAACTGGTCTTGCCGACGATCATGATATTGGGCTTCTGGCCGTTGCGGACGGTCAAAGTAAAGGTCAGTCCCGTCTTGGGGTTGTGTACGACGGACACGCCCAGGTTCGCATCCCGAAGATCCCGGTCGTTCACGACCGAGTCGTAGCCCATGAACTCCAG
Source organism: Nonomuraea sp. NPDC050202 (assembly GCF_040656115.1). NCBI lineage: Bacteria > Bacillati > Actinomycetota > Actinomycetes > Streptosporangiales > Streptosporangiaceae > Nonomuraea > Nonomuraea sp. NPDC050202. The sequence goes on along the minus strand of NZ_JBFALF010000024.1, from coordinate 79,688 downwards.
CGCGCTCTCCATCAAGCCGGCGGAGTTGAACGGCATGTGCACGTCAGGCGGACCGGAGAGATCTCCCTGAGCCCGGAAGAATCGCTGCACGTGGCCAGCCACGCAGCCCGATTCCGTATCCTTGTCTGCTCGTTCCGTCACTGCCACTTTTCCGGAAGCGGCTACTTCGCGAGATGCCAGCAGTTTGTCGCCGTCCGCGATGAGCTGTTTCGTGGCCTCCTCCAAGGTCGGCTTGTCGGAGTCCCCCGTGCAACCCGTCACAACCGTGACAGAGACGAGCACCGCGGCGGCAGACAGTCGGCGAATATCTGGGCGCACGCCCCGGACATTACCTAACCCCTCCTCTCACGTACACCTCGTATGCCTGCTGGCACTGGATATGTTCATGCTGTCGTGAAGCTGAAGCATGCGGGTCGCTTTCATTAGTTGCCCGGCGGCCGATGCACTGCCTTGGTCTTCCTCGCTGTCATCCGGGCAGCCCTCAAGCCCGAACCCGCCCACCAGCACTGACCAACTCATCACGATCTCCGTGAACGAGATCCGCCGTCTCTTCGCCCAACTGACCCGGCCAGTCATCGACGAAGACCCACATCCTGCACTGGTCACACTGACGACGCCATCAAACCCGTGCCCGACAAAGCCGCTACCAGCGACGACAACTCGAAGATCGATAAGTGCGGCTGGAGTACCTGGCTACACCTAGACCACGGTGAGGAAGCCGTCTCACCCCGCTTTTCACGCGCGCATCCTGGCGAAGGGTCACGACAATCCCGGGACGACGTATTGGGGCGTTGGCAACAGTGCGAACGGATGGGACGCTGGCGTTTAGAGTTCACTGGAACACTGGTCGCCCGGGCAGGTCTCCATGAAGTACCGAGCGCTCAAGGAACCACAGCGGTTCGAAAATGCTCTCGGTGCCGACGCGGCGCAGGTTCTTGACGGATGGGTGAGCCCGCGGACAGCCAAGCTGGACAAAGAATTGGCGGCGGGGCTGAGCGGCGCCCGGCTGGCATCCGTCAACATGTACGGCCTGCCCGGCGAGCCGGGGTTGGAAAGGCTCATCGTCAAGTACTCCCCGCCCGGGGGCGAGGAGGAGGAGCCAGGCGACGCCGAGGATGTGTGGACGAACTCCCCAGAGAGCTTTCGAGTACACCTGATCCGCCAATCGGTCACCATTCCCATGCCCGGATTCGGCAAGCTGCTGATCCAACGCGTGGCCGGTGATGATCTGGACTCCTGGGTGCCCATGTCGGACTCTGAGTTGAGCTCCGCCTCGGCTCGGCTCAAGTTCAAGGCGGTCGTCAGGTCGGTGCTCAAGGATTGGAATCCGGATTTTCGGACGTCCAAGACGGAGGATGGCCTCACTGTACGCGACTTCCTGCGCATGAATCTCGGCGCCCGGGTGGAACCGGACGGCAAGGTACACAGATTCGCCACACGCTGGAACCTTCATCAGCGGAGATTCACCATGCTGAGGATGCAGGAGGAGCCGCGTGATCTGCCTAACCCGTTCACCTTGGTGTACACCGATCACGAGGTCTCCTCGACCCCGATCGAGCATGTGTTCTTCGGCCGCGCTCACGGCGACCTGCACCCGGGCAACGTGCTCATGCCGGACGACGAGTCCGATGACTTCGCGCTGATCGACCTCGATCGCTACTCAGAGAGCGCCCCACTGTCGCGGGACGTCACCCAGCTCTTTCTCACCCTGGTGGCGCCACATCTGTCAGAGCTCACCAAGGCCCAGAAGGACCTCCTGATCGATCTGATCGCCGACGGGCCGCGAAACGGCGGGCAACTGCCAGGTGAGCTCGTCGAACTGGTCGAAGCGTTCGACGAGGCAGCCATGGAATGGCTGACAGGCAAGGGCGCGAATCCAGATTGGAAGCGGCAGCTGCGATTATCGCTCATCGCCTGCTCCCTGATGTTCACGGGACGGGGAAACGAATGGGATGAGAAAAGGTGGTGGTTCCTCCGGCTGGCTTCGCGAATCTTGAGCACCCTGCCATTCGCTATGCCGGACGGGGACATTCAGGGCTTCGGGCCGTCCGGAATCGTGGGCGGTGGAGCCGCAGCGGAGCCACGACTGAAACCAGCGGCAAAATCGGAACCTGGGCGCGCTCCGTCGGTCGATTCGACCTGGGACGATTTGCGGAAAGAACTGGAGCGGACCAACTTCGCCAAGACAGGTTGGTTGGCGTTCAAGAGAAGCGCTGCCTCGCTCATCCGCTGCCTTGATAGCACGAGACCTCCGCCGCATGACTATCCGCGCCGCGTGCCGTCCCAGGTCGCGAAGTTGAGGAGACTGATCATGGAGACGGGGCAGGCGCGCACGCCGCTGGAGGAGTTCGAGAAAGGCCACCGGGAAGCCGAGAAGCTGCGGTGCCTCCTTATCCGCCTGCTCACAAAGTGAACCGGTACACCCGATGGCCGAGCCGCCCCCGGACCCCATCAGCTACGACGACGCCTTGGCCTATGCGCGAGACCGGTGCGAGAACATTGTAGGCCTGATTGCGAGTCCGGTAGAGCTCCTCGACCACCGTGAGCAGATCGAGGCGGAGGTCGATTGGCTCTTCATGGCGCTCGATACGGTCCAGCCGCAACAGATGGGCGCTGATTTCGACAACATCGAGGCCGCACGGAGGGCAATGATCAAGCAGCACAGTAAACTCGTCATGCTCGGCCGTGTTTCCCCCGAGAAGCCGGACATTATGGATGCGTGGCTGGACTTCTGGGAGACGTTCCAGGAGGCAATAGAGGGGTTGAAAGACGTCGTGGACAGTCTCCCTCCCAAGAAGGTCGTGCGCCCGGCGCTCTCTCCGGGAAGGCTCTACGTCCGGGGAACTGTAAGGCTTGATGGCGGAGAGCGTGCGGGCTGAGGCTCAACCGCGGTTGAGCAGCCGCCCGACTCCCGCGATCACTGCCGTCGCCAGCAGCCAGCCCGAGAGGATCAACGCCACGGCAACTCCCTTGTCGATACCTACCGGGTCCCAGGCGGTGCGCTGGCCCAGGTTCGCGATGGGCACGATGAGGTCAAGGGTGTAGAGGACTGGATCATAGGTGGGGCTGTCCTTCCTGACGGCGCGTGGTGGCCGCGCTGCGAACCACAGGCTCCCGGCCGTCACCAAGACGAGCAACCAGGCCAACGCGCGCCCCGGAGCGTAGCCGTACCCGAAGAGGACGTCCTGTAGCGCGCCCCATACCTTGGCCGGCGGCTTGTCGCCCCGCCGCATGCGGCGCTGCCTGGCCTGACGCACCAGGCGGGCGGAGCGCTCATCCCCGATGCGCGTGTAGTACTGTGCCAGCTGCTCAAATGCGCTTGGCCCGCTGTGGCTGTCCAGGCTCAGCCAGCGCAGGCGCTCCCGGTAGTCCATGCCGGGGCTCTCGGCGAGTCGCCGGTACGAAAAACCCTCCAAGTCTAGGTTGCCGGGCTCCGGCCAGCGCTCGGGGGAGTCCACGAATGAGTCGACCTGTGCGTCGCGCAGCACGACGCGCCCCTTGGGCGGTTCGCGGAAGTCCAGACGCAGTCTTGGCGTGTGCAGCCGGGCGAGGTTGAGGCTGCTGGTCACGGCGTCGTGAAAGGTCACCAGGATACCGACTTGGGCGCTGCGTAGCCGTACCTGCCCGGTGGAGACGAAGCCCCAGTCGGCGTAAAGCCCACGACCGATATCCGCCACGCTGGCCTCGAGACCGGCAATCTCCGCGCCGTTCAGGTAGAACGCGCCACCCACTCTCGCGCTGCGCACATAGAGCGCGCCGGCCGCGATCAGGTTCGTCCCCGTGATCGAGCCGCCCACCTGTAATTGGTCGGCGAACAGCGACCATTGCCCGGACGAGGCCAGCGTCGTCTCGCTGAGCACTAGGTCGCCGTCGATGCGCGCGTCGCTGAGCTGCAGCACGGCCGATGGTGCCGCATCGTGTCGCGGTACCCGGTACGGCGCGACCACGGCGTCTCCGACGCTTCGCGTCCGGTGGTCGGTCAGCGGATTGGGGACACCGGCCGAGCCGATCTGCGCCCGCCGCAGCGAGAAGTCGGAGCTCAGCCTGAGCCGGAGTCCCTGAACGGCACCCATCCGGCTGCCCGACACGTTGATCGAGTGACCGGTGAGGCCGTCCAGGATCAGGTTGCCGTGGACGAGGCAGCCGAGGAGTTCGAGATCGAAGTCGAGCACCTGCCCGGTCAGATCGAGGTCGCCCGTGATGGTCGCGCCTTCGAGGCGGAGCGGCCCACCACTGTGTCTGCGGAGCAGTCGGACGAAGGCGGACGGTGTCATATGCGGGTGTTTGCGCGCCATACCAGGATGATTTCCCTGCGGCGCGTCGAAGGGATCAATCCATGACGACGATCTGGAGGAGGACCTTACCGCCCCGCAGGGCCTCCACCGAGTCGTTCAGGTCCGCCAGGAGATGCGAGTCCTGACAGTCGACTGCAGGTCCAGCTTGCCGGCCTTGTGGAGCTTGGCGAAGTAGGGAAGGCATGCCGCACGTCCCACCTCCCTCCCTGTACGGGCTGGTCTACCTCGAGCGCGTCCGCCCTCAAGCACGATGACGTCGCCGTCCAGGGCGCTCTGGCCATGGCCGACTGCTGACCACCTCGGAGCCGTAGTCGAAGTCCGCGCCGCCGGTGAGCTCGTGAATGGCCCCAGGACCTGCTTCGGGTGATGGTGTGCGGCGCGTTGACCTTCGTGGCCAGCTCGTGCTTGGACTCCTGCGGGGCGACCGCGAGGATCGCCCCGGCGCCGGAGGCGCGGGTGCCCTGGATGACCGACAGGCCGACGCGCCGATCATCGCGACCACTGCCCAGTCATAGGCGCGTGTGCCTTTCGCCGCCTGCCCGCACGAGCGTCGCTCCCGCACCCGCGCGTCCGCCTAATGAGCCCGAGCGGGAGGAGTTGATCGCCGACAGGCGGGATGCTCGGCACGAGCCTGACGCACATCGAGAGCGCCGTCGTCCGCATGAGTCACGGACATGCTCCGTGTTCGAGCTGACCATGGAGCGGGCCATCGCCACCTCGGCCAGGTTCGTGGGTCGGTTGGAAATGTCCCGCGCCATGGTGGTCTCCCTGGCTGGACGTCCCGCCCGCCCCAGTCCGGGGTTGAAAGTGGTCGGGCCAGATTGCATCGGCTGACATGGCCGCCAAATCATCGCATGCCCACCCGCGGCTGACGCCATCGCGGTCTGCGCAGGGGGTCGAAGCGAGGTCGATAGCACGTGCCCGCAGAGGGCAAATCTCGCATATAGCCATAAACATGACTCACGTGAGGGACTTCCTCGTGGGTCCCTACGTTGCGAGGAACACCTCACTTAGGTGCCATCCCAGGAATGCCTGACTGGGTCGGTCGGCTGCATTATCAGGCGTGGCGACTCTACTCCCCGCATGCCGGTAGAGCTCCTCGCCGTCACCGAACTCTTGGCGTAAGCGCGGGCTGACCAGCAGCCGATGGTTCGGATCGATGGCGAGATACCCCTGATCGAATAAGGTGTGCACGTCCGAGCGCAGCAGGATGCCGTTGTCCAAGCGATGCTCGCCCCCGCGTGATACCGGGCGAATATGGGCCGCTTCCAGCACCGGGCGGATCGTGGAGCCGGTGATGGCGCAGCGCCGCCCGTAGGCGTTGAGGACCACAGCCTTGAACGCACGTTGGCCAAGACGCTGCGGGACCAGACGAGCGTCACCGAAGACCGGGCCCTCGCGCCGCCACGGCAATGACGCGTCGACAGTGTCGTCTCCGACCAGGCGGGCTACGAGGTCGTTGAAGTAGTCGGCGTATGAGTCGGTGGACATGTCGTAACCCTTGCCCTGAACGATGTTGGGAGCGAAGTCAGGGGGTGGGTCCGCGGGAGCGTTGAAAAACCGAGTGTCGCGAAGCAGGATGCAGCCGATGACCGGGTCCTCACCTGCGGCGATGGGGCGTCGACGATACTTGCTGATCCGCTCCCGCATCTGCTCCCAACTGTCGGCGCCGTTGGCCTCGCCAAAGATCTTCCATGCCTCCGAAAGAGGTAGTGGTTCGAAGGCCTCGAAAAAGCCGCCGCCGACCACTCGGTTGTATGGGAAGCCACTGACCGCGTGCCTGCTCGAATGGTGGGTCTTGAAGAAGAACGGCTCGCCGGGACGCAGCGCGCGGAAGCTTGTGCTACCTGAGGGGCGCCAGAAGTTTGCCTCCGTCAAGGTCGGGCGCGCCGCCAGGAAGCGATACCAGTCGCCGTCGGTGACTCCGACATATGTCTCCACACATGGAATTGTCGGGGTTAGTGATCATTTCTGCTAGCGGATTTGGCCGACTCGGAGAGTACAGGCCGATCATCTTGCCGTATCGCTGGTCTGCCAGATCCCGATGACCTATGCGGCGAGGGCGTCAGACGTGCGCGGTCCGTTCAGGGATGGGAGCGGCTACGGAGCAGCGCCACGGCTGAAGCCATGACCGTCATGGGCTAGTGGCCCCTGAATCGGGTCCTGAACAGGGGAAACGTAGTCAAGATCATCCCCCATATGTCCCCTGATCACGGTCTTACGGCTGCATATGGGCGCCGTCGGCTGCCTATCAAGGCCCAACATGCAAAAGACCTGCGGCCGAGAAACCGCAGGTCAGATAGCAAAGCGCCTGGTCAGAAGAGTGCCCCCGGCAGGATTCGAACCTGCGGCACCCGCTTTAGGAGAGCGGTGCTCTATCCCCTGAGCTACGGAGGCGGACTCCCGTAAGCCTAGCGAAAGTTTGGCACTGTGTGCGACGTGGCCCCGCCGTCAGTTTCCCGGGGTTGGTTATGGCTGCTCTGAGCTGCGGTAAAGGCATGACAAGTGATCAGATTCTTGCTCATCGTGCCCGGATACCGTCTGGGGCTGTGACCAGGAGGCGATGCGCGCAGGCCCGTCGGCGGCCCGTTGTGCTGTTGGGGGCGTTGCTGGCGCCGGCGATTCTTGCGGGAGGGTTGCTGGCGGGGGAGATGCGCGGGCTTGAGGAGGGTGTCGCGAGCGCCGGTACCGGTAGTGGTCCCAGCACTGGTAACGGTGGGGATGGGGCGGTGGGGTTGGCGTTCGAGCCGGTGTTGGTGCCGGCGCCTGCTCGGCCTGAGCGGCGGTATGCGGCTGCGATGCCTTCGCCTGTGCGTGAGGTGCCTGAGCGGGTGCCGAGGGTGGGGGTTGAGGAGAGGGTTCCGGAGGTTGTCGAGGAGGAGCCTGTTACGCCGGCGCCGGTGCGGACGCAGGGTGGGTGTCCGGGGGAGTGGGTCGATACCTGGCTGTGGGAGTTGTGCCGGGATCGGGAGCAGGAGGCGGCTGTTGACAGCTGGTTGCCTGGGATTTGAACCGGTGGTGAGTGGTGGGGCGTACTGACCTGTGTGGGTTGTTTGTGTGGGTGCGCTGCCGGTCGTGTGGATGGTGGTCGGTGCGGGGTCAGGGGCTTGCGCTGTGCTGCCGCTCTGGAGGGTGAGCTCGGCGGGGGTGCTGGGTGAGGGCGTTTTGGTGTGTACGGGGCGTGGCGCGCTGCGCAAAGTGGGTTATTTGTCTCATAACAGCTCTTCGGAGTTCGGTCCGGGCACTCGGGGGGCTGTAGTAACGTGCGTGCCTGACCAGGGTAACGAGATTGCAAACGGAGGAGTCGAACGTGCCAGCCCCTCGATCAGCGGGTCTGATCGCGGTCGTCATGGCGGTGGCTTCTCTGCTCGTGCCCTTGGAAGGCGTGCCGGCGCAGGCTCAGGTACGGGTTCAGCAGGCCCAGCAGGGAGCCGTGCAGCGGGATCCGTCCAATCTGACTGAGCTGCGCAAAGAGGCCGAGCGGTCGGCCAAGGAGCTCGAGGACGCGACCAAGGCGCTGGAGAAGCGGCGGGCCGAGATCGCGGCGTCCGAGAAGGAGCTCAAGAGCAAGCTCACCTCCCTGCAGGAGCTCGAACGGCGGCTGGCCGTGATGCGGCAGCCTGTCTCCCAGATGGCCGAGCTGCTGTATCAACAGCCGTTCATGGCCGGGGGCATCCTGCCGTATCTGTCCGGGAGCGCGGATGAGAAGACGCTGCGCGCGCTGATGGATGCGAACCAGATCGTGGCCGTGCGGCAGCAGGCTGTCGAGCAGACGAGCGCCTTGTACAAGGAGACCGAGCGGCTGGCCGGTGAGGCGCAGGAACTGCGGGCCGGGAACTTGCTGGCCGAGGCGCAGCTGGCCGTCGAGGTCGAGACCCTGCGGCAGCGGTCGGACAAGATCGTTAAGTCGCTGACTGCGGCGCTGGTGAAGCTGGGGATCAAGATTGACAAGGTGGGGCGGGCGGCACTCGGGTGCAATCCGCTTCGGGCGGCTACGGCCGATCAGTATCCCAACGGGCTGATTCCCAAGGGCATGCTCTGTCCGTTGCAGCAGAAGGGTTTCAGTCTCAGGGCCGATGCCACGATCGCCTTCGTCAGCCTCAACGAGGCTTATCGGCAGCGGTTCGGGAAGCCCATGTGCGTGACCGACGCGTACCGGAGCCTGGCCGAGCAGCAGTCGATCTACTATCGCCGGCCGGGGTTCGCGGCGGTGCCGGGGCGGAGCAACCACGGGCTCGGGCTGGCTGTGGACCTGTGTGGTGGAGTGGAGAGGGCCGGGTCCGCGGAGTTCGTGTGGATGGAGAAGAACTCCAAGAGGTACGGGTGGTTCCACCCCTCCTGGGCCTACAGCAGCCCGTTCGAGCCGTGGCACTGGGAGTACGACCCTAAGATCGACAAGCTTCTCTGAGGCATTCCCCTTCAGATCAGCGGCTCCACGTCCGCGCTGCAGAAGGCGCAGCGGGAGGCGGGCTTGGGGATCTCCGACAGGCATTCGGGGCAGTCGCGGGTCTTCGCCTCGATCTTGGCGGCGGTGCGCTCCTGGTAGTGCGTGTACGGCTTCACCACCAGGAAATAGATCACCGCGGCGACCATCAGGAACGAGACGATCGCGTTGATGAGGTTGCCGTACATGAAGTTGGACTGCCCGATCGTCACCTTGAGTGAGGAGAAGTCGGGCAGGCCGCCGAACGCGGAGATCAGCGGAGTGAGCAGGTCGGCCACGAACGACTGCACGATCGCGTTGAAGGCCGCCCCGATGACCACTGCCACGGCCAGGTCGATGACGTTCCCCTGCATGAGGAACTTCTTGAATCCACTCATGAAAGGAATCGTAGCCGAATGATTACTGTAAGTTAGTTCTGATGGTGAGCGAGAGGCGGGCGTGGGCTTGGGCGGTGGCCAGGTCTGCTGCTTGCGTGGGGGTCGTGGCCAGGACGATCAAGGTGCCGTCGTCTGTGTCGTGGGTCGTCTGTGATGGTGGTTTCGGGATCGACAGGACCGTGGTGTCCTGGGCGAGCTGGCGGGCCGGGGCGCCCTGGTCGTAGGCGGCCAGGAGGGTGATCGTGGAGCCGGGGGAGATCAGGGCCGCCGCGGCGGCGTCGGCGATGCGCACGGGGGTGGCGACCAGGCCGGGTGGGAGGCGGTAGGAAGCGAGGAGGCGGACGTCGGTGAGGGGCTCGCCCCTGCGCATGGGGGTGGCCAGGGTCTGGCCTGCCGGGATCGTGCGTACTGCTCCCGCGGGTGGAGGGGTGAGGGCCGCCGGGTGGAAGTCGGCTGGGTTGAGCGGGCCGGGGGACAGGTCACGGGAGGCCACCAGAACCGTGGGGGCGGAGCCGGCGGGGCGGGTGGCGATGAAGGCCGCGATGACGGAGACGGCGGCGAGCGCCGCCGCTAGGAGGCGGCGGCGACGGCCGTGGCGTGAGAGCCAGGTCTGGATCATGGCAACTCGAAGGGGAGCTTGATGCCGTCCAGGGCCGAGCCGCAGGGGCAGGTGCGATCTTCCGGGAGGGACTGGACGGCCTCCGACACCAGGGTGCGCATGCGGGTGACGTTCTGGGCGAAGAACTCCAGCACCTCGTCGTGGGTCACGCCCTGGCCGGCTTCCACGCCGGCGTCATGGTCGGTCACGAGGGAGACGGACGTGTAGCAGAGCGCCAGCTCGCGGGCCAGGAGCGCCTCGGGGAAGCCGGTCATGCCCACGATGGACCAGCCGTTGCCCGCGAACCACTGCGATTCCGCCCGTGTCGAGAAGCGCGGGCCCTCGATGACCACCAAGGTGCCGCCGTCCACCGTTTCCCAGCCGCCGGCGCGGGCTGTCGACACGGCCGTGGAGCGGCCCGTCGGGCAGTACGGGTCGGCGAAGGAGACATGGACCGCGCCGTCGATGTCGTAGTAAGTCTGGGCGCGTCCGGAGGTGCGGTCCACGAGTTGGTCGGGGATGACGATGGCACCGGGGCCGTACTCGGCTCTCAGCGAACCTACGGCGCTGGGTGCGAGCACCTGGCGCACGCCGAGCGAACGCAGGGCCCAAAGGTTGGCACGATAGGGGATGCGGTGCGGCGGGAAGCGGTGATCTCGCCCGTGTCTGGGGATGAACGCCACGGAACGCGAGCCGATGCGTCCGACCGTGACGACATCGCTCGGGGGGCCGTAGGGAGTGGCGAGCTCGATCTCCTCTGCGTCGTCGAGCAGGGAGTAAAAGCCTGAACCGCCGATGACGCCGATATCTGCGCGAGTGACCATGGCGCAGAGAGTAGCCGGAGCGGTGGTGGGTGAGGCGGACGCGAACGGCGTTCTGTGGATAACCCGGCCGGGCGATGGCGGGCTGTGGACAACCTGATTGCATAGGGTAGGCACACCAGTACGAAGAGTAGGATCGCCGCATGCGGCAACAGGGCCTCGGGCTCATCATCCTCGCGCTCATGCTCGGCATGCTGCTGGCGGCGCTCGATCAGACGATCGTGTCCACGGCCCTGCCGACGATCGTGAGCGACCTCGGCGGGCTGGAGCGCCTGTCGTGGGTCGTGACGGGTTACCTGCTGGCCTCGACCGTCTCCACGCCGCTCTGGGGCAAGCTCGGCGATCAGTACGGGCGCAAGAGGCTGTTCATCGGGGCCATCTGCATCTTCCTGGCGGGGTCGGCGCTTTGCGGGCTGAGTCGGAACATGGGGGAGCTCATCGCCTTCCGCGCCGTTCAGGGGCTTGGCGGGGGCGGGCTGATGGTGCTGGCCCAGGCGATCGTGGGGGATGTCGTCTCCGCGCGGGAGAGGGGGAGGTACCAAGGCTTCTTCGGGGCGGTCTTCGCCGTCTCCAGCATCGTGGGGCCGCTGCTCGGCGGGGTGTTCGTCGACCATTTGTCGTGGCACTGGGTGTTCTACGTCAACCTGCCGCTGGGGGCGGTGGCGTTGTGCGTGATCGTCGCGGTGCTGCCGGGTGACGACACGCGTACCAAGCACACGATCGACTACGCGGGTGTGGTGCTGCTCGGCGCGGCGACCTCGTGCCTGGTGCTGATGACGACCTGGGGCGGCACGACGTACGCGTGGAGCGATCCGCTCATCCTGGGGCTGGCGGGGGCGGCGGTGGCCCTGCTGGCCGGATGGGTGCTCGTCGAACGTCGGGTGGCCGAGCCGGTGCTGCCGCTCGGGTTGTTCCGGGTGAGGGCGTTCGCGATGTCGTCGGTGGTCGGGTTCGTGGTGGGTTTCGGGATGTTCGGGGCGCTCACGTACCTGCCTCTGTTCCTGCAGGTGGTGCATGGGGTCAGCCCGACCTTGTCGGGGGTGTACCTGCTGCCGATGATGGCCGGCATGCTCACCATGTCGATCGTGAGCGGGCAGATCATCTCGAAGACCGGGAAATATCGCTTCCTGCCCATCACGGGGACGGCTGTGGCGACCGTGGGGATGTTCCTGCTCGCGACGCTGACGGAGGGGAGCAGCCTGCTCGCGATGGGGGTCTATCTGCTGGTCCTCGGGGTGGGGCTGGGGATGACCATGCAGGTGCTGGTGATCGTGGTGCAGAACGCGGTCGACTTCAAGGATCTCGGCGTGGCCACGTCCGGGGCCACGTTCTTCCGGTCGATCGGAGGGTCGTTCGGGGTGGCGACCTTGGGGTCGGTGTTCTCGGCCACCTTGAACGACGACCTGCGGGAGGTGCTGCGTGGCGTGCGGCTGCCGCCTGGGTTCGATCCCGGGAGGATCCAGGAGGATCCGACCGTCATTCAGCGGCTGCCGCGGGGGCTGGCGCAGGGATTTCTGCATGTGTACGCGGATGCGATCGCGGCGGTCTTCCGGGTGGCGGCACCCGTGATGTGCGGGGCGTTCCTGCTCAGCTGGTTCATACCGCAGGCGCGGCTCAGGGAGACGACGAAGGCGGCGGACCTGGGTGAGGGGCTGGGGGCCACGTCCGCGGAGCGGTCGTCGCTGGCCGAGGTCGAGCGAGGGCTGGTACGGCTGGCCGATGCGGATCTGCGGCGCGGCTATTACGACCGGCTCGGGGCGTCGGCCGGGTTGCACGGGATCTCGCCGCAGGGGGTGTGGGTGCTCGCCAGGCTGGGCGGCGAGGGGTGGGTGAGGGCTGACGAACTGGCCGAGCGGGCCCGAGTGAGCAGGGAGTACGGGCGGCCGTACGTTGATCAGCTCGTGGTGGTGGGGCTGGTACGGCGGTCGGACGATGGGGACGCGTTGCGGCTTACGGAGGAGGGGGAGGAGGCTGCTGTACGGCTCCTGCGGTGTGCATGCGAGGGGCTCAGGCGGCTGGTGGCCGATTGGGGGCCGGATCCGCAGCTCGAACGGCTCGTCGACCGGATCGCGCCGGAGTTGCTCGGTGCGCCGGCCGATCGGCCTCCCTAGGGGGTGCAGGTCCGCTGATGGGGATGAGCAGGGGCTCGCAGGTGCCGTGAGGTGCGGGCCTGGAGAGGCGCGTGGTCGGGTGGTGTTGGACCGCGCGAGCGCCTCAGGTGGGTGCGCGCCATCGCATGTCGCGGTGTGGCGTCGTAGGTGGTGTGGGGTGCGTGCGCTTGTGTTGCCGGGCCGGCGGCGGTGTGGGTGTGTGTGCTTGTACGGCGGTGGTGTGGGGTGCGTGTGCTTGTGTTGCCGGGCCGGCGGTGGTGTGGGCTGAGCACTGTGTGCTGCGACCTGCTTCCGCCGGGGGGCCGGGACGTTCCTGGGCGGGCGCCGCGAACGACAGCACGCCCACGTGCTGCTCGGGCGTCGAAACCCGAGCACACATCACCGCACGTTCTTGTGGGTGAGCAGCGTGAACCACAGCACGCCGCATGTGCTGGATGGGTGCCGCACACCAGGGGGCAGCGGCACGCCGTACGTGCTGGATGGGTGCCGCATGCCAGAAGGGCAGCGGCACGCCGTATGAGGCACGGCTCCGCGTCTCGCGGGAGCCGTGCGCTTCAGCTCGACGCGGCGGCCGGAGCGGGCGTCGTGGTCGAGCTGGACGACGAGCTCGAGTCCGACGACTTGCTCTCCCCCGACTTCGACGAAGACGAAGACGAAGAAGCGGTCGAGGACGACGAGGTCGAGGACGACGAACGGTTGTCGGTCTTGTAGAAGCCAGAGCCCTTGAACACGATGCCGACCGCGGAGAACACCTTCCGCAGGTTGCCCTGGCAGTTCGGGCAGACCGTCAACGCATCGTCGGTGAACTTCTGGACGACTTCGAGCTGGTCACCGCAGTCGTTGCAGGCGTACTGATACGTCGGCACGCGCTCCTCCTTAAACAAGCTCTAGCACTCGAGCGATGCGACTGCTAATGGTAACCGATAGGGTCAAACACCTATTCCAACCCCCGCTCTCCGTACCATCCGGCCAGCTTCCCGCTGCGGCTGACCGCGCGCAGGCGGCGTTCGACCTGCTCACGGCAGGAAGCGGTGGTGACCACGAGAAGCTGGTCGTCCGCCCGGATGCGGGTGGTGGAGCCGGGCACGAAGGATTTGCCGTCGCGTACGACGAGGGTGACCTGGGCGCCGGCGGGCAGGCGGAGCTCGAAGATCTCCACGCCGTGCAGCAGGGAGCCCTGTGGCACCTTGACCTGCAGCAGATCGGCCTTGAGCTCCTCCAGCGGAGCCGATTCGACGGAGAGGTCGTGGGCCTCGCCGGGCGCGGACACCCCGAGCACGCGCGCCACGAACGGCAGCGTCGGCCCCTGGAGCAGGGTGAACACGATGACGATCACGAAGACCTGGTTGAAGAGGTGTTTGGAGCCCTCGACGCCGGCCGCCCAGGGGATGGTCGCGAGCACGATCGGGATCGCGCCGCGCAGCCCCGCCCACGACAGGAACGCCTGGTCGCGCCAGTTCACCCAGCCCAGACGCAGGGCCCAGGCCAGTGCCGAGCTGACCACGACCGAGAGCGGGCGGGCGAGGAGGACCAGGATCGTGCCGGTGATCAGACCCGGGATGATGGCCGACGGCATCTCGTCCACGTCGGCCAGCATGCCGAGCATGACGAACAGGCCGATTTGCGCCAGCCACGCGGCGCCCTCCGCGAAACCCCTGGTCGCGGCCCTGTGGGGGAGGCGGGAGTTGCCCAGGACGAGCGCCGTCAGGTAGACGGCCAGGAAGCCGGAGCCGTGCAGCAGCACCGCGCCGCCGTACGAGACGAAGGTGAGCGCCAGCACGGCGATCGGGTACAGGCCGGAGGCGGGCAGGGCGACGCGGCGCAGGGCGTACGCACCCGTGGGGCCGATGGCGAGCCCGACGGCCGCGCCGATGATCAGCTCGACGGACGTCTCCAGGAGGAACGTTCCCAGCGTCGCCTGGGAGTGGGACGCGCCGCTGAGCAGCACCACGGCGATGACCGTCGGGGCGTCGTTGAAGCCGGACTCCGCTTCCAGCACCCCCGCCAGGCGCGGCGGCAGCGGCAGCCTGCGCAGCACGGAGAAGACTGCCGCGGCGTCGGTGGAGGCCAGCACCGCGCCGAAGATCAGCGCGGTGGTGCCGTCGATGCCGAGGATTCCCTGGACGAGCAGCGCCACCACGACGGTGCTGACCGTCACGCCGACGGTCGCCATCACCAGGGCCAAGGGGACGGAACGCCGCACATGGGACCAGTTCGTGGTCAGACCGCCCTCGGCGAGGATCACCGCGAGCGCCGACAGGCCGATCTGCTGGGCGAGCTGCGGGCTCTCGAACGGGATCCCGAACCCCGAAGGCCCCAGCGCCAGCCCGAAGCCGAGAAAGATCAGCAGGCTGGGCAGGCCGGTGCGATGCGCGAGCCGTACGGACGCGATGGCCGCGATGACGATCGCGGCACCGACGAGGAGCCAGAGATCAAGCGTCATCTGGCTCCCCTCTCGTACCTGCGTTCACATAAGCCTAGTGAGTCCGGCAGGCGTCATGGCATAGCGGACCGCGCGGTCATGGGGTTCCGACGGGACATCGTCGATCAGTTCGCCGTCGTGCAGCAACGCCACGGTGGGGACGTTCGGGCCGACGCGGGCAAGGGCGCGGTCGTAGGAGCCGCCGCCGCGCCCCAGGCGGATCCCCGTCCGCCGGTCCACCGCCAGGGCGGGCACGATCACGAGCGCGGCCGTGCGCACGGCGTCCACGCCGCGGCGCGTGTCCACCGGTTCCATGATCCCGAAACGGCCGGGGGCGAGCGTGTCCGGGCCGTCGTACACCGCCCAATCCAGGTCATTGTCGTCACGCAGGACCGGGAGGATAACGGTGGCTCCATGTTTCCAGAGAGCGAACACGAGCCCGTGCGTCTCCGGCTCCGACCCCGTTGACCAGTAGCAGGCCACCAGCCCGGCCATTTGGACCCAGGGCTGTTCGAGCAGGGTTTCGCGGACCTTGATGGCGTTTGCACGCAGTTGCTCGGGGGAGAGGGAGGTACGCGCCGCGCTCAGCTCGCGGCGCAGGTTCAGCTTGTCCACAGGTCCCTCCACTAGGGTCTACTCATGGCTGACTTCGACCCTGTGACGAAAGCCGTCGTGCCCGCCGCGGGTCTGGGCACCCGGTTCCTCCCGGCGACCAAGGCGACACCCAAGGAGATGTTGCCCATCGTCGACAAGCCCGCGATCCAGTATGTCGTCGAGGAGGCCGCCTCCGCTGGGCTCCTCGACGTCCTCATGGTCACCGGCAAGAACAAACGCTCGATCGAGGATCATTTCGACCGGGCGTTCGAGCTGGAAGAGGCCCTTGAGGCCAAGGGCGACGAGCACCGGCTGTCCCAGGTTCGCGAGCCCGCCTCGCTGGCGACCCTGCATTACGTACGGCAGGGCGAGCCGAAGGGGCTCGGCCACGCGGTGCTCTGCGCCAAGCATCACGTCGGCGATCACCCGTTCGCCTGCCTGCTCGGTGACGACCTGATCGACCACCGCGACCACCTGCTGCGGCGCATGATCGAGGTGCGTGACACGTTCGGGGGGAGCGTGATCGCGCTGATGGAGGTGCCCAAGGAGCAGGTCTCGCTGTACGGCGTGGCGACCATCGAGGCGACCTCCGAGGAGGACGTCGTCCGCGTGACGGACCTCGTGGAGAAGCCGCCGGCCGACGAGGCGCCGTCCAACTGGGCGATCATCGGGCGTTACGTGATCGATCCGGCGGTCTTCGAGGTGCTGGAGAAGACCCCGCCGGGGCGTGGCGGGGAGATCCAGCTCACCGACGCGCTGCGGACGCTCGCCTCGCGCGGCTCCGAGGAGGGCGGGCCGGTGCACGGTGTGCTGTTCAGGGGACGGCGCTACGACACGGGCGACAAGCTGGACTATTTGCGGACCGTGGTGAAGTTCGCGGCGGATCGCCAGGATCTGGCGCCGGAGTTCGTGCCGTGGCTGCGGGAGTTCCTTGATGAAATCAGTTGACGCGCATCTGGCCGAGATCCTGGCCACTGTACGTCCGCTGGCCCCCCTTGAGCTGGAGCTGGAGCAGACTCTGGGGACGACGCTGGCCGAGGACGTGTCCTCACCGGTGCCGTTGCCGCCGTTCGACAACTCGGCCATGGACGGGTACGCGGTCCGGGTCGAGGACTTGTCGGAGATCCCGGCCACCTTGCCGGTGATCGACGACGTGGCGGCAGGGTCGCTGGAGCTGCGGGCCGTGGGGCCGGGGCATGCCGTACGCATCATGACCGGCGCTCCCCTGCCCGCCGGGGCCGATGCCGTGGTGCCGGTCGAGTGGACCGACGGCGGCACCGTCTCCGTACGCATCGATCGCCGCGCCGAGGCCGGCCACGCGATCAGGCGGGCCGGGGAGGACGTGCAGACCGGCGAGGTCGTGCTGAAGGCGGGCACCGTGATCGGGCCCGCGCAGCTCGGGATCATCGCCGGGGTGGGGCGGCGGCGCGTCTGGGCGCGGCCGCGGCCCAGGGTCGTCGTGATCTCGACCGGAGCCGAGCTGGTCGAGCCGGGCGGCACCCTCCAGCCCGGCCAGATCTGGGACTCCAACAGCTACACCCTGACGGCGGCCGTGCGGGAGGTGGGAGCCGAGGGCTTCCGCGCCGGGTCCGTCGGGGACGATCCGGGCATGCTGCTCGATCGGCTGGACACGCACCTGGTGCGCGCCGACGCGATCATCACCAGCGGCGGGGTGTCGATGGGCGCGTACGAGCCGGTCAAGGAGGCGCTGTCGCCGCTGGGCACGGTCCGGTTCGAGAAGGTGGCGATGCAGCCGGGGATGCCGCAGGGGTTCGGCGTCCTGGGGGACGACCAGGTGCCGATCTTCGCGCTTCCTGGCAATCCGGTGTCGTCCTTCGTCTCGTTCATGCTGTTCGTCCGGCCTGCGCTCGCCAAGATGCGCGGGCTGCCCGGCGGGATGCCCGAGACGGTCACCGCGCGGACCACCGGGCCGTTGCGGTCGCCGTTCGGGCGGCGGTCGTACCTGCGCGGGGTGCTGGCGGCCGACGGCACGGTGTCGCCGGCGCACGGTCAGGGATCACACCAGCTCGCCGCGCTGGCCTCGGCGAACGCGCTCATCGTGGTGCCGGAGGATGTGACCGAGGTGGAGGCGGGGGCTTCTGTGAAGGTGGTCCGGCTTTGAGCGAGCTGACGCACATCGACGAGACCGGAGCGGCGCGCATGGTCGACGTGTCGGCCAAGGACGTCTCGGCCCGCAGCGCCACGGCCACCGGGCGGGTGCTGCTGTCGGCCGAGACCGTGGCGTTGCTGCGGTCGGGCGAGGTACCCAAGGGTGATGCGCTGGGGGTGGCGCGGATCGCGGGGATCATGGGGGCGAAACGCACGCCCGATCTGATCCCGCTCTGCCATCCCATCGCGTTGCACGGGGTGAAGGTGACCCTCGACGTCGAGGACTGGGGTGTGGGGATCAGCTGCCGGGTCAAGACGGCCGACCGTACCGGGGTGGAGATGGAGGCGCTGACCGCGGTGTCGGTGGCAGCGCTGGCCCTGATCGACATGGTCAAGGCGGTGGATCCGGGTGCGGTGATCACTGAGGTGCGGGTCGAGGAGAAGTTGGGTGGGAAGACCGGCCGGTGGACGCGCGATCGGGCCTGAGAGGTTGATGGCGGGCAAGGGCTCACGGCGGGCGGGAGCCGGGGCGTGGTGCGGTGGTGCGCTGATGGCCTGGAAGGGCGTGACCTGTCCTTGTGACGGGCTTGATAGGCGCGACCGACCACGGCTAGGGCCGCTGACGGCTGGAGTGCCGCTGCCGGCGCCTGTACGGGCGCCGGCGGGCAGTCGGGCATGATGGGGCGGAGATCGAGCCGGCGGGCGGAGGTCAGGGCCTGACCGGGGCGGTTGGAGCGGCAGACGGGAGCCGGGCGTGATGCGGGCGTTGGTGATTACGGTGTCCAACCGGGCATCGGCGGGGATTTATGAGGATAAATCCGGGCCGTTGCTCGCCGATCTGCTGCGGCGGGAGGCCGGGTGCGAGGTCGTCGACGGCCCCGTGGTGGTGGCCGACGGAGAGCCGGTCGAGGGCGCGCTCCGTGACGGGGTGGCGGAGGGTTACGACGTCATCGTCACCACCGGCGGGACGGGGCTGACGCCGATGGATTTGACACCGGAGGTGACGTCCCGGGTAATTTCTCGGGAAATTCCCGGCATTGCGGAGGCCATCCGGTTGGCAAATCGCGAAAAAGTGCCGACCTCCGTGCTGTCTCGCGGGCTGGCTGGACAGGCGGGCAAAACCTTGATCGTTAATTTGCCCGGTTCGTCCGGAGGTGTGCGTGATGGCGTGGCCGTGCTGGCTCCGATTCTGCGGCACGCTGTTGATCAAATGCGGGGAGGCGATCACCCGCGTTGACGGCGAATCCGATCGCCCTCCTTGAGCCGTGGCGACATCATGCCCGATCGGGGGATGATAAGAGGTGTGGATCGACTTCGTGGCTGGCCGGTGATCTTGAACGAAGGTCAGGTAGGCCTCCGGCCGCTGCGGCTGAGCGACGTACGCGTGTGGCGCGAGACCCGGCTGCGCAACGCCGACTGGCTACGTCCGTGGGAGCCGAGCAATCCTGAGACACCGCTGTTCAGGACCGGGCTGGGGCCGTACGTCTCGATGGTCGGCACGCTGCGCCGCGAGGCACGGCAGGGGCTGGCGCTGCCGTGGGTGGTGACGTACGACGGCCGGTTCGCGGGGCAGCTGACCGTGGGCGCCATCGTGTGGGGCTCTGCCCGTTCTGCCCAGGTCGGCTACTGGGTCGACGGGGCGCTGGCCGGCAAGGGGATCATCCCCACCGCGCTCGCCATGGCCGTCGACCACTGCTTTTTCACCACCGGTTTGCATCGGCTGGAAGCGAACATCCGCCCCGAGAACCAAGCCAGCCGTAGAGTGGTTGAGAAGCTGGGATTCAGGGAAGAAGGCATTCGGCGTCGCCAACTTCACATCGACGGAGCCTGGCGCGACCACATTTGCTACGCGCTGACCGTTGAGGATGTTCCCGGCGGGCTGCTCGTGCAGTGGCGTCGCGCGCGTGAGTCAGCCGCTCACGGTGGGTCTCCCGTCGAAGAGGTTTGACGATCTCGCGACACACCGCACCGAATGCTCGTCAATCAGTGACACGCGGTCTTACGGTGCGTGACGTGAGCATATTGAAGGCGCGACGAACACATCCGCGTCTTCGTGCTGCCTGGAGGTGGTCGTGAGCAGCGTCCTCCTCTATCTGGCCATCGTCGTGATGTGGCTATGCGTCCTCATCCCGATGTGGCTGCGCAAGGACAAGGCGAACCTCGCCGAGCTGGCCGAGCTCGAAGAGTATTACACCGGCGAGCACCAGCTCCCCGACCTCGACAACCTGGCCCCGCCCGATTCCGACGAGGACGATGAGACGCCGCCGGTGGAGGCCGAGAAGGTCGACGTCCGCCAGTTCCGCTTCCGGCGCCGCGCCATCATCGTGGCCCGCCGCCGGCGCCTGCTCTTCTTCACCGCCCTGCTGGTGCTGGCCTCCGTCGTGACCGCCGCCGTGAAGGTGATCCCGTGGTGGGGCGTGGCGCCGTCCGTCGTCATCATGCTGGCGTACATGGCGTTCCTGCGCATCGCCGTACAGGTGGACAGGGAGCGCCGCGATCGCGCCCTTCTGGCGCGTGCTGAGCGGCTCCGGCGGCTGCGTGAGCAGCGGCGGGCCGCCGCGGAGGCGGAGGCGGAGATCATCGATCTCACGACGATGCAGTCGGACGTTCTGTTCGACCAGTACGCCGAACCGCCCAAGCGAGCGGTGGGGGACTGAACGGGTGGCGCGAGGACTCTCGGAAGTTTGCTAATCTAGTCGAGTCCTAGGGGATGTAGCGCAGTCCGGTAGCGCACTTCGTTCGCATCGAAGGGGTCAGGGGTTCGAATCCCCTCATCTCCACCCAGGGCCGTTCTTGAGACGGCTGGACTGAGTTGACGGGATCCCGTCTGATCGTCGTGATCGGGCGGGATCTTGTCGTTTCAGGCGTTTCCGAATTGGGTTCGTCCCGGTTTGGGGACCGCAGCGCGGGTGTCCGGGAAGTCCAGGGTGGTGTCAGGCCGCTGGTGGAGGACAGAGATCCGGCCGTTGGGCATGGCGAAGCCGACGGTGGGCTGGGTGCTGCGGCCAGGTGGCGGTTTTGCGGCTTATGGGGTGGGTGGTGGCCTGCTCTGGCCTGCGAGTGGTGCGCCGTCGAAGGTCGCGACTGGTGTCTGCGGAGTGCCGGCGAGGGTGACGGGCTCGTCTTGGGGCTCGTGGGTGTGGCGCCACTGATCGAGAAAGTGGTCGTTGGCGACCGCGATGAGCAGCGCGGCCAGGATGGTCTGGGCGACGCGTCCGTGGGCGAGCCGGTTCTTGGGGTCGCCGAGGTCGAGGTCGTGGCCCTTGAGGCGGCCGTTGATGCCTTCGGTGTTGGCGCGGACAGGCTTGTAGGTCCCGATCCAGGCGGGACTCAGGTAGGCCAGGTCCTGGCGGAACTTGTCGAGGTGGCCGAGATCGTCCTTGCGGACGGTGATGGTGTGCTGGCGGCAGATCTTCGGCAGTTGGTCGGTCTTCAGGTCAGGCTGCGGTGGCAGGACGCGGGGTTTGGCCGCAGGGTGGGCGGCCCGCTGCCGGGCGTCGGTCAGGTCGACCGGGGCGGGCCGGCTGGGGCCGCGCTGGTGGAGGCGGTCGAAGCGGGGGCAGGTGACCGACGGGGAGGTGCCCGCTGCCGGGCACTGGAAGCGGACGGTGCCGTCTGCGTTGGGGCTCTGTTTGAGGCGCAGCAAGTACGGCTCTCGCGCGGCGATCAACGCGGTGAGTTCTTGCGATGGTGTGCGGATAGCGGCGTCGTCCAGGCCGCTGCTGGCCTGGGCGAGCCTGTCGGGCATCAGCGGACAGGCCGGGGAACCGTCGATGAGCAGGGCGCCGTGGACGCTGCCCTGCACTCCCCGCTGGTCCACTTTGTAATCGAGGGCGAGCCGGTAGCCGAGTTCGCGTGCGGGCCGGGCGAAGTGATCGGCGGCCTGGTCGGTGTAGGCGCGGTCGACGGCGGCGAAGGCTGCGGGCAAGCCGAGGGTGGCCAGGGGTTTGAGGGTGGTGATGGCGTTGGCGCCGATGCGTTTGTGCGGAGTGTCGAGGACCAGGGCGAGCGCCAGTTGCGGGAAGGAGCCGAGTGCCGGGTGGGTGCGGGCGGCGACGGTGAGGGTGGCGCTGCAGTCGTACTCGGGTGGGCCGTTGCCGGCCAAGTGATGCAAGCCCGCGGTGATCTCGGTGGAGGCGATCAGTTCGCCGGTGGAGCGGCGGGTGCGGGGTGGGCGGGCGAAGACCGGGGCGGCGGTGGTGTCGATGCCGACATCGCCGCGGAAGTGACGGAGGTAGCCCCGGCCTTTGGCCCAGCGCACCGGGGTGAGCACCAGCGCGGTGGCAATGTCCTGCAGCAGTTCCCGCTTGCGCGCGTGTGCTGGGTCGTCATCCTCCCAGGCGGTGGCCAGCGTGTCGGCCTGGTGCTGGGGCAGGCGGGCGCGCCGATCGTGGCGGGCTGGATCGAGCACGGTGGTCAGCCGGTCGAAGGCCCGGTAGAAGCGGCGGGAGGAGGCGAGCACCTGGTGGACATCTGCGGGGTCGACTTAGGTGCGGGGCGGCCAGGCGCGTGGCTTCGCCGTGCTCACAGGGTGCGGCCGCGTAGCAGCGCGACCGCGGTGTGCTCGTCCAGGGCGGGGACGAAATGGCTGTAGCGGGCCAGTGCGGAGGTGCTCATCCCGGCCGCGGCGGCCACCACGCCCAGGTCGATGCGGGCGCTCAGCAGTTCGACGATCCAGGAGGCGCGCAGCCGGCGCACCGACAGGGCGGGCAGGCCGCCGGTCGGGGTGTGGCGGGCTGTCCAGGAGCTGAACAGGTTCTTGGCGTGCCGGGCGGCGCGCCTGGGCCGGAAGATGAAGGCGTCGCCAGGCTGGTGTGCGGCGTGGGCCAGGATGTTCTCCCAGGCGGCGCGGCAGACGATCAACCGGTCTGCGCCGGGGACGCAGGCCACGATCGCGCCGGAGTCCAGGCGGCGAAGGTGCCCGGTCCGGACGGCGGTCACCTCCTCGGCGGTCAGGCCGCAGCCGGAGGCGAGCGCCGTCAGCGCCAGCGCGTCGGTGCGGGCCTGGCCGGGCAGGCGTTCGGCCCAGCCGCGAAGGCGGCCGAGCTGGGCTGGCGAGTAGGGCGGGCTGACCGTCTTGGGGGGCTGTCATCGGCGGCGGCGCTTGTTCGCCGCGTTCCAGCCAGGCCAGCGCGGCGCGCATGTGCCGCAGCCAGGACCGGTAGGTCTGCGCCGAGCTCGGGGCCAGGTCGGTGCAGCCGGTCAGGACGAACGCGTCGATCGTCTCGTGCCGCAGCCACACTTCCGGGTCATCGGGCAGGCCGGAGCGGTGACACCACACGGCCAGGCGTGCGGTCGCGGTGAGCAGCCGCTCGATGCGGTAGGGGGAGCGGTCGGCGCTGGCGGCGACCAGCATCCGCACGTGCCCGGCGATGTGGTCCCATTCCGGCGGGGCCTGCTGCGGCCGGTAGCCGGTGATCGTGGCCGAGGTTTCCGCGTCGAGGGTCACACCCCATCCAAAGCGGCAGGACAACCTGCCGTTACGCAGGGCGACGACATCCACCGAAAGGAGTGATTTGTCATGGTCGGAGGACGCGCGCGCTCGGCCGCCCCCCGGGACCTGGCGAGAACCCGCAGGCCTGGCCCCACGCGGACCTGGCCCGCCACCCGCCGCCGCCGTCGTCCAGCAGATCGCCGCCACCCTGGCCGGCATCCTGGCCGAACGCCGCCTGAGCCTGCGCGGCCTGGCCGCCGCCTCCGGCGTCAACCGGCAATCCATCGCCGACCTGCTGGCCGGAAGGTCCTGGCCGGACGTGGCCACCATCGCCCTGCTGGAGACCACGCTCACAGTCCGGCTGTGGCCGCAGGGAACCCCGGCGCCCCGATGACGACGCCGAACCCCGCGCCGAACGCCATGATGACCTCGACGGCATGATCGAGCCTTCTCTCCGCCGCCCCGGAAACCCGGACATCCGGGCAGAAGCAGCCGTCATTTGGCTCGACAGCCTCCAAGCGATCACATATCGCGTTACGCTCAGAAGGCGCGAGCCTTCAAAGAGTTAGGACCTGTTGGGCGCTCACGCAACCCGGTGCCGTCGAGCTGCAACTCGGCGGCACCACTGTTTGACCCGGTCGCCAGACCGGCATGTCGGCTCAGCTCGTGGCGGCGCTCCCTTCGCCGGCGAACCCGTTCACCCCGGCGGCGATCGTGAACAGGCCCTGCTCCCGCTCGGCCAGCCAGCCATCGTCCACCAGCCGCTTGAGCCGGGCGCGCATCCCCTCCACCTGGCCGCGGACATCCTGCTGACCCAGCGCCCGCACCACATCCCGCGCCCGCAGCGGCTTGTCGGAGCTGGCCAGCAACACCACCGCGTCCTTGCGCAGCCCCCGCAGGGCCGGACGCTCCTGAGGGGCCTCCGCGTGCCCGGCAGTTCCCGGGGCGACGTGGCCCGCAGCATCATGATCGGCATCGGCAACCTCGCCGAGCCCCGCGTCGGCCGGCTCGTCGGCCGCCTCCAGCGCGGTCAGCTCCTCGCGCGCGATGGACAGTCGTTCCAGGCGCCGCTGCGCCACGGCCAACCGCTCCTGCAGTTCCTCCATCTGCTGGGGACAGCTCGGCGCATTGCTGCCGTGCGGCCTCCTCGGCCCGGCCCAGCTCTGTCAGCAGCGACGTCACCATCGCCTCCCTCGCGGCAGTCCCAGAACCATCGCTATCACTCAGCGCATAGCTGCAACTCCACACTGTAGGCGGCAATGGCATCGCTGACCCCAAAGACTGCAAGATCCCTTACCGGCCGCACGAAGAAGGCATGCCCTCCACCACGTGGACAACGATCATCGCATTGTCATCAGAGCCACCGCGGCTCTCCGCCCTCAACGCAGGCCGAAGAACATCCTGAAGGATGGCGCAAGCGTCCATGGTCAGGTCAGGCGAACGACTTTCGCGTTCAACGCATCTCATTCAGCGGAAAACGCCGATCCGAGAGGCGCCCGATGGCACTCAGACGAAGGATGTGGAATCAGCCTCGATTCTTCAGCTGGTTGGCTTGCGTGAGTGGCCCCGCGGGTTCGCCCGTAATGTCCCCAAGGCGGTTGGGGCGGGCCGTCGCATGACGCTGCGGGGGCGCCGGGGCCCACGGGCCCGGATGAGCTCCTTCCTCGATCGTCGTGGTCAGGCCCGGCTCTCAGGCGAGAGCGGGCAGGTCGGTGAGGCGCTGCCAGGCCAGGACGAAGGCTTGGGCCCAGGGCCAGGTCTGTTAGATGCGCAGGTGGCGGCGGGCGTGGGCGGCCAGCCGGGCCGGCAGGTCGCCGCCTGGTGAGCTTGCAGCCGCTCGGCCTCCAGCAGGCTCCGCGCGCCGCACGCGATCGCCGTGGCCAGGCTGACCAGGACGTGCGCGCGGTCGCGCCAGGTCGCGCTCTGCCGATGCGGCCATAGCCTGCCGAGCGCCTCGCTCAGCCCGACCCGGTCGGCGAGCTTGTGCAGCAGCACCGCTCCCGCATGACCCACAAGCCCTTTTCCATCGGCTGTGACAGACAGCCGGCGGTCCCACCCGGTACGCTCGTTCACCAGAAAGGTGCACCTGCTTCTGCACTGGATATGGCGTCGACACCCAAATCCTTGCAGCTCAGGGGCACCTTTTCTCATGTTGCAGGTAGAGCTGGCTCCCTCGGCTGAATACCTGAGGTCAGTGAGAACACGTGACTTCAGGCTCCCGCTCTGGCATGGCTTGGGCGCTCTCGCGCTTGCCACGCTCATGGGCTGCGTTCCGACCAGCCCAGCGTTGACCGGGCTGACCGGCATCACGGTCAACGCCGAAGGACGGCTGACACTGGTCGTGGCCTGGTGCCAGCAGCCCCCAGACCGTGTGGTCATCTACCAGAGGGTCAATGATCGGCTTGAGGACCAGGCTGAACTTAAGGCTCCGAAGTTATCCGGATCGCCGGTCTTTCTGGACTTGGAGAAGATTCCGCCAGGCTGGTCTCTCGTCGAAGGCGATCTGAACTTCCAGCCAGGTCACAAGTACGTTGCCGGCGCGTACAACGCCAAGACGTCTGGGGGAACGTTCCGCGTCTCCTTCACAACCGCGTCCAAGACGAACCCGACGGGTCGCATCCTTATCCAGGACCACAGCGGCGAGCAGCCCGACGGTGTCGATGTGCCGCTTTCCGCCGCCGAGTTCATGACACGAGCAAACTACTACTGCTGAGAGGCTGCATCTGCTTCCGGCAGCCCGCGGGATGGCCTCGGAGCTTCTGTCAGAGACCACCACGACCTGACCCTGGGAAACGATCACCTCGCTACGCGAAACGATCTTCTAGACATGGGTTTTAGCCCAGGCCAGACGTACTCGTGAACACCCCAGTGCCAGGAGGGCGGCCCGTCAGAAATGGATCCTCATCTACGAGGAGATGCTGGCACTCAACGCTCTGGAACTGCGTCCCGGCATCACCATCGAGGACCTCGCGGACATCCTCTCCGTCACCATCGAAGGCGTCGCCCTCCGCGCGCTGTCCGGTCCACCGGAAGAGCGGGAGCAGCTTCGGCTGACCCTGCGCAAGGCAGTGCTCGCCGTGCTGGTTTCCAGCGTGAATCCCGGGGACGGCCTGTGCCTCGACGAGGTGCTCTGGCAACTCATGGCCGTTCCATAAGCCATGCGGGGCACCCCGTCGCCGTGAACGATCCCCTCTTCACGAGACTGCCGCGCTGCATGGTCAGCAGGTGGTCGAGAGTCACGTGCGGTTGCGGGCTGAGGCCGACGTCGCGCTCAGGCGCGACGTGCCGGCCGCGGAGGCGAATCGAGGCCTCGGCCGCCTCACAGGCGTGCCCAGCGTCAACCGGCCGACGCCCGGTACGGGTGGCCACGGTGGTGGGCGGCAGAGCGTGCTATGCAGGAGGTCCGGATGGAGCGGAGGCTGGCATGGGGCAGGGCAGAAGACCAGCGGTCGTGGCCTGGTGGGCCAGCGACGGCACTGCGATTCTGCCGCCATGTCACCTACCGACGAAACCCGACCCTCCAGCACGGCTCGACGCGCGTCTGCCAGTGGCCGGACCCGGTCGGCCCGTTTGGTTGATCAGGACGGTGGCATACCGGTGCCGCCGCTTGAGCGCGAAGTCATCACCCCCAGCACGCGCGGGACCCGCAACGCCGGCAGTGGCAGCCGCACCAGCAGCCGCAGCGCCGTGGACCTGGAGATCGTGACGGCCAGGACCGCCGACAGCCTCGCCCCCGCCCGGCCGGCCAGTTCCCTGACCACCGCACCCCCAGTTGATCGGTGAGTCTGCTGGTGCGACGCTGGTAGCGCTCGAGCAGCCCGGGAACCTGCTCACGGAACGTCCGGCGAGGACACTCCCACGCTGGGCAGAGCAGACGCCGTACCTGTAGCGACACCACCACCCGCCGTCCGTCGACCGGGACATCCGTGACCGTCCGGCTCGCGTGGCCGTGCACCCGGCCGGTCAGCGCGCCACACACCGGACGCGGCACCGGCTCGCCCCGGGTACGGGCCATCACCCGAACGAGGTCGTCCTCGTCCTGCACTCCCTCGATGACCAGGGCAGCCAGACCTGCAAACACCACACCTACAAGATCGTCGATCTTCAGCACGGCCCAGCTTGGCAAGCATCACCCAACGCCACCACCGATTACGGGCCAGAGCCGTTAGTTTTACAGTCCCTGCCCGGTTCAGCGGGGAACTACGGAGCCACCGCGGTCTCGGCCGATCAGGAGAGCCCCGCTGTGTTCATCAGCCCACTGAGCTGATTCTGTTCGGCAAAGTCGACGAACTTGCTCACTTGCTCGTGGAAGGTGTGGCGGAATGTCCCGCACCGGTTCTCGTAAAGGAGCTCGTCGAAGGCATGGTGGGCGCACCCTCCCATGCAGACCGGAAGAGCGATGCACTCCCTGCACTCTTGGTTCTGAAAGGGGTCATAGGAGAGCCACTTGGCCAGTCGACCATTGGGGCTTGCATGGTCACGGATGTCACCGATCACCTCGTTCCGGTCGCCGACTGAATCCCAGCACTTGTACAGCTCGCCACGGCTGCCGACCACAAGTTCATTGGCGCGCACCGCGGTACAGGGCGCACCCTTCGGCGAGGGCACGCGTGGTGCGGCCAGGCCATACCGTGCCGCCAGGTCCAGGAACCGCTGCTCCTCGCGTGCGAACTCGGCGTTGGAGAAGCACCCGTGATAGCTGGCAGAGGGCGCGCGGAGGTTCTGCTGCACGCCGACGATCTGGCCGGGGTAGACGGTCAGCTTCCCCCCGAAGCCTTCGTCCGCGAGCAGCTTGAAGAGTTCCTCCACGCTGGAGGCGTTAGCGCGGTCGATGTTGACTCTCACGGTGATGTCGAGATGGTGGACTGCCTTATGCAGGTTGGCCAGGATGGTGTGGAAACTGCCCCGTCCGCTGTTGAGGGGCCGCATCCGGTCGTGTACGGTCGGCGGGCCATCGATGCCGACCTGCACGCTGGATACACTCCGAGCTGCGAGTTCTCGGCAAGTTACCTCGTCCAGGAGAAACCCGTTGGTGACGATGCTGGCGTCATAGCGCACCGCTCCCGAATCGCAGCGACGGATGAAGGCGTCCGAGAGTTGGAAAAGTGACCTTTTTCCGACAAGAGGCTCTCCGCCGAACCATGTGACATGGAATGATTCGATGTGTGGAAGCTGTGCGTCGAGGACCTCTAGGATGTGCGTCTCTACCTCTTCGTCGAGTAGTGAAGGGTGCTTCTCCTCGAAGCAGTAGGGGCACGAAAAGTTGCATCCCAGGCTTGTGACCACAGTCAGCGCGAAATGCCTGTCGGTGTTTCGGCTGGAGTGGTAGCGCTTCTCCAGGCTCTTAAGCTCGTCGGCGTCGTCACGTACGATCATGAGACCTGCGATCAGATTGGCCAGGAGGCTGGGCGGGCAGGAGACGTTGGTGTCGCCGGCCATAAAAGCGCGATACGCAACGTAGTGCTCGGTGGGAATGCGCAGCAGAGCGCCACTGCGAGAATTGAACACATACGCGGCGTCGGGACGCTGCACCCAGACGTTGTAGCGGGATTCTCTCATGATTTCGTCACCTGAGGGATGAATGGAGCGTTGGGCGAGGATGGGTTAAGTCGGCCTTGTGAAAGTACCGCACGATGCAAGGCTGGAGCAGCTATCGGCGCGGTAGGTGGCGCATTGCGCCAACGTCGGGCACTCTCTTTCTATGGGCTCATTGGCGGCCTCGGCTTCCTGGACGCGAACCATCAACTGGTGCAGCACTTCCAGCATCTCGGGAGTGAGGCTATCCGCCCGGGTAAGACATTTTAGTTCGTTACTGATCTCGCTCGACACGTTTGGTCGCCGAACCCAGCTGCCTTGGGTCTGCTCTCTTTCCGCGGGTTGCTCAACCGGCTCCGATTTATTTTCCATGCCTTCCTCTCTCGCTCTCCAGTCGGTTAGAAGGTAGATTTAATCCTATGAAACTTTCCGTCTCACTGAATGCCGTAGGCGCCGCAGTGTCCGAGCCGCGGGCAATCTGGCGGCGTTCCCACCAGCACGTCCCTTTCGGCGGCCTCGAATTCCTGGGCGCGAACCATCAGCTGGTGCAGCAGCTCCAGCATTTCAGGAGTGATTCGGTCCGCCTTGGTAAGGCTGGCGATTTCGATACTGGTCCCGCTCGGTGCGTTCGGCCGCCGCACCCAGTTGCCGTCGGCTTGCTCTCTTTTCGCGGGCTTCTCAATCGACTCCGATTTCTCTTCCATGCCTTCCTCTCTCGCTCTTCAGTCAGGTAGGACGTAGATTCAACCTTTACGAATCCGATGCGGCCACGCCGATGGCTGTCTGCGGATCCTAACCGGCGAGGGGTTGAAGCCTCGGTCAGGTCGATGCTTGCTGGAGTTCCGATCGGCGACCCATCACGCACGAGATAATCCGCTAGTCACGGAACGTTTAGAGACGGCCGCACCTTCGGCGAGAGACTCCAGGAGGTCGGCCGCACGGAGATGACCCTGAACCTTCGACAGGTAGGACTGGATATGCATTGCCGAGGCTCGGAATCGTGGATTTACGCCAATTTCTCGGAGTGCTGCGTGGAGTGATTCCGGAGTGACGCCCTCAGGGTCGAGCGTCAGCGCCGCGCCAATGCGTTTGCAGATGGCAGCCATCTCCAACTGTTCACCCCCGCCCGGAAGCAGGATGAGCGGCAAGCCGAAAGACAGGGATCCCAGGACAGCGGTTGTGTTGGCCGTACTGACTACCGCTGTTGCGTGCGGGAGAACCTGTCCCTGGGGGACATGGTCCCGGACAAAGAAATTGAGAGGTGAGGGCTTCATCAGTTCTGCATCCGTTCTTCCTGTCGAAGCTACGAGACGAAGATTCGCTCCGCCGAGACACTCGGTCACTGCCTGCCAGAGACTTCCCAGATGGAATAGACGGCCGTGCTGCATATAGACGACCGGGCCCAATTCTTCCGTGTTTTTCATCCACTCAGTAAGATCCTTGTCAGTAGTCGGGGGTTCCCATACGCAGGATCCGACACAGTGGACTTCAGGCGGCAGGTCTGCGGACGCCGGCTCTAGTTCCGGAACGGACTGGAGCAGGAACAGATCGCCCAACAGGAAGTCCGCCGCCTGCTTCCGGGAAAGGGGCGGAAGGTGCAGGTATTTCCTGGCCTCATGAAGCTTTTTTGACATCGAATCCAGTCGCCAGGCGGCACGCTCTTCGGCCTCGTCCGGCTTTTCGTCACCTTGCTCGGCGTCTCTTCGGGGCTTAGGGAACAGGTGCGTAGCGAACCCGAGGATTGCGACCGGCAGATCAAGGGCCTCTCCCATAAGCATGGGTCCATAGGCGAGTTGGCCGCCAATCAGGACATCCGGCTGGAATTCCGAGGCCGCTTGGAGGATGTGGGCGGATTGCAGGGCAATGCTCGTCGGGTTCCACCACGTCTCGAGCTGGAACGACTCACCGTCGCGAGGACGTCGGGGAATGCGACGGATTCCCTGGCTGTGGAGGAGATCGCCGAACCGGGCGCTGGTGGCGAATGCGACGCTGTGACCTCGTCGGGTCAGCTCGAGAGAGATTCCGACCATGGGGAAGACATGACCTGGCGAAGCCAGCGGGCAGAACAAGAAGCGGGAAGTCAAGGCATCTTCCCTTTCGGGTCGGATTACCGAACAGCAGGTTCGCAGAGCTGAAGATTTGGACACGGCCACCGCCATGACGGTGACTGCTTAGTCGAGTCAGCTAGTGGACATGTCGTACTCCATGAAAAGCTGGCGAGGCGAATCTGTACAGCGAGTGACTAGCGTCTCAGGGATGTCGCACAGAATTCATCTGCTGCGTGCGTTCCCTCGAATGAATAGCGGTGCTGTCGGCCTCCGGTCTCAGACGCTAGCAGATTTGTTGCGATCCGCGCGATAATGACATCGCCAAGCTTTCGCCAAATCCGCCTGCTGCGGCGTCTTCGCGGTCAGTCCCCCGTAAGGAAAGGACTCAACCTCAATCTTTCCTGATGGGCCGCCGACTTCATGTTAAGCACATGTCGATGGACTGTTCAGCACAGCACCACTGACGTTTCTCATGTTGAATAAACCGGGCAGGGCCTTAGCCCAACGCGCTGCTCCAGAGTTTCGCTCCCCCTGCGCCGTGACCTCCGCTTGAGGTCGGGTCGCGCATGAAATCGCAACCCCCGGATGACCGGCGAGCCACCAGCCAACCGTGGCCAATTCCGAGGACATCGTCGCGTCTTGCTTCTCCGGGGCACAGCGTCCTCGCTGGCGAACGCCCGAGACACCGGCAGCCAACGTCCGGCAGGAACAGGCCGAGGCGGTCACCACGCACGCCGCAGTGACCCAGGCGCTCGAAGCTGCCCGACGCTGGCGACCCGGCCGAGAGCTGCGACCATCGCGGTGCCGGTAGCGGCTGGCATCGACCCGGATGGCGATGATCCGGTGCATGGGAATCCCGAAGGGCTGATGTCCACCGGCGGCCGAGAAGGAGAGAGCCAGACGAGATCGGGCTGGACGCCAGGTCGGTGCAGCCGGTCAGGACGAACGCGTCGATCGTCTCGTGCCGCAGCCACACTTCCGGGTCATCGGGCAGGCCGGAGCGGTGACACCACACGGCCAGGCGGGTGGTCGCGGTGAGGAGCCGCTCGATGCGGTAGGGGGAGCGGTCGGCGCTGGCGGCGACCAGCATCCGCACGTGCCCGGCGATGTGGTCCCATTCCGCCGGGGCCTGCTGCGGCCGGTAGCCGGTGATCGTGGCCGAGGTTTCCGCGTCGAGGGTCACACCCCATCCAAAGCGGCAGGACAACCTGCCGTTACGGAGGGCGTCGACATCTACCAAAAGGAGCCGTTTGTCATGGTCGAAGGACGCGGGCGTTCCCGCTCTCCCCGGGAGTTGGCCGACGACCCGGAGAACTGGCCCCACGCGGACCTGTCCGGCCATCCAGCCGCCGCCGTCGTCCAGGCCATCGCCGCGACCCTGCAAGCAGTGATGGCAGAGCGGGGACTGAGTTTCCGCCGGCTGGCCGAAGTCAGTGGGGTGAACCGGCAGACCGTCAACGACGTGGCCGTCGGGCGTTGCTGGCCGGATGTGGCGGCCATCGCCCAGCTGGAGGCTGGCCTGGCCGTCCGGCTGTGGCCTGCTTCGCCCACCGGGAGCGGTGGAAGCTGACCCGCGCCGGACCCGTTCTCGCCCTGGTGAGGGCATCGTCGATCCTTCCCGCCCCTGCCCGGCGATCGCAGGGCAGGGCAAATCCAGGCTCGACGCCTCCCCAAGAGACCCCATTCGAGTTACTCTCGGGAGTGCGCGAGACACTGTCAGTTGAGACCTAGAGGGTGCTCACGCAACCACGGGTGCCGCCGAGGGCCTAATCTCGGCGGCACCCTGTTCGTCCGGCCCGGCGCCCACGACCGTCGTTGAGCGCCTGACCAGCGATGTGTCTGTTGCTCTATGCCTCGTCGTTGGCGACTCCCCCCAGCGCGTGGCCATTGATGCCCGCGGCGATGGAGCACAGGCCCGGTTCGTGCTGGGTTAGCCAGCCCAGCGCCGTCAGCCGCTTGAGCCGTGCCCGGGTGGTCTCCACCCGCCCCCGCACGTCGGGCTCGCCCAGCGCTTGAGCCACTTCCTTGGCCCGCATCGTTCGCCCGTAACTCGCCATGATCACAACGACCTTCTTGTCGAGCCCGGCGACCGGTTTCGGCGCCGGCGCGGCTTCCTGCGGCGAGGCGGGCGTCGGGGCGTCAGGTGCGCCGCCAGGGGACGCATGCTCGGGCCGGGATCGTCCGGCCAGCATCGGCGCGACTATCCTCCGGGCGGTGGCCAGGTCGCTCAGTCGCTCTTCCAGGGCCGCCACCTGCTCGCGCAACGACTCAAGTCGCCCGCGGACGGACTCCTCCTCCGCAGCCAGCTGCTCCAGCAGCCATGCTTCGCCCAACATCATGCCCGACCTCCACGTACCTGGCGCCGTGCGCAACCCGCAGAAAACCTGCGATCGCAAAGAGTCACATAGCGCCTGCAAACCGTAACTGTAGATGGCTTTGCGGCTCGCGTGAAGAGACACATCTGCAACAGGCGCCTCACAGCCGAGCGCAGCTCCCGCCTTTGCGACTACAGACCCGCCGGATGCTCACGGCGATGCTGCGTCCGTGGACCCAGTAAGATCGCAAACCGCTTGTTGCAGCGTGGGGATGAGCCGCCGCCAGCGAAGCATACGGTTCGTGAAGATGATCAGGGTCGGGAAGCCCGCGCCCGCCTTGGACGAGTTCATCCCGCCTGGGCCTATTCGGCGGGATACGTCGTGGGCATCGAGCTCCATCCCTGCCACTGGATGGAATGACGATGACAGCCGAGACAGCGGCAAACGAGGGAGAGACTATGGGCTGGTGGGATGTGAAGGACGATGCGGAACGGGAACGGTGGGAGTTTGCGCCGCTGGTGAGCGTCGGACCACTGCGGTTCGGGACAAGCCACGCCGACGTGGCGCGTGCGCTCGGCAGGTCCCCGGAGGATCTGATGCGACGCAGCAGCGAGCTTGACTTCAAGCACGAGGGAGTGCAGCTGTATTTCGACATTCACGAACTCTTGGCTGGTATCGCGATCGACATGCGGACCGGCCCGCAGGTGACTCTAGACGGCACTGAGCTGGTGGCGCGGGTGCCATCGGTGATGGAGGAGTGGCTGGAGAACTACCTCACCGCGAAAGAACTGCCCTTCTACTACTTCGGCAACTACGAGCCTGGATCAGCGGACCTCGGGTTCATCCTGCGCGTGCAACGTGCCGACGATCGACTCCTGACCCGCCCGCTCTTCCTCAACGAGGCATGGGCCGACGACACCGAGCGGATCCCGAGGAACGAGTGGGCGATCCACTGACCATGGTGAACCTGTGATCTCGAGTGCGGCCAGGCGCGCCCCGAACGGCTAAACCGGAGTGAAGTCCGAGCCCGCAAAGCCGTTGGCCAAGCCGGCGGGTCCTCATTATGCTCTCGCCACACCGCGGTCCGACACCACACCCATCAACCCAATATCCTCACACAGCTCACGCAGTGCTGCGTCCTCGTGGCTCTTGCCCGGTTGGAGACGATCGCGGTTGCAGGGCGAGGGGCAACCAAATTTTCTTCAGGCCAGAGCTCGCGCGGCAGGTGTGGGAAACGATCATTCTCCCTTCGGGAAGCGATCTTTCCCGCCCCTCTTGCACCCCAGGCCAGCCCAATTCGTGAACACCTCCGACTGTCGACCTGTTGTCAGGCAGACACCACTACCATGCGCGAAGTTGACGGGATCCCGTCCGATCATCGGATCGGGCGGGATTCCCTGTTTCCGGGGTCTTCGAGCCGCTGGGTGGGCGACGCAAACCCGCGGGCCGGTGATCGAACTCCCTCACCGCATCCATCGAGGTTGCAGGGCAAGGTGTTGTTTTGTGGACCACGCGTCTCAAGCCGCCCGACGACTCATGAGGAGATCTGCAGGAATGCGTACCGGCAGGCACAAGGTTTGACCGTGCTGTTTGAAGAGATCGTCACGGGAGTCGAAATAGCCCAGATCGGCCAGGACGTGTCCTGACAGGTCACATGAGGAGCAGGTGCTGCCGTCCCAGTCCACGGCAGTGTGCGCAATCGCGTCGAAGAGTGTCACGCCACCTGTGTTGGAGAATCGGCCTCCCGCTCGCAGCGTGCCCAGATCACCATAGAGTTCGGACACGGCCACCCACTGACCATCGAGGAGGAACTCCGGCCAGGCCAGCACCACGTGCCGGGGGATCAGCGCACGCAGGCGCGGGAACCGCGGGTACCAAAAACGCCCATCGAGCAGCAAACCTCTTACCCGAGTGGCGATTCCGCAGCCGCGTGCCACGGCCTCAAGCAGCGCCAAGCGCTGGCTGCACGAACCGCGTCCCAGACCCAGGGTCGTAGAGACAGGCTGCCTTTCATTCATGGCGTATACCGGGCGCACGCGGGCGGCGATGAGTTGGTGCGCCGTGATCAGGCACGCTCGCTCTGCCTCAGGGCCAACGTCCCGGGTCTCGGTCAACAACGCCAGCACCCGAGGATGCCGCCAGTTGAGGATCGGTGTGGCCGCCGAACTTCCTGCGAATGTTGTCCGTGGAGAAACGGCCGCGCCGCCGCCCCATGATCGTAAGCGCGCCAGCTTCACATGGCGATCATATCTTCGTCCGGGAAACGATCACAGAGAACCTGGGAAGCGATCTTCGCCACCCCTACTTCATCGCAGCTCAATCACACTCGTGAACACCCCACCCAGGGCCGTTCCTGGAACGGCTGGACTGAGGTTGACGGGATCCCGTCCGATCATCTGAATCGGACGGGATCTCGTATTTTCCGAGCCATCTCCGTGGACGCCAGATGCTCATGCACCAGGCCGCTGCCCGAACTCGGTCCGGCGACCACGAGAAGGCCATCGGCGACTACACCGCGGTCGTCACCGTCGACCCGAAGAAGTCACGCGCCTGTTTCGAGCGTGCTGCCTTCCACCGGCATCTCGGGCGTTCGACCGAGGTGCTGAACGACCACGACCGGGCCCCCCGGCCGGCCTCCGCCCTTCTCCGGGGTGGTCTGCGACCGCGGCAACGTCCGCGTGGACGTCGAAGAACTGGACGGGGGCGTCCAGGTCTCCGTCCTGGTCGGCCGACGCATCGCGGGACGCTCCCGCCTCGGCCGGCCTGGAATCAGCCACGACCGCGGCTGACAGGGCCGCCTTGACGGCCGGAATGTCGTTGTCCTCGGCCAGGAGCCGGTCCAGGAGTCGGCCCATTGGCCGGCCGCCCAGGCGCAGCAGGTGGGGATCGGACGGCGCGAGCGTCAGGCCGGCCTCGACGTCGCGCCGGACGTCGACCCTGTCGCCCATGCCGCACAGGAGCCCGGCCCGGTTCACGTGAGCGACGACGGCTCCATCCCCCGCGTGGATCTCCAAGGATCCCAGTACGTGAAATCTCATTATTTGCCCCCTCTTGTCGTGCTGGAGATCTAAGGTCTAAGGCGGCCCAGGGATGTCCGAAATAGCCCTCCGTGGGTTCAGGACAACGCGGCGAAGACTCCGGACAACAAGAGGTGAGTGCACATTGGGGCGGCCCGAGCAGCCGGTGGATCCGTTGGCCGGTCCCGTCGAAAGGCTCGCCTGGGAATTGCGCCGGCTCAGGGACGAGGCCGGGCGACCGAGCTACCGCGTACTCGCGGAGCGCGCGCATTTCTCGCGGAGCACCCTCGCCGAGGCGGCCACCGGGACGCGGCTGCCCACTCTTGAGGCGACGCTGGCGTACGCCGTCGCCTGCGGTGGCGACCCCGCCGAATGGGAGCGGAAGTGGCAGCTGGTCGCGGCCGAACTCGAACGGTCGCAGCGCCGTTGCCCTTACCCCGGCCTGCTTCCGCTGGACGTCGACGCCGCCGACCTGTTCTTCGGCCGGGACGACCTTCTCGAGGTCCTGCTGAAGGCCGTGAAGCAGGGACCGCTGACGGTGGTCCGCGGGGCCACCGGCAGCGGCAAGTCCTCGTTGCTGAGGGCCGGCTTGGCCGCGCGGCTGACCGCCGACGGAACTACCGTCACGCTGCTCACTCCGGGTGCGCACCCGCTGTCCCGGTTGCACGCCTCCGACGCTGACGGCGCCGACGTGATGATCATCGACCAGTTCGAGGAGACGTTCACGCTCTGCGCCGACGAGCCGGAACGCGCTGGCTTCCTCGACGCGCTGAGCGAGCTCGTCAGCGGTCAGGACGGCCCGGCGCTGGTGATCGGGATCCGCACCGACTTCTACGAGCGCTGCATGTCGCATGCCGGTCTGGCCGCGGCCCTCCTCGACAGCGTTCACCTGCCGGTCGGCCCCATGTCCGAGCAGGAGCTGCGCGCCATCATCACCGAACCCGCCGCCCGGGCGGGGCTGAGCGTGGACCCGGATCTGGTGGTCACCGTGGTGGCCGAGGCCGCCGAGCAGAAGGGGGCGCTCCCGATGGTCGCGCACGCGCTGCGCGAAACGTGGAGCAGGCAGCAGGGAGACACGCTGGCGCTGGCGGACTACCGGGCCGTGGGTGGCGTGTCCGGCGCGATCGCGCGGACCGCTGAGCACCTGTACGCCGATCTGGAAGCCGACCAGCAGCAGTTGCTCCGCGCCGTGCTGCTGCGGCTCGTCGCCCTGGGCTCGGGCAGCTCCGACACCCGCCGCGGTCTCGACCGGGACGAGCTCGCCGGCATCGGACCCGCCGGCGAGCTGGACGCGGTCCTCGACCGGCTCGCCGCCGCCAGGCTCGTCGTCGTGGACCAGGACCTGGTCGACATCGCGCATGAAGCGCTCCTCACCGGCTGGCCCCGGCTGCGGGAATGGCTCACCGCGGACCGTGAGACCCTTCTGCGGCACCAGCGGCTCACGTCTGACGCGGCCGAGTGGGACCGCAACGGGCGTGGCGAGGACTACCTGTACCGCGGCACTCGCCTCGCCCTCTGGGACGGCGAGGCGAGCTTCGTGCCGCTGAACGAGCTGGAGCGGACCTTCCTGGCGGCCTGCCGCTCGAGCGCGGCCAAGCGCGACCGAGCCCGCCGCCGGACCCGTCTCGCCTTCGGCGGGCTGCCGGTCGCTGCCGCCGCGGTCATCGTGCTGGCCGCGCTCGTCCTGGTCCAGGTGGGCGACAGGGACGTCGAGCGCGACCGCGCCGCCTCGGTACGGCTGGCCGCCGAAGCACGCCGCCAGCTCCAGCAGGACCCGGAACTGGCGTTGCTGCTGGCGATCGAGGCGTACGAGGCGGAGCCGACTCCGGAGGCCGACCTCGTGCTCCGCCAGGCCACTGCGGACTCCCGGCTGCGCGGCTCCACCCCGGTCGGCCTGCGCAGGGTCACAGGAACGACGGCCACCCCGGACGGCCGGAAGATCGCGATCTGGGGCGCCGGGTCGGGCCCGGCCAGCCTGGAGATCTGGAGCCTGGACGGTACCGCACCGCGCCGGGCCGGCCATGTGCTCCAGGCGGATCGGACGGACGGTATCCAGAGCGCCGCGTTCAGCGGCGACGGCCGGCAGCTCGTCACAGGAGGCTCCGGAGGAGAGCTGGTGCTGTGGGACCTGGCGTCAAGCGGTCCGCCCGTGGTCCTGGGGACCGTTGACGGTGGCGTCCACGGCGTCAGCGTCAGCCGGGACGGTACGGTGGCGAGCGCGCACAGCGACGGCGTGCGCATCTGGAAGCCGGGACGTTCCAAGCCCGTCAAGCTCAGCGTCCCCGGCCGCGCGGTCAGGAGCGTCGCGTTCAGCCCCAGCGGCCGGCTGCTCGCCACCGGGGGCAACGGATCGCCGCTGCGACTGTGGGACATGACCCGGGACCGGCCCGTTCTGCAGCGCGCGGCCACGCGCGGCGAGCCGGAGCAGGCGGCCTTCAGCCCGCGTGGACCATGGGTCGCGACCGTCGAAGGCGACGTTCCCCGTGTCTGGGACGCGACGGAGGCGCCGGCCGGCGACTGGATCCCGCAGGTCGAGCTGACCGGCCACGCCCCGAAGCTCAACGGCCTGGTGTTCACCGCGGCCGGGAATCGTATGGCGACCTTTGGCGCCGACGGCGTGATCCGTGTCTGGACGACGGGCAGCGACGCCGACCCGCTGGTGTTGCGCAGCCCGAAGGGGAATCCGCGCGGGGCGGCGTTCACCCCGGAGGGTAAGTCATTGGTCAGCGTCGATGCGGACGGCACCCTGCGGACGTGGGACGTCACGGCGGGCGACCCGGCACCGAGCGAGGGCAGGCCCCTGGCGCTCAGCGCTGACACGAGCACGGTGGCGGTCAGCGCGGGGCCGACCTCACTCCTCAGCCCGCGGGACGTCCGTATCAAGATATGGCGCGGCGCGGCCCCGGCCGAGGTGCGCGGCCCGCGTGATACCGGCTACCTCGTCGCGCTGAGCCCTGACGGCCGGCGGATGGCGGGCATCGGCCGGGCCGGGACCCTCAGCCTGTGGGACCTCGCCACCGTCGGCGCGCCGGTCACCACACCCGCGCCCTTCCGCGGCGTCCCGATCGGCCTGGCGTTCAGCGCCGACGGGAAGCGGATCGTCGCGGGCGCTTCCGGCACCGAACCGCAGGTGTGGCAGATCTCCCCGTCCGGCGGGTTGACAGCGCTCACCGGCTGGCAGACCCGGCCCACCGGCCGAGCCGACGGCGACGTGGCACTCAGCGCGGACGGCATGAAGCTGGCCGACGCCCGTGACGACCACACCGTCGTCGTCTGGGACCTGGCCGGCAAGAGCGAGCCGAAGATTCTCCGCGGCCATGTGGAGGACATCACGGGCCTCGCCTTCAGCCCGGACGGGCTGCGGCTGGCCGCCGCGGCCGCGGACGGCGCCATCCGGCTCTGGGACACCGACGGCCGCGGCGAGCCTGCGGACGTGCTGTACGGCGCCGAGAACACCGTCCGTGAAGTGAATTTCAGCCCTGACGGCACCTGGCTGGTCACCAACGAACCCGCGGGTCACCTGCGGCTCTGGCGGGCGGCAGGCGGCGGCGAACCGCTGGAGTTGACCGGCTGGGGCGCGACCGGCGGTCTCGCGGCGTTCAGCCCCGACGGTACGCGGATCGTCAGGGGGTTGAGCCCGCAGATCTTCCTCGGTCGCTCGCTGGCGACCGGTCTGGGCGGCAGCCTCGTCCGGACCCGCGCCTGCGAGGTGTGCGGCCCGGCCGGAACGGTGCTCGAACTGGCCAAATCCCGTCGTACCCGCGAGCTGACCGCGGAAGAACGCCGCAGCCATCTCGGCCCGAACTCCTGACCCG
This sequence comes from Nonomuraea sp. NPDC050202, assembly GCF_040656115.1. NCBI lineage: Bacteria > Bacillati > Actinomycetota > Actinomycetes > Streptosporangiales > Streptosporangiaceae > Nonomuraea > Nonomuraea sp. NPDC050202. Next base: position 39,753 of record NZ_JBFALF010000024.1, on the reverse strand, counting down.
CACCGTTGCCCATTCCGGGCGTCCGCCGGGAGACCATCGGTCTGATCAGCGCGCTCCCGCGCTCAGGTGCTTGACGGGGTCGGGAGCTTGAGGGAGGTCCTGGGCGAGCAGGACCTCCAGCTCCTCCTCGGTGAGGAGATGGAGGTCACACAGAATCCGCGCCGACTGGTGCCAGCGCTGCCGCGCCTCGTCCTGCCGTCCGAGATCGTGCAGGGTGTCGCCGAGCCCCCACAGAGTACCGGCCTCCAGCGCGCGGGCACCGGCTTTGTGGTGGAGGTGGGCCGCCCTCCTGTATCCCGCCTCGGCCTCAACGAGCCTGCCGGCGCGTCGGTAGGCGTCGGCCAGCGTGTCGGTCGCCGTTCCCTCGCCGTAGGGATTGTCGAACTCCGCCCAGATCTCCAGGCTTCGTCGGCTGGCGTCGATCGCGTCGTCCAGCCGGCCCATTCTGATCAGCACCGCAGCCCGGCCGTTGAGGATCATCGCTTGGTAGTCGCGCAGGCCACTGGCTGTCGCTGCCGCCGTCGCCTCGTCCTGGGTGGCGAGCGCCTCGTCGAACCGCCCCAGCTTGCCGTAGGTCGTGCCGAGATTGTGCAGGGCGCCCGCCTTACGCAGGGGCAGACCTGCTCGATCCCAGCACGCGAGGGCACGCTCGAACTGCTCGACCGCAAGCTCGAAGCGACCCTGGTTCTTGTGGATGAGGCCCAGATGGTTGTGCCCGCGGGCTTGGCCCGCCCAGTCACCGGTCCGGGCGGCCACGCGCAAGGCGTGGTGATGGATCTCGGTCAGATCGGCGAGCCAGCCTCTGTGGCTGAAGGGTCTGTTGAGACTGGCGGCGAGGCCTTCCACTGTGCCGGGATCGTCGGTGCGGGTGGCGGCCTGTCGGGCGACGGCGATGAGGTTGTCGCGCTCCAGCTCGATCCAGTCGATCGCCTCCTGCGGTGTGTCCAGGGGAAGGCCCGGCTGGTCGGCACGAAGATCTCTGACGATGGGGGAGGTGGGATCGAGCAGAAGGCTGGCCGTTCTGACTGTGGCGAGGTAATGGTGCAACGCGCGGCGGGTGGCGGCGCCCCGATCGTTCTCCTGGATGATGTCGTCCGCTTGTTCGCGGGCGTAGAGGCGCACGAGGTCGTGCATCCGGTAGCGGCCCGGCCCCGCCGATTCGAGCAGCCGGGCATCCAGGAGGCGGTCCAGCGCGTCCGCCACCGTGCGCTCGGGCCGATCAGCGAGGGCGGTGGTGGCCGCCGAGGTGTGGGTGGGCGTGTCGAGGAGGCCGAGCAGAGCGAACAGGTGAGCGGCGTCCTGGCCGGCGGGCTCCTCCTGGAGGTGATGGAGGCTGACGGCGATGCCGGCGCGGACGGCCAGGTCGGCATGCTCCAGGGTGTCCAGGCGGCGGGTGGCGTCGGCGAGCCTGTCTGCGAGGTAGGACAGCGTCCAGTCGGGGCGGGCGGCCAGACGTGCCGCCGCGATGCGCAGGGCCAGGGGCAGGCCCCCGCAGAGCCGGACGATCCGCCCGGCGGCCTCCGGCTCGGCGTGGACCCGGCCGGGGCCGGCGATCCGGGCCAGCAGCGCGGTGGATTCGGCCGGGTCGAGCTCGGGCAGGTTCAGCTGGCTCGCCCCGTCGACCGAGGTGAGAACCTGCCGGCTGGTGATGACGACCGCGCACCCCGACCCGGCGGGAATGAGCGGGCGGACCTGGCGGGTGTCGAGGGCGTTGTCGAGGATGATCAGCACGTGCCGCGCCGAGGTGAGGGATCGGTAGCGGGCCGCTGCCTCGTCGACCGTGGTCGGTACGGCGGAGCCGTCCAGGCCGAGCGAGCGTAAGAGCCGGCCGAGCGCCTCGAGGGGCGACAGCGGCCGGAGGCCTTCGGTGGCGCCGTGCAGGTCGATGTAGAGAACACCGTCGGTGTAGCGGTCGGCGACGGCGTGCGCCAGGTGTACGGCCAGCGCGGATTTGCCGATCCCGCCGGGACCGCCGATGGCGACGATCGCCGGCGTGCCGGCTTCCGAGGCGGTGAGCGCCTTGTCGAGCCAGGCGAGCTCGGCATCGCGGGCGGTGAAGGCGCGGGTGTCGGCGGGCAGCTCGGCCGGGACGACGGCGTCGCCGAGCGTGACATCCTGCGCCGGAGTGGTCAGATCGAGGACGGGATCGTGAGCGAGCACCGCCTGCTGGAGCCGGCGCAGCTCGGCACTCGGCTCGATGCCGAGCTCCTGGATCATGACGCGGCGAGTCTCCTGGTAGACCGCGAGCGCTTCCGACGACCGTCCAGCGCGATACAGCGCCAGCATCAGCTGCGCATGCGGCCTCTCCCGCAGGGGGTGCGCCTCGATGTGGACGGTGAGATCCGGTATCACCGCATGGTGATCACCCGCCGCCATCCGCAGATCGACGTGATCCTCCAGAGCGGTGAGACGTTCCTCCGTCAGGCGGGTGGCCTCGATCTGGGCCCACTCCGCCGACATGCCCGCCAGGGCCTCTCCTCGCCACAGGGCCAGCGCCTGCCGGAACGACCTGTCCGCCGTGACGGTCTCTCCCCTGGCCCGGCCGGCACGCGCTTCGCGCACCAGCCTCATGAACAGGTGAGCATCGACGTGATCAGGTGGTACGTCCAGGCAGTATCCACCCGGCGCGGTCACGATGACCTCGTCGAGCGCCCGAGGCGCAAGGAACTCGCGAAGCTTCGACACCACGATGTGGAGCTGCTTCGGCGCCGTCGCCGCCCGGCTCTCCCCCCACACATCGGTGAGGAGCTGGTCGGTTGTGACCACCCGGCCGACGCTCGACGCCAGCCGGGTCAGCAGGCCGACCCGCCGGCTGCCGGTCAGCGGCAGCACGTCGCCGTCCGCCGTCAGCTCCCATGGGCCCAAGATCTTGATCCCCAACCCCATCGCACAACCCTCCGTAGGCAGGACCAGCGTTTCATCGGTCATGACCGTTACCTGTGGGAGGGCCTCCTTCGTGATCTCCTGAGCGGCAGGTGACGAACCTACCGGAACACACCGGTGTTGGCACGCTGTCGCCGTGTCGTTGCGTGCGCGGGCCGCTTCCGCTGCCACGTCGGACGCAGATCCCCGGAGGCGTCGCAGATCGACTCCCTACGGTCCTTTGGGCGTACGGCGACGAGCAGCGCGATCAGGATCGTCCGAGCGCAGACGTTCCCCCTTCATCTGTGTTCTTCGTCCGGCTACGGCTCAGCTGTGCTCTGGCCTCTGCGAGTGTTTCTGCCTGCCGAGTCCACTCTCCGCCGTCAAGGCTGAGCCCGACCATGTCGGCTCCGGCCTCCGCATGGGCGTGCAGGCGTTCCGCCACCTGCTCCGGGCCGCCGGTGACAGGTACGTCCGCGGCTTCCTCCGACGCCTCTGGTGGGCGGGACGCTCGGATGCCCGTCATCGGGGACGTCGTCGTGATGGACGGCGGGGCCGAGGTCGTGCTGGTGACGCCAGGCGTCGAGGAAGTGGTCGTTGGCGACGGTGACGATGAGAGCGATCAACAGGGTTCGGCCGACGCGGCCGTGGGCGAGCCGGTTCTTGGGGTCGCCGAGGTCGAGGTCGTTCACTGCGACGTCGATCGCAGGCCTGGCCGGGGCCGAGAAGGCGCTCATTCCGTCACCGTCCCAGCGCCCGCGGGGAGCGAAGAAGCGTGCGCGTGCACCCACCAGGCGAGCGGAAGTGCGATCAGCACCACCGCCTGGATCGCGAGCAACGCCGGAACGATGCCCCAACGGTCTGCCACCAGTCCGGCTCCCAGGGCGACGAGCGCGTAGAGCACGCTGCCGAGCAGAGACGCAAGCGAACCCATCGTCGCGCGTTCCCGGTCGGTGAACTCGCGCTGCAGCAACGTCTGCTGGGCGATGGTCGACATGCCGTAGGCCGGTGACCCAATCAGCACGGGCGAAAACACCGTCGGCTTGACCAGCGCCACGACGTTCGCCACGTTGTCGAACAGCTCACCGAACAGCAGCGTGCGGGCCGCGCCCACCCGGCCGATCACCCGACCACTGACGCGGAAGCCGACGAAGGCCACACCATGGCCGAAGGTGCGCCACAGGCCCAGCGCCCAGAGCGGCCACAGCCCTGCCACGAAGACAGGCGACAACTGGGCCGCGCTTTCGCCGCTGTAACGAAGCGCCGACACCAGAGTCATCCGGCGGAGCACCGGATTACGGCGGATGCCGCGCAGGGCCGATCCGAGATGCACCAGCGCGTTCGATTCCAGCGGGCCGTGCACCCGCGGTTCCCGGACCCGCAAGGCGAGGAGCACGCACAGCACCTGCGGCACGACCGACAGCGCGACCACCACACGCAGCGACCACGCGCCGGCGACCACGCCACCCATGGCTGCCGCCAGTGCGAGCGCGATCTGGAACATCGAGTTCACCCGGCCCGAGTGCCGGGGGAACTCCTCCTCCCGGCCGGCTTCGAGCAACGTGTCGTAGAGCAGAGACTCGTTGTTGCCGCTCCACAGTGAGGTCGCCAGTCCCTCCAGCACAACAGCTGCCAGGAGGAGGCCGTAGCCCGAAGCGCCGGCGTATCCGAGATGGGCGGCCACCATGACGACGGCACCGGCGATCATCGTGTCGCGTCGGCCGAGGCGGTCGGAGAGCACCCCGGTAGGGACTTCGAACGCTGCCGAAGACAGCATCTTCACCGCCAGAAGGCTGGCGGCAGCGGTGTACGAACCGGTGACTTGCGCGAAGTAGATGACCATGATCGGCCCGTACATGCGGAAGTCGCCGAAGAAGTTGAACCAGCTCAGCAGGCGGACATTCCGGTTGACAGTCTGATCAGCGGAGTTCGGGGCAGGCGGAGCTGACCTCGGCCGTTGAGGTGTCCTGCCGAACGGGGCAGCGATCAGGCGTTCGACCAGGGCACGTACGCGGAGCAGTGAAGAATGACGAGCGGACACAGCAGAACTCCCGGAAAGGCGAACGGAGACGCCGAACAGCGCCAAGGGGCGGTGACACGTGTCACCTCGCCCCGGCGACCGGGATGTGTGCGGACTTCGCTGCTACACGCGCGGCGTTACAAGCCTGCGACTGCGGTCACCAAGGGGCGAACGGAAGCTCCGGTCATCGTTGTGGACATCAGTGCTCCTCAATTCCCCAGGCGGACGGGATGCCGCAGCAGCTTCAACTCTAGCGGCCGAAGGTCACTTCCAGCGATGGGAAGTATGCGCATTCTGGAGTTCCGGCACCGGACGAGGCCGGAACCGGACGATGCGGGGCGAGAGGGTCGGAGATCCGGTCCATGGCCGGCGCGGATCCATTCGTGGCCGGTCCTGAGGCGGTTGCGTCCGAAACGTGCCAGCACCTGCAGCTTCATCGCTGCTTGGCTGGAGTTTCTGCACGCCGCGCACCTGCCTGAACGGGAATCATGTCCACCACCACGCTCGCCCGGCCCCGCTCGCCCCTCATCAACTGGCTCGCGGTCACCTTGCTCATGCTGGGCATCTTCGCCATCGTCACCAGCGAAATCCTGCCCATCGGCCTGCTGACCGCCATCGGCGCCGACTTCGGCATCTCCGACGGCACCACAGGGCTGACCATGACCCTGCCCGGCATTGTCGCCGCGGTCGCCGCACCCGCCGTCACACTGGCCACCGCGCGCCTGGACCGCCGCGTGATGCTGTGCGTCCTCATGGCGGTGCTCGCCGTGGCCGACGTGCTGGCCGCAGTGGCGACCTCCTACTGGGTCATGCTGATCTCCAGGGTGCTCGTCGGCCTCACCATCGGCGGCTTCTGGTCGATCGGGGCCGGGCTGGCCGGCCGGCTGGTGCCGCCACAGGCCGTCGGCACCGCCACCGCTGTGATCTTCTCCGCCGTGCCACTGGGCTCCGTGCTCGGCGTACCGGCCGGGACCTTCATCGGCAACCTCGCCGGCTGGCGAACCGCCTTCCTGGTGCTGGCCGCGCTGGCCATCCTGGTCCTGGCCGCCCTGCTGATGCTGCTGCCGCCGCTTCCCGCCCACCGGGTCACCAGCCCGCGCGTCCTGCTCGACCTGATACGCACCCGGGGGGCCGCCATCGCCCTGCTGGCCACCTTTCTCATCGTCGCGGCCCACTTCGGCACCTACACCTACGTCACACCCTTCCTCCAGGACGTCACCGGCCTGCCTCCCACTGCCGTGAGCGCCGTCCTGCTGGCGTACGGCATCGCCGGAGTCGCCGGCAACTTCCTGGCCGGCAAGGTCACCGCCATACGCCTGCGCGCCGCTTTCGTAACCTGCGGTTGCCTGATCGCGGCCACCACCTTGCTGCTGCCCTCGGTAGGAGGCACGACCGTCGGCGCCGTGGTGTTGCTCGTGGTCTGGGGCCTGGCCTACGGAGGAGTGCCCGTCAGCTCGCAGGCGTCGTTCCTCACCGCCGCCCCTCACGCGCCCGAAGCTGCCACGGTCGTCTTCACCTCCTCCTTCCAGGCGACCTTCGCCCTCGGCGCGTTCTTCGGCGGCCGCGTGGTCGACTCCTTCTCGGTCTCCACCGTGATGCTCTGCGGCGGACTGACCGCTGTGCTCATGGTGGTGTCGCTATGGTCACTCACCAAACCCCGCTGAGCCGGTTCAGACCGGCTCGTGAACACCTCACCCAGGCCGTTTCTGAGACGGCCGGACCGAAATTACGGGATCTTCGTCGTTGTGGGGATGGAGCGGTGACCCGCTCAGTACCCGCTGCGGCGAGGGGCGGCGGTCGGGCGGCGGGAGGGATTGGTCCGGCCCGTGGGCTTGAGGTCGCGCACGGGGTGTTCGTCCCGGTGCGGCGATCGGGTCTGGCGGTCGGTCTTGGACTGGTTGTTCAAGGCTGAGAGTTTGATATGCATGCTTCCTCCTGCGGTTCTAAGCCCTGGTGAGCCAGGTGACCTGGGCGCCGTTGTCGAAGGACTCGCGCCGGGTGGGGGTGAACAGGGTGGGGCGGAACTGTCCGGAGAACATGGGGATGCCCGTGCCCGCCACCACGGGGTAGCTCTTGAGGATGATCTCGTCGATCTCCGGGAGCAGGGAGGCGGCGAGTCTGCCGCCGCCGCAGAGGTAGATGTCCATGCCGGTGTCCTCGGCCTTCAGCCGCCGGATGAGCTCGATGGGGTCGCCGCTCTCCACCTGCACCGTGGGGTCGTCGATCGTCAGCGTGCTGGAGACGACGTACTGGCGCAGGTGGGAGTACGGGCTGGTGGTGGGGACGTCCAGGGCCGGCTCGTAGGTGCCGCGGCCCATCACCAGCGTGTCGAAGACCTTGTTGGGCACGCCGTCGAGGCCGACAAGCTTGCGGACGTGAGTGGGGAGCGTCTCGGGGTAGCGGTCGTTGATCCAGGCGGCCATCTGGTCCGACACGGGGTAGAAGTCGAACTCGGCGTTGGGGCCCGCGATGTAGCCGTCGAGCGAGACGGCGACGTAGTAGACGAGCTTTCGCATATCGATCAACTCCCGATGTAGTACTCTGTTTGGAGTGGTCAAAACGTAGTACTACAGACGGAGTGGTGTCAAGTGCGGAGAAATCCCGAGCGGCGGCAGGCGCTGATCGACGCGGCCATCGAGGTGCTGGCCAGGGAGGGTGCGCGGGGGCTGACCTTCCGGGCCGTCGATGCGGAGGCGGCCGTGCCCCCGGGTACGGCCTCCAACTACTTCGCCAACCGCGACGACCTGTTCACCCAGGTCGGCGGGCGTATCTATGAGCGGCTGCTGCCCGACGAGGCCACGATCGCCCGCAGCCGGGAGGGCGTGCAGGACCAGACCCGCTACGCCGAGCTCATGCACGAACTGGTGGATCGGGTCTCCGCCTTCAACTCCGGCTACCTGGCCCTGCTCGAGCTCCGGCTCGAGTCCACCCGGCGTCCCGAGCTGCGCGCCGTGCTGACCAAGCGCATCCGCGAGGACATCGACGCCAACATCGGCCACCACGCCGCCTCAGGTCTGCCCGGCGACTCGACCTCGGTGGTTCTTCTCTACCTCGCTCTGAACTGGCTCATCGTGGAGCAGCTGACGCTGCCCGGCATCTTCACCGAGCAGGAGATGCACGAGCTGGTGGACGCCGCCGTGCAAAGATCGCTGAATGCCTGACGTGCAGGGCCGCCCGGCTGTGCTGGGAAACGATCACTCCTTCGCATGGGAAGCGATCTTTGGACGGTTCCGCTCCGCCTGGTCATCCGCTCCTGTGAAGGCCTCGCCCGGTCGAAGGCGCGCTTGCGGCCTCTCGCGTTGCCGGGTGACCGACGGAGTGACTGCGCCGGGCGGGAGCCGACGACGCGGGCCCGACGAGGTGCCCGGATCGGGCTGCTGGGTGAGGCGATCGTCCCGCGTGGCCTGCCTCCCGGCAAGGGGCCTCGCGGCGTGGCAGCCGCGCTGGCGGGGCCCCTGAACCGCTGCAAGTCGGCAGCCATGCGATGGCTCGCAACCGCCACCGTGACCTCCCGGCACTCACCCCTTCGGCCCGTAGGCCGTCATGAGGACGTGTACGAGGATGAGGACGGCGATCCAGAACATGGCGCGTCTGGTCGGTGGCGGGCCGCCGCGCAGCAGGGAGATGCCCAGGGGGATGAAGGCGACGCAGAGGCCGCCCACGGCGATGAAGGACTGCGGTTCGGTGCCCTTGAGCGTGCCGAGCGCGAGCGCCGACATCAGGCCGAGCGCGACCGAGCGGCCCAGGCCGAGGGCGCCGGAGCGGTAGGCGCCGATGGCCAGCACGACCCAGCCGAAGAAGGCCGGTCCCGACATGGCCTTGAACGGGTGCCAACTCGTCTCCTGCCGCGCCTGGTAGTAGTCGTCGATGCCGTTGAGCATGGCTTGCAGGCCGAAGCTGTCGGTCAGGTGGAAGGCCAGGTAATCGGTGCCGTACTGGAAGGTGCGGGTGAACAGGCCGACGATCACCAGGCAGCCGCCCCACAGCCCCCACAGCGGGCTGGTGGCGGCGATCCGTTGCGCCAGCGTCATGACCGCCGGCCATAACAGTACGAAACCCGCGGCGAAGCAGGTGTAGGCGGCCATGACGAGGGCGGGGTGTTGGGCGTAGGCGGTGAGCTGGTGCGGGACGAAGTAGTAGAAGGGGGAGCGCAGGAGGGTCCCGGTCATGATCAGAAGGGGGCCGCCGATCAGCGAGACGGCGCTCACCCACCGTCCCGGGAACGGGGGTTGGCGGTCCAGGTTGGCTGCGGCGTTGGCGGCCCGGCGTTGCGCGCCGGCCTGCCGCCATCGGGTGATGCGGCCCTGGGTCGCGATCTTCATGGGTTCGTGCCCGTCCTGTCGGCTGCGGCTGGAGAAGAGGGGTGCAGCAGCATGGTGGCGGGCGGTGCGGTGCGGTCGCGTCTGGCTCGGGTCGCATCTTGGCCGGCAGGCGCGAGCCGACCTACGACCAGGGGTGGAGGCGGGCGTCCGACCGTGGGCAGATGTCAGTGGCCTCTTCATGGGTTCGCGATGAGATTGAGATTTGTCCACCCATGACCACGGACGCCGTGCCATGGCAGGTCAACACCCCGGCCGATAAGCAAGGAGGTCCCATCGACCTCTGGAGGCAGCCGGCATGCATACGTACTCACGGCGGCGATTCGCCGTCGCCACCCTGACCTGTGCCGTGGCCCTTGCCGCGAGCCCGGCGCCGGCCGCTGAGGCGGTCACGGGAGTCCAGACGCGGGGCGAGCAGGTCATCGATCAGGCCAGGAGGCGGTACCTCGTCCCGGACGCGCGCGTGAAGGCCGACGTCGATGTGCTCAGGAGCGCGTTGAGCGAGGTGAAGCGGGGCAGGAGCGTGGCGTTCAACCTGAACGCGGGGCGGGCGAAGATCACACATGCGCTGGGCGTTCTCGGCAGGGCGGCGGACGCGGAGGCGGTGCAGGCGCAGTGGGCGGGGCTGGTGGCCGATCGGGGGCGCGCCGGGAGCTCGTCCTACCTGGCCAGGGAGCGGCGGTTCTTCGGCGCCTTCACCACCCCCTTGACCAGGCTGAACCAGAAGTACCCGAACTCGCAGGCCAAGTACTGGTTGAAGAACACCCCGCCGCAGGTGCTCGATGTCGTCTTCACCGCCGCGACGCCCGATCTGCCGGCGGACCAGCTCTACACCTACGCGTTCCTGGAGGGGCTGGTCGACTACGTACGCGACCGGATCGGGCTGGGCAAGAGCGGCGACCCGACGGATGCGCAGCTCAGGAGCGTCAGCGTCACCGGCCCGATCTTCGGCTACGACTACCTCGGCACCGACCGCTTCTTCCTCGACATGAACGCCGCCAGGGTGCCCGGCAGGAACTTCCTGCCCTACGACCCGAGGAGAGTCGTCCTCGACACGAGGCGCAACGAGAAGGGCACGCTGGTGGAATCGGCCCTGTTCCCCGACCTGACGATGGGGCTGCAGGGGGAGGCCGCCATGTTGAGGCGGCGCCGCGCGTTGTTCCTGGCCGACGTCAGGGCCTACGGGTACGCCGCCCCGACCCGGGACGAGCTCGTCTACTGGACCTACGTGTACTACAACGTGGGGGAGTTCAACGGGCAGCTGAAGAAGTACGCGGGCAAGCGCCGGCTGGGCGACTGGATCGCCAAGGGGGAGTATCCCAACTCGATCAAAGCCCTGGAGAGCTGGCGCATGCTCAGGGACATGGCGATCTTCCCGATGTGAGGCTTCGGCCGCTCGACCTGGGCGGCCTGGAGCGGGTCCTTGGCGAGCTCGGCATCCCCGCCGGCATCACGTACCGTCCGCCGTCAAGCCGTGCGCGGTCCTGGAGGCGGGCTACGCGCCGGTCGGCGGTCCCGGGCCGTGGTCGTGAGCTTCATGCCGTGCGGATGACGTGCCGTCCGACGAGTGACGAGACGCCGAGGGTGACGCAGACCCCGGTCGCGATCGTGATCGCGTACGGGAGGGGCGCCGCCGCCTGCAGGGGATCGCCGGTCTTGACGATGGCGAACGGCAGGACGGCGAGGAACGCGCCCACACTGCCCGCGACGGCGCTGATGGCCGTGGCCGCGCCGATCTCGCGTACCAGCATGCGATGCGTCTGCTGGCCCGTCGAGCCGACGAGGGACATGACGGCGAACTCGGCGCGGCGCTGGGTGATGGAGGCGACGAGGTTGTTGGTGAGGGCGATGGCCATGAACGCCGCGATCAGCGCCACGACGAAATAGTTGATCGAGGCGAGGACCTGGCCGGCCGAGCCGGCCGCCGTGCCTGCGGCGTTCTCGATGCCCTGCATGCTGAGCGTGCCCGCCGCCACGCCGACGAAGAGGGTGAGGAAGGTGACGGTCGGCCGTACCCGATCGGGGGCGGCGGACAGGTTGATCGCGGCCAGGTGGGAGGCGGCGGCGCGGTGGGCCGGGCGCAGCGCCCTGAGCGCGAGGTTCACCGCGGCGACGAGCTCCGGGGCGAGCACGCAGAGGCCCACGGCGACCAGCACGCAGCCGGGCCCGGTCATCGCCGTGGTGAGGATGTCGGCCGGGTCCATGCCCAGCACCGAGGCCGATGAGGCCAGGCCGGCGCCGATCATGATGGTGGCGGTGACGCGGCGCCCGCGTCCGGGACGCCGTCCCGTACGGCGGCGCGGCGGCGCCGCGTCGGCGACCGGGCTGCGGCGAGCGAGGGAGCGGCTGCCGATCCAGGCGGCGAGCACGCTCGCGGCCAGCACGACGAGCACGCCGAGGACCGGCAGGAGCACGCCGGGCGCGAACACCGAGGCCGCGCTGGTGAGCCCGGCGGCATGGATGCCCCGGACGACCACCCAGCCGACGAGGTAACCGCCGGCCAGGCCGGGGAGCGCCGTGACGGCCGTGATGGCCGCCGTCTCGGCCACGAGCATCCACTGCACCTGGCGGGGGCTCGCCCCGATCAGCCGGATGCCCGCGATCTCCCCGGCCCGGCCGCCGAGCGCGACGCTGATCGTCGACACCATGGCGAACAGGACGATCGCGACCGTCCAGCCGCCCACGATGAGCGGGAACTGCACCAGGAACTCGCGGTCCGCGGCGACCGTGCTGCCGGCCAGCCCGGTGCCGAGCAGGCTCATCATGCCCGTGACCAGGATCGTGCCGACGAGAGCGACCAGGCCGGTCGCGATCGCGGCGGTGCGGTGATGCGCGAAGGAGCGGATGGCGATCCTGATCATCGGCTCGCCACCGCGCCGTTCGCGGCCTGCTCGGCCGATTCGACCAGGACGGCCATCCGGCCGGCGACCCGCTGCGCGGTGGGGCTCGGGAGCCGGTCGACGATCCGGCCGTCGGCCAGGAAGAGCACGGCGTCGGAGTAGGAGGCGGCGACCGGGTCGTGCGTGACCATGATGATGGTCTGACCGTGGTCCGCCAGCTCGCGCATCAGCCGCAGGACCTCCCTGGCGCTGCGGATGTCGAGGGCGCCCGTGGGCTCGTCGGCGAAGACGACCTCGGGGCCGGTGATCAACGCCCGCGCGACCGCGACCCGCTGCTTCTGGCCGCCCGAGAGCTGGTGGGGGCGGTGGCTGCCCCGGTTGCCGAGCCCGACGCGGGTGAGGAGCTCGGCGGTGCGCGCCGGCTGCGTCCTGCGCGAGTCGAGGCGCAGGGGCAGCTCGACGTTGTCGACGGCCGAGAGCGCGGGCAGCAGGTTGAACGACTGGAAGACGAACCCGACGCGGCGCCGGCGCAACTGGGCGAGCTGGGTCTGGTCGAGCCCGCCCAGGTCCTGCCCGTCGAGCTCGACGGCGCCCGACGTCGGCCGCTGCAGGCCGGCGGCGCAGTGCAGGAGGGTGGTCTTGCCCGAGCCCGACGGGCCCATGATCGCGATGAAGGACGAGCGCGGGATGTCGAGGTCGATGCCGCGCAGGGCGTGGACCGGGCCGGCCTCGCCCGGGTACTCGCAGCGTAGGTCGCGGATGCGCAGCACAGGCTGGCTGTACGTGGTCATTTCAGGTCTCCAAACAACCGTTTTAAACGAACATTTCATACGAACGTTTATTTGATACGGTAGGGCATATGAGTGCCAAGGACAAGCTGCTACTGGCGGCACGCGACTGCCTGCTGACCAAGGGGTACGCGCACACCACCGTGCGCGACCTGGTCGCGGCCTCAGGGGCGAACCAGGCGTCGATCAACTACCACTTCGGGTCCAAGGAGCAGCTGCTCACCAAGGCTCTGCGTGATCTCAACACGGAGTGGGGGGAGCTGCTGTTCGCGGTGATCGAGGAGCCCGAGGGTGCTTCAGACGAGCCGCGGGCCCGGGTGGAGGCGCTGTGGGGGCGGATCATCGAGTCGATCCGGGGCAACCGGGCGCTGTGGTTCGTGAACTTCGAGTCCGTCGCGTCCGCCCGGCAGGACGGCGAGATCCGGGCGATGATCGCGAGCGGCCAGGAGCGGGCGCGGGTGGCGTTGGCACGGGCGTTCGCCGGCCTCGGGCCGGACAGCGATCCGGAGGACGTCCAGGCGGCGGGGTCGCACTACCTGGCCCTGCTCGTGGGGCTCGCCTCGCAATGCCTCACCGACCCGGAACGCGCGCCGACAGCGAGCCAGTTCGCCGCCGCGCACTTCGGCCGGTCAAGCTAGCCGTTGCCGATCGTGGTGCGCGTCGGCCGTTGAGACGGTGACGCTAGTGGTGCCCGATCAGGGACGTTCCCAGGGTGGTCGTCATGTGGAGGACGTGGCGGCCGGAGCGTTCGGAGGCGACCAGCCCGCTCTCGCGCAGCACACGCAGGTGCTGCGAGATCGCGCTGGGCGTGACGCCGAGCGCGCGGGCCAGGTCCGTCGTCGTCGCGGGCGAGCGCAGGGCCTCGAGCAACCCGGCGCGCACCCGGCCGAGCAGGCGGACCGCGTTGCCCGCTGGGGCGCGCGTCCCGGCGGTCCACAGCGTTCCGACACCGCGTGCCGGATAGCGCACCGTGGTCTGCGTGGACGTCCTCTTCTTGATCAGCACGTACGGCGTGCCGAGCGCGACCGGCATGAGCACCAGGCCGCCCGGGCCGCGGTCCACGACCCGCTCCGCCTGCCAGCGCGCTCCCTCCAGCCTCAGCCGGCCGTCCTGCCAGTGCAGGTCAGGATGCAGGTCGGCGAACAGCCTCTCGGCCCCGCCGGCCGCCATCTGCCTGGCGCGGTAGATGACGTCGGCGTCGAGCACGGCCCGGATCCGCGGCCAGTGCGGGGCGATGAGCCGGTCGTAGGCCGCGCGCAGCTCCCCGGCGATCGTGCGCAGCCCTGCCGCCGGGCGCTCGGCGAGCGTGGCGACCGGCGCGGGAGGGTCCTCGCCGAACACGCGCCGGAGGCTGATCCGCACCTGGGACGCCGGTGTCCGCTGCAACGCGGCCAGGTCGTCGTCGATGGACGCGCCCGAGCCGCGCGGAGCGGGGACGAGGAACTCGGGCCAGTTCGGCCGGTCGCTCACGATCAGCGGCCACGTGTGCGAGAGGTCGAGCGGATGCCTGGCGAGCTCGTCCGCCGCCCAGCGCAGCCAGCGCAGGTTGACCGGGTGCCGGTCGCGATCACCGAGCTGCTGCAGGGCGGACACGGTCTCCGACAGCGGCGAGATCGCGAACCGGGTCGCCGCCAGCTCGGCCACGCCGAGATCGACTGTCAGAGCCATGGGCCGATTATGACCGTCAGAGCCGTGGGCTGGTCACGACCGTCGAAGCCGTGGCTGGTCATGACGGTCAGAGCCGTGGCTGGTCATGACGGCCCGAGCCGTGGCTGGTCATGACCGTCCGAGCCGTAGGCCGATGATGTAGCCGTCACCTAAAAGCTGTCGTGGCGGCGTCCCGGCGCCGGAAGATCGCGGCATGACGCAGAGCGAGGCCGCGCCGCGCCTGTCCTCGGGGTACTGGCGGTTGTGGTGGGCGACGGGGATCAACAGTGTCGGGGACGGGGCGTTCGCGGCCGCGGTTCCGCTGCTGGCCGTCACGGTCACCCAGGACGCGCGGCTCGTGTCGGTGGTGTCCGCGGCGACGTTCCTGCCCTGGTTGCTGCTGTCGTTGCCCGCCGGGGCGCTGGTCGACCGGTACGACCGGGTGGCGCTCATGTGGCGGGCTCAGGCGATCCAGGCGGTGATCGTCGGTGTCATCGCGGTCCTCGTCGCGTTCGACCGGATCGATGTCCCGGTTCTGGCGGTCATGGCGTTCGCGCTGGGGGCCTGTACGGTCGTCTTCGCCAACGCGGCGCAGGCCGTGCTGCCGGACCTCGTGGCGAAGCCGCTGCTGCACAAGGCGAACGGTCATCAGCAGGCGATCACCACGATCGGCCTGCAGTTCGCCGGGCCGCCGGTCGGTGGCCTGCTCTTCGCGGTCGCCGTGGCGTTGCCGTTCGGGCTGGACGCCGCCTCGTTCGCCCTGTCCGCCGTGCTGCTGGCAACGCTGTCCAGGTCCGGCGGTCGTCAGCGTTCCGGCCGCGAGGTTGGAGGCCATGGCCGCCGCGGCGGTCGCGGCCGGTACCGGCGCCCGCCGGCCGAGTGTTCGGTGGGTGAACATGCGGTGGGCGAGCGTGCGGTGGGCGAGCGTCCGGTGGGGCGGCCTGCGGTGGGCGGGTGTGCGGCGGGTGAGCGGCCGATGGCCGAGCACCCTTCGATGCGGACGGCGATCGCGGACGGACTGCGCTGGCTGGCCGGGCACCGGCTGCTGCGCACCCTCGCCGTCCTGCTCGGCGTCAACACCTTCTGCTGGCAGCTCGGCAACGTCGCGCTGGTCCTGCTGGCGACCCAGGAGCTGCACCTCGACGCCCCCGGTTACGGCCTGCTGCTCGCCGGTGCCGCCGTCGGCAGCCTGCTCGGTGGCCTGCTCGGCGCGCCCATCGTCGAGCGGTTGGGCGCGCTGCCAGCCCTCCTCACCGCGCTCGTCACGAACGTCGTCACCTTCGTCGGCATCGGACTGAGCCCGAACGCGATCGTGCTCGGCGCCCTGCTGGCCATCACCGGTTTCGTCACCACGCTCTGGAACATCGTGACCGTCAGCCTGCGGCAGCAGATCGTGCCGTCCGAGCTGCTCGGCCGGGTGAACAGCGTCTACCGCATGCTCGGCTGGGGGCTGATGCCGCTCGGGGCGCTGGTCGGCGGGGTGGTGGCGCACACGTCCGGGGTGCACGCGCCATACCTCGTCGCGGGAGCGCTGCGCGGGATCTTCCTGCTGGCCGCCCTGCCCGTGCTGGTCCGGGCCATGCGGGAGTGACGCCCGGGTCGACGGGGCCGCCGCGTGCGCCGGTGCTTTCCTGGGATCGCATCACGGGATTTTTCCCCCTCCAAGCCACATTCAAGTCGGCTCCAAATCCCGGCTGGTGTGCTTCACCCACGAGCCGCGGGACTCCGGCGCGGAGGCTCTGCGGCTCGTACGTCGAGAAAGCTCGTGCGTCGAGGAAGCTCGCACGTCGAGGAAAGGGAGGGATGTCATGACCAAGAAGATCGTGAACCTGGACGATCTGAGCGACGAGCTGCCGGTGATCGACGAGGCCGATCTCGGTCTCGTTTCGGGTGGCAGGCCGATGGAGCGCTGCTACCACACGAACGGCACCGAAGGCAGGCCGTCCGACGGCTGGGTGTCCGACTACTAAAGAACACTCGGCGTCGCGCGGGAGGGACCCTGGGCTCCTCCCGCGCGGCTGAGGGGGGCACATGCTACTGATTCTCAGCGAACCCGGCGACACCACCGTCCGGATGGTCCTGCCCAAGCTCAAGGCCAGGGGCGCCGAAGTCGTCTGGTGGGATCCTGCCCAGTACCCGGCCGCCGCCCACCTGACCGCCCGGTTCGCGGCGGGCGGGACCGAGCTCGGGCTGGTCACCGGCGGGGAGGTCGTGGATCTCGCCGAGACGACGGCCGTGTGGAACCGGCGCCCCGGGCAGCCCGCCGCCGCCCGGAGCGTCACGGCCGGGGATCTGCGGGAGCGGGTGGGGGAGCTCTCGGAGTGGTTCCTGGAGGGCTTCTGGGACCTGCTGGACGCGCGATGGCTGCCGGCCAGGCACCCGGTGCTGCGCAGGGCGCACAACAAGCTGGTCCACCTGGCCCTGGCCCAGGAACTGGGCTTCGCCGTGCCGCGTACGGTGATCACCAACGATCCGGCCGAGCTGGTGCCCGCCTACGAGCGCGCGGGCGGGCGGCTGATCGCGAAACCGATCGAGTACGCCCCGTTCGAGATCGACGGCGCGCGGCACACCGTCTACACCACCGTGGTGCAGCGCAGGGACCTGGCGGGCCGTGGCCGGCTGGCGCACGAGCCGACCATCCTGCAGCCGTACGTGCGCAAGGCCGTGGAGCTGCGGGTCACCGTGGTGGGACGGCGGGTCTTCGCCGCGGAGATCGCCTCGCAGGACTCGCCGCGCACCCGGGACGACTGGCGGCACTACGACTTCGACCGGGCCCGCCACAGCGTGCACCACCTGCCCGACGACGTCGCCCGCCGGTGCGCCGACCTGGTCGCCGCGCTCGGCGTGTCGTTCGGGGCGATCGACCTCATCCTGACCCCTGAGGGGGAGTACGTGTTCCTCGAGATCAACCCCAACGGTCAGTGGGGCTGGATCGAGGACCTGACCGGCCTGCCCATCGGCGACGCCATCGCCGACTGGCTCACCGGAGAAACGGACGCGCCATGACACAGCTCTCTCTCGGCCCGGCACTCGAAAGCGGCGTGAGCCTGCTCCGCGGCCTGACCCGCCGGCGCTCCGCGGTGGAGGAGGCCCGACGCGCCGCCGCCACCTGGGCGCGGTCGCATCCCGCGCTCGCCGCCCAGCTCGTGAGCAACCCGCGGCCCGGCTCGCCGGTCGTGGACTACGACCTGCTGATCGACGACCCCGCGGGCGGCACGATCATGCTCGGCGTGCAGCCGGACGACGGCACGTCCTGGCTGGTCGACCATTCGACCCACTGGGCCGCCGGCAACCTGCTGACCGTCGACGGCATGCAGATCTCCATGCCCGAGGCGATGCTCATGCTCCGCTCGCTCACGCGTGCCGGGCTGTCGCCGCAGGAGGAGCTGGTACGCTTCTGCGTCCTGCGCAACGCCGCCGCCAAGGAGGAGGTCGGCCTGGACGACATCCAGGCGGCCGCGGACGCCTTCCGCAGGCGCCACGGCCTCACCGGCCGGGAGGCGATGCTGAAGTGGCTGGAGCGGATGGGCATGAGCGCCGAGGCGTTCCACGACCACATGGCGACGAACGCGAAGGATGACAGGTTCCGTACCCGGATGCGTGCCGAGCTGGGCCCCGAGTATCTGGCCCGCCATCGCGACCGGTTCGCCAGGGTGTGGGCGGTCTGGGCGCTGTCCGAGGACCCGGTCGAGGTGGCTGAGCTCGACGGCTCCCTCGGCGACCACTGGGACCTGCGGCTGACGCGGATCCGGGCGTGGTCGGGGGAGCTGCCCGAGCCGCTGCGAGCGGCGCCGGCCGGGAGCGGCGTCGGGCCGGTTCCCTTCGGGGGGCGGTTCCTGACGGGCTCGGTCCACAAGCGGGAGGAGGCCGTGGCGGACGCGGACACGCTGGAAGCGGCGGGGGCGGCCGCCTTCGAGGAGTGGCTGGCCGGCGCCGCCGAGCAGGCGCGCGTCACGTGGCACTGGCTCTGACCGCCCCGGTACGGATCCCGCGCGGCGATGCCGTCCTGATGCGATGACCTTGGACGGCTCCCTCGACGGCACCGCCGGGACCTGGGGCGAGGCCGGGCAGGTCCCAGGGGCCGATGGGGGATGTTCCGGATGGGCGGCAGGCCGCGCGTTCCGGCACGCTGTCGATCATGAATGATCATGCGGTCCTCCTGGAGGAGGTGACCAGGACCTACGGGAAGGGCGCCACAGAGGTGGCCGCGCTCCGGCAGGTCAGCGTCGGGTTCGCGCGCGGGAGTTTCACCGCGGTGATGGGCCCGTCCGGGTCGGGGAAGAGCAGCCTGCTGCAGTGCGCGGCGGGGCTGGACCGGCCGGATTCCGGGGCGGTGCGGGTGGCGGGGGAGGACATCACCCGCCTCGGGGAGAAGCAGCTCGCGGTGCTGCGCCGCGACCGGGTCGGCGTCGTGTTCCAGGCGTTCAACCTGGTGCCGTCGCTGACCGCGTGGCAGAACGTCGTGCTGCCGAGCAGGCTGGCCAGGCGGCGGCCGGACCCGGCGCGGGTGCGGGAGCTGCTGCGCCGGGTCGGCCTGGAGGGGCGGGAGGGGCATCGGCCGGCGCAGCTGTCCGGCGGGCAGCAGCAGCGGGTGGCGATCGCGCGGGCCCTGCTGGGCAGGCCCGAGGTGCTGTTCGCCGACGAGCCGACCGGAGCGCTGGACCGGGCCACCGGGCACGAGGTCCTGCGGTTGCTGCGGGAGGCGGTCGGCGAGTTCGGGCAGACGGTGGTGATGGTCACGCACGATCCGGAGGCTGCGGCGCGGGCGGACAGGGTGCTGTTCCTGACCGACGGCCGGATCGTGGACGTGCTGGAGCGGCCCTCCGCCGAGCAGATCGGCACGCGGCTGGGCGGCCGCCGGTGACGCTCGTCCTCGCCGTCAGCAACGTCCGGGCCAACCGGATGGGGGTGGCCGCGTCGTTCGCCGCGGTGCTCCTGGCCGTCACGCTGGTGGCCGGAGGCGGCCTGGTGGTCGCCGCCGCGGGCGCCAGGGACGAGCTGAACGACGTCATGGGCCTGCTGGTGCTGTCGGCCGTGGTGTCCGGGTTCGTGTCGGTGTTCGTGGTCGCGGGCACGCTGAGCCTGCACGTGTTGCGGCAGCGCAGGACGTGGGGGCTGCTGCGGTCGGTCGGCATGACGCCGCGGCAGGTGCGGCGGCTGGTCACGGTGGAGGCGCTGGTGGTGGCCGTGCTGGCGAGCGCGGCCGGCTGCGTGCTGGCCGTGCCGTACGCCGTGCTGATGGCCGGGTTCGTGCGGCTGACCGGGCTGGCGCCCGCGGGCGTGCCGGTGCGGGTCACGCCGGGGCCGTTCATCGTGGCGCTGGTGGTCGGGCTGGTGGTGACGCTGCTCGCGGCCCGGGTCGCGGCGCGCAAGGCGGTACGGGTGGGGCCGCTGGAGGTGCTGCGCGACAGCGCGGCGCAGCGGCGGCTGCTGCCCTGGCCCAGGGCCGTCGCCGGGGTGGTGGCGCTGGGCGGGGGCGGGGCGCTGGTGTTCCTGGTGCCGCGGGTCGAGCCGGTCGCCGCGGTGCCGACCGGGCTGGGGGCGACGATGGCGCTCTGCGTGGGCGCCTCCGCGCTGGGACCGGTCGTGCTGCGCGGGATCGGCTGGCTGCTGGGAGCCGTGGTGGCCGGGCTGGACCCCGGCGCGGGGATGCTGGCCAGGGCGTCGCTGGTCGCCCAGCCGCGCCGGGCGATGTCGGCGGCGTCGCCGGTGATGCTGACCGTGGCGCTCGCGTGCACCTTCTTGTTCGCCGTGACGACCTCCGACGTGGCGGCGGGTGTCACCCGTACGGGGGCGTCGGTGTGGGCGGCCCCGACCCTGGTGGGGTCGGCGGTGATCTACACCGTGATCTCGGTGCTCAACGCGACGGCGATGACGATGACCGAGCGGGCCGAGGAGCTCAGGCTGCTGCGGACGGTGGGGACCGCGCCGCGGCAGCTCACCAGGGCGGTGGTCTGGGAGACGCTGATCGTGACCGCCGTGGGCGTGCTGGTCGGCACGGGCATCGCCGCCGCCTGCCTCACCGCGCTCGGCCAGGCCGCCACCGGCCGGCCGTGGTTCGCCTACTCGCTGCCGCAGTACGCCGGGCTGGTGCTGGTCTGCGCGGTGAGCGGGCTGGCCGGCGGGCTGGCGGCGACCCGGCGGGCGCGTCGCGGCCCCCTGCTGCACGGTCGGTGACGGCCGCGGCCCTCTGCTGCAGGGTGGTGACGGCCGCGGCTCCCCGCTGCACGGTGGCGACCGCCGCGGCTCCCGCTGCCTGGTCGGTGACCGCCCCCGCCCGCACCCGTACGGAGTCAGCGGGTGGGAGTCGCTGAAGCGGCGGGCCGGTCGTAGATCGCGACCGCCCACCTGCCGGAACGGTCACCCACCTCCGCCTGGAGCCGTTCGCGGACCTTCGGGTCCCTCAGCGCGCGGAGCTGGGCCGACTCGTCGCAGTCCGTGCCCTTTCCGACCGGCGGGCAGCCGGTGACCTCCTCGGCCACCTTCCGGACCGGGGCGTCCGAGGGGAAGATCCAGACGTCCAGCTTCTGCGGGCGCTCCAGCCAGCCCTCGGGCGCGGAGCGCTCGTCGTGGTGCCCGCCGAACGAGGTGCCGCACCGTCCCGCCGAGCCGCCCAGCTCGCCGCCCTTGAGCGGCTGCGTCGTGATGACCCAGGCCCGGGGATCGTCGCAGAGCACCTTGTACCCGGTCGAGGTGCTGGTCGGGACGAAGGTCACGGAACGGGCGCCCATCGTCTCGAAGCGTTCGGAGTGGATGAGGGGCATGTCGAACCGCTCGGCCCCCAGGTGCACCTCGAACTTCTCGGGGATCTCCGGGCCGGGCGGCTCGACGCGGGCCGAGTCCACGGGCTGCTGGGCGACCGGGGCTCCGCCCGGCGGCAGCTGCACGCCGGACAGGGCGACCGCGGTGACGGCCAGGGCCGCGGCGCCGGCCGTCAGGGCCCGCCGGGTGCGGCGGATGCGCCGGCCACGCCGGATGACCGTGTCGAGCCGGGCGGGGCCGCCTTCCGGCTCCCCGGCCCGCCTGGTCAGGAGCTCTCGCAGGTCGTTCTCGGTGTGGTTCATCGCTGGACCCTCTCCAAGCTCATGGTCTGAATGTCCGGATCGACCCGAAGACGGGCGAGAGCTCGGCTGAGCTGGCTCTTCACCGCTCCCAGCGAGCACCCCATGATCTGCGCGACCTGCGTCAGCGTGCGTCCCTCGTAGTAGTGCAGGACGATCACCGCACGCTGGCGCGGGGACAGCGTGCCGATGGCGCTCCAGAGCGCGGCCTGGTCATCCACCTCGGCCGCCGCGTCGCGCGGATCGGCGGTCTCGGGGAGCGTCTCGGCCGGGACCTCGCCGCGCCAGCGCCTGCGCCACCAGGACGTGTGGGTGTTCACGATGATCCGATAGACGTACGGGTCGGGGTTGCCCTCGATCCGCCGCCAGGCGAGCCACGCCTTCGCCAGCGCGGTCTGCACCACATCCTCGGCCGTGCCCCAGTCCCGGGTGAGGAGGTACGCCATCCGGCACAGCCGTAGCTGCCGGTGTGCCACGTACTCGGCGAACCCGTCGTCCATCCGTCATCTCCGTCTCGTCGTCATCCGGTGATGACTACTGCCTGGGACCCGGATCCGGATTACAGCGGCCGCCGCACTCCTGGCGCGAGAAGGGCGCGCACCCGGCCGGGCGTGTGCCCCAGCTCGGCACGCATGACGCGGGTCAGGTGGGCCTGGTCGCTGAAGCCCAGGCCGGCCGCGAGCGCGGCGAGGTCCGTCTCGCCCTGGTCCATGCGGGCCAGCGCCCGGCTGACCCGTACGCGGTTGCGGTAGCGGCTCAACGGCATGCCGACGTGGTGCCGGAACGTGTGGCTCAGGTGCGACGGGGACGTCTCCAGCAGGCGGGCCAGCTCCACCAGGCTCGCCCCGGCAAGCGGGTCGGCGAGGATCGCCTCCCTGGCGCGCTCGGCGAGGCCGGCCCGCCCCGGCGGCGGGGAGTCGTGCGGCTGCTCGCGCAGGGCCAGCCGCAGGAGGTCGAGCACCGCCTCCGCGGCGGCGAAGCCGGGGTCGCCACCGGAACGCAGGAGCAGCCGGTGGGCCAGTTCGAGCCGCGCGTCCACCCGGACGGCCCGCGAGCGCGGCGCCGCCCGCACCCCGGCGGTCAGCTCGTCACCGGCGAACGTGACCGACGTGCACACGTCGCCGCCCGCCGGATGCGCGAACCGCATCTCCTCCCCGGGAAGGTGCAGGTAACCGGTGGCGGGCTCGACGGTCACCCCCAGCCCCCGGACGTCGACCCGGAACCGGCCCCGCCGGACCAGCACGATGTGCGCGGACGGCGCCGCTTCTGGAGCCGACCAGCGAGCGTGGTCGTCGGTGCACTCGACCGAGCGGATCGCGAAGTGGCGGCTCTCCATCACCGTCCTCGTGGTACGCACCGCACCACCGTACGGCAGCCCGCAGATCCGCATATTCCTTCAATACCGGACAGCCGCCTCCGCCCCATGCTGGGCGAATGATCACTCTTGCCCGCCGCGGCCGGATGCTGGCCGTGCTGCTCACCGGCCAGGTCATGGCCTCCATGGACGGCTCCATCGTCTCGGTGGCGGCGCAGACCATCCGCGAGGACCTGCGGGCGGACGGGGCCGCGATCCAGCTCATCGTGTCCGGATACCTGCTGACCACCGGCGTGCTCCTGGTGACCTGCGCGCGGATCGGCGACGTGATCGGGCACCGACGGGCGTTCCTGCTGGGGCTCGGCTGGTTCACCGCCGCGTCGCTGCTGTGCGGGCTGGCGCCCACGGCGAGCGTGCTGGTGCTCGCCCGCATCGCGCAGGCCGCGGGCGCGGCGCTGCTGACGCCGCAGATCTTCGCGCTCATCGTCCAGCACTTCGACGGGGCGGCCAGGCGCCGGGCGATCGGCGTCTACAGCATGGTGCTCGCCCTGGGGGTGGCGCTGGGCCAGGTCATCGGGGGACTGGTGGCCGGGGCCGACCTGTTCGGGCTCTCGTGGCGGCCGATCTTCCTGGTCAACGTGCCGATCGGGCTGGTCGTGGCGGTGGCCGGGCGGCGGGTGCTGCCGGGCTCGCGTACGGACGGGCAGGCCCGGCTCGACCCGGCGGGCGTCGCGCTGCTGACGGCCGCGATGACCGCGCTCACCGCCCCGCTCATCTTCGGCCAGGACCAGGGCTGGCCCGCCTGGGCGTGGGCCTCGCTGGCGGGCGGCGTGGCGCTGCTGGCGGGGTTCGCCGGTTACGAGACCAGGGCGCGGCATCCGCTGCTGGACCCGGCGGCGCTGCGACCGGCGGGCGTGCGGCCGGGGCTGGCGGCCTGCTGGATCGTCATGGGCTGCTACACCGTCTTCCTGCTCACCCTGACCCTGCACCTCCAGGGCGAGCTCGGGTACTCGCCGCTCCGGGCGGGGCTGGCGTTCGTGCCGTACGCGCTGGGGTTCGGCACGCTCAGCCTGACCTGGAGCCGCTACCCGCGGCGGCTGCGGGACGCCCTGCCGGTGGCGGGACCGCTCGCGTTCGCGGCCGGAGCCGGCCTGCTGGCCCTGCGCTGGCACGAGGTCGCCTCCGTGCCGCTGCTGATGCTCGCCGGGGCCGGGCACGCCGCCGGGTACAGCCCGCTGATCGCGCGCATCACGTCCCTGGTGGAGCCGCGGCTGGCCTCGGCGATCTCGGCGCTGAACGCCACCGGCCCCGTGCTCGCCGGGGTGACCGCCGTGGCCGGGCTCGGCAGCGTCTACTTCGCCGCCCCCACCTCCGCGGACGGCCTGCGACGGGTCACCGTCGCCGTCGCCGTGCTCCTCCTCATCGGTACGGCCTGCGCCGCCCGGGTCACGCTCGCGCAGCGGAGGAAAGATCCTGCAAAGAAGCGATATGGCGGAAAGAGGGCTCCGGTGTCCCGCCGGTAGCGTGGAGAGTCCGGGGGTCTCGCGGGATGGTGCCATGGTCGGGATGGTGTGGGAGGACGCGCCGTACCCCATGCTGGCGGTCAGCACCACGGGGACCGTCGAGCAGGCGAACAAGGCGGCCCGGCTGCTGCTCGCCGGCCCCGTCGTCGGCGAGCGGGTGGAGCACGCGGCCCCCGAGTGGCTGTCGCGGGCGCACTTCGGGTGCGGCGGGTCGGAGCGGTACGGCGAGATCGGCGACCGGGTGTACCAGGCGCACGCGGTGTACGCGGCGGCCGACCGGGTTGTCTGGTGGCTCACCGACGTCAGCGGCAGGCAGCACGCGGTGGACTCGCTGCGGGAGTGGGCCGCGTTCCTGGCCGAGGCCTCCAACGAGCTGCTGCCCTCGCTGAATCTGGACCGCTGCCTGGCGGTGACCGCCTGCCTGGCCGCCCGCCGCCTGGCCGACGCCGCGCTGGTCGTCCTGCCGAGACCCGGACGCCGGTACGCGATCGCCCGCTGCCGCCGGGGAGGCGAGGCGGTCAGGGAGGACGTGTCCATCGACCCTGGCACGCTCCCCGGCCTGGCCGAGGCGTTGCAGGGCTTCCCGCCGGTGCCCACGCGCTGGGTCGCCCCCGAGGAGGCCCCCGGCTGGGCGCTGCGCGACGGGCCAGGCGAGGTGGGCTCGGTGGCGGTGACCGCCCTGCCCGGCCACGGGCTGCCGGCGGGCGCGCTGGTGCTGGTGCGCGGCTCGCGGGCGCGCTTCTCGGACGACGAGCGCATGTTCGTCCGGCTGTTCGCGCTGTGGGCCGGCTCCGCGATCTCGGTCGCGCGCCTCTACGTCGAGCAGACGGTCATCACCGAGACCCTGATGTCCGAGCTGCTGCCGCCGCCCACGCCGGCCCTGGACGGGGTGGAGCTGGCGGCCCGCTACCGGCCCGCGGGCCCCAGCGAGCGGGTCGGCGGCGACTTCTACGACGTGTACCCGGTCGCGGGTTCCGGACGCGAATCGCTGGTGGTGCTCGGCGACGTGGCGGGCAAGGGCCTGGAGGCCGCCGTGCTCACCGGCCGCATCCGCAACACCCTGCGGGCCCTGCTGCCGCTGGCCGACGACCACCACCGCGTGCTGGAGCTGCTGAACGGGGTGCTCGTCAACGACGGCGATCCGGCCCGTTACGTCACGCTCGTGCTGGCATCCTTCCAGCATCGCGGCCCGCGGGTGGCGATGCGGCTCACCAGCGCCGGACACCCGGCGCCGCTGATCATGCGCAACGACGGCCGTGTCGAGGCGGTCCCGGCCGTCGGCACGCTGATCGGGGTGCTTGACGACATCACCAGCGTCACCGACTCGGTGGTGCTGGAGCCCGGCGAGACCTGCCTGCTCTACAGCGACGGCATCATCGAGGCCAGAGGCGGCCCGCTCGGCGACGAGTTCTTCGGCGAGGAGCGGCTGAGCGAGCAGCTCCGGCAGTGCGCCGGCATGCCTCCCGAGGCGCTGGCGGAGCGGGTGCAGATGCTGGCCTCCCAGTGGGTCGGCGAGGGCGAGCACGACGACATGGCGGTCGTCGCCATCTCGGCGCCCCGAGCGGCAGGGGAGGAACGCCTGTGACGGACGGCGTCGAGGAGCGGGTGGAGGCGTTGTGGGCGGCGGCGACGGCCGGCGACGAGCACGCCGCGACCGGCCTGGCGATGGACGCGCTCGACGCCGGCATGCCCATGGAGACCCTGCTGCTGGACGTGGTGGCCGCCGTGCAGTCGCGCATCGGCCACGAGTGGGCGGCCAACCACATCTCGGTCGCCCAGGAGCACACCGCCACGGCGGTCAATGAGCGGGTGCTCGCCACCCTGGCGCACCGCTCCTCCCGGCCGGCCGATCAGACCATGGGGCGGATCATGGTGGCGTGCATCGACGGCGAGTGGCACGCGTTCCCCGCGCGGCTGCTGGCCGAGGTGCTGCGGGTGCGCGGCTGGCAGGTCGACTACCTGGGCGCGCAGGTTCCCACGCCGCACCTGGTCGCACACCTGCACCTGACGAACCCGGACGCGGTGGCGCTGTCCAGCTCGCTGGCGATCCGGCTGCCGGCCGCGCACGCCGCGATCACCGCCTGCCAGGCGGCGGGCACGCCGGTCGTGGCCGGGGGCGCCGCCTTCGGCCCCGACGGCCGCTACGCCCGCCTGCTCGGCGCCGACGCCTGGGCCCCGGACGCCCGGGCCGCCGCCGACCTCCTGGCCGCCGGGCCGCTGCCGCGCCGGACCACCTCCCGCGACGAGCCGCGGCAACTGGCCGACCGGGAGTACACCGAGCTCACCCGGTCCGCCGGGGACCTGGTGCGGGACATCGTGGCCGACCTCACCCGGCGCATGCCGCAGCTCGCGGGCTACACCGAGCAGCAGCTCGGACGGACGGCGGAGGACGTCGCCTACCTCGTCGACTTCCTGCGCGCCGCCCTGTACGTCGACGACCCCGAGCTCTTCTCCTCCTTCGTGGGCTGGATGACCAGCGTGCTCGCGGCGCGCGGCATCCCGGAGTCCGCGGTGCCGGCCGCCCTGGACGCGCTGGCCGATCGCGTCACCGGCTACCCCCGGGCCCTGCGCATGCTCGCCCGGGCACGCGCCGGGCTCGGGTGAGTCCCGCGATCGGCGGCGCGTGCCTGTCCGGTGAGGGGATCCCGTACGTACGGAGGTCAGCGCACGTAGATGTCCGGCCGCGGGGGCGTGGGCATGCGGTCGCCGAGGAAGAAGCTGGTGTGCGGAGGCTGGTTGTAGGCGGTGTTCTGCCAGGCCACCGAGACGCGGTAGAGCGGGTCGTGCATCAGCGTGTAGATGCGCCGGTCCGTCGGCGTGGTGGTGGCGTGGATGCGCAGGGCGCGGTTGTCGCTGGTGGGCCAGATGACCTCCTCGCGCCAGTCGCCGAACAGGTCGGCCGACAGCGACGGGGTGGCCTTGGTGCCGTTGTTGGAGTGCACGCCGGAGGCGGTCAGCAGGCGGGTGTCGGAGCTGGTGCCGTACTTGTCGATCCTGGTCTGGTCGAGCAGCTCCCTGAGCGGGTCGGCGTCCCACCAGATGAGGAAGTTCACCGAGGACGGCTCGCGGCCCGCGCTGTTGCCGGTGACGCTGCGCATCGTGGTGTCCGAGGCGGACCAGAACTCGCCGGCGACCCGGACCGTCGAGATGTCGCCGGCCACGCCGCGGCCGTTGTCGGAGCCCGCGGCGGTGGACCACAGGATGCCGCCGGTGCGCGGGTCGATGTAGAGCGAGCTGGGCTGCGAGGAGGACTCGCTGACCTTGAAGTACTCCAGGCCGGCCCTGGCCGGGTCGAAGTCGCCCAGGTGCTGGGCGTCGCCGTGGCCGGTGCGGGTGGACCACATGCCGGTGCCGTTGTCGTTGACGGCCATGGCGCCGTAGACGATCTCGTCGCGGCCGTCCTGGTCGATGTCGCCGACGGACAGGCTGTGGCTGCCCTGCCCGGCGTACTGGGAGCCGGCCGAGTTGCTGTCGAACGTCCAGCGCTTGGTGAGCGCGCCGTTGCGGAAGTCCCAGGCGGCGATGACGCTGCGGGTGTAGTAGCCGCGGGCCATGATCAGCGAGGGGCGTTCGCCGTCCAGGTACGCGGTCCCGGCCAGGAACCGGTCGACGCGGTTGCCGTAGTTGTCGCCCCAGGAGGAGACCGTGCCGCGGGGCGGGTCGTAGTTCACCGTGGACATGGCGGCGCCGGTCAGGCCGTTGAACATGGTCAGGTACTCGGGGCCGCTGAGCACGTAACCGCTGGAGTTGCGGTGGTCGGCGCCGGAGCTGCCGATGACCGTGCCGGCGCCGTCCCTGGTGCCGTCGGCGGTCTTCATGGCCACCTCGGCGCGGCCGTCGCCGTCGTAGTCGTAGACCTGGAACTGCGTGTAGTGCGCGCCGGCGCGGATGTTGCGGCCCAGGTCGATGCGCCACAACCGGGTGCCGTTCAGCCGGTACGCGTCCACGAACACGTTGCCGGTGTAACCGGACTGCGAGTTGTCCTTGGCGTTGGACGGGTCCCACTTCAGCACGATCTCGTACTGCCCGTCGCCGTCCACGTCGCCGACGCCGGCATCGTTGGCGCTGTAGGTGTAGGAGACGCCGTCCGGGGTGGTGCCGCCGGAGGGCGGCTGGATGGGCACGTCCAGGTACGAGCCGCCGGTGAAGCGCAGGGAGGCGGGCGAGGCGGCCTGCTCGGCCCCGTTCACGACGGCGCGGACGGTGTAGGAGGACTCGGCCGTGGCGCCGTTGTCGAGGTAGTTGGTCGAGCCCGTCAGGCCGGTCGCGACCCTGGTCGAGCCGCGGTAGACGTTGAAGGCGACGCCGTCGGGGTCGGTGCCGAGCAGCCGCCAGGAGACGAGGTTGCCGGAGCCGGAGCGTACGCTGACCAGCCCACGGTCCAGGTCCTCCATCTGCTTGGTCGGCGGTGCGGCTTGGACGGGGTACGCGGTTGCTGCCAGGGCCAGGACGGCGGCCGCGGCGGCCAGGTGTAAGCGCATGGCGGTTTCCTTTACGCTCGGTAAGCGCTTTCCCGATGGGCAAGAAGAAAGTTTCACGAGGCGGGGCGGCGCGGTGATAGCGCTAACAGGACGGCGTGGAGATCGAGGGCGGCGGAAAATGTCGCCCGACCTGCGGGGATGTTCACAGGGGCTCCTTGTCGGCGGCAGGGGTGGCTGGGTCAGCGCCGGGCGTATTTAAAGCCGGCCGGTATGTCGTCCGCAAGAGTGTCCTTGCCGCCGCTTTGACTTCACGCCCGATCCGGATGTCAGCGACCGGCCATGGAACCTAGGCCGGCGAACGACGTTGTATGACATGACAAGATTTATTGACTCTTGCGATGTTGGGTGGGTTACATGGTCGATCTCATCCTCAGTGGTGGCACCGTGTACGACGGTCTCGGGTCCCCGGCCTTCGTCGGCGACGTCGCCATCTCGGGCGGCTGGGTCGTGGAGACGGGGCGGGAGCTCGGGGCCGCGCGCCGGGTGATCGACGTCACGGGGCTGGCCGTGGCGCCGGGGTTCGTGGACGCCCACGCGCATTCCGACCTGGTGCCGCTCATGGCGCAGCCGCAGCCGTTCAAGCTGCTGCAGGGCGTCACCACCGAGGTCAACGGCAACTGCGGCTTCTCCTACGCTCCCGACGCCTCCGTGCTGGCGGAGGTGACCGGCGTCGCCGTGCCCGACTGGATGTTCGCCGAGTACCTGGAGACGATCACGGCGGCCGGGCCCACGAACCACATGGCGACCCTCATCGGGCACTCGACGCTGCGCGCGGCCGTGGCCGGGTTCGACGAGCGCCTGCGTGACGGCGACCTGGAGCGGATGTGCGATCTCGCCGCGGCGGCCTTCGCGGCGGGCGCGTGCGGGCTGTCCAGCGGGCTGATCTACCCGCCGGGCGGTTACGCCGGCACCGAGGAACTGGTGGCGCTGGCCGGCGTGGCGCACGGGTACGGGGCGCCGTACGCCACGCACCTGCGTGACGAGGGCGCGGGGCTGGCGGCGGCGCTGGACGAGGCCATCGAGGTGGCACGGCGGGCCCGCGTGCGGCTTCAGGTGTCGCACTGCAAGGTCGCCGGACGGGCCAACCACGGGCGGGCCCGGATGTTGCTCGACCGGCTGCGCGAGGCACGGATGCGCGGGGTGGACGTGCGCGGGGACCAGTACCCCTACGTCGCGGGCGCGACCGTGCTGGCCGCGCTGCTGCCGCCGTCGGCGCTGGCCGGTGGCCGGGTGCGCGAGGTGCTGGCGGCGCCGGCCGAGCGGGAGCGGCTGCGCGCGCGGGCCGAGGCGGGCGGGACGGGGGCGGGCCTGTGGCAGGACGTCACGCCGGAGGACGTGCTGGTCACCGCGCACGCCGAGCCCTCCTACACCGGCCGCTCGCTGGCCGACATCGCCCGCAGGCTGGAGGTGGACGCCTGGGCGGCCACCTGCGCGCTGGTCGCCGCCGATCCCGCCGCCACGATGGTGGCCTTCCTGATGGCCGAGGAGGACCTGACCGAGATCATGGCCGACCCGCTCATCGGCATCGGCTCCGACAACGGGCTCCCCACCGGCCTGGAGCACCCCCGTACGTGGGGCTGCTTCCCGCGCTTCTTCGGCACGTACGTGCGGGAGCGCGAGGTCGTCTCCTGGGAGGAGGCCGTACGCAAGGCGACCTCCGCGAACGCCGACCAGTTCGCCCTGCGCGGGAGGGGCTGGCTGGGACCCGGGGCCTGGGCCGACATCTGCGTCTTCGACCCGGGCACCATCGGCCATGCCGGCACCTACGCCACCCCCTCGGCCCGGCCGTCCGGGATCGTGCACGTGCTGCTCGAAGGGCAGGTGGTGGTGGAGTCGGGCGAGTTCACGGGCGAGCGCAGGGGTCGCGTCCTACGGGTGCGCTGACCGGGCCTCCTCGCGGGACGCCGCCGTCGCGAGCCGGCGGGCGCGCAGCAGCGGGACGGCGGCGGCCATGGCCAGCGCCGTGGCCAGGACCAGGCCGGGAAGCAGGGGCAGCGGGGACGTCGCGTCCTCCGCGAGCTCGGCGAGCCAGTCGCCGGGCGGGCCCAGGAGGATGGTCCCCGCTGTCTCGCTCAGCGCGACCAGGGCGACCAGCGTGCCGCTGACCCGGCCGAGCAGCCGGTCGGGGGTGATGGCCTGGCGGTGGCTCGTCAGGGCGATGGTGACGACGATCGCGCCGGCCAGCGGGACGAGCTTGCCGGCCGTGTACCAGATGAAGCCGCCGGCCCCGCCTGACAGGGCGAGCAGCAGGGTGAACGGCTGGCTCGCCAGCAGGGCCACCCAGGCCAGGCGATAGGTGCCGAGCCTGCGGTGCAGCAGCACGGCCGCCGGCGGTCCAAGGATGATCGAGCCGTAGCCGATGACCGTCAGGGACAGCGAGAAGTAGCCGCTCGCCGGTACACCGTGCACCAGCGCGTCACGCGCCGCGTCCTCCACCTCGTCGGTGAACTCGGCGGACAGGGTCGTCACCATCAGGCACAGGGCGATCGCCCGCAGCGCCGGCTCGCGCAGGGTGAAGCGCACTCCTTCCATCGCCTCGCGCCAGAGCCCGGCCCGGGACGGCTCCTCGACCGCCTCGACCGCCTCGACCGCCTCGACCGTCTGGGCCGTCTGGGCCCCCTGGACCGGTTCGACGGCCTCGACCCCGCGGAACGCCGCCGCCGCGAGGACCAGCAACGCGCAGACGACGATCACGAGCGCCGGACCCTCGGGCTCGGCCCAGGCCAGCAAGACCCCGATCGCCACCATGACGCCCTGCGGCAGGACGTACAGCAGGGCATTCGCGCTGACCAGGCGGTCGCGGCCCACTATTGCCGGCAGGTACGCCTCCTGACCGACCGGCCCCAGAGCCGTCAGGCAACCCACCATGATCATCCCGGTCGCGGCGGCGGGAGCTCCCGCCGCGTCCCATCCTGCCGCCGCCCCGCGGGTGATCGCGAGCCCCGCCGCGCCCACGAGCGCCAGCGCGACCAGCACCGTACGGCGCCGCCGCGCCCGGTCCACGAGCACCCCGAGCAGCGGCGCCACCAGAAGGGCGGCGACGGTCGCCGCGAGACCGCGCAACTGGTACACGCCCGGCGTCACGGGGGTCAGATCGAGCAACGACGGAGTGCTGAACGTGAGGGCAACGGCGACGAGGGCGACAGCGAGGCCGAAGAGCGGCAGCCGTCGCGGCCGTAACGGGCTAGGAGTGATCATCCGGATATCTTGCTACAACCGCAGGAAAGGGCTTGATGGGCCGGTTCGATGGTGGAGCTGGATGAAGTCATCCCGTAGCAGAAGGTAACTCCGGCGGCAGGTGTCGCCGACTGCGCGGTGACATGACCACGAAGCGGTCTGGCCCGGATCGTCGGTTGAGCGGACAGTTGAAGTCCCTCCGACACGGGAGACTGCGCATGGAACCCCTGCAGATTCCAGTCCCTGGTGAGCGAACGTCGCAGACGATCCGCCGGTTCAGGGACGAAGGCGGACCCGTCGTTCCCATCGAGCTGCCGGGCAAGGTCCACGCCTGGATGGTGACCTCGTACGAGAGCGTCAACGAGGTGCTGGCCAACGACGGCACCCTGTACAGCAAGAGCCATCTCAACTGCCCCGCCATGCACGACGGCACCATCCCCCCTGACTGGCCGCTGCGCCAGCTCGTCCAGGGCGACCACCTGCTGACCAAGGACGGCGACGAGCACCGCCGGCTGCGCGGCCTCATCAACCGCGCCTTCACCCCCGCCAGGGTGGCCTCCATGGCGCCACGCATCCAGGAGATCACCGACGGGTTGCTCGACGGGCTCGCCGGCGAGGGCGAGGTGGTGGACCTCGTACGGCACTTCAGCGAGCCGCTGCCCATCGCCGTGATCTGCGAGCTGTTCGGCGTGCCGGAAGCGGAGCGCTACCAGCTCCGCGAGTGGACGAACGTGCTGCTCTTCCACACCGCCGGCCCGGAGGAGGCCGCCGCGGCGGCGCAGGCGATGCTGGCGTACATGGCCGCGTTCATCGAGCGCAAGCGCGCCGAGCCGGGCGACGACCTGACCAGCGGCCTCATCCAGGCGCAGGAGGACGACGGGGACCGGCTGTCGGACAACGAGATGTTGTGGATCCTGTGGCTGGTGCTCATCGCCGGCCACGAGACCACCGTGCACCTGATCGCGAACACGGTCATCGCCCTGTGCGCCGACCCCGCCCAGGTGCCCGTCACCGACGACCACGACTCCTGGGCGAGGGTGGTGGAGGAGGCGCTGCGCAGCCGTAACTCGGTGCTCAACGTGATGTTCCGCTACCCGCTCAAGGACGTGCAGGTGGCCGGCACGAAGATCCCGGCGGGCGAGCCGATCGCCGTCGCGCTCGACGGGGCGGACACGGACCCGGCCAGGTACGGCGCGGACGCCGCTCACTTCGACGCCTCGCGCAAGCCGGACGTGCACGTCGGCTTCGGCCGCGGGCCGCACTTCTGCCTGGGCGCGCCGCTGGCCAGGCTGGAGATGCGGATCGCGCTGTCGTCGTTGTTCGGCCGCCATCCCGGGCTGCGGCTGGCGATCGGGGCGGACGAGATCCCCTACACGCCGTCGCTCATCACGGAGGGGCCGATGAGGCTGCCGGTGGTGCTCGGGCCTCGCAGCCGGTAGCTGAGGTGGTGCTGGAGAGACGGCCCCTGGAGCTGACTGGTGGGGGTGGTGCCGGACGGCGGGTTCCCGGCGTCCGGCCGGTGGGGTGGTGCTGGAACAGCCGGATCCCGGAGTCAGCCGGTGGGGTGGTGCTGGACGTCCGGATCCCGGAGCCGGCCGGTGAGGTGGTGCTGGACGACCGGGGCCAGGATGGAGGCGGCGTCCTGCCTGGGCAGTGAGGCCAGGGGCCCGATGCGGAGCACGTACCGTGCCGTCGCCACGCCGAGCAGGTAGGCCCCGGTGAGGGCGGCGCGCAGCTCGGGGTCGTCGGCGTCGATGGCCCGCGCCAGGGGCAGCATCACCGCGTCCGTCATGAACGCCGTGACCATGGCCGACGCGCTCGGCGCGGCCGTGGCGGCCCGGATGACGGCCAGCATCCTGGGACCCGTGTGCGGGTCCTCCCACAGCTCCAGATAGCGGCGGGCGAGGCGCATGCCGAGGTCGGCCGCCTCGCCCTCGCCGGCCAGCGTGACCAGGTCCCGCATGGGCGGGTCGGCGCGCAGGGCGGCCTCGAAGAGCCCGTCCTTGCTGCCGAAGAACTGCACCACCAGAGCGGGATCGACGCCCGCCGTCCGGGCCACCCCGCGGATCGTGGTGCCGTCGTAGCCGGAGTCGGCGAAGCTGCGCTGCGCGGCCTCGAGTATCTCCTCGCGCGTACGGGTCGCACCTGGTCGCCGCCCGCCGGCCCGTTTTTGTTGTGGCATGCCCCCAGATTATCTCACCGCTGTTGAGTTTTGTGTGTTACGGTGAACTCAACATCGTTGAGTTAGAGGAGTCCAGCCATGGAGTACCTGCTCATCAGGCAGCGGTTCACCGACTACGACACGTGGCGTGCGGCGTTCGACGAGCTGGCGGAGGTGAGGGCGGCGGCCGGGATGCGCACCGTCCTGGTCACCGTCGACGCCGAGCGGCCGGAGGAAGCGGTCGTGCTTTTCGAATGCGAGGACGCCCAGGCGATGCGGCGGCACTTCGCTTCCGACGCGCTCAAGGAGGCGCACCGGAAGGCGGGCGTCGTGCCCGGCAGCAACCAGGCCAGCGTGCTGATCCCCCGCTGAAGCCTGCTTGCTTCCGGGACGCAGTTCCGCTGATCGGGCATGGCCCGGCCTGAGAGTCAGACCCCTTCCGGGACAGAGCCCCGCTTGAGCACTGTTTCCAGCAGGCCCGTGACGAGCGGGTCGGCGTCGCCCGCGCGCCAGGCCGCCGCCACGCTCGTGCGTACACCGCCCGGCGTCACCCGGCGGAAGGCCACACCCCTGAGCCGGATCCGGCGGATGCTCGCAGGCGCCAGCGACACACCCAGCCCCGCCTCCACCAGCGCACAAACGGTCTGCCACTCCACCGCGTGCTGCGCCACCTCGGGAGTGAACCCGGCGTCCCTGCACATCCCCGTGATCCGGTCGTGCAGGCCGGGCCCGTGCTCGCGCGGCAGCAGCACGAAAGGCGAGCCGGCCAGCCGCGCGAGCTCGACCGTGCGCCCGGCGGCGAGCGGGTGCCCCAACGGGAGCACGGCCACGAACGGCTCGCGCAGCACGGTCGCGAACCCCAGCTCGGGCTCGTCGTCCGGCGGCTCCCGCAGCAGCCCGACGTCGATGCGCCGCTCCCGCAGGGCGGCGAGCTGGGGCGCCGTCGTCATCTCGTGGATCTCGATGCGCACCCGAGGGAAACGTTCCCGGTAGGCGCTCAGCAGCTCCGGCAGGATCGTCAAGGCCAGCGAGGCGGCGAACCCGAGCCGGATCCGCCCCGCCCGGCCACTGCCCACGGCCCGCGCCGCCGCCAGGCCGCCCGCCAGCTCGGCCAGCGCGCGGCGGGCCGCGGGCAGCAGCTCGCGACCGGCCGGGGTGAGCGCGACCCGGCCCGGCGTGCGGCTGAACAGCGCATGCCCCACCTTGCCCTCCAGGCGGCGGATCTGCTGGCTCAGCGGCGGCTGCGCGATACCCAGGCGATCGGCGGCATGGCCGAAGTGCAGCTCCTCGGCGAGTACGACGAAGGCGTGCAGCTGGGCCAGCGGCAGTTCCGGGCGATCCATACCTCTAGAGATATCAGCCCATGGCTCGAGCTGTATTAGACGTATCGGTGCTGGCCACGTACCGTTCCGCGCATGACGGAGCGACGCGCGATCCTCAGCGGTTCCACGTTCGAGGAGCAGATCGGATATGCCAGGGCCGTGGTGGACGGTGACTGGGTGCACGTCTCGGGGACGACCGGGTTCGACTATTCGACGATGACCATCTCCGACGACGTGGTGGAGCAGGCCGCGCAGTGCCTGCGCAACATCGGCCAGGCGCTGGAGGAGGCCGGGTGCGGCTTCGGCGACGTCGTGCGGGTGCGCTACCTCCTGCCCGACCGCGCCGACTTCGAGCCGTGCTGGCCCGTGCTGCGCGAATGCTTCGGCGAGGTGCGCCCGGCCGCCACGATGCTCATGTGCGGCCTGGCGGATCCGCGGATGAAGATCGAGATCGAGGTGTACGCCCGGCGGCGCGCGGCCTGATCTCCCTCGCGGCCGAGGCGGTGGAGGAGCGTGGCGCCGGTCAGTCCGGGGTGCGCGGCGCCGGTCAGTCCGGGGTGCGCGGCGCCGGTCAGCCGGGGTCACGTGCCGCCGCGGCGCCCAGCTCGACGGGCCAGACCACCAGCAGGTAGGACTCGCCCGGCCGGTTGGACAGCCGGCCCTGGCCCCCGTCACGGCCTTGGGCACGGTCGCGGGTGCGGCCGTGGATGCGCAGACCGTAGCGGCCCGCGCCCTGGTAGGTCAGGTTCGGCCGGCGGTCGTCGTCGGTGGTCATGGTCGCGACCTGCATGATGCCGGTCGTCGTGACGAACTCGATCTCCTCGGACTCCTCCCAGCCCTGCGCCTCCATGCGGGGCGGCGACGGTTGCCAGTTGACGTGCACGTCGACCCTGCCCCTGCGTCTCAGCGTGCGGATGACCAGGGAGTCGGGAGCGGCGGCGACCAGACCGGCAGGCAGATCCGGGGCCGGCGCGGTGTCCTGGTGAGGGTTGACGACACGTAAGCGGTGCTCCTCGGCCACGGCCACCGCGCGTGTGGGCGCGGGGACGAGCAGACGCGGCTCCGCCCGTACGAGCCGGCCGGGCTCGTGCTGCGGCAGGCCGTGCCGCTTGGCCCACTCGCGGATCTCTCGCGACTTGTCGGGCAGCCCCAGCTCCTCCGCGACGCCGATCCCGAGCCGGGCGCGAGCCTGCGGCCCGACGTCGATGGGCCACACGGTCACCTGGTAGAACTCCGCCGGCACCCCTGTCACGCCGCCTTCGGCGATGTCCCTGCCGCGGGCGTGCACCCGCATGCCGTAGCGTCCGGGGCCGTGCGCGGTCAGGACGGGGAACCCGCCGGGCGGGTCCGCGCCGAGGCTCACGAGGCGCATCTCGCCCGTGAAGCTGACGAGCTCGACCTCCTCCACCTCGTCCCACCCGTCGTCGGGGCCGGTGGGCGGGGCGTCGGTGAGCCGTACGGTGACGTCCACGACGCCGGTGTGGACGCCGGTCAGGATGACGGCGACGCCGGGCGCCGACGCGGTCAGCCCGTTGGGCACGTCGGACGGCGCGCTCGCGTCACCCTGCTCCTGGATCAGGAACCGGTGGTGGCTCACGTGGACATCGGCCCGGGCGGACGTGCTCATGCGGCGACCCCTTCGGCGCGGACGGCTGCGGCGACCGTGCCAGCGTGCCAGCCGGGTCCGACAGAAACCGTCCGCGGACGGGCCGCCCATGCCCGGCGGCGGCGTCATCGGCACGGTGGGCACGCACAGCGTCGCGCCTTGCCCGGCGGCGTCATCTGCACGATGGGCACGCACCGCGTCGGCGTCGATCGGCGTGACATGGACGCTTACGCGGTTGGCGCCGATCGGCGTGACATGGGTGCCATCCGCGCCCGGTGTCAGCCGGCCAGCTCCTCGAACAGGCTCGTCACGCCGATCGAGTCCAGGAGCGAGGTTGAGGGCCCGCCCGTCGAAGCCGAGCCCGCGCAGAGTGCCGGGTAGGTGGTCAGCGTGCTCAGGATCTGGCTCACGCCGATGACGTCCAGCAGCGTGGCACGGCCCTCCGCCGGGCCGGCCGCACCGGCGGAGGGAGAGCCGGCCGTCACGCAGGAAGCTGGGAGGTTGGTGACGAGCGTTTCGAGATGCTGGGCGACTTCCCCGGTGTCGGTGTCCGGCATGGACGACACTTCCGTGCCCAGGATCGCCGTGGCGTTGCCGCACACCAGCACCCGGCCGATGAGGTCCTCGAACATGTCCCGGGCGGGCGAGACCGGCGCCCCGCCCGCGCTCAGCGGGGAAGTCCCGAGGCGGGGCGCGAGGGATGCCAAGGGGCTGGGAACCGTGGACGCCGAGGTGCTCGGTGCGGCGGAGACCGAGACGCTCGGTGCGGCGGAGGCGGAGACCGAGGCGCTGGGTGCGGCGGAGACCGACGAACTGGGGGCGGCGGACGGGCTCGGGCCCCAGTACCCGGGCTGGCCCGGGCTCGCGCCCCAGTAGCCGGGCTGGCCCGGGCTCGCGCCCCCGGTCCCCGGCTGGTACGTGGCGGCGTTCAGCGGCTGATCCGGCAGAGCGTGTTGCGGCTGCCCGGCCATGATCTGCCGCAGCTGGCCCGGCAGGGCGGCTTGCGGACCGTACGGCACCGCGTGCTGCGCATCCCAAGGCATGGCGTACGGCACCAGAGGCGCGATGTACGGCACCGCGGGAACGGCGGGTGCGCCGGCGCCGGCCGAGAAGAACCCCTGCAGCCGGCTGCCGGTGACGATCGTGTCCATCAGCCCCCTGATGTCCTCGGCGGTGACGGTCCCGGCGAGCGGTGAGGGTGGCGACCCGTTGATGCTCAACACGTCGCGGATGCTGCACTGGCCGGCGGGCTCCCTCTTGGTGTCCTCCGCGAGGGCCGGCGCGGCGGTCGCGAGCAGGGCGGCGGAGGTGGCGGTGACGACGGCAACGGCATGCCGGTACATGATGCTCCCTAAGGGTGATGATCCAGTTATCGCTGCGATCAGTACCCTTAGTGGTGGTTCAACTACTTCATAGTTGGATCTAGCCCTCTTTACACCGGGGCTCTATTGTCACGCTTCGTGAAATCGTTGAAGGTCCCCGTCGTGGCGTACGTACACATCGGGCCCATGGTTGGTACGACGAGTGCGCGGCGGCGACATACCCCGTGAAACACCTGGGAGAAGCACCTCGATGAGGACGACTCCCGGGCGTTGTACTGTGCCAAGAACCGCACCTTGGCCGTTCAGGTCGGCAAGAGCTGGACGTCGGTAGCCTGACCGGACGACCGCCCGCGGTGGCCGTCCGGCCACCGCGGCATCCCCCGGCGGAAGGAGCCGGAGCATGCGCGCGTTCCTCCTCTCCCTGCTCACCACGCTCGCCTTCGTCGCGGCCTGCGGCGACGCCGCGCCCACGAACCCGGCCCTGCGCACCGAACTGCTCGCGATGCTCAAGCTGGACCAGGAGGTAAGGACCCTGGAGGCGTCCCAGGAGGACTGGGACCGCGTGGAGAAGGCGAACACCGACCGCATGCGCCAGATCCTCGACCAGCACGGCTGGCCCGGGTACGAGCTGGTCGGCAAGGACGGCGCGCAGGCCGCCTGGGCGCTCATCCAGCACGCGGACCGCGACCTGGAGCTGCAGAAGCGCGGTCTGGAGCTGATGCGGCGGGCCGCGGACGAGGGCGACGCCGACCCGTCCGACTTGGCCTTCCTCGTGGACCGGGTCCGGGTGGCGGAGCGAAAGCCGCAGGTGTACGGAACGCAGTGGGAGACCGATCCGCAGGGCCAGTGGCGGCCCCGCACCCCCATCGAGGACGAGGCGAAGGTGGACGAGCGGCGGGCCGGCGTCGGGTTGAAGCCCTTGCGCGAGTATCTCGAGGAGCTCAAGTCGGCAGGGTGACTCCAGCTATATTGAAGCGCTGTTACATTGCTGAGAGGAGCCCTCTTGTATCCCCCGATCGAACCGTACGAGCACGGCATGCTCGACGTCGGCGACGGCAACCTCGTCTACTGGGAGGTCTGCGGCAATCCGGACGGCAAGCCCGCCGTGGTCGTGCACGGCGGACCGGGGTCGGGCTGCTCGACCGGCGCGCGCCGCGCGTTCGACCCGGAACGTTTCCGCATCGTCCTGTTCGACCAGCGCAACTGCGGCCGCTGCCGCCCGCACGCCAGCGACCCGGCCACCGACCTCACCCACAACACCACCCGGCACCTGATCGCCGACATGGAGCTGCTGCGCGAGCACCTCGGC
>NZ_JBFALF010000023.1:0-197572 GCF_040656115.1 Nonomuraea sp. NPDC050202 | reverse complement strand
TGGCCGGCATCCCCGCCGACCCCCAACTCACCGCCCGCGGCGACTTCCTCATCGAAGGCGGCCTCACCCAAGCACACCGCCTCCTCCGCCTGCCCGACCCACCCACCGCCATCTTCGCCACCAACGACGGCCAAGCCATCGGCGTCTACCACGCCGCCCACCAACTCGGCCTGCGCATCCCCGACGACCTCAGCGTGATCGGCTTCGACGACCTGCCCTCCATACGATGGACCATCCCCCCACTGACCACCATCCGCCAACCCCTCACCGACATGGCCGCCGCCGCCACCACCATGCTCCTCACCCTCGCCCACGGCGACCCCCTACCCCAGAGCCGCGTCGAACTGGCCACCGAACTCGTCGTACGCCAGAGCACCGCACCTCCCAAACGGCCACCCGCCTGACGTCGCCTTCCAGGGCACGTCCTGGGCGGCTCCAGGGTCCGTCCGGGCGTCACCTGAGGGTCAGGTTCTGGTCCACCTCTGGTTGTTCTGGCCGTTGCACGCACGGATCTGCGCCTTGGTGCCGTTGGCGGTGCCGGCGACGTCCAGGCACTTGTTCGCGCCGACGGCGGTGATGGTGCCGTCGGCGTTGAGCCGCCACTTCTGGTTGTTCTGGCCGTTGCAGTCCCAGATGATCACGCTGGTGCCGTCGGCGGTGCCGGCGCCGTTCACGTCCAGGCACTTGCCGCCGTAGACCCGCAGCTCACCGGCGCTGGTGGAGGTCCACTGCTGGTTGGGCTGCCCGTTGCAGTCCCATAGCTGCGCCTGCGCGCCGTTGGCCTGCGAGGCGCCGTTCACGTCCAGGCACCGGTTCGACGCCACACCCCGCAGCGGGCTCGTGCTGCCCGGCGAGCCGTCGCCCTGCCCGACTCCCCTGCCGTTGAAGGT
The DNA here is from genome assembly GCF_040656115.1 of Nonomuraea sp. NPDC050202. Lineage (NCBI taxonomy): Bacteria > Bacillati > Actinomycetota > Actinomycetes > Streptosporangiales > Streptosporangiaceae > Nonomuraea > Nonomuraea sp. NPDC050202. The sequence goes on along the minus strand of NZ_JBFALF010000023.1, from coordinate 196,682 downwards.
GATGGAGTCCACGTCGAACGCGTTCGCGGACGGCGCCTTGAACACGACGTGGACGTCGCGGGTGCCACCCGGGTCGGTGACCTGCACCGCGGGCAGCGTCACGTAGGTGTTCCATCCTCCGGTCGCCGGCACGGGGCTGGAGGCCAGGAGGGCCCCGGTCGGCGAGTCGGCGCGCAGTTCGATGGACGCCCCCGTGCTGGACGGCGCCGAGACGCGGAAGGACACCGTGTCGATCCCGGACAGGTTCACCGGGCTGAAGGAGATCCAGTCATTGGCGGAGATGTCGCCGATGCGCCTGCCGCCTTCGGCTCCGGGCTCGTCGACGACGCGGATCCCGGACGAGCCGGTGAAGTGCTCGGCCTGCTTGTGTTTCGGCTGCAGGGTGAGGCCGGCGGAGCCCTTCAGGCCGCCGCTGTCGGTGTAGTCGGCGGACAGGACGTAGTAGACGTTGGAGGCCTCGTCGTGGCCGGACGCGGTGGTCGTGACCGTCCCGGAGCAGCCGGTGTACTGGCCGGTGTCGTGGGCGTGCTGGTCATGGCCGAGCGCCGTGATCACGTTGACCTTGGTGCAGTCGGCAGCGCCGTCCTCGGCGTCGGTGACGTCGACCGTGTAGTCCACCTCGTCGCCGAAGTCGATGAACCCGCCGTCGGGCGGGGCCGCGAAGGCCACCTCGGGACGGGAGTTGCCGACCACGACGGGCAACGTGACGCTGCCCGTCTTCCCGCCGGAGTCCCGGACGGTCAGCTTGGCCGTGTAGGTGCCGTTGGCGGTGTAGGTGTGGGAGGGGTTGGCGCTGGTGGAGGTCCCGCCGTCGCCGAACTCCCACGCGTAGGTGATCGCGTCGCCGTCGGGGTCGGACGAGCCGGCCGAGGAGAACGCCACCGTCAGCGGCGCCGTGCCCGAGTCGGGGTCGGCGCTCGCCTTGGCCAGGGGCGCGCGGTTCCCTGCCACGTAGTCGATCCGGTAGATGCTGTCGTCGGTGTTCGCGTGGCCGAACCCGTTGCCCCAGTCGGCCATGTACAGGGCGCCGTCCGGCCCGAACTTCATGTCGATCGGCGCACGCGGGGCGAGCTGCGCCACGAAGGAGTTGATCTTCAGGAGGTTGCCCGAGGAGTCCAGGCGGAACTCCTTGACGAAGTTGCGGCTCCATTCATAGAAGAACGGCGTGCCGTCGAAGTACTCGGGGAACTTGCGGTCCGAGCTGCCGGCCGGGTCGTAGCGGTAGAACGGGCCGCCCATCGGGGCGGCGCCGCCGCAGCAGTTGATCTCGGGGAACTCGGCAGAGGCGTGGTAGTTGTACCACACGGTCGCGGGCTTGGCCGCGGGCAGGTTGGTCAGGCCGGTGTTGTTGGGCGAGTTGTTGACCGGCGCCGAGCAGTTGAACTTCGCTCCGGAGGTGCTGGTGGCGAAGTTGTAGTCGTTGAACGGGAGGTTGTTGCCGACGCAGTACGGCCAGCCGTAGAAGCCCGGCTGCTTGATCAGGTTCCATTCGACGGTGCCCTCGGGGCCCCGGTTGGGGTTCGCGGCGCCCGCGTCGGGGCCGTAGTCGCCCACCGAGATCCAGCCTGTCACCTTGTCCACCGAGAAGCGGAACGGGTTGCGGAAGCCCATCGCGTAGATCTCCGGCCGGGTCCTGGCGGTGCCGGGCGCGAACAGGTTGCCGGACGGGATCGTGTAGGTGCCGTCGGGCTCGGGGTGGATGCGCAGGATCTTGCCGCGCAGGTCGTTGGTGTTGGCCGAGGACCGCTGGGCGTCGTAGTGCTCCCGGCCCGGCCGCTCGTCGATCGGGGCGTACCCGCTGGACCCGTTCGGGTTGGTGTCGTCGCCCGGCCCGATGTACAGGTTCCCGCCCGGCCCGAACGCGAGGTAGCCGCCGGTGTGGCCGGGCTCGTCGACGTTGCGGTACGCCGGAACCTCGATGATCTTCCTTTCGCTCGCCAGGTCGAGGCTGGTGCCGTTGAAGGTGAACCTCGACACCCGGTTCACCTCGCCGCCGCTGGACGGCGAGTAGTTGACGTAGATCCAGCCGTTGGTGGCGAAGCCCGGATCCAGCGCCAGCCCGATGCCGCCGTCCTCGCCGCCGTCGTACACCGGCAGGGTGCCGATGACGCGCGTGCCCCCGCCGTTGGCGGCGATCAGGTTCACCTTGCCGGAGCGCGAGATGTAGAAGACCCTGCCGTCGGCGGCCACGTCCAGCTCCATCGGCTGGTCCGGCGCGCCGTCGAGGGTCACCTTCTGGAACCGGGCCGCGACCGTGCCGCCGCAGTCGCCCGGCGCCGCGCCCGCCGCCCACTGCACCGCACCCAGCAGGTGCTGCCTGAACAGCGGCTCCGCGTAGGAGGACGCCTGGTGGCCCATCGCGGTGGCGAACACCCGGCCGCCCTCCGGGTTGTGACACCAGGAGATCGGATGGTCGGCGCCCATCCTGCTCGGCCCCGCGTCGTAGGTGGTCTCGTCCGCGGTCACCAGCACGTGCACCGAGCCCCGCGTGTTCTTGTCGAAGTTGTACCACTCCTCCGTCCGCACCCACCGGTCCGGCAGGCCCTTCGTGGCAGGGTGGACGTCATCGGCCACCTTGGCGGTGCCCTGCAGGATCGACGAGTGCGCGGTCATGTGGGCGCCGGCCAGGACGACCTGGTCCCACCACGGGAACTGCGACTCGATGTTCATGTCGGTGGCGTTGTGGATCGCGACGACGCCGCGCCCACTGCGCACGTAGGACTGGAAGGCCTGGCGCTGGGCGTCGTTGTCCCACACCATGCCGTTGGTCTGGAACATGATCACCGCGTCGTAGGTGTTCAGGGTCGCGCTCGTGAAGACGCTGGAGTCCTCGCTACGGTCGACCTGGAAGTTGTTGTCGGTCGCCAGTTGCTGGAACATCGTGACACCGGCGGGGATGGAGTCGTGCCGGTAGGAGCCGCTCGCCGTCTCGGTGAACAGCAGCACCTTGAACTGCGGCGCGGCCGCGTGCGCCACCTGCGGCGACACGGACATCAGCAGCCCCGATAAGGCCGCGACCAGGGCGATGAACAGGCGTGATCTTCGCATGAAGGGGTCTCCTGGGGGTTACCGAAGTCGGCGGATGACGGTGGGCGGGCAGGTTCACGTGGAGGTCAGAGGGTGCGCAGGTAGGCGAGGCCGTCCACGGCGAGCGCGTCCTGGCTCTCCGCGAGGGGCCGCCAGATCGAGGCAGCGGTGGCGATGGTCCGGTTGTGCGCGGTGAACGACTCGATGACGAGCGGCCCCTGATAGCCGGTGTCGCGCAGGGCCCGGGTGAAGCCGGGCCAGTCGAAGCGGTCGGCCCCCGGCGTGCCGCGATCGGTGCCGCACACCTGCACGTGCGCGACGCGATCCGCCGCCGCCCGCACCGCCTGGGCGGGGTCCTTCTCCTCGATGTTCAGGTGGTAGACGTCGAGTGCCAGGTGGCAGTCCTCGGGCAGCGCGTCGAGCGCCTGCTCGACGGTGTTGACGAGGCTGGTCTCGTACCGGTTGAGCGGCTCGACCGCGAGCTTCACCCCGCGCTCGGCCGCGTGGTCCAGGACGGGCCGCAGCCGCTCGCGCAACTCGGCGTAGACCGCCCGGCGCTCGTCCGGCGAGAGCCGCCACGTCCGGCCGACCGAGGCGTACGCAGGCCCTGCGATCACCGGGGAGCCGACGGTCACCGCCACGTCGACGCAGTGCCGCAGGTAGTCCTGGGTGGCGCGGACGGTCTGCGGTGAGGCGTCCACGAGCTCGCGCCCCGGCGGCATGACCAGCACCACGGACGCGGCCAGCCCGTGCTCGGCCAGCACCGCCGCGGCCTTGTCCGGATCCCAGTCGCCGGGTCGCTCGACGGGCAGCTCGACGGCGTCGAAGCCCCACCGGGCGATGCGGGGCGCGAGCCGCGCCAGGTCGTCGTCGGTCAGCGGGGAGACCCAGACCCAGGTGTTCACTCCGATGGAGAACATGGCGTCCCTCTTCGTCGTCGGTTCGCGGGAAGGAGCCGATCAGCCCTTCTTGCCGCCCCAGGTCTCCGGGAAGCCGGGCAGGTCCTCACAACCGCACAGCGCGTAGTGCAGCGGCGGCATGTCGGGCTTGAGATAGGCCGGCAGGTTCTCGCTGGTGACCTTCGGCTGCGGCAGGTTCCACATCTCGGGCACCTCCTCGCCCTTGAGGATCTTCAGAGCGGCGATGATCGGGGTGCGCCACTGGTAGGTCGGGTACGTGGGCGCGACGGCGGTGAGACCCGCGTCCTTCCACTTCTGCAGGAAGTCCTGCTGGTCCTCGCCGTTGATCGGCGGTACCGGCAGGCCGGCGTCCTCGAACGCCTCGATCGCGGCCACCGCCGTGGCGCCGGCGTCCATCCAGACGCCGTCGATCTTGCCGTGCCGCTGGATGTAGTCGCTGACGATGCTCTTGGTCTTGGCGGCGTCACCGTCGGTGAACTCCACGCCCACCACCTGCAGGCGGCTGTTGTCGAAGACCACCTTCGCGGCCGACCAGCGGGTCTCCAGCACGTCCACGCCGGGCAGGATGCGCAGCGCCAGCACCTTGCCGCCCGCCGGCACCTTCTCGGCCAGGAACTCGGCGGCGTCGGCGCCGAAGGCGTAGCCGCCGATGGGCTTGATGAACGTCACCGGGCAGTCCGTCTCCACGCCCCGGTCGAACACGATGACGGGCACCTTCGCGCAGGCGGCCGTCACGGCGGGGGTGAGCGTCGCCGTGGTGTTCGGCGAGACGATCAGCGCGTCGCATCCCTTGGCCTGCAGCTCGGCGATGTCGGAGATCTGCTTGTCGTCCTTGCCCTCGGCGTCCAGCGCGGTGAACTTCTCGATCTCCTCGTGCAGGCCCGCCTCGGCCTGCATCGTCTTCCACCCGACCTGGCGCCAGGGGTTGTTGACCGCCGCGTTGGAGAAGCACAGGTGGTACGGCCCGTCCTTCTTGTACTGGGCCGTGTCGATCATCTTCGGGGCGATGGCCTGCTCCCAGGGCCGGGCCGCGGGGCCCTGGGGCTGCTGGGAGCGCATGGCCAGCTGGGCGTCGAAATCGGCCTGCACGAAGAACTTCGACTGCGCACCCGTGCCGGACCCCTGAGCGCTGGTGGCGGGCGCCGCGGATCCGGTGGTGGTGGCCGGCTTGTCGGTGGTGCAGCCGGCGAGGACGAGCGCGGCGAACACGGCGACTGCGGCCTTACGACGCGGCATGGGCGTCTCCTCTTCGGGGGGTGGACTTCCGGGGAAGTCGGACGGCTCCCGCCGCGACCGCGGCGATGATGATGACGCCCTGAACGGTGAACTCCAGCGCCCCCGAGATCCCGTACAGGTTGAGCAGGGTGAACAGCGCCTCCAGCGTGACGGCCCCGGCCATGGCGGCCGGCACGGAGCCGCGGCCGCCGCCGAGCACCACGCCGCCGAGGACGACCGCGGTGATGGCGGAGAACTCCAGTCCCTGGCCGGCCTGCGCCGAGACCCCGGCGAAACCGCCGAGCAGGATCGCCGCGACGGCCGCGGCCAGGCCGGAGAGCATGAAGGCGAAGATCTTGACCCGGTCGACCCGCACCCCGGACAGCGCCGCGGCGCGCTCGTTGTCACCGGTGGCCATCAGCGTCCTGCCGAAGTCGGCGCGCATGAGCCAGATGGCCGCCGCGCCGACGGCCAGCAGGATCAGCACCGACCACGGCAGCGGCCCGAGGCCGCCGCGGCCGTACATCCGGAAGCCCTCCGACAGCGCGCCGCGCGGCGCGCCACCGGTCCACAGGAAGACCGCCCCGCTGAGGATGAGCAGCATGCCGAGCGTCACGATGAACGACGGCACCCGCAGCTTGGTGGTCACCACGCCGTTGACCAGCCCGACGAGCAGCCCGGCGGCGACCAGCAGGGCCAGGACCGGCCAGGTGGCGGACTCGTCTCCGTCGATGAGCCGCGCGGCGATCACCACTTCGGCCGTCACCAGCGAGCCGACCGACAGGTCGAACTCGCCGGAGACGATGACGAAATACTGTCCCGCGGCGAGGATCACCAGCGGCGCGGCCCGTTTGAGGAACGCCAGGAAACCCGCGGGCTCCAGGAAGAAGGGGTTGGCGACCGCGATCGCGGTCAGCAGCACCACGAGGACCGCGAGAATGGGAAGGGTTCGCCTCATGCCGCCCGCCTCGTCCCGCGCCGGGCGTAGACGGCCACCGCGATGACGATGACCACGCCGCGGACCACGTCCTTGGCGAAGGAGTTGACCTCGAGCTGGTTGAAGAGGGTGTCCAGGACGGCCAGCAGCAGCACCCCGCCCACGGTCCCGGCCACGCCGCCCTTGCCTCCGGCCAGCGCGGTCCCGCCGAGCACGACCGCGGCGATGGACTCCAGGTCGTAGCCGCCGTCGGTGCCCACCGTGGGCGCCCCCGCCCCGAGCCTGGCGGCCAGCAGCAGGCCGGCGATGCCGGCGCAGACCGAGCAGAGCACGTGAGTGATCACGATGACGCGGGCCGTGCGGATGCCGGACAGCCGGGCGACCTCCTCGTCGCCGCCGACCGCGTAGATCCGGTATCCCAGCCGGGTCCTGCTCAGCAGGAACCAGGCCGCGACGGCCACGCCCGCCCAGAGCAGGGCGGAGACGGGGATCGGCCCCACGCGGGAGTATCCGAGAAGCTGGAACGACTCGGGAACCTTGCCCGCCGGGCCGTCGTACAGGTGGTCGACGATGCCCTTGATGATCAGGGCGACGCCGAGCGTGGCGATGAAGGGGTGGACCTGGAGCCTGGTGATGACCAGCCCGTTGACCAGCCCCACCAGCGAGCTGATGACCAGCACCGCGGCGACCGCCGGCCCGATGCCGCCGTCCTGGCCCGCCATGATCTCCGCCGCGACCAGCGAGGCCAGGCTGATCAGGTACGCCACGGACAGGTCGAGCGACCCGGCCAGGATCGCCAGCGTCTGCCCGATCGCCACGATGCCGAGGGCCGCGGAACGCTGCTGGATCCCGACGACGCTCTCCATGGTGAGGAACTGGCCGCCGTCGAGCGCGACGAGGGCCCAGCCGATCGCGACCAGGCCGAGCAGCGCGAGGAACACCACCTGCGTGGGGTCGCGCAGGCACGCCGCCAGACCGCCGCGCGACCGGCTGCCGCGGGCGGGGCGGGGAGGGCGGGTGAGCAGGTTCATTCAGCCCACCTCTCCGGCGGCCAGGCGCATGACGGCCTCCTCGGAGGCCCCGGCAGGCAGCGTGCCCGCGATGCGGCCGTCGCGCAGGACGACGACGCGATCGCTCATGCCGATGAGCTCGGGCAGCTCTGAAGAGATCATCATGATGGCCATGCCGTCGTCGGCCAGCTCGCGCATCAGGTCGTGGATCGCGGCCTTGGCCCCGACGTCGACACCCCTGGTCGGCTCGTCGAACAGCAGCACCCGCGGCGCCATCGTCATCCATTTCACGAGCACGACCTTCTGCTGATTGCCGCCGGACAGGTAGCGGACCTCCTGTTCCTGGCGCGCAGGCGACAGGCCCACCCGTTGGAGCAGGTCGCGCACGCCGTCACGGTTCCGGGCGCCCACCGCGCGGGCGACGAGCAGGACGTTGTCGCGCACCGACTGGCGCAGCGCGAGCCCTTCGGCCTTGCGGTCCTCGGTCACGAGCCCGATGCCCATGGCCACGCCTGCCCGGACCGAGCGCGGGCGCGACGGGATCATCTCGCCCGTGGTGAACGGCTCCGCGCCGAAGATCGCTTTGGCGAGCTCCGACCTGCCGGATCCCTGCAGGCCGGCGATGCCGACGATCTCCCCGGCACGCAGCTCCAGATCGATGTCGCGGAGCTTGTGGTTGCCGGCCGCGCGCAGGCTGAGCCGTACCTCGCCGGCCCCGGCCGAGCGGGGCGGGAAGTAGGCGCCGAGGTCGCGGCCGACCATCAGGCGGATCAGCTCGCCGGGGGTCACCTCGCCGGCCGGGAGCGTGGTGACGCGGGAGCCGTCCTTGAGCACGGTGACCCGGTCGGCGAGGTCGAACACCTCGCGTAATCGGTGGGAGATGTACACGACGGCGACGCCGCGTTCCCTCAGCCGGCCGATCAGCCGGTAGAGCGACTCGACCTCGTGCTCGGCGAGCGCCGCGCTGGGCTCGTCCATGACGACGAGCCGGGCGTTCATCGACAGCGCCTTGACGATCTCGACGAGCTGCCGCTGGGCCACCGGCAGGCGCTTGACGGTGTCGCGAGGGCCGAAGGAGTCCTCGCCCAGCTCGGCGAGGAGCCGCGCGGTCGCCTCCTCCATGGCGGCCCGGTCGACCAGGCCGCGCCTGACGGGCTCGCGCCCGAGGAACACGTTCTCGGCGACGGTGCGCTCGGGCAGCAGGTTGAACTCCTGGTAGATGATCGCGATGCCGGAGCGCTGCGCCTCGAGAGGATGGCCGAAGGAGACGGGCCGGCCGTCGATCTCGATGGTGCCCTCGTCCGGCGCGTGAACCCCGCAGATGATCTTCATGAGGGTGGACTTGCCGGCGCCGTTCTCACCGACGACGGCGTGGACCTCGCCGGACGTCACGTCGAGGTCCACCCCGGACAGCACCCGCACGCCCAGGAAGCTCTTGCCGATGCCGCGCATGCTCAGCACGTATTCCGCCCTCTCGAAGTAGCTCTCATCAGCGCGGGCTCCTTGCCGCCTCAGACGCGGGTCCAGCGCTGGCCGGCTCCTCCGTTGCAGGTCCAGATGCGTGCCTTGGTGCCGTTGGCGGTGCCGGCGACGTCCAGGCACTTGTTCGCGCCGACGGCGGTGACGGTGCCGTCGGCGTTGAGGCGCCACTTCTGGTTGTTCTGGCCGTTGCAGCTCCAGATGATCACGCTGGTGCCGTCGGCGGTGCCGGCGCCGTTCACGTCCAGGCACTTGGTGCCGTAGACCCGCAGCTCGCCGGCGCTGGTGGAGGTCCACTGCTGGTTGGGCTGCCCGTTGCAGTCCCAGATCTGCGCCTGCGCGCCGTTGGCCTGGGAGGCGCCGCCGACGTCCAGGCACCGGTTCGACCCCACGCCCCGCAGCGCGCTGGTACCGCCCGGGGTGCTGGTCAGTTCCTTGATGCGGATGTTGCGGAAGGACACCACGTCACCGGAGCCGTGGTTCTGGATGCCGATGTGGCCCTGCTGGAGCGAGCGGGCCGGATCGGTGTTGGTGAAGTCGTTGATCCTGCTGCCGTTCAGGAACACCTGCAGCCGCTCACCCTCCACCAGCAGCTCGTAGGTGTTCCACTGCCCCGGCGGGTTCAGCGCCGCGTCGCGGGCGGCGAGGTCGGCGGCCTTGAACCCGTAGATCGCCCCGGTCGTCCTGTCGGGGGTGTCGGTCGCGTCGATCTGCACCTCGTATCCGGTGTCGAGCGCCGCGCCGGGGTCACTGGTGGCCGGGAAGCCGACGATCACGCCGGAGTTGGAGTCGCCCGTCAGCTTCCAGTCGAGCTTGAGGGAGTAGGAGCGGAACTCCTTGGCGTTGTGCCACAACATCCCCATGCCGCCCTGGGAGGTCAGCGTGGCGTCGCTGTTGGCGAACGACCCCGGCCCCGCTTGCGACCAGCCCGCCGTCGAGCCGCCGTACAGCGTCGTGTACCCGTTCTCGGGACGGCAGTCGGCGTCGACGGCCTTGGCCGCGTAACGGATCCCGCCGAGCAGCAGCGTGCGGAAGTTCGGATCGGCGTACGACTCGCGGGTGTGCCCCAGGCCGGTGTAGAACGCGCGTCCGGAGGACTGCGGGTGGCACCAGGTGATCGGGTGGTCGCCCATGCTGCCGCCGCTGTAGCTGCCCTCGTCCAGGCTCTGCAGCACCCGGACGTTCGGTCGGGGGTTGGCGCGGTAGTTGTACCACTCGTCGGTGCGCGACCAGGTCGCCCCGAGGTGAGCGGTCGCGGCGTGCGCCCGGTCCTCGTTCCGTACGGTGGCCTGCTGGATCGCCGGGTGGCTGGCGAACCAGGCCCCCGTCAGCTGCCCGTAGTAGGCCCAGTCGTACTCGGTGTCGGCGGCCGAATGCACCCCTACGTAGCCACCCCCGCCGTCCACGTACGCCTGGAAGGCGGCCTGCTGGGTGTCGTTCAGCACGTCGCCGGTCGTGTTGAGGAACACCACCGCCTGGTACTGGGCGAGGTTGGCCGCGCTGAAGGCGCCCGAGTCCTCGGTCGCGTCGACGGCGAAGTCGCCGGCCGCCCCCAGGTCGCGGATGGCCTGGATCCCGGTGGGGATGGCGTCGTGCCGGAAGCCGGCCGTCTTGGAGAACACCAGCACCTTGAAGGCGGCCGCCTGGGCGGGGATGGCGGGGAGCATCGTCGCGGCGGCGATGATCGCCGCCGCTGTCACTGACAGGCGTCGCAGCACAGAGGTCTTGCGGTCGCCTCCGGGCGCGGCTGAGGTCAGATGTCGCAGCATGGGTGTCCCTTTCAGACGCGGGTCCAGCGCTGGCTGGTGCCTGCGGTGCAGGTCCAGATGCGTGCCTTGGTGCCGTTGGCGGTGCCGGAGACGTCCAGGCACTTGTTCGCGCCGACGGCGGTGACGGTGCCGTCGGCGTTGAGCCGCCACTTCTGGTTGTTCTGGCCGTTGCAGTCCCAGATGATCACGCTGGTGCCGTCGGCGGTGCCGGCGCCGTTCACGTCCAGGCACTTGCCGCCGTAGACCCGCAGCTCGCTCGTGCTGGTGGAGGTCCACTGCTGGTTGGGCTGCCCATTGCAGTCCCAGATCTGCGCCTGCGCGCCGTTGGCCTGCGAGGCGCCGTTCACGTCCAGGCACCGGTTCGACGCCACACCCCGCAGCGCGCTCGTGCTGCCCTGGGGCGGGGTGCCGGTGTCGAGAGTGAAGGCGTCCACGTCGAACAGGTAGCCCTGCCCGGTCGGGCCGCGGAAGACCAGGTACAGCGTCGTCGTGCCGGCCGGCGCGCCGCTGAGGCTCGCGGAGACGTCGGTGAAGGTGTCCCAGCCGCCGGTGCTCGCCACGTTCACCGTCCCCAGCAGGGTGCCCGTCGCCGAGCCCGCCCGCACCTCGATCCGGCCGCCCGCGCCGGCCGAGGACACCCGGGCGGTGATCCGCGTCGCGTTGCCCAGGTGGTACGGCTGGAAGGAGATCCAGTCGCCGTCGTCGGTGAAGCCGACCGTCCTGCCGCCTTCCGCGGTGGCGTGGTCGGCCGGCTGGATGCCCTGCTGCGCGCCGAAGTGCTCCGCCTGCCGGTGCCTCGGCTGGAGCGTACGGGTGCTGGTGGAGGTCAGACCGCCCCCGTCGGTGTAGGAGGCCTCGAAGACGCCGTAGATGTTGGCCGCGGCGTCGTGCTCGCCGTCGACCGGCACCGTGATGGAGCCCGAGCAGCCGGTCTCGGAGGTGATCTGGTGGCGGTGGCTGTCGTGGCCGAGGAAGTAGGCGACGGTGACCCGGCCGCAGTCGATCGTGCCGTCCTCCGGGTCGCTGACGGTGACCTGGAAGGGCACGGTGTCACCGAAGGAGAACGGTTGCCCATCGGCAGGGGTGGTGAGGCTGACCGTCGGCGCGGTGTTGCCGACGGTCACGATCACGCTCGCCGTGCCGGTGAGACCCTGCGGATCCCGGACCGTGAGCGTCGCCGTGTAGGCGCCGTTCGCGGTGTAGGTCTTGCTCGGGTTCGCCGCCGTGGAGGTGGTGCCGTCGCCGAAGTTCCACGAGTAGGTCAGCGCGCCGCCCTCCGGGTCCGAGCTGCCCGCCGAGGAGAAGCTCACCGCCAGCGGAGCCGGTCCCGACGTCCTGTCGGCGGACGCCTTGGCGATCGGGTTGCGGTTGGCGCTGCCGATGTACTCGATGCGGTACAGCGCCTGGTTGTTGCTCCCGGTGCCGTAGTCGAGGACGTACAGGGCCCCGTCAGGGCCGAAGGCCATGTCCATGACCTGCGTGCCCGACCAGGGGAACGCCGAGATCTCCCCGTAGGCGCCGTCCGGCTTGACCTCGATCGCCTTGATCCAGCGCCGGCCGTACTCACCGGCGAAATACCGCCCGTCGAGCGCTTGGGGGAACTTGACGGCCGAGCTCAGGCCGGGGTCGTACCGGTAGACCGGGCCGCCCATCGGCGACTCCGACCCGGAGCCGAACTCCGGTGGGCTTCCGGCGTCCCCCGCGTACCGGATCCACGCCGGCTTCGCCGGTGGCAGCGTGGGCAGGCCGGTGTTACGGAAGGAGTTGTTGGCCGGGCCGCCCGCGCAGTCGTACTTGGGACCGGTGCTGTTGGTGGCGAAGTTCCATTCGTTGTAGGTCTCGCTGGTGGTGTTCGTGCCCGTGCAGTACGGCCATCCGTAGTTGCCGGGGCCGGTGATGCGATCGAACTCCACCTGCCCGCTCGGCCCGCGGTTGGAGGTGGTCACACCGGCGTCGGGCCCGTAGTCGCCGAGGTAGACGATGCCGGTCGCCTTGTCCACGCTCATCCGGAACGGGTTGCGGAAGCCCATCGCGTAGATCTCCGGCCGGGTCCTCGCCGTCCCCGGCGGGAACAGGTTGCCGCTGGGGACGGTGTAGGTGCCGTCGGGCTGCGGTTTGATGCGCAGGAGCTTGCCGCGCAGGTCGTTGGTGTTGGCGGACGAGCGCTGGGCGTCGAACTGGGGGTTGCGGTTGGTCCGCTCGTCCAGCGGGGAGTAGCCGCTCGACTCGAACGGGTTGGTGTCGTCGCCGGTGGTCAGGTACAAGTTGCCGGCGGCATCGAAGTCGATGTCCCCGCCCACGTGGCAGCACTGGCCGCGGTCGTTCTGGACCCGCAGGACCACCTTCTCGCTGGCCAGGTCGAGGGTGTCGTCCGCCTTCAGGGTGAACCGGGACAGGTACAGCTCGCCCTTCCACTGGTCGAACTGGGCCTGCGTGCCCGTGGCCGGCGCGTCACCGTTCGGGGTGCTCAGCCGCGGGGAGTAGTAGAGCCACACGTGCCGGTTCGAGGCGAAGCCGGGGTCGACCGCCACGCCCTGGAGGCCCTCCTCGTCGTGGGTGTAGACGTTGAGCCGGCCGGCCACCTTCGTGTTGCCGTTGGCGTCGGTGACACGCAGCGTGCCGTCGCGCGCCGTGTGCAGGACCGACCGGTTCGGCATCACGGCCAGCGACATCGCCTCGCCCAGTTCCGCGCCGCCCGACGCGAGAGACACCTGCTGGTAGTCGGACGGCGGGATGACGAGGGCGTTCGCCGCGGGGGCGCCGAGCGCGATCGCTCCGGGGATGATCAGCGCCATCGTGGTCAGCAAGGTGAGCCACGGACGTCGGGACATGAGGGTTCCCTCCTGCGACAGGAAGACCAGTCAGGGCGAGGCCCCGGTCGTGGCCGGAGGCGTGCCGCCTCCGCCCACGGTGGGGGACGTGGGCCGTCGTCGGACGGACGGTGTCAGGCGCGGGTCCACTTCTGGTTGGCTCCGCCGTGGCAGGTCCAGATGTGCACCTTGGTGCCGTTGGCGGTGGCGGCGCCGCTGACGTCCAGGCACTTGTTCGCGCCGACGGCGGTGACGGTGCCGTCGGCGTTGAGGCGCCACTTCTGGTTGTTCTGGCCGTTGCAGTCCCAGATGATCACGCTGGTGCCGTCGGCGGTGCCGGCGCCGTTCACGTCCAGGCACTTGGTGCCGTAGACCCGCAGCTCACCGGCGCTGGTGGTGGTCCACTGCTGGTTGGGCTGCCCGTTGCAGTCCCACAGCTGCGCCTGCGCGCCGTTGGCCTGCGACGTGCCGGTGACGTCCAGGCACCGGTTCGACGCCACGCCCCGCAGCGGGCTCGTGCTGCCCGAAGGCCCGCCCTGGGGGCCGGCGGCCGCGATCACGGCCTGGGCTCCGGCCGGCCAGGCGCCGTTGGCGACGGTGACGTTGTTGTTCACCACGTTGCCGCGGTCTCCGTTGGTCACGTTGGTGCTGCCGTTGGTCGACCAGTTGCCGGTGACGGTGAAGTTGCCCATGTTCTCGCCGTACCAGTAGTTGGCGGTGGCCCAGGTTCCGGTGTTCGACAGCACGTTGTTCCTGACGGTGTAGTACCGCGAGCCCTCGTCGAAGTAGATGCCGAACCAGCCGTTGGTACGCAGGCAGTGGTTGTCGCTGATCACCGCGCCCGGGTTCCACGACAGCGTGTAGATGCAGCCGCCGTCGGTCATCTGCTGCATGACGTCGTGCACGTAGTTGCCGACGAGCCGGTTGCCGGAGGCGGTGGTGGGCGTGGTGTAGCGCGGCTGGAAGTCGTACAGGCCGCGGTCGGCGTAGTGGGTGCTGCCGCCCGGCTCGTTGGCGCCCCAGCCGTACCCGATCGACATGCCGGTGTACGGCAGGTTGTAGACCTCGTTGCGGGAGACGTCGGTGTTGGTGACGTAGGTGGTCAGGACCGAGACGACGCCCCGGTGGTCCAGGCCGAGGTCGTGGATGCGGTTGTGGCTGACGGTGATGTTCCGGTTGACCATCCGCTGGTCGCTCGGGTGGTGCGCGTCGCCGCGCACGCCGCCGGCCACGATGCCGCCGGCCGAGCTGTGGGCGATCTCCGACCGGGTGATCGTGATGTCGGCGGCGCCCAGGCCGACGCCGCTGGCGTGCGCGTTGGCGTCGTTGCCGATGCCGATGGCCGTCTGTCCCAGGTTGACGAAGCGCGAGTCGGTGAAGGTGACGGTGTTCGCCGCGGAGACCTGCACGGCGGCGGGCATCTGGAACCAGTTCGGCCGGGTCGCCTCGAACTGCCGGCAGCCCTGGTGGCAGGAGGTGAAGGCGGGCCAGCTCCAGTTGCCGGCGATGTAGGCGCCGGTCTGCTGGTCCACGTAGCCCTGGTTGCCGCTGGGGCCGAGCCAGCTCGTGCCGGTGAAGGTGATCCCGCTGAACGTGATGTGGTGCGCGGGCGCGTCGTAGGTTCCGCCGACGTGCACCAGCGACTGGAGCACCGGCAGCTCCACGCTGACGTTGGCCATGTTCTGCCCGGCGCGCGGGATGTAGGACAGGGCGCCGGTCGCGGGGTCGAGGTACCACTCCCCCGGCGAGTCGAGGAACTCGTAGGCGTTGACCAGGTAGAGCGGCCCCGCCCGGTGCGGGCTGGTGAAGGTGTCGTACCCGAAGTTGTTGTTGTTCCAGGCGGGCTGCCGCATCGTGATGAGGCCGCCGCTGATGCTCTGCACCGGCGCGTACCGGTCGGTGAAGGAGCCGACGCTCTCCATCTCGACGCGGCCCTGGTTGGCGAGGTTGTTCAGGTAGCTCAGCGCGCCGCTGGTGAACCTCATCCCGGTGCTGCTGGCGGTGAAGTCGGACCGGTTGACGGCGGTGCGCGCCCGGGTGGCGAGGGCGCCGTCGACGTACAGCTGCCGGGTGTCGATCCCGGCGCCGACGCCGGCGCGCCAGATGTTCTTTCCCGGGTCGGCGACGGTCCATCCGGTGACGGCCCTGGCTCCGCTGATGACGGGGACGGCCCCCGCCGCGGCCTGCCATCTGACGGTGTAGCCGTTGTTCCCGGAGTCGGCGGCGGTCAGCCGGAGCGGCTCGGACAGCCGGTACACCCCGCCGGCCAGCTCCACGACGATGTCGCCGGACATCCCGGCGTTCAGCGAACGTACCGCCGCCTGCGCCGCGGACAGCGAGCACGGCTGGGTGGCGGTGCAGGCGGTGCCGGTGCCGGCGGGTGACGCGTACAGGGTCGTGGTGGCCGCGAGGGCCGGGGTGGCGGGGGCTACGAGGGCGAACGCCGCGGCCAGCGCGGCGGTGACGATGCCGATCAAGGTCGGTCTCGGCATCGTGACGGGCGAAGGTAATGGCACAGTCGTTCCTTTGGGGGGTAGGGGCGCCGGCCTCGCTACCAATTACCCGCAGAGTATGGATACCCGTCAAGACTTTAAGCGTGCTTATTTCGCGATCCGCACCCGGGAAGTGTGGCCGAAGTGAGCGTTTTTGCGCCTTCACCTGCAGATTCACCGGGCGCTGTGTACGAGCCCGCCTACCCTTCCCGAATGAACCGTTCATATGTGTCGTACTCATCGGGCGCGATCGGCTCATCGGTCATACTCTTGCTGGGAATGGCGAGGAGGAAGCACGGTGACCGACACCCCGCGTGAGAGCGGATACCGGCCGGGCTACGAGGTGGCCGCCGAGCAGGTGCTGGAATTGATCGTCAGGCTGGGCCTGCGCCCGGGTGACCGCATGCCGACCGAGAACGAGCTGGCCCGGCAACTGGGCACCAGCCGCACCGTGGTGCGCGAGGCGGTGAAGATCCTCTCCGCGCTCGGCCGGGTACGCGCCCAGAAGGGCCGCGGCCTGTACGTGGCCGACGACGAGGGCATGTTCGGCACCGGGCGCTGGGGGTCCTTCTTCCTCCCCACCGACCTCGACCACGTCTACATGCTGTTCGAGTTCCGCCGGGCGCAGGAGATGGAGACCAGCAGGCTGGCCGCCCGGCGCGCCACCCCTGCCGAGCTGAGGGCCATCGAGGAGGCGGCCGGCCTGTGCCGCCACGGCTTCGAGACCGGACGCGAGGAACTGTTCAACGAGGGCGACAACGCCTTCCACACCGCCATCGCCGCCGCCTCGCACAACATGTTCCTCCAGGTCGCCGTGCGGGAGGCCCGCAGGCTGCAGGCACAGTCGAGCCTCATCGGCCTGCGCGGCTCGGTGGGCGGGCACGCCGCCAAGGCCGTGGAGGAGCACGACGCCATCTACCAGGCCATCCGGGCCGGCGACCCCGAAGCGGCCGCCCAGTCGGCGGCCACGCACATCGACAACACCCTCGACGACTACCGCAGGGAGATCCAGCAGCGCCTGTTCTTCTCGTCCCACTGATCCGGTCGCGGGCGACGGCGGGCCTCGGCCGCGCAAGGCTCCCGCTCATCCCGGAGACCTCGCCGCGGAGGAGCAGTTGGCGACCGCCAGCAGCCGTCGTCCGGCGTGCTCCGGCCGGGTGTGGGGGCCCTCGGCAGCCCTGGGGTCCGGCCTGCGGACGGACGTGTTGACCGCCTGCTCGTCGACCGCGATGCCGAGGCCCGGCGCGTCGCCGAGGACGAACGCGCCGTCCTCGACGTGCAGGTCGAGCGACAGTCCGAGCGGCGGGCGCAGATCCTGCAACTCGCTGGCCAGGTGGTTCGGCACCGACGTCGCGGCGTGCAGCAGCGCGACGGGCGTGGCGCCGATCGGGCTGACCGGCAGGTCGTGGGCGTGCGCCAGCGCGGACACCCGGAGGAAGTGGGACACCCCCCAGACGACGGCCGTCTGGACGACGTCCACGGCCCCCGCGGCCAGCAGCGGACGGAACTGCTCGAGCCCGGTGAGGTTCTCCCCCGTGGCGACGGAGGCGCGGACCCCGCGACCGACGGCGGCCAGGCCTTCGGCGTCCCACCGCCGCACCGGCTCCTCGATCCACGTCAGATCCAGCGTGCGTTCGAGCTCGCAGACGTGCCGGACCGCCTGCTTGCGGGTCCAGGCCTCGTTCACGTCGAGCATCAGGCCCGGCCGCGCGCCGCGCCCCGCCTCGGTCAGCACGTCCCGCACCAGCGTCAGGCGGTGCCGGTCGCGTTCGATGTCGAGACCGCCCTTGATCTTGGCCGCGCGCAGGCCGTGCTCGGCGTAGACCTGGTAGACCGAGACGAGTTCGTCGTCGGTCAGGCCGATGTCGAGGCCGGAGGCGTAGGCGGGCACCTCCCGGTCGCGCCCGCCGAGCAGGCGCCAGAGCGGCTCACCGGCCGCCTGCGCCTTGATGTCCCACAGGGCGGTGTCGAGTGCGCCGATCGTGCCGAACACGGCGCCGGCGTGGCCGGCCTTGAAGGTCCGCCGCAGCATGCGGTCGTAGAGCGCCGTCACGCCGCGCGGATCCTCGCCCTCGATCGCGGCGAAGACCGTCTCGATCTCCACGTGCGGCCCGAGACCCACGCCGGTGATCCCCTCGTCGGTGTCCACCATGACGAGCGGCACCGGTACGGCTCCGTCGGCGAAGACACCGTTGACGTCACCGACGGGACGGCCCCATTCCTGCACCGTCGTCATGGTCCGATACCCAGTGATCCGCATGTCAGCCCTTCGTGGAACCGGCTGTGACGCCGTCGGCTATCTGGCGCTGGAGGAACAGATAGATCATCAGTACGGGCACCGCGGCGATCAGGACCCCCGAGGCGAAGGTGGGGATGTCACCGGAGTACTGCCCGCGCAGCGCGTTGACCCCGATCATGAGGGTGCGATGCTCCGGCGACGGCATCATGAGCAGGGCGATGAGCACGTCGTTCCAGCAGAACAGGGCGTCGAGGATGCCGACCGACAGCAGCGCCGGAACGCCCAGCGGGAGCATGATCCGCCGGTACACGCCGTACACCGTGTTGCCGTCGATCCTGGCCGCGTCCACGATCTCCGCCGGGATGGTCCTGTAGTGACTCGTCATCAGGAAGACGGTGAACGGCAGGAACTGGGCGACGTAGGCCAGGACGAGGCCCGGATAGGTGTCGATGAGCCCGGTGTCGGCCATGACCCTGGTGAGCGGAACCATGATCACCTGGAACGGGATGAACAGCCCCGCGAGACAGCCCAGGAAGATCACCGAGGAGCCGCGGAAGCGCAGCCGGGCCAGCGCGAAGCCCGCCATCGACCCCAACAGCAGCAGCAGGGCCACGGCGCACGCCACGACGACGAACGAGTTGACGAAGTACCGCGCCATGCCGGCGCCGGCCCACGCCTCGGCGAGGTTGTCCCAGCGCAGGGAGCCCGCCGGGGCGAACCGGTCGAGGACGTAGTCGCGACGGGTCTTCATCGCGACGTTGCCGGTGAACACGAGTGGATAGATCGTCGCCAGCGCGAGCACGGCCATCGGCACGGCGGCCGCCCACCTGGCCAGACGCATCCCGGGCATCAGTCCTGCCTCCCCGTGCGGCGGAGCAGGGTGATCTGCAGGAGCCCCACCACGAGCATGACGACGAAGAGCACCGTCGAGGCGGCCGAGGCGAGCGCCGGCCGGTTCATCTGTCCCTGCTGGTGCCAGATGTAGTACTCCGGCAGGTAGGTGGCCCCCTCCGGGCCCCCACTGGTCATCACGAAGAGCAGGCCGAACATGGAGGTCAGCATTCCGATCATCGTCGTCACGAAGACGAACTGGATGGTGCGGGTCAGGCTCGGGATGATCACGTGCCGGATGATCTGGCGCAGCGACGCGCCGTCCACGCGGGCCGCGTCCAGCAGCGAGGCGTCCAGGGTGCTGAAGCCCGCGAGGAACACCACCAGGGCCATCCCGAACGTCGCCCAGACGTGCACGCCGACCACCGTGAACATGGCGATGCCCGGATCGCCGAGCCAGTCGACGGGGCCGGCGCCGATCACCGCGAGGGCGGAGTTCAACGGGCCGTCGTACCCGAGCAGGAGGTTGAAGATCGCGCCGACGATCACCGGGGAGAGCACGGCCGGGAAGAAGTAGACGCTGCGGTAGACCCGGTGACCCGGCACGCGCAGATAGATGAAGGTCGCGAGCAGGCCCGGAATCGCCACCGCCAGGGGAAGCAGCAGGACCAGCAGCCCGACGTTGCGCAGCGAGGTGTGGAACAGCGGGTCGCCGGCCAGCTCCAGGTAGTTGCCCAGCCCCACGGGGGTTCCGTTGAGCTCGCCGTCACCGGTGAAGGAGAAGTTGACCCCCAGGGCCAGCGGCCACAGGCGCAGCGCCACGATGATCAGTACGGCCGGGGCCACCAGGACGTAGGGCGCCAGGCGCTCGGAGCGCACCTTGCGGGAGGACGGCCGGGCTGCCGTACGGGCCTGTTGCTTCACGGTCACTCCGCCGGCCCGCGCCGAGCCGGCCGGGCGGGCCAACGGCGAAGGGCCTCCGATCGGCACGCGGTCAGCCCGTCCGGTCGGAGGCGGCCAGCTGCTCCATGGCCTTGTCCACGGTGGTCGATCCGCTCAGGAGCTGCTGGGACAGCCTTCCCATCACGTCCAGGGTCTTGGAGGACAGCGCCACGTGCAGGGCGGGCCTGCCGGTCTTGATCCCGGCGGCGATCGCGGTGGCGGCCGGGCCGGCCTGCGAGACGTCGATCGTCGTGTCGGACGCGATCGCGCCGGCCTCGGCGTAGAACGCCGTCAAGGCGTCGGTCGAGGTCAGCGATCGCACCAGATCGGCGGCCAGCGCGGGGTCCTTGGTCCACTTCGCGACCGCGTAGCCGATGCCGCCGTCGAACGGAAGGCTCGGGGCAGCAGCGCCGGTGACGACCGGGGCCCGCATGACGCCGATCTTGTCGGGTGGCAGGAACTCTCCGAAATCCTTCCAGTGCCCGATGTCCGACATCAGCCCGATGATGTGAGCGGCCTTGCCGGTCTCGAAGACGCTGAAGATGTCGGTGAACATCGCGGTGGAGTTGGCACCGTCGTTGTTCAGCCCCTTGTCGCCGGACTCCTTCCACAGCTCGAAGATCCGCCGCACGTGCGGAGAGGTCCAGTCGCGCTTCCCGGCGATCCAGTCGTCGTACTCCCGGGGCGTCAGGACTCCGGAGCCGAGGCCCGACAGGAAGAACTGGATCCCGATGCCTTCCTTGTTGCCGAGCGCGAAGCAGGTGGCCCCGGTCGCCTTCTTGATGGCGGCGCAGCCGCTGACGAACTCGTCCCAGGTCTTGGGCGGGGCGGCGGGATCGAGGCCGGCCTTCTCGTAGAGCGTCTTGTTGTAGTAGATCGGGTGCCCCTGCAGGGTCACCGGCGCGGCGTAGACCTTGCCGTCCTTGCTGAACGCCTCCCAGCCCGCCAGCCGGCTCCTGTCCCCGGCCACGTACGGGTCCAGCGGAAGGAGCGCGCCGGCCCGGTCGCGGAGCTGCCCGCCCCCGTTGAAGAGCATGACGTCGGGGCCCTTGCCGGCCTGGATGGCCGAGCCGAGCAGGGTGTAGTACTGGTCGAACGGCTGGGCGACGAACTCGACGGTGACGCCGGGATGCCGCTTGGCGAAGTCCGCCTTCGCCTTGCCGATGTAGGCCGCGGCGGCCGGTTCACCTGACTTCCAGTCCCAGACCACGAGCTTGTGCTGCTTCTGCTGCGAGTCCCCGGACGGGGAGTCCGTCCGGGTGGCGCTCCCGCAGCCGGCCACGGCCAGTGCCGCGGCCATCAAGGCCGACCATAACGCTCGCTGCTTCATCGCCACCCGCTTCCCGGGAGCGGCCACCGGATCCGGCCGTCTGCGGCCAAACGTAATTCGTATGACGTCTGGCGGCAAGAGGGTTCCCGTATACTGACGTGCCAGGGCACCGGAGGCGACATGACGGCATCGCAGGAAACGGCCGGCAGCGACCCGGCGCCACCGGCCTGGGTGCGCCGCCCGGCGAGTCTGGCCAGAGCGGTGACAGCCGAGCTGGTGGAGCGCATCGTTCGCGGCGTGCACCCGCCGGGGACACCGCTGCCCCCCGAGCCCGCGCTGTGCGAGGCGTTCTCCGTGAGCCGCACCGTCGTGCGGGAGGCAGTGAAGATCCTGCAGGAGAAGGGGCTGGTACAGGTCCGCCAGGGTTCCGGCACCATGGTGACCCAACCGGCGACGTGGGACATGCTCGACGAGCTCGTCCTCACCGCCACCATCGCCGTGGACGAGAGCCTCGCGATCCTCGACGACCTCGTCGTGACGCGGCGCGTGCTGGAGTCCGACATGGCCAACGTCGCCGCCCGCCTGGCCGGGCCGGACACCATCGATCGGCTACGCGCCCTGGTGGATCAGATGGACGAGCTGGTGGACGACCCGGCCACGTACGCCGAGAGCGACCGCGCCTTCCACGACACCATCATGCGGGCGTCGGGCAACCGCATCGCCCGTGGCGTCGTACGGTCGCTGGAAGGCCAGGTCGTCAACACCGCCCGATACCTGGGCCGGACCGAGCGGGCCCTGTGCGTGGCGTCGAACCTCGGCCACCGCCGCATCTACGAACGCATCGCCGCCCACGATCCCGACGGCGCCGCCGAGGCGATGTTCCAGCACATCACCGAGGCCTGGATCGTCCGCCGCAGCGGAACCGCCGATCCCGTGCGGCTGCAGCGCTAGCACGCCCGCACCGCTCGTCGTCCCGGCCACGGGGCGGACGGCGCTGGGCGGCAGCGCGACCCCGTCGTTGCCGGACCGTTGTGCATCGCAGGGTCGCCGCGGTCGTGCAAGCACGGCGCAGCCGCCCGGGAGCCCTGGTCGTCAGCGATCGCGGCCGGCCGGCCGCTTGATCGGCATGCGCGCGAGCGGGACGTGGTGCTGGCCGGCGTGCATGTCGCGGTCCCGGAGCGATCCCTGGCTGACGGGACGCGGAAAGGAGATCTTCACGACGTTCAGCGAGGGGATCCGGAACAGCTGGACCGTGCTCTCCTCGACCCGGTAGAGCTCGGCGATCACGCGTTCGTTCAGGAAGGACTCGTCCGCGGCGATCCGGTACCCCTCCGCGTCGCGCATGAAGAGCTCCATGGTGACCCAGAACGGGCCCGCGTTCTTGGACCGGACCTCGTGGGCGAGGTCCGCCAGGGTGGTCTCAGGCATCCGCGTTCTCCCCCATCTCGATGCGGAACAGGCTCGTCGGGTCGGCGCAGTCGACGACGTGGTTCAGCACGAACTCGTACGCCGCGCCGCGCTCGACCTCGGCCGGCGAGGACGCGAACGCGAGGCTCGGCAGGTAGTGCATCGCCGGCGTCGGCAGGTGCAGCATCAGCGGGTTGGCGACCTTGGCGATCGCCGTGGCCGTCGCCTGGTCGGGCGCGTTGACCAGCAGCACCACGCCCACTTCCCGCGGCGGCCCGCTCTCGGGCTCGAGGTCGTCCAGCACCGCGTTGTGGCCGTAGAGGCGCAGGTCGAAGGCGTACTCGTCGTCGTCCAGCCCCAGCGTCTGGCCCACCCGCTGCGTGATCATCGTGCGCATCAGGTCCGCCCAGGCGTCGATGTCGGCGAGGATGAGGGGGTCCCTGATCGCGGTGAACGACATGGTCTCGTAGCCGGTGATCCGGGCGCCTTCCAGCTTGATCGTGTACTGGTCGGCGACGTGGAACCTCGACCCCTCGACGCGGACGATCCGGTCGTCGACCGCGGTGTACCGCGCGTCCCGGACGTCGAGGGTGCCGTCGGGCTCCCGCATCTCGAACGGGTTCGCGGTCTCGTAGAGCATGTGGGCGGCCACCGAGATCGGCGTGCACGACACCGCTGGGTCGAGCGGTTCGATGGAGAAGCCGTCGGCGTCGATGGTGGCCAGGACCCCGCCCGCGCGCGGGTTGCCGGTGCACTGACCGCCGCACTCGACGATCTTGGCGGCGTGCCACGCCGGCCCGGCGGGCATGCCCTTCATGAGCGGGTAGGCGGCGGCCACCGCCGTGTCGGTGGCCCGGCCGGCGAGCACGACCTGGGCACCGGCACGGAGCGCCGCGACGATCGGTTCGTGGCCCATCGCGCCGACGATGTGGGTGCAGCTCTCGAGGGTCTCCGGCCGCAGCGGCCCCAGCGGTGGCAGCGGGTGGATCCGGCCGGCGCCGAGGAGCTCCTTCAACTCCGCGGCGTCCTGCTCGCTGTAGATCCGGGCGACCTTCAGGTCCAGGCCCTCCTCCGCCATCACCTCGGCCGCGATCCCGGCGACCCAGTCGACGCCGCTGTCGGTCCCGCTCGTACCGCAGGAGCCCACGATCACGGGTATGCCGGCGCCGGACGCGGCCGTCAGCAGGCTGCGCAGGTCGCGTGCCACCGCCTGGGCCGTCGTCTTGGGGGTCGCGGAGCCCAGGTAGTAGGGGCCGGAGTCCGTCGACCCGGCGTCGATGCTGATGACGTCGGCACCCAGGGCGATGCCGCGCTCGATCGTCGCGTGGTCCCAGCCGGCGCCGAGCATGCCGCTCGGCGACAGGACCCGGACCGACTTGACGGGTTCGCTGTCCATGTCCCTCTTTCTCTCCGTGTCAGTTCACCGGGAACTGCGCTCGGCCTTCGAGCGCCGCCACGAGTTCCTCGGCCCCTCTGCGCCCTGCGGCGGCTCGTGCCTCGGCGGTCTGCCCGGCCAGGTGGGAGTAGACGACGATGCCGTCCACGCCGCGCAGCGGGCTGTCCGGCGCAAGCGGCTCCTCGCTCACGACGTCGAGCGCGGCGCCCGCGATCTCTCCCGCCCGCACGGCCGCGACGAGCGCGTCCTCGTCCACGATGGCGCCACGCGCGGTGTTGACCAGCAGCGCTGTCGGCTTCATCCGCTTGAACGCCGACTCGCCGAGCAGGCCTCGGGTCCGTTCCGTGAGCGCGGTGTGCACCGAGACGTGGTCGGCGGTGGCCAGCAGCT
Source organism: Nonomuraea sp. NPDC050202 (assembly GCF_040656115.1). Lineage (NCBI taxonomy): Bacteria > Bacillati > Actinomycetota > Actinomycetes > Streptosporangiales > Streptosporangiaceae > Nonomuraea > Nonomuraea sp. NPDC050202. The sequence goes on along the minus strand of NZ_JBFALF010000023.1, from coordinate 172,548 downwards.
CGGGCAGATCGACGAACCGGACCGAGGGGTCGCTCCGCAACCGCGCCGGCACGCCGGTGGTGCAGACCACGCTCATGCCGAAGGCGCGAGCCAGCGGCACCACCGCCCGCGCCGACGCGCCGTAGCCGATGAGCCCGAGGGTCGATCCGCGCAGTTCGCGTCCGTCCTCACGCGGCCAGGCGCCCCGCGCCACCCCGTGTGCGGACTGCACGAGACGCCGGGCGCCGGCGAGCAACAGGCCCATGGTGTACTCGGCGACGGCGTTGGCGTTGATGCCGGGCAGGTTGCTCACGCTGATCCCCAGCCGGGCCGCGGCGGCGACGTCGACCGAGTCGTAGCCCACGCCTGTCCGCACGATGACCCTCAGCCTCGGCACGCGGGCGAGGACGTCGGCCGTCAGCGGTTCGTTGGCCACCAGCGCGGCGTCGATCCCGGCCAGCGCCGCCACGAGCTGCTCGGGATCGCGCCGGCCGATCATGGGCAGGTGCACGGTCTCCAGCCCGGAGCGTCTCAGGAACTCGTCGACCTCGTCGCCGGGGCGGAGGTAGTCCGTGGTGATCAGCACGCGGGTCGCCGTCACAGCACACGTCCGGAGGAAGAGCGTCGTTGCAGGGCACTGACCCGGGCGACCGCCAGCACGGCGACGACCGCGATGACCGAGGCGTGGATCAGCAGCAGGGACCAGCTCGTCAGGTCGACCATGGCGCCGACCACCGCCGGCCCGAGGAAGCCGCCGCCCACCCATCCGACGGTGTAGAGACCGGTGTAGGTGCCGACCACACCGTCGGAGGGGGCGAGGTTCCACAGCACGACGACCGCGTTGACCAGGAACGAGGACGCACCCGCCGCCGCGACGCACAGGCCGGCCACGGCACCGGCCGGCGTCTGCACCACGGTGCCGAGCACCAAGCCGGCGGCGAACACCGCCATCCCGGCCATCATCACGCGCAGCCGGCCGAAGCGCTCCGCGAGCATCGCCACCGGGTACGCCGCCACGATGAAGGCCACTCCGCTGGGCAGGGCCAGCCCGCCCGCATCGCCGCGGGACAGGCCCAGCACCTCCATGCCGTACGGCGTGACGAGCGCCCGGGAGGCGGCCCACGCACCGCCGAACAGGAGGATGGACGCGATGAGCCATAACCTGCTGCGGTCCGGATCCCGCACGATGTCGAGCACGATGTCCCGCACCCGCACCCGTGCCCGCACGCCCGCTGACGTCGTTCCCTGCCGCTCGCGGTCCTCCACGAGCGCCGCCTGGTAGGCCGGGGACCGGCTGTCCCGCAGCTTCGTGGCGAGCACGACCATGGAGGCCACCATCAGGGCCGCGGGAATCGCGAACGACAACCTCGGGAAGTCGTCGATCAGGAAGATGCTGATCAGCGCCGCGGCCATCACCGTGAGGCTCGACGCGATCTTGACCACCGCGTTGGCCCGGCTCCGGCGCCGCGGCGGGATGAAGTCCGGGAGCAGGGACTCGGCGACGGGCTTGAACGAGTTCGCGACCAGCGCGTAGGCGAACATCACCAGGACCAGCAGGGGCAGCGCGGCCGCGGCGTGCGGGATGGCGAGGAACAGCAGTGCCGCCAGCGGCATCCCGACGACGAGGTACGGGATGCGTCTTCCCCACGAGGTACGGGTGTTGTCCGACCGGTTGCCCATCCACGGCTGGATGAAGATGCCGAGCAGGTTGTCCATCCCCATGAGCAGCCCGACGAGAGCGGCACTGCCGATGTGCTCGCGCAGCAACGGCGGTACCTGCGAGTCGTAGAGGTTCCACGTCGACTCCTGCGCGAAGACCGCCAGGGAAACGAAGAACGTGATCCGTCCCGCTTGCGTGCGCTGCCCGCTCGTCGTCGACATGGGGCACCTTCCCTTCACCTGCCGTTGTGGCCGGCACAACGCTACGGTTGCTATAGCAAATCGGTCAAGCGTCGCAACCTATTTTTGCCATGGCAGATAGGCTGCTCGTATGGTGGATGAGACGTTGAAGGGCCTGGCGGCCAGCACCCTGGCCGACCGCGCGTACCGCGCCATACGGGACGCGATCACGATCGGAGAGCTGCGTCCCGGCCAGAAGGTCACCGAACGGGGGCTCGCCGAGCGGCTGTCGGTCAGCCCGACGCCGGTGCGCGAGGCCATCCGGCGCCTGGAGCAGGACGGCCTGCTCGAACGGACCGGACCGAGGACGGTGCAGGTGGCCACGTTCGGCGACGTCGCGATCCAGGACCTCGCGGAGGTCGAGGTGGCCCTGCGCGGGATGGTGGCTCGCTTCGCCGCCCGGCACGCGTCCCCGGAGCAACTGGACCAGCTCGACGCCATCCTCGACGAGGCCGACGACCTGCTGATCCTCATCAAGCAGCGGCAGAAGGCCGGCCAGGAGCCGTCGCGGCACCTCGGCCGGCTGCTCGACGCCATGCAGCGCTTCAACGAGGTCGTCGAGTCCTGCGCCGGCAACCCGGTCCTCGTGCGGCTGCTCGACCAGACCCGGGTGTTCTCGTGGCCGGAGCGCCGGGCCAGGCTGATCGAACGGATCGGCCGCGACGCCGAGTTCGGCCTGCACCGCTACACGAGCCATCGTGCGCTCGTCCGGGCGTTGCGGGTGCGTGACTCGGCAGCGGCCGAGGCGCTCGTGATCGAGGACGCCCGCGGCGGGCTCGGGGACCTGCTCGCCGCGCCCACGACACCGGCGACGGCATCCATCGCCCCGTCCTGAAGGGCCATGCCCGGCTCCCCGGGGGTCAGGGCGCGTGATCGACGAGGAGTGTCAGGACGGTGTCATGACGCCGTGGTGACCTTCGGCTGCCGGCCGCGTCACGCGGACACCCCGGCCGCGATCCCGGCGGCGATCGCCGCGCCGAGAGCCGGGGTCGTCCCGGAGCCGCCGAGGTCGGGGGTGAGCACCTCCGGTCGCTCGTCGAGCACGCTCTCGATCGCGCCCACGATCCGCGCCGCCGCGGCGGGCTCCCCCAGGTGGTCGAGCATCATGGCGCCGCTCCAGATCTGGCCGACCGGGTTGGCGATGCCGCGTCCGGCGATGTCGGGGGCCGAGCCGTGCACCGGCTCGAACAGGCTAGGCCAGGTGCGGTCGGGGTTGATGTTGGCGCTGGGGGCGATCCCGATCGTCCCCGCGCACGCCGGCCCGAGGTCGGAGAGGATGTCCCCGAAGAGGTTGCTGGCGACGACGACGTCGTACTGCTCGGGACGCAGGACGAACTTGGCCGCGAGGATGTCGATGTGGTCCTTGTCCGCGGTCACGTCCGGGTACCGCTCCGCCATCAAGGCCGCGCGCTCGTCCCAGTACGGCATCGTGATGGAGATGCCATTGCTCTTGGTCGCCCACGTCAGGTGCTTGCGTGGCCGCGAGCCGGCCAGCTCGAACGCGTACCGCAGCACCCGGTCCACCCCGGTCCGGGTCATCACGGTCTCCTGCACGACCGTCTCGCGGTCGGTGCCCTCGAAGATCCGGCCCCCGATGCTCGAGTACTCGCCCTCGGTGTTCTCGCGGACGACCAGGAAGTCGATGTCGCCCGGCCCGCGATCACGCAGCGGGCTGCGCACCCCGCGCAGCAGCCGGACCGGCCGCAGGTTGACGTACTGGTCGAACTCACGGCGGAACTTCAGGAGGCTGCCCCACAGCGACACGTGGTCGGGCACGGTCTCGGGCCACCCGACCGCGCCGAAGAAGATCGCGTCGAAGCCGCCGAGCACCTCCTTCCAGTCCGGCGGCAGCATCTCGCCGTGCCGCACCCAGTAGTCGGCGCAGGCGAACCCGAACTCGACGGTCTCCAGCTCGAACCCGTGGATCTCCGCGGCGGCCCGCAGGCACCGCAGCCCTTCCGGGACGACCTCACGCCCGATGCCGTCGCCCGGGATGACAGCGATGCGGTAACGGTGGGACACAGGCGCTCCTCCGGCCTCGTCGACAGTGCACGCGCCCGGTGCGGGCGCGCCTCCACCCTCGTCGGCGGGGCACGCCACGACAAGGATGACCGGGGCAACCTATCCTTTCGCTCATGGAAAGACGTCCGCTTCGCGCCCCCCGCGCCGCGACGCGATGACCACCTCGATGGACGACCTCCACTTCTTCCGGGTGGTCGCCTCCAGCGAAACGCTCACGGCGGCCGCCCGCGAGCTGGACTGCTCCCTGCCTGTCGTCAGCAAGCGCCTCAGCGCCCTGGAACGCCGGCTCGACGTGCGCCTGGTGCACCGGGGCACGCGCCGGCTCGCGCTGACCTCCGAGGGGGAGGTCTACGCCGCGCGCCTGGAGACGATCCTCGACCAGGTCCGCGAGCTCGAGGACCTGGTCACCCATCGTTCCGGCGATCTGCGGGGCTCCGTCGTGGTCCAGGCGACCCTGGGTCTCGGACGCGCGCACGTGGCGCCGCTGCTCGGCGAGTTCGCCGCCCGGCATCCCCGGCTCGGCATCCAGCTCCGCACGACGGCGCTGCCCCTGCGGCCGCACCGGCGCGAGTTCGACGTGGCCGTCCACGTCGGAACGCCGCCGGACTCCTCGCTGCGGATGCGCCGGCTGGCGCAGAACCGTCGAGTTCCCTGCGCCGCGCCGTCCTATCTGGAACGGAGCGGAGCGCCCGAACGGGTGGAGGACCTGGCCGAGCACGACTGCATCGTGCTCCGCGAGAACGAGGGCGACTTCGCCCTGTGGCGCTTCGGCGACGCCGGGAACCCGCGCCAGATACGCGTGCACGGCCGCCTGTCCAGCAACGACGGGGACATCGTGACCGACTGGGCGCTGCAGGGCCGCGGCGTGATCATGCGCTCGGAATGGCAGGTCCGGCCGCACCTGGAGAGCGGCGCCCTGGTGCGCGTGCTGCCCGGGGTACCGACACCGCCTGCCGACATCTACGCACTCCTGCCGGACGATGTCCACGTGCCCCGTCGGGTCGGCGATCTGGTCGACCATCTGGCCGCACACCTGCCGGACCGGATCGCCGGCGCCCGCCTTGCCGTGGACGGCATGGTCGCACGGCCACCCGGTTCCTAGGTTGCCTGCCGTGGACACCCAGTTCCGGGCGTCGTGCCCCACGGCATCGACACGCACGACCTGCCGATCACTCACGGTTCTGGAGCCCTCTCCGCATCCCGTTCAGCCGAGTGGATGCGGATGCCGGGACCGGGGAGCCGCCGCGGTCCGGCCTGGTGGTGCCAGGTCCTGGTCGGGCAGGACGGCCCGCAGCACCAGCGCCGCCGGAGCGCTGGGACCGACCAGCGTGAGGTTCCCGCCGAGCGAGCGGGCCAGCCTGCGCGCCCGCAGCACGGCGGCGGCGCCGCGCGAGTCCATGAAGGTCACGCGCCGCAGGTCCACGCTCAGCCGCGGGCCGCGCTGCCGGATCACCGTGGCGAGGAATTCGTACAGATCATCAGCGGTGAGCAGATCGACCTCGCCGCCTACGCAGACGACGGGTGCGCCTGCGGACAGGCTGACACTGAGATCCAGTCTCATGAAGGGTTCCTAGCTGGGTGCACGCCCAGCGCTCTGGTGCGCCGAGTCCCCTCCCGTACCCTCGGCAAGCCGCCTGAACCGTCTTCTCACTTCTCACCGCTCCCGCAGTGAGGCCGGTAGCCGCGTGAGCTCCGGCCCGCCCGGGCGTGCGCCGGTGACCGTGATGTTGCGCTTGTGATCAGCACTCCACGTGGTGACGCATGCGCCGGGATTCAGCGGGCGGCAACGCGGACAGTACGCCGTAATTGACACCATTTGCCCCTTATTGGGGTTATTGGCTGGCCCAGCGCGGGCACGCCTCTCATCGGGCATCGGAGCGGGCGACCACTCCGTGCCGGCCAAGGAGTCCGCCAAGCTCGAGGAGTTGCCGTGCTCACGCTGACCGCCGACGCGGTCGCGGCGATACGCGATCTGACCACACAACCGGAAACCCCGCCGGACACCGGGCTGCGCATCGCAGCCTCCTCCACCAACGGCTCCGGCAGATCTCTCGAGCTGTCGGTCTCGGGTGGCCCGCACCCCAACGATCAGATAATCGAGGCGGAAGGCGTACGGGTGTACCTCGAATCGACCGCCGCCTCATTCCTGGACGACAAGATGCTCGACGCGGAGATCGATGACGACCGGCCGTCCTTCCGGATCATTTCCCCGCCCTGAAGTCACGGCTCTCCGGCGGGGTTACGACGGACGGCTGAGCCGCCGATCCCACGTCATCCTCGGGCCGGCCACACTCCGGTGCCGTTGCGCGTGCCCGCGCGTGGCTAGGATGCCGCGCATGCGTCGTCCCCTCGCCCACCAGGCGGCCGTCGGCCTGCTCGCCGTCCTCTGGCTCGGTCTCGTCGGTGGCATCGTGCTCGTCTGGGGGAGCGATACAGCCCCCTTCGAGATCTTCGCGGGGGTGTTCTGGAGTTCGGTCTGGTATTTCTGGCTTGCCCGGGTCTGGTTGGGCGGGCCGATGGCCATCGGGCTGATGCGCAAGGCGCTCCTCGCGATCTGCCCGATCCTGATCGCCGGCTCCGCCCTGGCCATCGGGATCAGCGGTGGCGAGGTGTACCCTTCGCAGCTGATCGGGGTTGCGGCCGCGCTGTGCGGGGTCGCCGGCGGGGTACTGCTCGGCCGCGAGGAGGTCAAGCGGTGGAGCCAGTCCGCTGCCGCGGCGAAGGTGCTCCGCCAGCCGCCCGACGGAACCGCCTTCGACCTGCGGGCCGCCTCGCTCAGGCAGAGCAGGGGCATGTTCGGCTGCCTGCTGATCATCGTAGCCGCGGTCGTCCTGATCGTGGTCGGCGTCATCGGCGCGATGCTGCCCGAGGACCGGGGGGTGAACGCCCCGGATTACATCGCCTTCATGGTCGGCGTGGTGCTGGTGGTGGTCATCGGCATCGCCGGACATATCTGGATAAATCTGCGAGCGAAGGAAATGGGCGTCCTGGCCGTCACCGAACGGGGCCTCAACAACCACCCCTGGTCGAGGCTCCGCTCGGTCGCCCTGTCCTACGTCGGCGAAGCAGTGATCGTGGACGGCGTCCACAGGTACCCGGGAGCGCGGCTCGACCTGTCCCTCTACGACGAGCCGGACGAGCACCACCTCGCTCTGCCCGGCGACGCCATCCTGCACGGCTCGATCGCGGCAGCGCTGGCGACGCACGCCCCCGACGGCGTGTTCCTGGGCTGGGTCCAGCGGACCGGCGAAACGCGTCCGGTCCGCTGAGTTCCCCGAGGGTCGCCGAGCCGGGGATGCGGCCTCCAGGTGGGCAAGGGGATCAAAAGCTTGCCCGTGCCGCACGGCGAGCGGACCGCCGGCATGGCCGGTCGCCGTGATCTGATGGCGATGCCGGCCCGTCCCGACCACGAGCTGCGCCAGGCGGTCATGGCCGCGTTGCGCGAGCCGTACCCGTCCGGCCCGAGCTGGGAGGTCACCGTGCGTGACGGTGTCGCCGAGCTGAGCGGGCCGCCCCACGAGCATGCCGACCACATCGCCGACGTGCTCGCCCGTACCGTGCCCGGCGTCGTCCGGGTCGAGCACCTGTAGGAGATCACCATGAGAGCCGTCGTCGAGAACGTGATGACCACCGACGTGGCCGCCGTCAACGAGAAGGCGTCCTTCCACACCGTGGCCGAGCTGCTCATCAGCCGGGGCGTCAGCGGGGTTCCCGTGCTGGACGACGACAACCGCGTGCTGGGCGTCGTGTCCGAGGCCGACCTGCTGGCCAAGGAGGAGTTCAAGGAGCGCTACTACGGCGACGGCTACCGGCCGCCGCTGCGCGCCCGCATCCGCCACACCGCCGGCAGCGAGGGCAGCGGCTACCGCAAGTCCCACGGCGAGACCGCCGGCGCGCTCATGACCAGCCCCGCCCACGTCACCACCCCCGGCGCTTCGGTCGTGTCGGCCGCCCGGCTGATGGACCGCTACGGCGTCAAGCGCCTGCCCGTGGTCGACGCCGACGGCCGCCTGGCCGGCATCGTCAGCCGCCGCGACCTCATCAAGGTCTTCCTGCGCCTGGACGAGGAGATCGAGCGGGAGGTGCGCGAGGCCCTGCACGGCAAGGCCGACGTCGCCGTGGCCGACGCCGTCGTCACGCTGAGCGGCACGTACGCCGAGCGCAGCCAGGCCGTCACCGCCGTCCGCCTGGCGGAGAACATCGACGGCGTCGTGGCCGTGCACGACGAGCTCGGCTGGAAGCACGACGACATCGCCGACCTGCCCGTCTGGGGTGGCGCATGACCTGGGGCCGGTCGCCCGGGAAGTGCCCGGTCCCTTGGTCGGCTCACTGCGTCAGGACGGACATGCCGCGGCTGTGGGAGCCTCTCCGAGCTGCGGCACCACGCCCGGCGGCCGGCGTCCTGTCCGCGTCGAGGAACCTGGCTGCTCAGGCCGGCTGTGCAGGGGGTGCCCAGTCGTGGCCGAGGACACGGTGAACGGCCTCGGCCACGCTGGGATGGATGTTCAGCAGCGGCCACACGCCGGTGACCTGGAGCAGCCGTGCCGAGATGCCGTGAACGCCCGCCAGGTGCAGGGCCGTGCCGCCTTCGCGCAAGGCGGCGTGGAGGTTCTCCAAGGCACGCAGGCCGTTGCTGTCCATGAAGGTCAGCAAGCCGAGGTCGAGCACCACCGGTTCGCCCGGCGACATCTGCCGGGCGACGTAGCTCTCCAGGTGACCCGCGTTGGTCATGTCCACCTCGCCGATCACGCTGATCAGCACTCCGCCGTCCAGACGTTTGCGTTCAAGGGTGAGGGGCGTCGAGGCGGGCTCCAGCTTGTCGCCAGGTCGGTAAGTGGTGTGAACGTGCATGGCGTCCTTCTCGGGCACGGAGGGCTTGGCGGACTTCTCCTCTTCTGAAGCATGTTGCCGGAATTATGATACCGGAAGATTTTTTCGCATAACCGTACGCGAGGGCTCCGGCCGCGAGACTTTCTCCGCCACCCCCTGCACGGCCGATGACCCGCGTCCATCGGGCTGATCCCGGACGAACGAAACCCGCCCGCCCTGGGGGCTGGGCGGGCGGGTGGCCGGGGCGGCGTGGTCAGGGGCAGCTCGGCCGCCCACATCAGGAGCAGCATCGCGGTTCCGGCGCCGGCGGCGATGCGGGTGCCGATGCCGAGGAGCAGGGCCAGGCCGACGCCGGCCAGGCCGGCCATGAACAGCCAGTCCACCCACGCCTGCCCGGCCAGGCCGGTGAAGAAGCCGCCGAGGGCGTGCTCGCCGGTGCCCTTGAGGAAGCCGGTCGTCGGGCTGCCGCCGTTGATCCAGGCCTTGGCCGCCGGGGTGGCGAAGCCGAAGCCGAAGGTCTTGTCCAGGAAGGCCCAGAGGAAGACCCAGCCGATCGAGATCCGGGCGACGGCCCAGACGTAGTCGGCCGGGGTCTTGTGCTCCGGGAGACCGTCTCCGGCCACCGAGCGAGGGCGATCGGCGGTCGTCACAGGACTTTCGTCCCTAACCTGCCGGGTAGCCGTATTGCGCGATCCACAGACCGGGGATCACCTCGACCTCGGCGCGCAGGCCGAACCCGAGCCGCTCGTACAGCGCACGGGCCGGCGCGTTGTCCCGCCCGGTGGACACCACGATCCGGCGCTCCCCCGCTCTGGCCATGACCTCCTCGACCAGAGTCCGGCCGATCCCGCGCCGCAGCACAGCAGGGTGGACGATCAGGCGATTGATGTCCACCTCGGCGGGCGTCTCCTCCCATGCCACCGCCCCCGCCAGCCGGTCACCCTCGACCATCGCGCCCAGCCACGACAGCGGTTGGGCGCGCAGGTCGTCCAGGCTCTCGTGCAGAGGCGGGATCCGGTCGTCCTTGATGAGCTCGGCCTCGATCGCGTAGGAGGCACGCTGCAAGGCGAGCAACTGCGAGCCGAGCGGATCCTCGGCCGGGGAGACTTCGGTGATCAGCATCGCACCAGTATGGCGGGCGCCATCGTCACTGCGTTCGACCCGGCACGGACGTCCCCGCCGGGCGGTCCGTCTGCGCTCGCCGGCCATGTTGTGGACCACTACTGTGTGATACCGTGTAGCAGTACTCGGTGCTACAGAGTACTAGGAGAAACCGAAGAGGACCCACGATGGACGACCTGACGGAGATGCTGAAGGGCACGCTCGAAGGCTGCGTGCTCGAGATCATCGGCAGCGAGGAGACCTACGGGTACGCCATCACGCGCCGGCTGAACGAACTCGGCTTCGCCGATGTCGTCGAGGGGACGGTGTACACCATCCTGCTGCGACTGGAGAAGAACGGGCTCGTCCAGGTGACGAAGCGACCCTCCGAGCAGGGCCCGCCACGCAAGTTCTACACGCTCAACGACGCGGGGCGCGACCGTCTCGCGACGTTCTGGGCGAAATGGGAGTACGTCTCATCACGGATCGACAAGCTCAAGGAGGGCGGGAGATGAACTTCTGGGACACCATCACAGGCAACGATCTCACCAGGGAATGGAAGGCGTTCGAAGCCCGGGCCCAGGAATTGCCGGCCGACCACCGGGCGGCGTGGGAACAGATCAAGGCGCATCTCTTCCTCTACGGGGATTTCACCGGCCGGAATCTGATGCCGATCCTGGACGGTGCTCTGGGGCTGCTCGAGGAGACGGCGGCCGATGGGCAGAGCATTCACGAGGTGCTGGGTGACGACATCCCGGGCTTCTGCGCGGCGCTGGCCGGCGGAGAAGGGGCCCGGAGCTTCCGCGACCGGTGGCGCGAGCAGTTGAACAGGAACGTCGCCAGGAAATTGAGCCGGCTAGGAGGCTGACGTGGGCATCCGGGACATCATCGAGGGCAAGAAGCAGTGGCGGGCGCACCTGGCACGGGTCAAGGCGCTCCCGCCGGACTACGAGATCGTCTACAAGGAGATGCAGAGGTACTTCTTCAAGATCGGGCCGGTCGGGCTGACTGACGGCTCCCTGCTTACGGAGCTCCTCGAATTCTTCGAGGGGGGCGCGGCGGCCGGCAAGGGCGTCCTGGAACTCATCGGCGACGACGTCGCGGCCTTCGCCGACGACCTGATCAAGGACTCGCGCACCTACGCGGACATCTATCAGGAGTCCATCAGCGGGAAGCCCAGCACGGCAGGGAAATAGCACCCGTTCGATCCGGCCTGTACCGCTGCAAGGGCTCGATGAACGGTGAGCACGCTGGCCATCAAGCTCGCCCCGTCCATCCCGACCGGCGGCCGGCGATTGAGTACGCCCTACTCATGCGCCGCCCCCACCCGCGCTCCACCCTGTAGGCCCAGCAGCACCGACGCAGGGAGCGGAAGATGGGCAACCGGGCACGATGGGGCAGGGCGGTGGTCGCCGCCGCGCTGGTGGTGGCGGGCACGGCGATGGGCACGGTGGCGGGCGCGCTGACCCTGCCCGCCGAGTACGGCGGAGCACCGGCGGCCGAGGCGCGCACCGGCGCTCCGGCCACGCAGGAGGTGGTCCTGCGCATCATGTCGGTCGAGTGCGCGTCGGCCTGCGACGGCACGGGCATCGAGAGCTCGGGGATGGGCAAGCCCGACTTCTTCGCCGCCCTGTACATCGGCGACAAGTCGATGACCACCCCCATCGTGGAGGACACGGCGCAGGTGTTCGTCCCGGAGGGCTGGACGTTGAAGGCCCAGGTACCGACCTCCTTACCCTCGGTCGACCTCGCCGTCCGCATCCTGGAGGACGATCCGTCCTCGGATCCCAACGGTGACGACGAGGCCGACGCCTCACGCAGGAGCGGCGACACCGCGGCCCGCTTCACGCTCGACCTGGTCGACGGGTCGCTGTCGGGCGACCTCACCGACCCGGTGGGATGCACGACGGGCGGCGGGGACGGGCATCCCGTCCAGGTCTGCTACAACGTCCAGCCCTACTCCTTCCAGGACAGCGACAACGACGGCTTCACCGACTACGCCGAGCACCGCGGCCTGGATTTCGACGACGACGGCACCATTGACCTGCACCTCGAGCAGTGGGCCGATCCGCGGCGGCGCGACCTCTTCGTCGAGATCGACTGGATGGCCGGCCTCAAGCCCCAGCCGGGCGTGCTGGCCGCCGTCGAGGGCGTGTTCGACAAGGCCCTGGTCACGAACCAGGCGACGGGAGCGCAGGGCCTGGCGTTGCACCTGATCGAGGACGAGGAGCTGGCGTACAGCGAGTCGTTGTGGTTCGAGGACCAGCGCTTCCCCGGGGCCGCCGACGACTTCGACGATCTCAAGCTGGGCAGGGCCGACCGGACCTGCACGCACGGCGGCGAGGACGGTCACTTCGGCACCCCCGCCGACCGCGCCGGCCCGCAGTGCGACCAGATCCTGCTGTTCAAGCGGCTGCACTTCCGCTACGGCATCTTCATCAACGGCCTGGGCCCGGCGAGTGTGCCGGGGCCCGGCGGCACCATGGTGCCCAACACCGTCTCCGGCCGGGCCGAGCTGCACGACCGGGGCGGCAACGACTTCGTCGTCTCGCTCGGCCGGCTCGCCGCGGCGGAGGACCTGAACAGGTTCGGCGGCCGGGACGACGCCGAGCAGGCCACGCTCCTGCACGAGCTGGGGCACACCTTCGGGCTCGGGCACGGGGGGCGTACCGACAACGGCAGCGTGGACAACGTCAACTGCAAGCCCCACTACCTGAGCGTCATGAACTATCCGCATCAGTTCGCCACCGCGGCCTCGCTTCCCGCCGACCAGCACCTCGACCCGAACCGTCCGCTGGACTTCCAGCGGCTGAGCAACGTCCAGACGCTCAACGAGGCGGCGCTGGACGAGACCACGGCGCCGGGCGTGTCCGGCGCGGGCTCGCGGCGCATCATCTGGGGCGGCAACGGCGCCGGCCGCTGGGTCCACGCCCCCGCCAACGAGCGCCTCAACTGGAAGGTGGACTTCCTGCCCGACGGCAAGGCGAAGCTGGAGCCGTCGGTCGCGGTCGACCTCAACCACCTGACCAACTTCGACGGATGCGACGACCCCTCACCCGGGCAGATGCTGGTCAGCAACCCCGACTGGGACCGGCTGGTCTACAACTTCAGCAACAGCCCCTACTTCTCCGACGGCGTGCACGGGCTCGCCCCCGACGAGATCGACGCCGTGGACCTGCGCGGGCTGGCGGCGGCCGACCTCAGCGTGGCCAAGACCGTGGACAAGCGTGACGCCGTGCCGGGAGACGAGCTCACCTACACGATCACCGCGGAGAACGCCGGACCCGGCACCGCCACGGCCGTCTCCCTCACGGACAACCCGCCCACGGGCCCGGACGTCACGCGCGACCTCCCCGACCTGCCCGCCGGGCAACGCGCGCAGGAGAGCCTCACGGCCACGGTCCCGTGCACCGTCACCGACGGACAGGTGCTGACCAACCGCGTGACGGTCACCGGCCGCGACTCCTCCGGCAGGGCCGAACCCGAATGGATGCTGGGGAACAACGCCGCCACCGCCACCACCACCGCCCACGTGCCCGGCATGGACGTCGAGGTGGACGCGACGAGCGAGGCCGGCGCGGGCGAGGCGCTCACCTACACCGTCACCTACCGCAACACCGGCTCCGCCCCGGCCACAGGGGTGGCCGTCGAGCTCGAGGCACCCGACGGGGTCTCGCCGCGCACACTGCGCCACGACGTGGGAACCGTCGCCCCCGGCGCGTCGGGAACCGCGCGGTTCACCGTCCGCACGAGCCTGCTGACCGTCGGCGGGACCGCGGTCACGGTACGGGCCTCGGCCGGGTACGGCGGCGCGGGCGGCTGCGTCTACCCCGCCGCCACCACCACGGCCACCACCACGGTCACCGAGCAGCCACCCAGCCGCGACCCCCGCCCGCCCACGGTGTGGCTGCTGCACAGCGGCCAGTGGCCGGCCGAGCTGCTGGCCCGGGTGCAGGCCACCGACACCCGCTTCGACGGCGCCGACGGCTCGGCCCCCGACGGGGTGTTGTCGGCGGCCGAGGTCCGCAGGGTGCTCCTGCTGCCGGTGGCGCCGTCCGCCCTGCTGCGAGCCGAACTGCTGGCGGTCTACCTGAACCTGGGCGATCGCCGCTTCAACGCCTCGACCAGGATCGAGTCGCTGACCGCCGAGCAACTGGGGACCAGGACCGTGGGCGCCGCCGCCAGGCACGCGCAGGCGACGCTGGAACTGCCGGCGACCCCGGCCAACCTGCTGCGCTACACCACGGCACACGTCCTGCTGACCTCGATCAACCTCAACGTCAGCCCGCGCTACGACCGGTGACGTACCGGCGGAAGCTGAACTCGCAGGCGCCCGCGCCCCGTGCGCGGGCGCCTGCGGCACGTCGGCTGATCGCGCTCCTTCAGTCCAGGACAGGGAAGTTGGCGCGGAACGTGCCGTTGGGGTCGTGGTGGCGCTTGGTCTGGCGCAGCCGGGCCAGGGTGCCGGCGGGGAAGGCCTGGGCGGCGTTCTCCCCCGGCGCGAGGAACGTGTACGGCTTGCGCCCGCTGACCGCCTGGCCCAACGCCTCGACCAGGGCGGCCTGCTTGCCCTGCACGGCGTCGGCCAGGTGGGGCAGCCGCAGGCCGAGCAGGTAGAGCAGGTACCGCTCGGCCAGCGGCCCGCCCGCGCCGCCGGCGGGATCGGCCTCGGCCAGCGCCCCGCCCAGATGCCGGACCTGCAGGTTCAGCAAGGGCGCGAGGTCGGCGCCGCTGAGCGTCTCCAGCGTCGCCGCGTCCAGGCCGGTCAGCAACTCGGTGCGGGCCAACATGGGGCTGGGCTCGACCGGCTCGGCCGCGATCGTGCCCAGGTCGGCGAGGTCCATCAGGCCGCGGCTGTCGGAGAGGCTGCCGCCGATCTCGTCGAAGGCGGCCAGGAGCGCCTTGGCCTCGGCCTCGTCGCCGAGGTAGGTCACGTCCACGGAGACCATCGGCGGGGCGGGCGGCGGCGGGGCCGTCCGGTTGATCCACACCGACAGCTCGCGCGGAGCGTCCGCGGTGATCTGGCGGAAGGCGTCGAACACCGCGCCTGCGCGGGCCGCGGGCCAGATGATCCGGCCGCCGTACACGCTGGGCGCCGGGTACAGAGCCAGCTCGATCGAGGTGATCAGCGCGTAGTCGCCGCCGCCGCCGCGCAACGCCCAGAACAGCTCGCTGTCAGAGTCGCCGGTGACCCGCACCTGCCTGCCGTCGGCGTCGACGATCTCGAAGGCACGTACCGAGTCGGCGGCCCAGCCTTGGCTGCGGCTGAACCACGAGATCCCGCCACCGGCGACGAACCCGGCCACCGTCACCGCCGGGCTGCTGCCGGCCGGCCCCATGAGCCCGTACGCGCCGGTCTCGGCCAGCAGCCGGCCCCACCGCACCCCGGCGCCGACCCGGGCGATGCGCGCCCGCGCGTCGATTTCCACCCGGTCCAGGCGGCCGGTGCGCAGGAGGATCACACCTTGCACGTCGCCCGACGCGCCATGGCCCGACGGCTGGGCGGCGACCGTCAGCCCCGCTTCGCGGGCGTACCGCACCAGCGCAGCCACGTCGGCAGCGTCCTCGGCCTCCACCACGGCCGCCACCGGCTGGTGGACGCCCACCGCCCACGGGCCGGCCGCCTGGTCGAACCCGTCCTCGCCGGGGAGCAGCACGCGCCCCCGGACGGCGTTACGCAGATCCATGACTGTTGTCTCCTTCGGGATTTCACCAGGGAAGGGGGCCTTCGTGCCGGACGAAGGTGGCGGTGGGGCCGTCGGCGTCCAGCAGAGCCATGGCCACGATGGGCGCGGCGCCCTCTTCGGGGGTCTTGATGCCTTCGTTGTGGTTGATGTCGGTCTTGACCCAGCCCGGGTCGACCGCGTTGACCTTGATCGGGCTGTCCCACAGCTCCTTGGCGTAGGACGCGGTGATCATGTTCAGGGCGGCCTTGGAGGAGCAGTAGGCCAGGTTGAGCCTCGGCCACAGCGGATGGCCCTGGTCCAGAGAGCCCCCGATCGAGCCGCGCTCGCTGGAGACGTTCACGATGCGACCCGACGGCGAGCGGCGCAGCAACGGCAGCATCGCGTTGGTGACCTCGATGACGCCGAACACGTTCGTCTCGTAGACCTGGCGGGCCTCCGCGGCCGTGCTCCGGCTCGGCGGTCCGTCCGGGATCATGATCCCGGCATTATTGATCAGGATGTCGAGCGTGCCGTACTCCTGCTCGATCCACTTTGCCGCGGCACCGACGCTCTCAGCGTCGGTGACGTCGAGCCGCACGTACGGCAGGCCGAGCCGCTCGGCGGCGGCCCGTCCCCGCTCCTCGTCACGGGCACCGACGATCGCGGTGATGCCCTGGCCGGCGAGCTGGCGGGCGATCTCGAAACCGATGCCCTTGTTCGCGCCCGTGACCAGCGCGACCGCTACCATGCCGCACCCGCGATCTGCTGGGTGCTGGCGTTGAGGCGGTTCCACAGATTGATGGTGGAGATACTCATGATCAGCGCGGCGAGCTCGGTCTCGGAGTAGTGGCCGGCGACCTCGTCCCACAACTCGTCGCTGACCTGGCCTCCGTCGGCGAGCCGGGTGACCTCCTCGGTCAGCGCCAGCGCGGCGCGCTCGGCCTCGGTGAAGTACGGCGCCTCGCGCCACGCCGCCACGGTGAACAGCCGTTCGTCACTCTCGCCCGCCTTGCGCAGGTCCTTGGCGTGCATGTCGACACAGACGCTGCAGCCGTTGATCTGGCTGGCCCGCAGCAGCACCAGATCCGTGGTGATTTTGGACAGCCCGGCCTGCTCGGTGGCCTTGGCGAGATCCATGAGCGCCTTCATGGCGCCGGTCAGGACCAGAGCGGGGTTCTTCATTCGTGCCTGCATGGGGGTTCTCTCCTCATGAGCGGTGATCGCTTGATGTGACCAGCATGGGGAGGACCGTTGATACGTTCGCGATGCGCTTGCAATGCATGGTCGATGTGTCGGCTGTTGCCTTTGGTGCCATTGAGATAAATGTAGGATTCGTAGGTGAATGTGCGGTTTGCGATCCTGGGTCCGGTCGAGGTGTCCGCCGGCGGCCGATCGCTCCCTGGTCTGGCGCCTCGTCACCGCGCGTTCCTGGCCTACTTCCTGTTGCACGCCGGCGTCGTGCTGAGCGTCGAGCGGCTGACCGACGCGATGTGGGGGCCGACGCCGCCGGATACCGCCCGTGCGCAGGTGCACGCCGCGTTGACGGCGATGCGGCGCACGCTGCGTGCGGCGGACGCGGCCCACCTGGTCCAGACCCGGCCGGCCGGATACGTGATCACCCCGGCGGCTGGGCAGCTCGATCTGCAGGAGTTCGCGACGCTCGTGGCCGAGGCGGAGTCCGGGCCGGCCGCCGCCGTACAGCCGCTGCGCCAGGCGCTCGCCCTGTGGCGCGGACCGGCCTTCGCCGGCGTCCAGGCCCATTTCGTCGAGAGCGCCAGGGCACGGCTGGAGGATCGGCGGCTGGGCGCGGTCGAACGACTGATGGAGCTCGAACTCGCCGCAGGAAGGCACGCCGAGCTCCTTGACCCGTTGACTGCCGAGCTGACCGCGCATCCCTTGCGGGAAAAGCTGGCCGGGCAGCTGATGCTGGCCCTGCATCGCGCCGGGCGCCAGGCGAACGCGCTGGCCGTCGGCCGTGACTACCGCCGCAGGCTGGCCGACGAGCAGGGGCTGGACCCCGGCCATGCCTTCCTGTCCGTGGAGGAGACCGTCCTGCGCGGCGAGCCGCCCGCTGCTACCCGGATCCGGCCCGCGGAGACCGGATCGCCCGTAGTTGTCCGGATGCAGCCCACGGAGGCCGAGCCGCCCGCGGCTGCCCGGATCCAGCCCGCGGAGACCGAGCCGCCCGCCGCCGCGGCCAGGCCGGTGGCGGCCTTCCTGCCCTACGACGTCGCCGACTTCGCCGGCCGCGCCGTCCAGGTGGAGGAGCTGTGCCGGCCCGCCTCCCCGACGGTGACGATCTCCGTGATCGACGGCATGGCCGGCATCGGCAAGACGGCACTGGCCGTCCATGCCGCGCACCGCCTCGCCGAACGCTATCCCGACGGTCAGCTCTTCCTCGACCTGCACGCCCACACAGCGGGCCAGCTGCCGCTCGAGGCCGCGGAGGCACTGGAGGTGCTGCTGCGGCAGCTCGGCGTGCCGACCGAGCGCGTCCCCGCGTCCATGACCGAAAGGGCCGCGCTGTGGCGAGCCGAGCTGGCCGGCCGCCGGGTGCTGCTGGTGCTGGACAACGCCGCCGACGCCGCCCAGGTCCGGCCCCTGCTGCCGGGCGTCTCGAACAGCCTGGTGCTCATCACCAGCCGCCAGCGGCTCACCGATCTGGACGGCGCGCGGTCCGTGTCCATGGACGTGCTGCCGCTACCCGACGCCGTCGCGCTTTTCACCGGCATCGTGGGCGAGCGCGCGTCAGCCGAGCCGGAGGCGGTCGCCGAGGTCCTGCTGCTGTGCGGGTTCCTGCCGCTGGCCGTACGCATCGCCGCCACCCGCCTGCGGCACCGCCCGCGCTGGAGCGTGGCCCACCTGGCCGAACGCCTGCGTGACGAGCGCCGCAGACTCACCGAGCTGGCCACCTCGGAACGCGGCGTGGCGGCGGCGTTCACCCTGTCGTATCGTCAGCTCACCGCCGGCCAGCAGCAGGTGTTCCGCCTGCTCGGGCTGCATCCCGGCCGCGACATCGAACCCCACGCGGCCGCCGCGCTCGCTGATCTCCCCGTGGAGCGCGCCGAGGAGCTGCTGGAGGAGCTGCTGGACGCGCACATGCTCCAGCAGCGCGCCTTCGGCCGTTACGTCTTCCACGACCTGCTGCGCCGGTACGCCGCGCAGCTCGCGGCCGATCAGGAGCCGCCGGACCTCACCCATGCAGCGATGACCCGGCTGCTCGGCCATCAGCTGACCACGGCGTCGGACGCCATGGACCTGCTCTACCCCGACAGCGCCCACCGGCGGCCACGCATCGAGCGACCGGCGTGCCCGCCGGTGCCTCTCCATGACGCGTCGCGGGCGCTGGCCTGGCTGGACGCCGAACGAGCCAATCTCGTCCTGGCCGCCGACCGCGACCCAGCACACACCGGCCTGCTGGCCACCACGCTGTACCGCTACCTCTACGACCACGCCCACCACGACGATGCTCTCACCCTGTACGGCAAGGCACTGGACGCCGCCCGGTGCCGCGAGGATCCGGCCGGCGAAGCGCGGGCGTTGACCGATCTCGGCTGGGTGCACCAGGTGCAGGGCAGCCATGACGCCGCCCGCGAGCACTTCGAGCGGGCGCTGGCCGCTTGCCTTGAGGCTGAAGACCTGCGAGGCCAGGCCCGGGCGCTGATCGGCCTGGGCCGGGTGAGCACGGACGAAGGCGACCACGACCGGGCCAAGCAGGCGAACCTGCGCGCCCTTGAGCTGTTCCGCCACTTCGGCGACCGGTTCGGCGAGGCCGTGACGCTGGACTACCTCGGCATCGTCCACGAGCGGCTCGGCCAGTACGCGCAGGCGGCCGACCTGCATCGCCAGGCGCTGGAGCTGTCCCGGGAGATCGGCAGCCGGGGCGGCGAGGCCGACGCCCTGGACAATCTCGGGGTGGCCTGCACCCGCCTGGGCCTGTACGAAGAGGCCCGCGACCGCCACGAGCAGGCGCTGGAGCTGTATCGGCGCTTCGGCTACCGGCGAGGCGAGGCCAAGGCACTCAACAGCCTGGCCGAGATCGCGGCGACCATGGGCGACCCCGGCCAGGCCGTACGCCTGCACACCGCCGCTCTCCATCTGGCGGTGGAGCTGAGCAACCGCAGCGAGGAAGGGCGTGCCCGCCAGGCCATCGCCCGGCTCCTGTCCACGCCGGAGACCTTCGCACGGGCGTCCCGCTCGGGGGCGTAGCAGGTGGTGGTGGCGGCGGCGACGGCGGCCACCTGGCCGGGCTGCCCACCCCCGAGTTTGCGCGGCTTCGCGAAACCTCCACCCGTCGCCCGGCGTGAGCACCCCGGACGGCCCTGAGCCTGAGCTCCGCGATGTACCTGCAACCACCGCAGCCGTGAGGCCGACGACCGGGAACGCGCTTTCCTGCCCGGCCCGAGCCTAGCCATGTCGTCTCCTCCCGCAGCGTCCGTGAGGGATGGAGGGAGTGAATCGGTGGGCGGGCGGGGGAAGCGCAGTCAACGCAGCTCGGCCATCAGCGCCACGCGGCCGGTCGTGACGTCGAAGCCGAGCACAGGACGCTCCGGTTCTCCCTCCGGGGTCATCACCACGGGTTTGCCCAGGCGGCGGCCGACTGCCCGCAGGAAACCGCAGAGCACGTCCCAGCGTTCCTGGCCCTGCAGATGCCGGAGATCGACGTCGAAGTCGACGGTTTCCTCCGCGTACGGACGGAAGATCACCAGCACGTCGGGGTGCGGCCAGACATTCAGCCGTGGACTGGCCTCATCACGTAGGGCCAGCGTCAGCTCGGCGGCGGGCAGCCGGAGGGCGACCCCATCGACTGAGTATTCGTATCGCCAGCCCTTCGAGCGTACGAGGTCGAAGACCGCCTGCCAGTCCTCGATCGAGGTGTTCGGGACGCACACGTCCGGCAGTACGCCGTTCGCCTCGGCATCGAAGAGGTCCTTGACCTCCTCCCACAGCAGATCTGTCACCGCCTCATCATGCCGGAGACCGGTGCCGGCCCGGCGAAGCCATCCTTGTGTGCATGAGGACCGGCTCCACCTCGACAAGGGCCTCACCATGCCTTGCGTCCGGTCGCGGCGACCCGAGCGGAGGGGCCGCCAAGGCGCTCGCCCGCGGCTGGGGCTGCACGGCGGCAAGGTCAGCACGTCCGTGCCCGGCCCGCTCGCCGGCGGTCTCGTCTGATCAGCCTGGTCCGTTGTGACCAGCGGTCCGCCGGCGGTGCGGGCGGACCGGGCGGCGACTCCGAGGACGCCCAAGGTGATCATCGGGCGGCTGCGGCGAGGGCGCCCAGCGCGTGCGGGCGCGGGCCGGCACATAGGGCTGCCCATGCAGGCTGTTCAGGTGCGGCCGGGTGTCTGCCTGGCGGCGTATGCCTCGCGCCACTGCTCTGCTGCTTGCAGCATGGTGTTGCTGACGTGGTCGAAGAAGTCGCCGATGTCCCGCAGCCGGATTCCGGCGGGTGTGGTGGTTCCCAGCGTGGCTGCTCCCTGGCGGGCGAAGGTGGCCAGCTGCGTGTTCTGGCGGGCGCTGGCCATCCAGCCGCGGAACCAGGCGTCGGCGTCGATGACGTACCGGTCGCGCCGCCGGCGGGGGTCGCGTTCGCGGCGGATCAGTTCCTGCCGTTCGAGCTCGCCGATGGCCTTGGAGATGGAGGCTGGGCTGACCTGCAGCTTGCGGGTGAGCTCGGCTGCGGTGAGGCTGCCGCTGTCGGTGAGGTAAAGGCTGGCGAGGACGCGGGCGGTCATCCGCGACAGCCCGGTGTTGATCATGACTGCGGTGAACTGCTCCTCCAGGTCCGTGACCGCCTTACGGTCGGGTCTCCCGGAGGCCGGCGAACGCCTGCGGGCGCGGTCCCGGGTGGCCTGGTGCGCCTGGTCGGCCTGGTAGCCATCGGGGCCGCCGTTGCGGGCCACCTCTCGCGTGACGGTGGACAGCGGCCGGTTCAGGCGAGCGGCGATCTCGGTCCGGGTCAGTCCTTCGGCCAGCCCCTCGGCGATCAGCCGGCGGTCTTCGTGGGTCAGCCTGCCTCCGGGCATGGGCGGCACCTTCCTGGTCATGCGCGACGCGGACGGCTGCAGTCTCGCAGTCGCGCTCACCTCATTGCAAGTGAGGATACGTGCCTGCCGAACAGCGCCTTTGCGGTTGACAGTTTTACGAATGCAAGATCGCTTCCCGTGCATGGCAAACGCCAGGTGTCGCCCCTCGCGGCGCCCCTGGCCACCAGGGCCCTGCCCGCCACCGCATCGTCCGCTGGCCTGCGCACCCACGGCGTGCTGGTCCGCGGCTATCGGGACGCCGGCCGGCACGTGGTGCGGCTCGCGCTGCCCGGCATGCTGGTGCTCGTGCCCCTGGCCGCGCTGTCCCTGCTCGCGCTGACGGTGGCGACCCACGACTCGGCAGCGCTGGTCAACGGCGGGTTCCAGCTGATCGGGACGTCCGATGCCGCGCTCGTGATCTGGACGCTCGTGCCCGCGGCGGTCGCGGTCGCCGGGGAGATCGTGGTGTTTCCCGCGACAGTGATCATCGCCCGAGGCCACCTGGTCGACCGGCACGTGCCGCCCGTCGAGGCGCTGCGGGCGACGGCGCGGCGGCTGCCGGCCCTGCTCGTCCTGCTGCTGGCCGGCGCGCTGGCGTTCGCGGCGGCCGTGGCCGCCGGGTTCGGCGTGCTGGTCGCCACCGGACGGCAGTGGGCGGCCACCGCGGTGCTGGGCGTGATCGCGTTCGCGCGTTGTCCGGCGGCGACTGGGCCTTGATGATCACCACGCCGCTGAACCTGGGCGCTCACGCTGCGGGGACCTCTTGGGGCCGATCAGCCGCATCATGACGGGCCGGGGCGTGCCGGGTCGCTGATGTCGCACACGGCGCTCACGTCGTACGGGCCGCCGATCGCGAGCGTCTTGCCGCCGGCGCCGAAGGCCGCCGTCGTGATCCTGCCGGGGGCGGGGCCGGCGACGACGCTCAGCCGGGCGGGCGCGCGACGGTCGGCTGCTGGTTCAGCCTGTTCTACGCGGCACCCGCCACCGGCGCGGGGGCACGTGCCCGCCGCTGGTGTCCCCTTGGGACACTCAGTGTGCTCTCGCCGCACGGCGGGCCGTGAGCCGGGCCGCATACTCCTTGACTGCCAGGACGAGGGCCAGGGTCTCGGGGCCCAGGAGCAGGGTGACGCAGAGCAGGCGGTACCAGAAGGCAGCCGTCAGCGGGCCCTCGGCGAGTCCCTCGGCGGCCCAGCTCAGCGTCTCCGCGAAGACCGGCAGCAGCAGGACGCAGAACCAGACGACCACGCCGGCGAAGCCCGCCAGCCAGAGCCAGCGGAACCAGCGGCCCACGCGCAGGTCGGTGTCCGTCGCGTCGGCCAGCTCCGCCTTCTCCTCGGCCGTCAGCCGCGAGAAGGCACGCTTGAGCATCAGCGACTTCACGCGCCACAGGTTGCGGCAGCCCAGGGCGTTGACCAGCACCGCGTAGAGGTCGGTGCGCAGGAAGACCAGGCTCTGCCAGAGCATCTGCATGACCTTGATGAACACCCAGGCGGCCAGCAGCGACCCGACCAGCTCCGGCGCCTGCCAGGCGCCGGTGTCGATCAGCAGCCGCCCGGTGAGCAGCACGGCCAGCAGGACGGAGTCCACCGCCAGGCCCGCCAGCAGCGGGCCGTAGCGCTGGCGGCGAGGCAGCGTCCAGAGCTGGGTGAGGTCCGTCTCGAAGACCAGCATCCACAGGCGGCGGTCGACGCCGAAGCGGGTCTGGATGCCGAGGGCCCGCGCGCCCAGCCAGTGGCCGCACTCGTGGCTGGCCGCCGCGAACCACACGAACGGCAGGAAGGCCAGGGCACTCAGCCCGATGTCGTCGAAGGGGAACGCGTCCACCGCGGGATCGGGGAGCAGGCCGGGCCGCAGGACGAAGACGGCCAGCGCGTAGAGCAGGCAGGCGGCGTAGAAGGTCCAGGCCACCCGGCCGAAGAACGGGCGTACGATCTCCGGGCGGACGCCGGTCATCCAGCGGCGGGCCTGGATGGGCGCGGTGCGGACGGGCTCCACGGCGTCCCCGGCGTCCCCGGCGTCCCCGGGGTCAGCGCCCTCAGCGTCGTCGGAGGCCAGGAAGCCGAGCTCGCCGAGGGTCTCCACGAAGGACGGGACGTTGACCGGCTCGCCGGCGAACGCCTCGGCCTCGGCCGCCGCCTCCTCGACGCTCGCGCCGCGCTGGAGAGCGGCGATCACCACTCCGCCCACCGCCGGGATCGTCACGAACGTGCCGCTGGCGGGGTCGCCCACCAGGACCTCGTCGTCCCCCTCGGGGACGACGCTGAGAGGCTTGAGCCTGACCGGAGCGGTGCCGGAGGCGCTCATCCGCGCTCACCTTCGCGTGCCGGGGCCAGCGCGCAGACCTGGCAGTCCGGGTTCTTGGGCAGGGGCTGCCACTCGGGCACTAGCCCGTTGCGCAGGTCCAGGGTGACGCGATGGCCGGCCGCGCGGGGCGGCTCGTACCCGGTGAGGTAGCGCTGCGCCTCAAGGGCGAGCAGCGAGCCGACCTGCATCGCCATCGGCCCGGTGAGCGGGTTGCTCAGCTTCATGTTCTCCACGATCCGGTACGCGACCGCGTCCGGGCCGCCCCCGGTCGGCCGGTCGGCGTAGTCACAGGCCAGGCAGGCCGTGCGGCCGGGGTCCACGGAGAGGTACATGAGCTGGCTGCGGTTGGCTCCCCCCAGCACGTACGGGACGCCGTTGCGGACCGCGGCCTCGTTCGCCCAGAGATTGGCGTGCGGATGGCCGTCGAGGCCGCCCGCGACGAGGTCCACGCCCTGGATGAGGTCCTCGAGGTCCTCGGGGGCGGAGACCCAGCGGTCGGCGGCGTGCACCTTGATGCGGGGGTCGTAGTCGCGTACCCACGCGGCGGCCCGCTCGGCCTTCGACAGGCCGATGTCGGCGTGGTGGTAGAGGAACTGCCGGGCGAAGTTGCGCGATTCGACGCGGTCCTGGTCGACCAGGGTCAGCTCGCCGACACCGAGGCCGGCCAGGCACTGGACGAGGGAGGAGCCGCCGCCGCCGACCCCGAGCACGAGGACGTGGGCCTGGCTCAGCGGCCGGTGGAATCCGGCCCGCCGCCGCTCCAGACTGGCGTAGGTGCCGTAGAAGCTGAGGTTGGAGAAGTGGCGTTCGTTCTCGTCCGGGTCGTCGAGGGTCCGGCCGTCGGCGTCCTCCACCAGGCCGAGGGAGTCGAGCCCGCTCAGGCCGCCGCTGACGTCCTCCTCCGAGAGCGGGATGCCGCGCCGCTGGAGCGAGACGCTCAGCTCGGCCGCGGTCTGCGGGGCCCGGCGCAGCTCGGCCAGGAGCGCGGCCACGTGCCCGTCGGGGTCGTCCAGGGTGATCGCCTCGCGAGCGTCGAAGACCACCAGGAGATCCTCACCGATCGTCTCCCACTCGCATTCCTTCAACGCCACACGCATCGTGCCTCCCACGCCAGCCAGTACGCATGCCAGGCCCCGCGGGCAGGAGCGTGGCGCCCCTGCCCGCGGGGAAAACAGTCAGGCGGTGTCAGCGCCTCACGTGGCGGGGTTCTGAGTAGCCTTGACGGACTCGACCTTCTTGACCTTGATCTCCATGATGTGCCTCCTCATGGCTCGTGTGGCGGCAGATGCCGACTGGGACCAGAGTGCCGCCTGGTACTGAAATAGCGCTGATTTTCCGCTGACTGCGCAGTTAGGCTGCCAGCGGTGATCAAATATGACGATCACCGAGGGAGTCAGCGGCTGGAGGCTTGGGACGACGTGACCGGCGAGGGCGTGGAGTTCCGTCTGCTGGGGCCGGTGGGAGCGTGGCACGCCGGGCGGCGGCTGGGCCCGTCCACGCCGCAGCAGCGGACCATTCTGGCGATGTTGCTGCTCGAGCCGGGACGGCCGGTGCCGGTGGCCCGGCTGGAGACCGCGCTGTGGGCCACCGAACCACCCGAGTCCTCCCGGAACGCCGTCCAGGGCCATATCTCCCGGCTCCGCCGCCTGCTGGCCCCGTTCCCCGAGGCGGCGCTGACGACCTCGGCGCGCGGCTACTGCCTGGCGATCGGGCGCGACCGGATCGACCTGCACCGCTTCCGGGAGCTGGTCCGCGGCGCCGGCGGCGAGCCGGATCCGGAACGCGCCGCCGGCCTGCTGCGCGCGGCCCTGGCGCTCTGGCAGGGCCCGCCCCTGACGGACGTGGCGGGACGGTGGCTGGCCGACGTCGTGGTGCCCGGCCTGGAGGAGGAACGGCTGGCGGCGCTGGAACGGCGGGCCGCGCTCGACCTGCGGCAGGGACGGCACCATGAGGTCGCCGCGGAGCTGGCGCCCCTGGTCGGGGAGAACCCGCTGCGGGAACGGCTGGTCTCCTTGCTGATGACAGCGCTGTCCCGTGGCGACCACCGGACGGAGGCGCTGGCCGTCTTCCGCGGCGTCCGGCGCCGCTTCGCCGAGGAGCTCGGCATCGAGCCGGGCGAGGAGCTGCAGCGCCTGCACCAGGCGATCCTGGCCGGCCGGGACGAAACGGCGGCGAACGGCACGACCGCTCCGGCGAGCCTCGCCGTGCCCCGCCACCTGCCGCCGGACACCGAGCCGTTCACCGCCCGCGAGGACGAACTGGCCGCCCTGGACCAGCTGACCGCGCCCAGGCCGGAGCAGGCGCCGCCGCCGTGCGTCGTCACCGGCACGGGAGGCGTCGGCAAGACCACCCTGGCCGTGCACTGGGCACACCGCGCACGCGACCGCTTCCCCGACGGCCAGCTCTACGTCAACCTCCAGGGCTACGGGCCCACGCACGCCGCCCGATCCCCCGCCGAGGCGGTGCGGCTGTTCCTGGACGCCCTGCAGGTGCCGCCCGAGCTGATCCCCGCCACGCTGGAGGCGCAGGCCGGGCTCTACCGCAGCCTGCTGGCCGGGCGGCGCATGCTCATCCTGCTCGACAACGCCCTCGACTCCGACCAGGTACGCCCGCTGCTGCCCAACGCGCCCGGCTGCCTGGCGCTGATCACCAGCCGGGCCGAGCTGACCGGCCTGGTCGCGGCGGAGGGGGCCCGTACGCTGTCGCTGGGGCTGTTCTCGCCCGCTGAATCCCGCGAGTTGCTGGCGCGCCGGCTCGGCGTGGCCAAGGTGGGCGCCGAGCCGCAGGCGGTGGACGACATCGTCTCCCGGTGCGCCGGGCTGCCGCTGGCCCTGTCCATCGTGGCCGCCCGTGCCCACGCCCGCCCGGCCTTCCCGCTCCGCGCGCTGATCACGGGGCTCGACGAGCCGGACGGCCCGGACGAGCCGGGCAACCTCGACGTCTTCGACGGCGGCGACACCGGGACGAACATGCGTACCGTGTTCTCCTGGTCCTACCGGGCGCTCAGCCCGGAGGCCGCGCGCCTGTTCCGGCTGCGCGGCCTGCTGCCCGGGCCGGAGATCTCCACCTCGGCCGCCGCCAGCCTGGCCGGGATCGACGTGCGGCAGGCGCGCCGCCTGCTGACCGAGCTGACCCGCGCGAACCTGGCGGCCGAGCCCGCACCCGGGCGGTACGGCTGGCACGACCTGCTCCGCGCGTACGCCGAGGAGCTCACGCTGCTGCACGACTGCGAGAGCGAGCGCCGCGAGGCCCTGCACCGGCTGCTCGACCACTACCTGCACAGCGCCCACCTCGGCGACGGGCTGCTGGAGATGCTGCACCGCGTGCCGTTGAACCTGGCGGAGCCGCGGCCAGGCGTGGTCGTGGCCCGTATCACCGACCGGGCGCAGAGCCTGGCCTGGTTCGGCCGCGAGCACCGGACGCTGCTGGCGGCGATCAGGCATGCCGCGCGCGCCGGTTTCGACGCGCACGCCTGGCAGCTCGCCTGCGCCTGCTGGGGTTTCCTGTCGCAGGAGGCCCGTTCGGACGACCAGGCGGCCATGTACCGGATCGCGCTGGAGGCCGCCGTGCGGCTGGACGACCCGGCCGCCCAGGCCCACGTCCGCGTCGGGCTCGCCCAGGCCCTCATCCGCCTCGGCGAGGACGACACGAGCGGCTCTCACCTGCGACAGGCCCTCACCCTGTTCCGCACGCTCGGCGACCCGGTCGGGCAGGGCATCTGCCTCACCTACCTCAGCGTGCTGGAGGACCGCCAGGGCCGGTACGCCGAGGGCCTGGCGCTGAGCGAGGAGGCGCTGCGGCTGCACCGGTCGGCCGGCGACCGCGCGGGCGAGGGCCGGGTGCTCAACAACATCGGCTGGTTCCACGCCCGGCTCGGCGCGTACGGGGAGGCGCTGCGCCGCTGCGAGGAGGCCCTGCTCATCCAGCGCGAGCTGGACGACAGGGCGGGCGAGTCGGCCACCCTCGACAGCATGGGCTACATCCACCACCTGCTCGGCCAGTACGAGGAGGCGATCGCCTACTACCTGCGGTCGCTGTCGTGGCGGGGCGGCAACCGCGCGCTGGGTGCCCGGACGTTGCAGCGGCTGGGAGAGGCCCAGGTGGCGGCGGGCCGGGTGACGGAAGGGCGGCAGACCCTGGGCCGCGCCCTCGACCTCGTCGCCGAGCTCGCCCCGGGTGACGCCGACGCCCTCCGCGCCAGGATCCACGGCCTCGGCTGATGAGACCGTCTCGGCTCCTGCCCTTCCGAGTGGAGCGGCGACCTGCCGATCCTCCCGCCGCCCGGCGACAGGGTCGAGGGCTGAGGTCCGGCAGTTCATCCGTACCGCCCACCGAGGAAAAACCTCCTCGCGAGCGGGCGGCGGCCCCGGCTAGATTCGAACATGTGCCAGACCCCCTCGACATCGCGTGCGACGAGTCCGGCGCGGAGGGCGAGAAGCTCGTCGGCGGCAACAGCGACGTCTTCGCGCACGCCAGCGTGCTGATGGACGCCGGAGCCGCCGCCGCCTGCGTCGGGGAGCTGCGGCTGCGGGCGCCCACACCCGCCACGGAGTACCGCGCGGGGCACGTGCTGCGCGACAAGCACCGCGCGGCGCTGCTGTGGCTGCTCGGCCCCGAGGGCCCCGTGCTCGGCAACGTGCGGGTGTTCCTCACCGACAAGATCTTCTATGTGGCCGGCAAGGTCGCCGGCCTGCTCCAGGAGGACCACGCGCCGCGCCTCGGCCTCGACCCGCGGGCCTGGGCCACGGCCGCGGCGCTGTACCGGGAGGGGCGGCGGGCGTTCGGGGCGGAGCGGTGGACCGCCCTGCTCGACTCGTTCAACTACCTGCTGCGCGCCAAGAACGGCCAGGGCGTCACCACCTCGGTCGAGGAGACGTTCGATCTGGTGGACGTGTTGCGCGGAGCGGGCGGGCCGGCGGGCGAGATCATGGAGGAGCTGTGGCGGGCCAGGCCGCGCGTGGCGGCCTTCCGCGAGCGGCTGCTGGACGACCCGTACGTCTTCCCCGCCCTCGACCCGCTCATCCCCGCCATCGTCCGAGCCGTCACGTTCTGGGGCGCGGGCGGGCCGGTGACCGTGGTGCACGACAGGCAGACCACGCTGACCGACGAGCGGATCGCCCAGATGCGGGAGATCCTCGGCGGCCGGATGGCCGGGCTGTGGCTGGTCGACTCCGAACTGGACGAGCGGGTGCAGGTCGCCGACGTGATGGCGGGCGTGGCCCGCAGGATCGCGCTGGACGAGCTCGCCGGGAGGGGCGATCCCGCGCTGACCGCGCTGATCCGGCCGTACGTCGACCCCGCGTCGATCTGGGGCGACGAACGCAGCCGCGACCTGCTGATTCCCGGCGAAGTCATTTCCCGGTAAATACCCCAGCCCTGCACACTATCGCCACAAAGCGTGACGTTAGAGTGACGTACTGTGAACGATACTAAGCATGTGGAAATCACCTGGCCCGGCATCGGCATCACCGTGGCCGCCGAACTCGACCAGCGCAACCCCTCCCTGGCCCAGGCCCTGTGGGACGGGCTGCCCTACCAGAGCCTCCAGGGACACGCCCTCGTGGCCGGATACCACCTGTACCACGTCGCTCCGGTGCACTCGTTGCTGCACACCCCGGCCGAGTACAAGGTGGACCGGCGCACGGTGCCCGACGGCACCCTGTTCTGCTCCCGGCTGCAGCACCTGGGCATCAAGTACGGCGAGCTGACCGAGCCCATGCAGGCCACCCCGATCGGCAAGGTCGTCGACTCCGACCTCGACGCCCTCGTCCAGGCCGGCCGCGAGGTGTGGCGCTCGGTCTACGAGACCAAGCAGCCCGTCATCGCCGAGGTGCGGCGCGCCGGCGAGCGGGGCGGCCACGTGCTGCCCCGCCTGCCCATCGGCGACCCGGAGCTCAACCGGCTCGCCACCGAGGTGCACGCCGAGACCGAGCGCATCTGGCTGGACCCGCCGCAGGAGCTGCTCGACCTGCACCAGGGCCGCATCCCGTCGGGCGCGGGCAGCTACGAGACGGTCCTGACCACGCTGCTGTTCGTCAACGGCGAGACCCGCCCGCTCGGCTACAGCTGCTACGGCGGCCTCGTGCGCGCCGCCCTGGACGGCATGCCGATGCCGTGGCTGCGCCAGATGACCAGGCAGCTCGCCCACACGCCCGCCGAGTTCCTCGGCTACTGCGGCCTCGACCGCCTGTGGGACTTCACGCAGCGGCTGCTGTCGGGGCTGGAGCGGCTCGACGACCACGAGGACTTCGTCGCGATCATGGCCCACATGGCGCTCTACTGCAACTGCCTCGGCGGCTGGAACCTGCACCTGTTCCCGTGGCAGGCGGGCGCCCACCTGCGCAGAACGGTGGCGGCCACATGAGCGCGGGCTCGCGGGTGGTGGTGATCGGCGGCGGCGTCATCGGGCTGTCGATCGCCTTCCACCTGGCCGAGGCCGGGGTCGACGTGACGCTCCTGGAGCGTGGCACGCTCGGCTCCGGCGCCTCCCGCGCCACCGCCGACGTGGTCCGCTCGTACTTCGCCGGCAACCCGGTCAGCTCGTCGCTGGCCGTCCGCAGCCTGGAGGCGTACCGGGCCTTTCCCACCAGGCCGGGCACCGAGCTGCCGCTGCGGCAGGTCGGCTACCTGGTGCTGTTCACCGAGCCCGACCAGCTCGCCGCGTTCAACGCCGACCTGGCGGCCCAGCGCGCCGCCGGCGTGGACGTCGAGCTGATCAGCGCCGAGGAGGCCAGAGAGCGCAACCCGCTCATCGGCGACCTGCCGCTGCTGGGCGCCGCGTACTCGCCCGACGCCTACATCTCCGACACCGCCGCCATCGTCACCGCCTACGCGCGGGCCGCCGAGCAGGCGGGGGCGGCGCTGCGTACCGGCTGCCCCGTCACCGCCATCGACCCGGAGGCCGGGCGCGTGCAGACCGCCGACGGGGAGCTGTCCGCCGACGCGATCGTGTGCGCGGCCGGCGCCTGGTCGGCCTCGCTGGTGCGGTGCGCGGGCGTGGACATGCCGCTCACCGAGCCGATCGAGCAGGAGCTGCTCACCACCGACCCGCTGCCGCCCGGCACTCCGGAGGTCCCGGTCACGCTGCACGCCGCCAGCGGCCTGCTGATCCGCAATCGCGGCGACCGGCTGCTCATCGGCATGGGCTATCCGGGCCCCGACCGGGAGTCCTGGCGCCGGGACGTGGCCGCGCGGCTCGCCGAGACGTACCCGAGCCTGGCCGGGCTCGGCCTGCACACCGCCGTCACCGGCCTGCGCGACGCCAGCCCGGACAAGACCGCGTTCATCGGCCACCAGCCGGGACCGCCGGCGTTCCTGTACGCCACCGGCTTCTCCGGCCACGGCCTGTGCAACGCGCCGGCCGCCGGCGAGCTGGTCCGCGACCTCTACCTCGACCGGGACCCGGGCATGGACGTGACCGCGCTGGCGGTCGGCCCCACACGGACGGGGCTGACGCGATGACCGACCAACGCGCAGACCAGCGCTCAGGCCAGCGCTCAGACCAGCCGCGCCACCCGGACGGCGCCACCGGCGCCACCGGCCCCGACGGCCCCGACGGCGCCGGCCGCGTCGAGCAGGGGGATCGTTTCGTGCTCGACCCGGCCACCGCCGACATGCACGCCGACAACGACCGGCTGCGGCAGGCGGGCCCGCTCGTGCCCGTCACCGCCGAGGGCGTGCCCGCCTGGGCCGCCACCCAGTACGCCACGCTGCTGACCGTCCTGACCCACCCGGACCTGTCCAGGGAGCTGCACCACTGGACCGCGCGGCACGCCATGCCGCCCGGCACGGCCATCGACCGCATCGTCACCGACACCTCCCTGCTCAACGCCGAAGGAGAGCGCCACCGCCGGCTGCGCATGCCGCTGACCACCGCGTTCTCGCAGCGGCGGCTGAACGGGCTGCGCCCGCGCATCGAGGAGCTCACCGCCCGCCTGATCGACCGGCTCGCCACGATGCCGCCCGACCAGCCGGTGGACCTGAGGCTGGAGTTCGCCTACCCGCTGCCGCGCGAGGTCATCTCCGAGCTGATCGGCATCCCGGCCGCGCACCAGGACGAGCTGCACCGGCTCACCGACGCCGTCGCCCAGGTCGGCGGCCTGGAGGACTCGCCGGGGCTGCGCAAGGAGCTGCGCGAGCTGCTCGACCAGATCATCGACGAGCGCCGCGACACGCCCGGAGAGGACCTCATCAGCGACCTGTTCGCGCTGCACGAGAAGGACGGCGGGCGGCTGTCGGAGGACGAGCTGTTCGCCACCATCGAGCTGCTGTTCATCGCCGGCCACGTCACCACCGTCAACCTGATCACCAACGCCATCGGCGCGCTGCTCACCGAGCGGGGGCAGCTCGACCTGCTGCGCTCCGGGCAGTGCCCCTACAGCGCCGCGGTGGAGGAGACGCTGCGCTGGGACTCGCCGATCGCCTACTTCCCGATGCGGTACGCCGTGCGCGACACCGAGATCGACGGGGTGCGCCTGCGCACCGGCGAGCCCGTGCTGGCCTGCTTCGCCTCCGCCGGGCGGGACCCGCAGCAGTACGGCGACGACGCCCACGTCTTCGACATCACCCGGCCGCAGTTCACGCACCTGGCCTTCGGGCACGGGCCGCACTTCTGCCTGGGCGCGCCGCTGGCCAGGCTGGAGGGCGAGATCGCGATCAAGGCGCTGTTCGAGGCGTTCCCCGACATGGCGCTGGCCCGGCCGGTGGAGGAGCTGCCGCCGCTGGACACGCTGCTGGGCAACAGCACGCGGACGATGCCGGTCGTGCTCGGCCCGCGCGCCCGCTGAGCGATCGGGTCCCGGCCCGCCCGCGCAACCGCTGAGCCATCGGGTCCCGGCCCGTGCGCGCGCCCGCTGAGCCGCCGGTCTCAGCCTGCCCGCGCGGCGGTCCTGTCGTAGTGACGCAGGAACAGCTCCTCCAGCGTCGGCGGCCGGCTCACCAGGCCGCGCACGCCCGCGGCCGTGAGCCGGCGCAGCACCGGGTCCAGCTCCGCCGTGTCCACGGTGAACCGGACCCGGCTGCCCGCGGTGCTCAGGTCGTGCACGCCCGGCAGGCCCGCCAGCCCGTCGGCCGGCCCTGCCAGGTCGGCCTCGATCGAGGTGCGGGTCAGGTGGCGCAGCCCGGCCAGCGTGCCGGTCTCCACCGTGCGGCCGTCGCGGACGATCGTCACCCGGTCGCACAGCGCCTCGACCTCGGCCAGGATGTGGCTCGACAGCAGCACCGTACGGTCGCCGCGGCGCTGCTCCTGCCTGACGCAGTCCCGGAACACCTCCTCCATCAGCGGGTCGAGACCGGAGGTGGGCTCGTCCAGGATCAGCAGCTCCGCGTCGCAGGCCAGCGCCGCCACCAGCGCCACCTTCTGCCGGTTGCCCTTGGAGTAGGTGCGCGCCTTCTTGCGCGGGTCGAGGTCGAAGCGCTCCAGCAGCTCGGCCCTGCGCCGCCGGTCCAGCCCGCCGCGCAGCCGGCCGAGCAGGTCGATGGTCTCGCCGCCGGTCAGGCCCGGCCACAGCGTCACGTCGCCGGGCACGTACGCCAGGCGCCGGTGCAGCTCGGCCGCCTCCCTCCACGGGTCGCCGCCGAGCAGCCTGGCGGTGCCGCCGTCGGCGCGCATCATGCCGAGCAGGATCCGGATCGTGGTGCTCTTGCCCGCGCCGTTCGGCCCCAGGAAGCCGTGCACCTCGCCCGCCCGCACGGTGAGGTCGAGCCCGTCGAGCGCGCTGGTGCGCCCGAACCGCTTGCGCAGCCCGGAGACGGTGATGGCGTCGGTCATGAGGTGCTCCGTTCGCGTCGATCGAGGGCGGCGCGGGCCTCCGCGGCCTCTTCGGGGGTGAGCAGCGGATGGGAGTAGACGTACAGCAGGGCCCGCAGCAGCTCGTGCTGTCCTTCTGTGCTCTCCAGCGACACGCCCAGGCCGCGCTCGACGTGCTTCGTCAGCACGCTGAACGACAGCGCCATCGCGGCGATCACCGTCGCGCGCGCCCGCGGGCCGACGCCGGGCGGATCCGGCAGGCGCCGGTCGGCCTCTTCGAGCCACTGCACGCCGATGCGCACCATCTCGTCGAAGAACGGCGCCGCCGACCCCTCGGTCAGCGCCCGCGCCAGGTAGTCGCGGTAGGGGCCCATGGCCGCGACGGGATTGAGCCCGCCCAGCGGCCGGCTCGCGGCCTCCTCGTGCAGCCGGTGCATGATCTTCATCAGGTGCTCGTCGCACGCCTCGCGCAGCGCCTGCTTGGAGCCGAAGTGGTGGCGCACCAGGCCCAGGGACACGCCCGCGGTCTCGGCGATGCCGCGGATCGTGGCCCGCTCGAAGCCGTGCTCGCCGAAGTGGCGCAGCGCCGCGTCCCTGATGCGGGCGCGGGCCGTGAGGTCCTCGGGATCCGGCGCGGTCGTCGTCACCCCGCCCCTCCTGTTCGCTCGTACAGTGAACTGTTCTGACGAAAAGCAAACTATACCCACGTATAGTCGCCCGTCCAGCACCCGGCCACACGCACGTCACCGCCACGTTCTACGCTCCACACGACGACGATTGGAGCCACCGCCGTGCCACACGCCACGCCCATGCGCCTGGCCACCACCATCCGCCCCTACGACTGGGGGTCGGTCACCGCCCTGCCCGAACTGTTCGGCACCGAGCCGACCGGCGAGCCGCAGGCCGAGCTCTGGATGGGCGCCCATCCCGGAGCCCCCTCCACCGCCGGCGGCGTCCCGCTGAACGAGCTCATCGCCCGCGACCCCGCCGCCACCCTCGGCGAGCGCTGCGCCGGGCGGTTCGGCCCCGTCCTGCCCTACCTGCTGAAGGTGCTGGCCATCGAGCGGCCGCTCTCCCTCCAGGTCCACCCCACGACCGCGCAGGCCGAGGCCGGGTACGCCGACGAGAACGCCCGCGGGATCCCGCTGGACGACTTCGCCCGCACCTACAAGGACGCCTCGCACAAGCCCGAGATGGTCTGCGCCCTCACCCCGTTCCACGGGTTGTGCGGCTTCCGCTCCCCCGAGGCCGCCGCCGGCCTGCTCGACCGGCTCGGCGTGCCCGGCCTCAACCCCTGGAGCGAGACCCTGCGCGCCGGGGAGCCGGCCCAGGCGCTGCGCACCGTGTTCGCCGCGATGCTGGACGACGCCGCGCGACCGCTGCGCGCCGAGGCCGAGGCGGCCCTGCTGGAGTCGCCGGACCCCGGCCTGGCCGCCTACGCCGGCATCGCCCGCGCCTACCCCGGCGACCCCGGCATCGTGGCCGCGCTCCTCCTGCACCACGTCACGCTGCGGCCCGGCGAGGCGCTCTACCTGGGCGCCGGCGTGCCGCACGCCTACCTCGGCGGCATCGGGGTGGAGATCATGGCCAACTCCGACAACGTGCTGCGCTGCGGGCTCACCTCCAAGCACGTGGACGTGCCGGAGCTCATGCGCGTCGTGGACTTCACCCCGTCCGACCCGCACCGCGTCGAGCCGGTGGCCGACGGCTCGGGCGCCTACGGCTACCGGCCGCCCGCCCCCGAGTTCGCCCTCACCCGGTACGAGCTGACCGGGGCCGGCGCCCACACCCTGCCGGGCGGTGTGCCGGGGATCGTGCTCTGCGTCGAGGGCGAGGCCAGGCTCGGCGACGACCTGACGCTACGGCCGGGACAGTCCGCCTTCGTCCCGGCCGCCGTCCCTTCGACGCGGGTTTCCGGAAAGGGCACGGTTTATCTCGCCCAGCCCGGCGCCTTTACAAAGTAGATCACCGAGGGGCGGGAACGTTTCGACCGCCGGTTGAACGTCCCGTCCCTAGGCTGCGGCCGTGACTGACCCCGCGATCGACCACGTGACCATCGAGCCCAGCGTCCTGTACTTC
This sequence comes from Nonomuraea sp. NPDC050202, assembly GCF_040656115.1. NCBI lineage: Bacteria > Bacillati > Actinomycetota > Actinomycetes > Streptosporangiales > Streptosporangiaceae > Nonomuraea > Nonomuraea sp. NPDC050202. The sequence goes on along the minus strand of NZ_JBFALF010000023.1, from coordinate 136,891 downwards.
GGCACCCCTGTCGCGCTGCTCTCGACCGAGAACCCGGACGGCACCTTCAACCTCGCCCCCATGTCGTCGGCCTGGGCCCTGGACAAGGTGATCGTGCTCGGGCTGGGCGAGGAGGGACAGAGCGCCCGCAACCTCGCCGAACGGCCCGAGCTGGTGATCAACCTGCCCGCCCCGCACCAGTGGGAGGCGGTGGAGCGCCTGGCTCCGCTGACCGGCCGCCACCCCGTACCGGCCACGAAGCACGCCGGGTGCCGCTTCGAGCCCGACAAGTTCGGCGCCGCCGGCCTGCGTCCCGAACCGTCCGACGGGGTGCGGCCGCCGCGGGTGGCCGAGTGCCCCCTGCAGTTCGAGGCGCGGGCGCAGCGCGTGCGCCAGGACGTCTCCGCCTCGTTCGTCATCGTCGAGGCCGTCGTCACCCGGGTGCACGCCGACCCCCGCCTCGTCGTGCCGGGGACCCAGCACGTGGACCCGGCCGCGTGGAGCCCGCTCATCTACAACTTCCGCCACTACTTCGGCCTCGGCCCCCAGCTCGGCCACTCCTACCGCAGCCAGACCCCTGCGCCAGCACTCGACACGGCACTAGACACAGCACCCGACACAGCACCCGACACAGCGCTCAACACCGCCGGATCATGAGCACGTTGTCCGTGCGGGTCGTCGGCCGGCCGTCGGGGCCGTTCTGGGTGCGCTCGAACTCCTCGCTGCGCAGCACCTCCCACTCCCCCTCCGCCGGCTCCAGGGAGTCGAACACCTCCTGCGGCGTGGGGAAGTGCATGTCCGGGTGGTCGTGCTGCTGCCAGGCCGGCCAGCCGGCGTGCCCGGCGACCAGCAGCACCCCGCCGGGCGCGACCGCGGCGGCGGCCCTGCGCAGGATCTGCTCGCGCGGCATGTCCTTGCTGGAGTGCAGGTAGCAGGCGGTGACGAGGTCGTAGGCGCCTTCGGGGAACGACTGCGCGAGGTCGTGCCGCTGCCAGTCGATCTGCTTGGCCACGCCCGCCTCCTCGGCGTGGCGGGCGGCGCGGCGCAGCGCGACGCCGGAGATGTCGGCGGCGGTGACCCGCCAGCCCTTGCGGGCCAGCCAGATGGCGTCGCCGCCCTCGCCGCTGCCCAGGTCGAGCGCGGTGCCCGGCGGCAGGGCGGAGACCTCGCGGACGAGCGCGGCGTTGGGCTCGCCGCTCCAGATCTTCTCGCTCTGGCGGTAGCGGCCGTCCCAGAACTCCTCGTCCGTCACCTCGCCGGGGATGTGCCCCGGCGGGGCCGCCGCGATCGCGGCGCGGCGGGCGGCCACGGCGGCGCGGGCCTCCTCGGCGACCAGGTCGGCGTTGATGGCCGCGCCGGCCCGCACGCCCGCCGCCGAGGCGCTGACGACCTGGTCGACCACGTTGTTCACGTTGCCCGCCACGTACACGCCCGGCACGCCGGTCTTGCCCATGGGGTCGGCCGGGATGTACGTGCCGATGACGAACCCGTTCATCTCCTGGTCGGCCGTCTCCAGCCCGAGCCCTTCGAGCCCGTCCAGCCGGGCGTTCAGGCGGGTGCCGACGGCCAGCGCCTGCCGCGGCACCTCCCTGCCGCCGGCCAGCCGCACGCCCGCCAGGCGGTCACCGGTCACCACGACCCCGGTCACCTCGCCCTCGACCACGGTGACGCCCCTGGCGGCGAGCTGCTCGCGGGCCTCCTCCCCCGGCTCGGGGGCCGTGTGCAGGAAGAGGATCACGTCGTCGCTCCACTGCCGCCACAGCAGGGCCTGGTGCGTGGCCAGCGGGCTGGTGGCCACGACGCCGATGGCCTGGTCGCGGGCCTCCCAGCCGTGGCAGTACGGGCAGTGCAGCACCTCGCGGCCCCACCGCTCTGCCAGCCCCGGCACCGGCGGCAGCTCGTCCACCAGGCCGGTGGCCACCAGCAGCCGGTCCGCCTCGACCGCGGAGCCGTCCGCCAGGCCCACGCGGAAGCGCCCGTCGCCGAGCCGCTCCGCGGCGGTGACGGTGCCCGTCACGATCTGCCCGCCGTACCCGGTCACCTCCGCGCGGCCGGTGGCCAGCAGCTCGCGGGGCGGCACGCCCTCGTGGCCCAGGAGCACGTGCACGCCCTGCGCCGGGGCGTTCCTGGGCTGTCCCGAGTCGATCACCAGCACCTTGCGGCGCGCCCGGGACAGCGCGAGGGCCCCGCTCAGCCCGGCGGCCCCGCCGCCGATCACCACTACGTCGTATGTCGCGTCCATGCGCGGCTCCTCTCGCTCGTTCACTGCAGCGCCACTGTGCGCCAGCCGCGCCCCGGTTGACAAACTTCCTTGCTGAAATGGCAAAGTAGGGCGGGTGGAACTCGAGGTGGTGCTGCAGGCGGTCGGCCCGCGGCTGCGGGCGATGCGCCAGGAGCGGGGCACGACGCTGGCGGAGCTGTCGAAGAGCACCGGCATCTCGGTCAGCACCCTGTCGCGGCTGGAGTCCGGCGGGCGCAAGCCCACGCTGGAGCTGATGCTGCTGCTGGCCGACGCCTTTCAGGTGCAGCTCGACGAGCTGATCGACGCCCCGGTGACGGGTGACCCGCGGGTGCACATGCGGCCGCTCAAGCGGCACGGCATGACGTACGTCCCGCTGAGCCGACGGCCCGGCGGGCTGCAGGCGTTCAAGCAGATCTACCCGCCGGGGTGGCCGGGCTACGAGCCGGAGCAGCAGGTCCACGAGGGTTACGAGTGGCTGTACGTGCTCTCAGGGCGGTTGCGCCTGCTGCTCGGCAAGCATCACGTGGTGCTGGGGGCGGGCGAGGTGGCCGAGTTCGACACCCGCACGCCGCACGCGTTCGTCAACGAGGCCGACGAGCCCACCGAGGTGCTGGCGCTTTTCGGCCCGCAGGGCGAGCGCATGCACGTGCGGGCCCGCCCCGCCGCCAAGTGACGCCCCGGCTCAGTCGCCGAGCACCGCCAGGTCGAGCTCGGCCAGCCGCTCCGGGTCGGCGAGGATGTCGATCTCGACGATGCGGCCGTCCGTGATCGTGAAGCTCATGACCGCCGACGGCCTGCCGTCCACGGTGTTGACCACCCCGGCCAGTCCGTTGACCAGCGCCGAGTGCGCGGTGGACGGCGAGTAGCGGCGGAACGTCAGCGCCTGGCCGGCGACGTTCGCCGCGCCGCGGACCTCCGCCAGGCCGCCGGTCAGCGCGCCGGCGTCGGCACGCAGCACCACGTCGGGGTCGAGCACGGCCACCAGCGCCGCGAAGTCGCCGCGGTGCGCGGCCGCGATGAACGCCTCGACGATCTCCCGCTGCCTGGACAGGTCGGGGTCGGGCACCGGCGCGGCGCCGCGTACCCGCCGCCTGGCCCTGCTGGCGAGCTGCCTGGCCGTGGCCGGGGAGCGCCCGACGAGCGGCGCGATCTCCTCGAACGGCACCGCGAACATGTCGTGCAGCACGAACGCCAGCCGCTCGGCCGGGGTGAGCGACTCCAGCACCACCAGCAGCGCCAGCCCGACGGAGTCGGCCAGCAGCGCCGCCTGCTCGGGGTCGGGCCCGGAGGCGGGGCTCACCACGGGGTCGGGCATGCGCGCCTCCAGCGACTCCTCGCGGCGCGAGGTGCGGGCGCGCAGCATGTCGAGGCACACCCGGCCGACGACCGTGGTCAGCCAGCCGGCCAGGTTCTCCACGTCGCCGGGGCCGGTGCGGCTCAGCCGCAGCCACGCCTCCTGAACGGCGTCCTCGGCCTCGCTGAGCGAGCCCAGCATCCGGTACGCCACCGCCTTCAGGTGCCCCCGGTGCGCCTCGAACCGGCCTGCCAGGAATTCACGATCGTTCATCGGGCCTCGTCTCGCTGTCGTCCGTCCGTCACCACACTGACGTTCGCGGGCGGCCCGATGTGACGCGCTCACTCCAGCGCGGAGTGCCGCTTGCTGTAGGCGAAGTAGACGATCAGCCCGAGCAGGAACCAGGCGGCGAAGCGCAGCCACGTCACCGGCGCGAGGAAGGTGATCAGCCAGATCGAGAACAGCACCCCCACGGCCGGCACCACGGGCATCCACGGCGTGCGGAACGAGCGCGGCAGGTCCGGCTGCCGGTAGCGCAGCACGATCACCGCCACGCACACCACCACGAACGCCAGCAGGATGCCGATGTTCGTCAGCTCGGCCGCCTCCTGGATGGGCAGGAACCCGGCGATCAGCGCCGAGGCGACGCCCACGATCCAGGTGACGCGCGTGGGCACCCTGCGCACGGGGTGCAGCCTGGCGAACCAGGCCGGCAGCAGCCCGTCCCTGCTCATCGAGAACCAGACCCGGGTGACGCCGAGCATGAACGTGAACATGACGGTGAGGATGCCGACGATGGCGCCCACCGCGATGACCGTCGCCAGGCCCGACAGCCCGGCGGCGGCGAAGGCCGAGGAGAAGCCGCTCTCCGGGTCGATCTCCCGGTAGTTCTGCATGCCGGTCAGGACGAGGCAGGCCAGCACGTACAGGACCATGGAGATGACCAGCGAGTAGATGATCGCCTTGGGCATGTGCCGCGTCGCGTCGCGCGACTCCTCGGCCGCGGTGCTCATCGCGTCGTAGCCGAACACCGCGAAGAACACGGTGGCGGCGCCGGTGATGGCGCCGCCGACCCCGAACGGGAAGAACGGCGTGTAGTTGGCGGTGTTGATGTAGAAGAAGCCGACCACGATGACCAGCAGCACGACCGCGACCTTGATCGCCACCACGAACGTCTCGAACCTGGCCGCCGCGCGGATCCCGAGGTTCAGCAGCGCCGCGATGAGCAGGCACAGCACCGCCGCGAACAGGTCCACCACGTGCCCGGGCCCGGTGCCGGGCGCGCCGAGCGACCAGGCGGGCAGCGTGATGCCGAGGTGCTGGAGCAGGAAACCGAAGTAGCCGGAGATGCCGATGGCCACGACCGCGACGATCGCGGTGTACTCCAGAAGCAGGTCCCAGCCGATGAACCAGCCGACGATCTCCCCCAGCACCGCGTACCCGTAGGTGTAGGCCGAGCCGGCCTTCGGGATCAGGCCGGCGAACTCGGCGTAGGAGAGCGCGGCGGCGGCGCTGGCGATGCCCGCGATGAGGAACGACACGAGCACGGCCGGGCCCGCGCTCTCGTGGGCGACCGCGCCGGCCAGGGCGAAGATGCCCGCGCCGATGATGCCGCCCACGCCGATGGCGGTGAGCTGCCACAGCCCGAGCGACCTGGACAGCTCCCCCTCGTGCTCCGTGGCGATCTGCGCCACCGGCTTGCGCCGGAAGACGCTGCGCGAAGTGACCATGACGCCCCCACTGCCGATGTCCGCTCCGTGGGTGCGACCTTCCCTTCCGGACGGCGGTTAACCTGCGGCGCGCTGCCCGAGGACGTTCTTTGGATCTTGCCGGTGAAGGTCTTGGGCAGCGCTCCGGAAGACGACCGCCTCAGCCGGAGTGGCGGGCGGTCGAGCGGGCGCGGAAGGCCGCCGCCTTCATCCGGCTCTGGCAGGAGCGGGAGCAGAACTGGCGCACCCCGTTGCGGGAGGCGTCCACGTACACGCGGTCGCACTGCCTGGCCTGGCAGACCCCGAGGCGCCCGCCGAGGTCGCTGCCGATGGCCAGCGTCAGCGCGGAGGCGATGCCCGCGCTCCACCCCACGGCGAGGCTGTCGTCGGCGCCGTGGAAGTGGACCTGCCACGGCTCGCCGGGAGCGCGGTCGAGCTGGGGCCGCGCGCCGGTGCTGATGACGAGCGCGTTGACGACGGCGGCGGCGTCGTCCTCCCGCCGGGCGTCCATGGCCTCGAACACGCGCCGGACCTTGAGCGTGGTCCCGGCCAGGTAGAGAGCCTCCTCCATGGACACCGTCACGTTGCCCGGCAGCACGGCGCGGATCATGTCCGGCAGCGAGTCGCCCTTGGGCGCGACGTAGGGCTTGCCGCGGTCGCCGCCGTCGGTCAGCACGTTCACGAGCGATACCGCGGTGTCGAGCAGGATCGCCACGTGACTATCGAACAACACTTGACTGGTCACTCCTTCCGCCCTAGTGTCCGTGACTGACGTTATCAGGTTCGTCGGTCACATGGGAGGTGAACGTGCCGATCACCAGGGGTGCGGGGCGCTTGCCGCGTACGGTGTGGTGGCTCGTCCTGGCACGGGCGGTCAACCGGCTGGGAGCCTTCTCCATCGGGTTCCTCACCGTCCTGATCACCAGCGACTTCGGGGTGGGCGTGGTCGCCGCCGGGGCGATCTCCGCCGCCTTCGGCCTGGCCACGATCCCCTCGCGGCTGCTGGGCGGCGTACTGGCCGACCGGTTCGGCCGCCGCCGCACGATCGTCGCCGGGCTGGCGGGGTGCGCGCTGGCGCAGGCGGGCATCGCGGTCTCCGGCTCCGTGGCGATGGTCGCGGTGTTCGCCGTCCTGCTCGGGCTGGTCTTCGAGATCTACGAGCCGCCGTCGCAGGCGATGATCGCCGACGCGGTACGGCCCGCCCAGCAGGCGCAGGCGTTCAGCCTGTTCAACACGGCTCTGGCGGTGGGCGGCATGGGCGCCGGCCTGATCGCCGCGGGCCTGGGCCGGTGGGACCTGCGCTGGCTGTTCGTCGCGGACGCCGTGAGCTGCCTGATCTGCGCGGCCGTGATCCGCCTCGTGCTGCCCGCCGATCCGCCGCCTGCCGCCCGCCCGGCCGGGGGGCAGGCGGCCGGCAGGGGGTCGGCCTGGCGCGACCGCAGGCTCCTCGCGCTCCTGCTCTCCGGCACGCTCTTCGCGGTGATCTTCATGCAGGTCGGGATGGCGATGCCGCTGGCCCTGGTACGGCGCGGGCTGGAGGCGGCCGACGCCGGGCTGCTGTCGGCCGTCTCGGCCGTCGTGATGGTGCTCTGCCAGCCGCTGCTGCGGTGGACGGCCGGGCTGTCCCACCATGCGGCGATGACGTCCGGCTACCTGCTGCTCGCCACGGGGCTGGCCGGCTACGCCGCCGCGGACGGGCTGCCGGGCCACCTCGCCGCCACGGTGGTGTGGAGCGCCGGTGACGTGCTGATGTTCGGGCGCAGCTACGCCCTCGTCGTCGATATCGCGCCCCGGGACGCGCGGGGGCGTTACCTGTCGGTCTTCGGCACCTGCTGGGGTTTCGCCACCGTCCTGGCGCCTCTTTGCGGCACGCAACTGCTGGAGCGCGCCGGACCGGGAGGTCTGTGGGGCGGGCTGGCTCTCGCGTGCCTGCTGCTGGCCGCGGCGCAGCTCACCGTGATCAGGCCCTTGCTGCGCAGGCAGGGCAGCGCGCAGGACTCCTGCGCTATAGTGGGCGTAGGCCCACAATAGTGGGCATGCGCCCGTTCGTCAAGGCGGGCGGCGTCGTCCAGGGGCCGGAAGAGGATCGACCATGCCGACAGGGGTGCACCTGCGCGACCCGCGGGACCAGCTCTTCGCCGCGGCCGAGCAGGTCCTGCGGCAGGGCGGCCCGGACGCGCTGACCAGCCGGGCGGTGACCACGCAGGCCGGCTGCGCCAAGGGGGTCCTGCACCGGCACTTCGAGTCCTTCGACGCCTTTCTCGCCGAGTTCGTGCTCGACCGCATCGGCCTGATGCAGGCCCAGGGCGCCGTCCTGCGGGATTCCGCCGGGACGGGCACCGTGGTCGACAACCTCTCCGACGCCTTGATCAAGCTCTTCGACCCGGTCGCCGTGTCGATCGTCGCCCTGGTCACCTTCCACAACCAGGTGCGCGTCCGGCTGCGCGAGGCCAGACCGGTCGGGGGCGTCCCGGTCTTGACGGAGATGGGGATCATCCTGTCCGACTACCTCACCGCCGAGCAGGACCTCGGCCGCATCGCGGCCGGCGCCGAGGTCGACCGGCTCGCTCCCACGCTGGTGGGGGCCGCGCACCTGCTGTTCGCCGGCCTGGACGGCCTGCCGCTCTGGCCCGAGGACGTCCGCTCGGTCGTCGCCTCGGTGCTCGACGGCGCCGTGACGGCGCCGTGACGGCGCGCTGAGCGTCAGGTGGCGGAGCGCCCGGCGCGGCGCTCCGTGTGGGCGGAGCGGGGAGCCGGTCGCTCCCGCGGCGGTGGCGGCTCCTGGGCCAGGCCGTTCAGCACGGCCCGGACGACCCGGTCCGCCTCCTGGTCCACGGCCTGAGGGCCGTCGAGGTGCACGAGCCCGTCGATGAGCAGGACGGCGAGCCCGTGCAGCGCCGCCCAGACGACGAACTCCGCGCCGGCGCGCGACGGGGCGGGCAGGGTGCCCGCCTCGACGAGCCGGTCCAGCTCCGCGTCGAGGACGTCGTGCGGGTGGGGTGTGATCGCGGGTGCGGGGCCGGTCGCGCCGGCCCCGAAGGCGAGGCGGGCGACCGCAGGATCCTCCACGGCCCAGCGCACGTAGCCGCACCCCAGGGCGACCAGGCGCCGCAGCGGATCGGAACCGCGCCCGGCGGCGGCCGTGGCGGCGGCCATCCGCTCCCCCAGCCGGGCGAGGACGCACTCCGACAGGGCGTGGACGAGCGCGTCGCGCGAGGAGAAGTGGTGGTAGGCGGCGCTCGGGCTGACTCCGACCCGCGCCGAGGCCTCCCGCAGCGACCAGCCGTCGGCTCCGCGCTCGCGCACCAGCGCCTCGGCGGCGTCCAGCAGCGCGCCGCGCAGCTCTCCGTGGTGGTACCGCCGCTTGCCCATGCCCGGATCTTAACAGTGCTCAGATCGATGTTAGGCTCGCGATGCAATCTGAACGCTGATCAGATCGGAGCCTGGGATGTGCCCCACCGAACACCCGCCCGGCACGCCGAACACCACGCCGAACACCACGCCGAACACCGCGCCGGGCGCGCCCGGCCTGACCGGCGCGCCGCCACCGGTCGTGGCGGGCGAGCCGGTGCAGGTCGCCGACGGCGTCTTCGTGATCCCCGACCGGCGCGTGGAGCTGGTGCCGAACGTCGGCATCGTGGTCGGGGACGAGGCCGCGCTGGTCATCGACACCGGACTGGGCCCGCGCAACGGCGCGTACGTCCTGGAGCAGGCCCGCCGCCTGGCCGGCGACCGCCGCCTGTACCTGACCGTCACCCACTTCCATCCCGAGCACGGCTTCGGCGCGCAGGCCTTCAAGGGCGCCGCGACCATCGTCTACAACCGGGGCCAGCGCGACGAGCTGCGCCGCAAGGGCCGCGCCTACCTGGACATGTTCCGGGGGCTGGGCGCGAGCGTGGCTGCCGAGCTCGAAGGCGTGGAACTCACCGGCCCGGACCTCGTCCACGACGGCGAGGCCGAGCTCGACCTCGGCGGCCGGCTGGCGCGGCTGCGTCCCGTCGGCCCGGCGCACACCGCCTCCGACCAGGTGGTGCTCGTCGATGATCGCGTCCTGTTCGGGGGCGACCTGTTCGAGACCCGGATCTTCCCGATCACCCCGTACTTCCCGCCGCACGACGCCGACGTGGACGGCGCCGGCTGGATCGGCGTGCTCGACCGGCTCGCCGGGCTCGGCCCCGAGATCGTCGTCCCGGGGCACGGGGAGGTGACCGGCGCCTCGCTGATCACGGAGGTCCGCGACTACCTGGCCTACGTACGCGACGAGGCCGGGCGCCTGCGCGCGGCCGGTCTCTCCGCCGGCGAGGCGGCGGCGCAGATCGACCGGGAGGCCCGTGACCGCTGGGACACTTGGGAGCGGCCCGAGTGGATCGCGCTCACCGCCAGGAGCTTCTACGAGGCCGTCGCCACGGCCTGAGCGCACCGCCCTACCGAGAGCCCCGGCGGAGACGGGCTCCGTACTCACCCCTTGGAGACCAGATGACCAGCCCTGACGCGGTGATCACCGCACTTCGTACCGGACATGACTCCCTGGCCGCGACCGTGTCCTCGTTCGCCGACGACGACCTGGCCCGGCGCTCGGGCTCGGCCGAATGGGACGTCTCGGAGGTGCTCAGCCACCTCGGGAGCGGCGCCGAGATCACGCGTGCCACCCTCCGCGCCGCCCTCGACGGCGAGCCGGGTCCCGGCCGCGACTTCATGCAGCCGGTCTGGGACCGGTGGAACGCCATGACGCGCCGGCAGCGCGCCGACGGCTTCCTCCGGTCGAGCCAGGCCCTGACCGAGCTCTACGAGTCGCTCGACCAGGACACGCGGACGAGCCTGCGCATCGACCTGGGCTTCCTGCCGGAGCCGGTCGACGTGGCCACGGCCGGGCGGATGCGGCTCAGCGAGCTGACCCTGCACGCGTGGGACGTACAGGTCGCCTTCGACGAGCACGCCACCCTGGCGCCGGACGCCACCCGCGAGCTCCTGCACGGGGCGCCCGACCTCCTTGGCTGGGCCGCCAAGCCGGAATGGCTCGAAGGCCGGCGCGCGGTCGTGCACGTCACCACGACGGACCCGGCGTCGGACTTCGCGCTACGGCTGGGCGAGCGCGTCAGCGTGGACTTCGACGTTCCCGGCACGGCCGACGGCACGCTGCTGCTGCCTGCGGAGTCGTGGCTGCGACTCGTGGCGGGCCGCCTGGCGCCGCGCCACACGCCCGAGGGCGTCGCCACGACCGGCGCCGCCGACCTCGACCTGCTGCGCCGCGTCTTCCCCGGCTACTAGCCGAGCCGAGACCGTCCCGCCCCCGCCCGGTGCGGGCCGGGCAGGCCGGTCGCCGGGCCGCAGGCGTGACGCGGCGACGGCCCAGCCGATCCCCGTCGCGACCGTCCAGCATGGCGGGCAACGTGCCGGCCGGTCGCACTCGCTACTATCCGTCCTCGATCGACACGAAAGGCACGGAACATGAGCGAGCACCCCCTGTGGCCCACGACCGGCGAGGTCACCATCACCGCCTTCCCTGCGCCGGGCGGCGGCCCCGCGCCGGCGGTCGTGGTGTTGCCCGGCGGCGCCTACCACCACCTGGCCGACCACGAGGGCGCCCCGGTCGCGCGGTGGCTGAACTCGCTCGGTGTGGCGGCGTTCGTGCTGCGTTACCGGATCGCGCCGCACCGCCACCCGCTCCCCCTCCTCGACGCCGCCAGGGCGGTGCGCTGGGTGCGGCACCACGCGGAGGGCGCCGGCGTGGATCCGGCCAGGGTGGGGGTGCTGGGGTTCTCGGCGGGCGGCCACCTGGCGGGGCTGCTCGCCACCGGGACCGGCCCGATGCTGGCGGAGGGCCCGCACGACGCCGTGGACGAGGCCGATCCCCGGCCCGGGCTGGCGGTGCTGTGCTACCCCGTCACCACGCTGACCGGCCCGGCCGCGCACCGGGGGTCGGCCGAGAACCTGCTCGGCGCGGACGCCCCCGAGTCCGTACGCGAGGAGCTCTCGCTGGCGAACCGGGTGACCGGGGACACGCCGCCCGTGTTCCTGTGGCACACCGCCGACGACGAGTCCGTGCCCGTCGAGAACACCCTGTCGCTCTCCCAGGCGCTGGCCCGGCACGGCGTCGCGCAGGAGGTGCACGTGTACCCCAGCGGCAGGCACGGCCTCGGGCTGGCGGAGGAGGACCCGGTCGTGGGCGACTGGACCGCGCGGTGCGCCGCCTTCCTGCGCGGCCGGGGCTGGTGAGCCAGGTTCCCTCGGCAGGCGGCCGGCAGATCCCGCCTGGATCGTGCCGGCCGCCTGGATCGTGCCGGCCGCCGGTATCGTGCCGGCCGCCTGGATCGTGCCGGCCGCCGGGCCCGGGCGGCTGTCAGGTCTGGGAGGCGGCGGCCCGCATGCGCTCGAAGTTGGCCACGTACTGCCGGTAGACGTTCCTGTCGTTGAGCCGCAGCAGCGTCTCGTCGTTGCGGCGCAGCGAGGTCTCGTTGTAGTTGTGGCTGCCGGTCAGGACCCAGCGCGCGTCGCGGTCGCCGTCGTAGGAGCCCTCGATGAGCAGGTACTTGGAGTGGATGCGGCCGGGCAGCGCACTGCCGGAGCCGAGGGTGCTCAGCTCGATGCGCGGCTGCGCTTCCAGGACGGCCTTGACCTCGTCGGCGGCGATCCCGTACACGACCTGCACGCGGCACCCGTTGCCGGCCAGGTCGCGCAGCCGCTCGGCGATGGCGACGCGGTAGGCGTCCCACTCGGACATGCCGACCCTGATCGTGGTGCCGCGCCGGCAGGAGACCTTGCCGAGGTGGTCCACGATCGGGTCGCCGTCCGCCGTGGGGAAGAAGTGCGCGCGGGCGCTGCGCGTCTGCACGACGCGGTAGTAGTCGAGGTTCTTCCGCTCGGCGGCCAGGTCGGCGAAGTAGGAGTCGTAGGCGGCGTACAGGCGCCTGTCGCCGGTGAGGACGAGGGCGTTGTTCCAGTACGTGGTGGAGTTCAGGTCGGTCAGGTTGGCCGAGGACTGCACCACCACGTCGGAGGCCCGGCCGGCCCGCGAGAACAGGTAGAACTTGTTGTGCTGCCCCTTGTCGCCGATGCAGGCGGCGGTGCCGCCCGACATCGGGCCGGTGCACACGTGCAGCCACGAGTCGCCCGTGAGGTCGGTGCCGAGCCCGGCCGCGAGCTGGGCGGCCACGGCCGCGCCCCGCTGGTCGCCGTCGAGCACGACCCGGACCTTGACGCCGCGCCGGTGGGCTTCGAGCAGCTCGGCGGCGAACTCGGCGCCGGCCGTGCCGGACATGACGAAGTGGGCGATCTGGATGCTCGCCCCCGCGGGCGTCTGCTTGACCAGACCGCAGAGGGTCCGCACGATCGCGACCGGGTCCCCGCCGACAGGCTCGCTGAACACCGCGCCGGTCGTCACCGGTCCGGTGGGAGCGCCGGCGCAGGCGGACGACCCGGACGACTCGGCGGTGGCCGGCCCCGCTCCGGCGAGCGCGGCGGCGGCCACGGCGACTCCGGCGGCCAGGACGGACAGGGACGTGCTCGGCATGCGGGGCTCCTCCAGCGTTACGGCCAGCCTTGATCGGTGCTTCGGGACTGGTCCGAAACGAGGGTGGAGCGCCCGGTTGCGATCACGGTGACGGGCCGCGGTCAGCGCACTGAACGGTCGATGAACATCATCTACCCCGCGAGCCCCGCCGGGCCGTCCCAGGACCAGCGCGGCACCGGCAGCCCTGAGGGCACCCGCGCCCCGGGCGGCGAGCAGGAGAGCACCTCCTGGACGGCCCACTCCATGTACGCGCGCAGGCCGGCCAGCCGCTCGACGTGGTCGGCGCGCGTGCCGCGCGAGAACGGGTGCTTCAGCACCGGGTCGAGCAGGCATCGCCGGCCGTGGGCGGCGGCGAGGGCGCGGAAGGCCCGCTCACCGCCCGCGTACGCGAAGACGCTGGAGGCTAGAGCTTGCGCCACTCGCCGGAACCCAGGGCCGAGGCGCCCTGCGGGCCCATCAGCGTCATGCCGCCGTCCACGAACACCGTCGCGCCCGTGACGTACGAGGCGGCCGGCCCGGCCAGGAAGGCCACGACGGCCGCGACCTCGCGGGCGTCGCCCGGCCTGGGGATCGGGTTGCCCGGCCGGCTGCCCTCCTGCGGCGGCAGGTCCTCCTGCCCCGTCATGGGGGTGGCGATCTCGCCCGGCGCCACCGTGTTGACGGTGATGCCGTGGGCGGCCAGCTCCAGCGCCAGCACCCGGGTGAGCATGCGCAGCCCGCCCTTGGCGGCGCAGTACGGGCCCGAGCCCATCTTCGGGTACTCCTCGTGCACGCTGGTGACGTTGACGATCCGGCCGCCCCGCCCGGTGGCCACCATGCGCCTGGCCGCCCGCTGGGCGCACAGGAACGCGCCGTCGAGGTCCACGGCCAGGACCTCCCGCCAGCGCTCGTACGCCATCTCCAGCAGCGGCTCGTGGCTGCCGGTGCCCGCGTTGTTCACCAGCACGCCGAGCCCGCCCAGCTCGCCGGCCAGCTCGTCCACGACCGCGGCGGCCCGTACGGGGTCGGTCAGGTCGTGCTGCCGGATCGCGGGCGCCCGCCCGTGGTCGCGGACGAGGCGGGCGGTCTCCTCCGCGCCGTCGCGGTCGGAGCGGTAGGTGATGCCGACGTCGAAGCCCTGCTCGGCCAGCGCCACCGCGGTGGCCTTGCCGATGCCGGAGTCGGCTCCCGTGACGATGGCCACTGTGTCGTACGCGTCGTTCATGTTCCCTCCGGTTGTCGCAGGTACTGACCTGCAAGCCAGATCGGGCTCACCTGCCCGACAGCATTCCTATCGATCAAGAGACTCTACGCTGCGTGGCCATATAACTACTTTTAGTAGCGACTGCCTGCCCGACCCCCCGGAGGAAGAATGCCCACGGACCCGACGGAAACCCGGCTCAGCCTGGACACCCGGGCCGCGCGCAACCTGGCCACGACCACCAAGACCCGCCCGCAGATGCAGGCCGTCAGCTCCCGCTGGCTGCTGCGCATGCTGCCCTGGGTCGACGTGCGCGGCGGGACGTACCGGGTCAACCGGCGGCTGACGCACCGGCCGGGGCGCGGGCGCGTCGGCGTGGTGCCGGGCGGAGCCGGCGACGTGCGGATCGTGCCGGGGACGCTGACGGAGATCCCCGCACTGCGCGGCTTCGGCGACGACGGCGTGCTGACGGCCATCGCCGGCGAGTTCGCGGTGCGCGAGCTGCGGCCCGGAGACGTCGTCGCCGAGGAGGGCGATCCCGTCACCGGCGCCTGGGTGATCGCGCACGGCCGGGTCGAGCGCCTGTCCACCGGCCGGTACGGCGCCACGCAGTTCCTCGGCGTCATCGCCGACGGCGACCAGTTCGGCGACGAGGTCCTCGTCGAGGACGAGGCCCGCTGGCCGTGCACGTTCAGGGCCGCCACGCCGTGCACGGTCCTGTTCGCCCCGCGCGACGGCCTGCGGCGCGTGGCGGATCGCTCGGCCGCGCTGCGCGAGCACCTCGCCGGATACCTCGACACGCTGCGCAGGCCGGTCAACCGCCGCGGCGAGGCGGCCGTGCGCCTGTCGGCCGGTCACACCGGCGAGCCGGTCATCGACGGCACGTTCGTGGACTACGACCTGCACCCCCGCGAGTACGAGCTGAGCGTCGCCCAGACCATCCTGCGGGTCCATACCCGGGTCGCCGACCTGTTCAACGACCCGATGAACCAGATCGAGCAGCAGCTCCGCCTGACCATCCACGAGCTGCGCGAGCGCCAGGAGTCGGAGCTGCTCAACAACCGCGAGTTCGGGCTGCTCCACAACACCGACTACGACCAGCGCATCTACACCTGGTCGGGCCCGCCCACCCCCGACGACCTCGACGAGCTGATCAGCATGCGGCGCAAGACCCGGCTGCTGCTGGCCCATCCCAAGGCGATCGCCGCGTTCTTCCGCGAGTGCAACAAGCGCGGGCTGGTCGTGGGCAGCACCGAGGTGAACGGGCACGAGGTGCCGGCGTGGCGGGGCATCCCGATCTTCCCCTGCGGCAAGATCCCGATCTCGCCGCATCGCACCACGTCGATCCTGGCCCTGCGGACGGGCGAGGACGACCAGGGTGTGGTCGGGCTCTACCAGACGGGCATCCCCGAGGAGTTCGAGCCGGGGCTGAACGTGCGCTTCATGGGCATCAACGCGCAGGCCGTGATGTCGTACCTGGTCAGCGCCTACTACTCGGTGGCGATCCTGGTGCCCGACGCGATCGGGATCCTCGAGGACGTCGACGTCGCCGCCCCGCGCTCGTGACCCGCCCGCCCCAGGAAGAGGCGCGTTATGTCTGACATCCCAGCCGGGCCGACGGGCCTGGGCTCGTACACGCTCAGCCTGCGCTCGGCGCTGCGGCCGTACCGGCACACGTTCGAGGAGGGGGACGGGCACCAGCCGCCCTCCAGCGGCGGCTCCGGCAGGCTCGGCGGCCTCAGCCTGTCGCCGCTGCCCTACCGGGAGCGCGACTGGGGGGACGGCACGTACCCGCCGCTCTACTGTCCCGAGGCCGACCGCGTGGACGACGTGCTGGGCGCGGAGGTGGACCGGCGGCTGGTGGCGTGGGCGGAGCGGATCGGGCTGCACGAGGGGCGGATGGCGGAGTTCGCCTCGACGGGGTTCGGGCGGCTGGCCATGCTCACCCACACCGACACCGACGACCCCGACATGCTGCTGATCGCGGCGCAGATGAACAGCGCCTGGTGGGCGGCCGACGACTACTACGCCGACGAGACCGATCTGGGCGCCACGCCCACCGAGCTGCCGCCGAGGCTGGCGCTGGTCATGTCGGCCATGGACCCGCCGCCGGACGCCGGCGGCTACACCGAGCAGCTCGAGGAGGCGATCAGGAGCGACCCCGTGCTGGTCGCGCTGCGCTCGGCCACCAGCCACGCCGCCCGCCACGCCACGTCGGCGCAGGTCATGCGGCTGTGCAACATCACCAGCCAGATGTACGTGAGCTGGACGGCCTACGCCGCCTGGCGCTTCCTGGAGACGCCGCCACCGGTGTGGCGTTATCTGGCGGCCCGCCAGCACGACAGCTTCTACACCTCCATGGTGCTCATCGACATCGTCGGCGGCTACGAGCTGTCGCCGCACCTGTTCGCGGAACGGCGCTTCCACACCGCCCTCATGCAGGCGGGCACCGCCGCCGTGCTGGTCAACGACCTGCACTCGGCGGCCAAGGAGGCGGCCGACGAGCTGCCCGACTCCAACGTGGTGCTGCTCATGGCCGCCGAGGAGGGCTGCTCGACCCGCGAGGCCGTCGAGCGCACGGTCCACCTGCACAACGAGTTCGTCCGCGGGTTCGAGCAGAGCCAGCGGGAGCTGTCCGCCCTGCCCTCCCCCGAGCTGAAGCGCTTCCTGCGCGGCGCGCAGGCGTGGATGGCCGGGGGCATCGAGTGGCACGGCAGTACGAGCCGCTACCAGTCCTGACCCGACGACCCCGTTGATCACAACCAGGAAGGAGCCCGAGGTGACCGTCACCCCGAACGCTGTCCCCGTTCTGAGCAGCCTCTACCAGCAATCCGTCGCCGACTACTGGAATGCCGAGGAGAATCCGGTCAACCTGCGCCTGGGAGAGGTGGACGGCCTGTACCACCACCACTACGGCATCGGTGAGGTGGACTGGTCGGTGCTCGACGGCCCCGCCGAGACCAGGGAGAGACGCGTCGTCAACGAGCTGCACCGGCTGGAGAGCGCGCAGGCGGAGACGCTCATCGCGCATCTCGGCCCGCTCCGCCCCGAGCACCGCGTCATGGACGCCGGGTCGGGCCGCGGCGGCTCCAGCTTCCTGGCCAACCTGCGCACCGGCTGCCAGGTGGACGGCGTGTCGATCTCCGAGTCCCAGGTCGCCTTCGCCAACCAGCAGGCCAAGGAGCGCGGCGTGGACGACAAGGTGCGCTTCCACTTCCGCAACATGCTCGACACCGGCTTCCCCACCGGTGACTTCCAGGCCATCTGGAACAACGAGAGCACGATGTACGTCGAGCTGTCGCTGCTGTTCGCCGAGCACTCCAGGCTGCTGCGCCGCGGCGGCCGCTACGTCTGCATCACCGGCTGCTACAACGACGCCTACGGCCTGCCCTCGCGCGCCATCAGCCAGATCAACGCCCACTACATCTGCGACATCCATTCGCGCAGCACCTACTTCAAGGAGCTGGCCGCCCACCGCCTCGTGCCGGTGAGCGTGGTGGACCTCACGGCGGCGACCATCCCGTACTGGGAGCTGCGGGCCAGGACGCATCTGGCCACCGGGATCGAGGACGCCTTCCTGGAGGCGTACAAGAGCGGCAGCTTCCAGTACCTGCTGATCGCGGCCGACCGGGTCTGACGCCCCGGCCTGCCCCCCTCCCCTGGCCTTCCCCCTTCACCCGGCAGCCCTCCACGCGGCGACGCGCCCCTGCCGGGCCATCGGTGTGCCGGCAGGAACGCGGCGACCGCACGACGGCCCGTGGTCTCCGGATGGAGGCCATGAGGGCGGCCTGCGGTGAGAGATCTTTCACGTCGATGTCATGATCCGGCGGCGAGCGGTCTCCAGGCGAAGGCGTCCGCCCGGCGCTCGATCCGGCCCAGGCCGGGGAAGGGCAGGTGGTAGGCGTGCACCAGCAGGCTCTCGTCGGCGGCCCAGGCCAGCAGCCGGCGGCGGCTGCCGACCGAGCGGGCGGCGTCGTGGTCCCAGGGCGTGCGCCACGCGGGGTGGGCGAGCTGGAGCGGGTCGTAGAAGGTGTCGCCGAGGCAGAGCAGCCGTTCCCCGCGCGAGCGCAGCAGGACCGCCGTGTGTCCCGGGGTGTGGCCGGCGGCGTCGACGGTGTGCACGCCGGGCAGGAGCTCGATGCCGTACTCGACGGGGCGCAGCCGCTCGCCGAAGAGCCTGATCACCTCCTGCGCGGGCCGTCGCTGCTCGTCGGGGAGCTCACCGCTCCGGCCGGACCAGAACGCCACCTCGGCGGAGTGCGCGTACCCGACCGCCTCGGGGAACGCGAGCTCGCCCGGCCAGGTGGCGCCCCTGACGTGGTCCTCGTGCAGGTGGGTGAAGACGACGGCGGCGAGGTCGGACGGCTTGAACCCGGCCTCCGCCAGGCCCGCGCCGAACCGGCCGACCAGCGGCTCGATGGCGGGCCCGTACCCGGGGAAGCCCTGGCCGAGCCCGGTGTCGATCACCGCCAGGCCGCCGGAGGTCTCCACGCACAGGCAGTTGTACCCGCAGGTCAGCGTGGTCCTGCCGAGCCCTTCCTCCGCCGTGGCGGCCCGCAGCTCGTGCTCCGGCACCCCCGTGCCGGGGGTGTAGAACTCGGCCAGCGGCGGCTCCCAGGGCGGCTCGGGCTGGCCGTCGCTGATGACGGCGCACGACAGGTCGCCGACCGTGAAGCGGTGGATCATCGTGTCTCCTGAAATCCGGTTGCCAAGGGGGCGCCACGCCTTCCAGGATCATGCCGTGTGACGACTGCACATGAGAGCGACGTCCCCCGCCCGCTGGCGCTGGTGACCGGTGTCGGCCGCACGGTCGGCATCGGCGCGGGCATCGCCGAACGGCTCGCGGCGGACGGCTGGAACGTCGCCTTCACCTTCTGGACCCCGTACGACGAGCGCATGACCTGGGGCGTCGAGCCCGGCGCGACCGGCGCCATCACCGAAGCCCTGGCCGCCCACGGCGCGGCCACCGCCGCCGTCGAGGCGGACCTGTCGGACCCGGACGCCCCGGCGTCCGTCTTCGACGAGGTCGAACGCCGCCTCGGCACGGTCACGGCCCTGGTGATGTGCCACTGCGAGTCGGTCGACTCCGGCCTGCTCGACACCACCGTGGAGAGCTTCGACCGGCACTTCGCGGTCAACGCGCGGGCCACGTGGCTGCTGATCCGCGAGTTCGGCCGCCGCTTCACCGGCGCGCACGGCACCGGCCGGATCGTCGCGCTCACCAGCGACCACACGGTCGGCAACCTGCCCTACGGCGCCAGCAAGGGCGCCCTGGACCGCATCACTCTGGCCGCCGCGCACGAGCTCGCCCACCTGGGCGTCACCGCCAACGCCGTCAACCCGGGGCCGGTGGACACCGGCTGGATGTCGGAGGAGGTCCGCGAGCAGATGCTGCGCCTCACCCCGCTCGGCCGCCTCGGCACGCCGCACGACACCGCGAACCTCGTGTCGTTCCTGTGCTCGCCGCAGGGCCAGTGGATCAACGGGCAGCTCCTGATGAGCAACGGCGGCCTCGGCTAGCGGGCCCGAGGCAGGGACCACGACGTCCGGTCCAGCGGCGGTCTGCACGGGCCCGGTCCCCGGCAGGCGGATCAGCGGGTCGCCGTCGCCTTCGCTTCGCCGGAGGGGTGGTGGGCCAGGCGGGCAATCGAGTATCTGAGCTGTGCGAACCTTTGCCATGCCGTGGTCCGGGCCGAGGGTCGTTCGGCGGGCGTACGGGAAGGTTCGAGGTCGGATCGGCTCAAACCTCACCGGACCGGAGATGATCGTGCCCGCCAAACCCAGAAGCAGCACCAGAGCGACGACGAAGAAGCAGTCGAGCAGCCAGCCGTGGCTGCACGTGGACGGCACCGAGATCCAGGAGTTCGGCACCGTCAGGACGTGGCCGCTGGGCCTGTCGGACGAGGCCCGCGAGTACTCCTGCGAGCGGCTGAACCAGATCCTGGCCGACACGCAGATCCTCTACGCGCTTTACAAGAAGCACCACTGGCTGATGCGCGGCCCCACCTTCTACCAGCTCCACCTGCTGCTGGACAAGCACGCCGAGGAGCAGCTCAAGCTGGTCGACCTGATCGCCGAGCGGGTACAGACGCTGGGCGGCATCGCGGTGGGCGACCCGCGGCACGTCGCGGAGATCACCGTGGTGCCGCGCCCGCCGAACGGCGCCGAGGAGGTGCCGGCGATGTTGTCGCGGCTGATCGAGGCGCACGAGACGATCCTCATCGCCTCGCACGACGCCGCCACCCGCGCCCAGGAGCTGGGCGACGACGGCACCAACGACCTGCTGGTCTCCGACGTGATCAGGACCGGGGAACTGCAGACCTGGTTCCTGGTCGAGCACCTGGTGGACACGCCGCTCGTGGAGACGCCGCACAACGGGCATGGGCGCGCGCCACGCCGCGCCGCCCGCTCCTCCAAATAGCCTCAGCCCTCGCGGCGGCCTCCAGCCGGATGACGACCGCCTCGCCGCCCCGGGGGCGGAAGACGCGCTCACTGACCGGGTTCGGCAGGCGGCGGCCGCCGGGCTCGGCCACGGGGGTCAGCTCTCCACGCCGAACCCGTCGAGCGACTCGCGTTCCTCCTGCGTACGCAGCTCCTGGAAGACCGTGATGTGCAGCCCCGCGGGCGCGTCGAGCCGGGCGTTCAGCGACTCCCACGGCGTGACCGTGGGCGGCGCCACCTCGGTCGCGCCCGCCGAGACCAGCCGCTGCGTGGTGCCCCTGGCGTCGTCCACCTCGAACGCGACCCGGATCTTGGGCGCCACCTGCCTCCCCACCTCGACCTCGTCGATCATGACCTTCTGCGCCGGGTTGGCGATCTCCAGCGTGGCGCGGCCCGCGTCGAGGATCGTCACGCGGGCGCCGTCCCCGCCGGAGAACGCGGCCTGCTCGGGCAGGCCCAGCACGTCGCGGTAGAAGGCCAGCGCGGCCTCGTAGTCCTCCGCCTCGACGACCAGCCTGAGCTGGCGGACCGGGCCGTCCGGGGTGGTGGGGTGCGTGGTCATGGGCGGGCTCTCCTTCACGGGCTTGCGCTTTCTCCCGTAACAACCGGGCGGCCCTGTCACTTCATCCCCACGGCTATGATCTTGGAATTCTTGCCGCGCCCTGGAGGACGAAGTGCTCACGAACCTGACCGCCGCGCTGGCCCTGACCGCCGTGCTCGGCGCCCCGCCCGCCGGCACGGAACTGCCGGGCACCGACGCGAAGATCGTGGCCGATCTCGCGGGCCGCCCCGTCCAGCTCAGCTACTACGCCGGTGTCGTCCCCGACAAGCGGTGGGCCTGGGACCCGGCCAAGAAGGCGTTCGTCGAGACGGACGGCCCGCTGACGGTCTCCCCCGGCGAGCGGTGGGAGGCCACGCTTCTCAGGCGCCCCACGCCCGGCCCTCCCTCCGTGCGCTTCGCGGACCGGCGGACCGGCCGCGAGAGCGAGGTGAAGCTGCCCGTCCCCGAAGACCCCGAGCGCGCCGGCAGCCATCTCAACACCCTCTGGCCCACCTGGTCCCCCGACGGCCGGCACCTGCTGGTCAACGTCTTCGAGCCGGGCGACGAGCCGCGCTCCGAAGGCATCGTCCTGATCGACGTGCCCTCGCTGAAGGCGCGGTTCGTCCGCATCGAGAACGCCCTGATCACGGTCGGCGGCTTCCAGTGGACCCGCGACAGCAAGGGCGTCGTGGTGCGCTGGGGCAGGAACGGCGCGTCCGCCATCCGCCAGTACGACCTCACCGGCGCCGTCAAGCGCACCTGGCAGGTACGCGGCAGGCCCGTCGGCCACGGCCTCGGCACGTTCTCCCCGTCGGGCCGCCGCTTCGTGACGGCATGCACCTCGCTGGAGAAGGCCGCCTGCGTCTGGGACACCCGCACCGGCAAGGCCGTCACCCGCATCGACATCGCCTTCAGCCCCGTCTGGGGCCCCGTGCTGGGCTGGTACGACGAGCAGCACCTGCTCGCGCCCGTACGGGACGGCTTCGGCGTCGTCGACCTCAAGGGCAAGGTCGTCCAGACCCTGGTGAAGGTCGGCAAGAAGCAGCAGATCTACCCCTGGTTCGACGCCCGCGCCAAGAGCTGACCCCCGGCGTTCGAGACCTGCGTCCCCGGGCGCCCGGGGACGTGGCCGGTCAGTACTGCACCCACAGGTTGTACAGGCCGGGCGCGGTCCAGTTGGTCGGGATGACGGTCTCGCAGTAGTACGAGCTCCAGGTGTGGTCGGCCTGGCCCTGCCGGCCGAACCATTGACACTGGTCGGGCCAGCCGTAGCTGCCGTGCTTGACGTAGGCGGCGGAGGTGGAGGCCGCCAGGGCGGGGGAAGCGAGAGCGGGTGCGGCGACGAGGGCGGCCAGCGCGAGGGCGGCAAGTAAGCGGGACTTCATACAGGAAAGTTAACTAACAATTTGGGCGCCGGCAATGCCCGTTCCGCCCTGCCTTCGGCGGCCGAGGGGCGGCCGGCTCGCTCAGGACCGGGTGCCTGGCGGCGCGGCGGTCGTGTTCCTGCTGGGCGGCGAGTCGATCCGGTCTCACCTACGATCTCGGGGTGATCACCTTGCATGACATCCTCGCCGGCGCGGAGAGCGGACGTACGCCCGAGCCGGGCACCGGTCCCACGATCGTCCCGCAGCCCTCCCCTCGCGACGCGGGAGTGATCGCCTTCACCGGCCACAACGTGATCTACGCCGACGTCGGCGAGGACTGGATCAGGTCCCGGATCCCCGAGGGCGACCTGTCGGCGCCGCTCAACCCGCCCTTCCTCAGGGATCTGGAGGAACGCATGGGGCGCCGGGTCGACACCATCGACATGCTCGCCTTGGGCGGCCCCTGCGCCGGTGACCCGCCGATCGACCTGGCCGAGGTCACGGACGCGGCGCACCCCCGCGTCCGGCGCGCCCGCCGCCGCCGCGCCGGCGTACGCGTCTGGACCTGCCCGGGAGGGCTGCTGGTCGTGGGGCGCGGCGTCGCGGGGCGATGGGAGGTCGCGGTCGAGGTCGAGCCGGCCGGCCGGGGGCGCGGGCTGGGCCGGGCGCTGGCCCGCGCCGCCCGGCACCTCGTCGAGCGGCCGCTGTGGGCCCAGATCGCGCCGGGCAACGCGGCGAGCGTCCGGACGTTCCTCGCCGCCGGCTACGTCCCCATCGCCGCGGAAGCGCTGCTCGTCCCGGCCCCTACGACCGTCCGGGACGCCCACGTACCGCGGTGACGGACCGCAGTGACGGACCGCGGTGACGGACCGCGGTGACGGGCCGCTTTCATGGACCGCTTTGACGGGCCGCTTTGACGGGCCGCTTTGACGGGCCGCCGTAATGGGCCGCCGTGCCGGGCCGCCGTGCCGGGCCGCCGTGCCGGGCCGCCGTGCTGGAGCCGGCGGGCGCCCCGCCGGTCCGGCCCGATGACGGCTCAGAGGTACCGCGGGAACAGGTCCGTCGTCGGCCAGGTCGTCACCTTGCCGATCTCGGCGTTCATGCGCGGGCTGAGCACGTCGAAGTCCGGCGACCCGCTCTCCTCGTTCCGGTTGAACAGGGCGGCGTAGGTGAAGCCGTTCTGGAGCCGGGCGGTGTAGGTGTAGGTGCCCGGCAGCCCGCCGCTGTGCCAGGTGTTGAGGTGCCCCGTGACCTGCCGGACCCACAGGCCGGCGCCGTACCAGGAGCCGCTTTCGGTGACGCCGATCTCCGGCTTGGCCACCATCCTGCCGATGGAGGTGGCGTTCAGCACCGTGCCGGGGGCGTCGAGGATGCGGGCGAAGCGCACCAGGTCCACCGCCGAGGCCAGCCAGCCGCCGCCCGGCCCGCGGTTCTCCATGCTGAAGGCGCCGTACGGGGCCGGCACCGTCGCGCCGGACGCGTCGGTGACGGTCCTGCTCGTCTGCGCCGACTCGTAGACGATCTCGCCGGGCGCGGCCTGCGCCTTGAGGGTACGGCCGAGCCGCATGCGGGTGATGCCGGCGGGCGCCAGGATCTTCTGCTTCACGTACGTCTCGTACGCCATGCCCGACGCCTTCTCGACGATCATGCCGAGCAGCAGGTAGCCGTAGTTGCTGTAGGCGTACCTGCTGCCGGGCGCGAAGTCGAGGGGGCGGCCGCCGGCGTACCGGACGATGTGGTCGCGCGTGATCGGCAGCGTGACGCCCAGCGACCGGGAGATGGTGTGGTCCAGGTAGAGGTAGTCGCCGGAGATGTCGCGGTCCCACCCGCCCGTGTGCTGCAGCAGCCGCCACACCGTCACGTTCGCCAGCCGGGGGTCGGCCGTGGTCGGCAGCCCGAGCAAGGTGGCGACGGACGCGCCGAGGCTCAGCTTGCCGTCCTGCGCCAGCCTCATGATCGCCACGGCGGTGATGTGCTTGCTCAGGCTGGCGATGCGGAACAGGGAGGTGGGGGTGAACGTCGGCACGGCCGGGTCGTCACTGTAGCGGTAGGCCCTGGCCAGCACGAGCTTGCCGTTCTTGGTGATGGCGAGCTGCGCGCAGGAGATGGCGCGCTCCACGACGTAGGTCTTCATCACATTGTCGAAACCGGCGAGCGCGGCCGGCGCCACGCCGGCGGTCTGGACCGTCGCGGCGAACGCCGGACGGGAAGCGGTCCCCATCGCCAGGGCGGGCAAAGTGGCGGCGCCCGCCGCCAGGAAACGCCGCCTGCTCAGGCCGTTCGACACGGACGGGTGCGGCTGGTTGATCGTCATGGTCAGATGTCTAGTGGATCATCGGCCGTAATGGGATGGTTTCGACCTTTTTGCCGCCACAGGTAGCGCCTGCAGATGTCCGTGACCTCCGGCCTGGCCGGTGAGCGCCGGGCGCCCGATTGCGGAAGTCCTCCAAGTTGCGGCAAATCGCCCGCCAATCTAGACCCGATTTATGCCTATTTATCCATTTATGTCGTGATTTGCGTTGTTGGCCGGGGAAGCACCTGTGAGGCGGCCCGAGCGAGGCCGGACCGGATGCCGCAACATCCGGCAGGCGGGGAGAACCGGCCACGGCACCGCTGAGCCGTCGTCCGCAGCGGACGAAGCCAGAACTCCGGAGGGAGCGTTCCGATGACCTTTCACACCCACCACACACGGCAGATGACCGGCTGGGTGGGCTGGATCTGGTTCGGCGGCATGATGATGGTCCTCGCCGGGCTGTTCAACGTCATCACCGGCCTGACCGCCGCCTTCGCCAACCGCATCTACGTGCAGACACCCAACCGGCTCCTGCTCTTCGACCTCACCACCTGGGGCTGGCTGCACTTCGCCCTCGGCTTGCTCCTCCTGGCCACGGGCATCGCCATCACCGTCGGCCAGACCTGGGCCCGGATGGTCGGCGTCGTCCTGGTGATGCTGAACGCCCTGACACAGCTCACCTGGATCGCGGTGAACCCGTGGTGGTCGCTCGCCGTCATCGCGGTCGACGTGCTCGTGCTGTACGCCCTCATCGTCCACGGCCGCGAGGCCGAACTCGACTGACGCCGGCCGGCGCCGCTTGAGAGGCGGCGCCCACCGGTGGCCCGCGAGGGGCCGGGGACGGGTCTGTTCGGCGTGCCGCTCACTGGTTACCGTCCGAGTCATGGCCGATTTCGAGCAATACCCGTTCGGGCCGGGCCCACGAGGGGCTCTGGCCGACGCGTACGCCGTGCGCCGGGACAAGGACCCGCTGGGGAAGGTGCGGCTGCCCAGCGGCTGCACGGCCTACCTCACCACGACGTACCAGGACACGCTCGCCGCGCTGAGCGACCCGCGCTTCGGCAGCGACCTCAGCCGTCCCGGCTCGCCCCGCATGTTCAGCGGGTTCTCCCTGTTCAACACGCCGGGGATGCTCTCCAGCATGGACCCGCCCGAGCACACCAGGCTGCGCAGGCTGCTGTCCGGGGTGTTCACGCCGCGCCAGGTCAACGGGTGGCGGCCCAGGCTGCGGGCGCTCACCGCCGAGCTGGTCGACGCCCTGCCCGACGAGTTCGACTTCGTGCGCGACTTCGCCTTCCCGCTGCCCGTCCAGGTCATCTGCGATGTCATGGGCGTGCCCGGCATCGACACCGAGCGGGTACGGGCCTGGTCGGACGCCATGCTCTCCACCTCCAGCCTGTCGCCGGAGGAGCAGATGGGCGCCGCCATGGAGTTCGCCGCGTACATCTCCGAGGTGATCGCCGCGCACCGGGACGAGCCAGGCGACGGCCTGCTCGCCACGATGATCCACGCCCGCGACGGCGAGGACCGGCTGAGCGAGGAGGAGCTGGTGACCAACACGCTGGTCCTGTTCCTGGCCGGGCACGAGACGACCGGGACCGCGCTGTCCAGGTCGATGTTGCGGCTGCTGAATCCGCGCGAGGGTTACGCGCGGCTGGCCGGTGACCCCGGGCTGATCCCGGGCACGGTGGAGGAGCTGCTCAGGCTGGAGATCGTCGGCGACAGCCCGTTCCTGCGGGTGGCCAGGGAGGAGGTGGAGCTGCCCTCCGGCACCGTGCGCGAGGGCGAGGCCGTGATCCCCTCCGTCTCCTCGGCCAACGTCGACCCGTCGGTCTTCCCCGACCCGGACGTGTTGCGGCCCGAGCGGCAGGCCACGCACCTGACCTTCGGGCGCGGAGCGCACTTCTGCCTGGGCGCGAACCTGGCGCGGATGGAGCTGCAGGAGATCCTGGGCGTGCTGGTGACACGGCAGCCGGACCTCAGGCTGGCCGGGCGGGCCGAGGACGTGCCGTGGACCGAGGGCGTCCTCACCGTACGGCCGGCGGAGCTGATCGTCCGCAAGGAGTGACCTCCGGGCCGCCACCGCTCCCACGGGGTCACTCATGGCCGATCATGACCCCTGGGTTCCCGGCTGCGGCGAGGTTAAGATCGGCTGGTGACGCTTCATGACCGAAGGGCCTTCATCATCGGCGGCACGGGGCAGATCGGCCGGGCCACGGCCGCCCGGCTCGTCGCGGCCGGATACGCGGTGACCCTCGGGCACCGCCGGCCCCGTCCGGGCGCCGTGGAGCCGGACGGGGTGGTGTCGGTCCAGGTCGACCGGGCCGACACCGAGGCGCTGCTGAAGGCTCTCGACGGCCACGACGTGGTGGTGGACACGGTCGCGTTCACCCCGCACCACGGCGAGCAGCTCGCCCGGCTGGCCGGCCGCGTCGGCTCGCTGGTGGTCATCTCGACGGGAGCGGTCTATCAGGCTCCCGGCCTGCCGGTGCCGATCCCGGAGACGTGGCCGACGGTCGAGCGTGAGGCCCACGACTATCCGGCGGGGAAGGCGGCGCTGGAGCGCTGCCTGCTGGCGACGCCGGGCCTGCCGGTCAGCATCCTGCGGACGGGCGTGCTGCACGGGCCGCACGGCAAGTCGCTGGATCACTGGTTGTTCATCAAGCGGGCGCTGGACAAGCGGCCGCACGTGGTGCTCGCCCAAGACGGGCGCAGCCGCTTCCCCACCACGGCGGTGGCGAACGTCGCCGAGCTGATCCGGCTGTGCGCGCAGCGCCCGGCGGCCCGGGTGCTCAACATCGCCGACGACCCGCTGACCGTCGCCGAGATCGGCGCCAGGATCTTCGCCGTCATGGGCCACGAGGCGCAGATCGTCACCTTCGCGGGCCCGTCGCGCCCGGACGGCCTGGGCTTCCATCCGTGGAACGTGCCGGAGCCGATCGTGTTCAGCATGGACAGGGCCCGGGCCGAGCTCGGCTACCGCCCCGCCGTCTCCTACGACGACGCGCTGCGCCAGGACATCGAGTGGGCCGTCGCCGCCGTGTCCGAGGCGGAGGCGGGCGGCGGCGGCTGGCAGGACGTCTTCCCTGATCTGGTCGCCCGCCACGGCTCCGGCGTCTGGTTCCCCTACGCGGCCGAGGACGCCTACGTCGCCGGCGCGTAGGCGGCGCTACCAGGCGACGGGCATCGCGTGCAGCCCGAAGAACGGGGCGTCGTAGGCGAAGGACAGTTCCTCGAAGCCGACCGCCAGGCGCAGCGAAGGCATCCTGGCCAGCAGCGTGCCGACGGCGATCTGCAGCTCGGCGCGGGCGAGGTTGCGGCCGATGCACTGGTGCACCCCGTGGCCGAAGGCCACGTGGTGGTTGGCGGGGCGGTGGATGTCGAAGTCGTCGGGGTTCTGGAACGCCCGCGCGTCACGGTTGGCGGACGCGGCCAGCACCGTCAGGCGATCACCGGCGCGGATCCGCGCGGAGCCGATCTCCATGTCGGCGGTCGCGACCCGGTCGAAGCTGACCCAGTCCTGCACGGAGTGGAAGCGCAGCAGCTCCTCGATCGCGCCCGGCAGCAGGCCGGGGTCGGCGCGCAGCGCGGCGAGCTGCGCCGGGTGCCGCAGCAGCGTGAGCACGCCCATGGAGATCGTGTTCGCCGGCGAGTCGTAGCCGGCGAGCAGCAGGAGGAACCCGATGTTGATCAGCTCGTCCGTGGTCAGCTCGCCGGTGGGCAGGTGCCGGGCGGCCAGCCGACGGATCATGCCCCGGTGCGGTTCGCGCTGCGCGCCGCTGATGAGTTCGCGCAGGTAGCCGCGGACGTCGCTGGATGCCTGGGCCGCCACGCTCGGGTCCATGCTCGTCACCGACAACATGCGCAGCCGCGACTCGAAGAAGTGGTGGTCGCCGGCCGGGACGCCGAACAGCTCGCACAGGACTCGCGACGGGACCCGGCGGGCGTACGAGGCGACGAGGTCGGCGGGCGGCCCGGCTTCCAGCAACTCGTCGATCGCCGTGTCGGCGATGCGCTGGAGGGCCGGCCGCATGGCCTCCATCGGGCGGGCGCCGAGCTCCGGGATCAACAGGCGGCGGAACCGGGTGTGCTCAGGTGGATCCAGATCGACGAAGAAGCCGTCGTCGGGGCGGTCGTCCTCGGGGCCGCGCGGCCGTTCGGGGCGTCCGGTGCTGGAGCTGATCCTCGGGTCGCTGAGGATCTGCCGCGCCTCGGCGTAGCGGGTGACCGCCCAGACCGGCGCGCCGTTGGGCAGGGCCGCCCGGACGACCGGCGCGGTGGCGCGCATCCGCTGATACTCGTCCGGCGGTGCGAGGGGGCAGGTCCGCGCCATCGGGAAGGCCGGGGCCGGGTCGTGCTCCGATGTGCTCATCGTGCTTCCCCGTTCGAGCCGGACACCACTCCGGCGAGGTAGTCGGAGACGGCGGCGATGGTCGGCTGCGCCCAGAGCAGCGTCGCCGGTAGCGAGCACCGGAATCGTTGCTCCAGCCGCCGCCTGACGACCACGGTGAGCACCGAGTCCAGCCCCTGCTCGATCAGCGGCCGGTGTGGCGACAGGTCGGCGGGGGCGAGCCGCATCTCCTTGGCGATCTGCGCGCCGACCTCCTCGATCAGGAAGGCGCGCAGTTTCTCCGGCTCCAGGTCGGCGAACGACTCGGTGAGCCGCTCGCGGCCGGCCCCGTCCTCCCCGGGAGCCGGCGTGTCGATCACGGGGTACCGCAGGCCCGACAGCCAGCCGAGCACGTCGCCGGCCTGGCCGGTCACCAGGACGTGCACGGTGTCGGCCCGCTCGGGGTCGAGCCACACCTCGATGGTCACCAGGTCCGGCGGTTCTGCGACCGTGACCAGCCGGTCGACGTTCGTCACCATGCGCAGCAGCGGGTCACCGGGGAACGCGCTCGGCGCCACCGACATCGCCGCGTCCAGAACGGGCGCCCAGGTGGCGGCCGGCCCGCAGCGTACCCGGGCGCGCAGCGCGCCGTGCCCGCGCCGCAGTTCCTCGACGCTCCAGTCGAAGCCGGTGTGCGGCACGCCGACGGCGGCCAGCCGGCGGGCGACCAGGCCGGGTTCCGCCGAGGGGAGCGGCTGCCGCGGAGGTGCCGGCGGCTGTCCCGGCTCGCCGGGGATCCGGGCGGTGGCGATCGGCTGCCATGCGGCCTCGGGCTCGCCGGCGAGACGGGCGGCCAGCCGCAGCTCGGCGCCCTGCCGGACGATCTGGACCTCGCGGCGGCCGGCGGTCAGCAGCGGCGCCGACATCGTCACCTCGCCGAGCGCCCGGCGACCGGCGGCGGCGAAGAACGTCGCGGCGAGAACCGCGGCCGGTACGATCTCCACGCCCTCGATCGCGTGGCTGCCGGGATAGGGCCGGGTCTGGTCGTCCAGGACGGTCCGCCACAACCGGACGTCCGTCCCGGCGACGTCGACATGGTCGCCGAGCAGCGTGTGCGTGTCCGGGTCGTGGCCGCGTCCGCCGGTGTCGGGGGGCGACGGCGCGCGCCAGTGCCTGCGGCGCTGCCAGGGGTAGGCCGGGAGCACGACCGGCCCGCCGGCGGGTTGCAGCCGGCGCCAGTCCACGTCGAGGCCGGCGCAGTGCGCCGCGGCCACGGCGTTGAGCAGGGCCGCCTGGGCCGGCCGGTTGCGGCGCAGCGACGCGCCCACGAAGACGTCCTCGTGCCCGCCGTCGTTCAGCGTCTCCAGCACCGAGTGCGTGACGACCGGGTGTGCGGAGATCTCGATGAACGCGCGGTACCCGTCGGCGGCGGCCGCGGTGACGGCACCGGCCAGGCGCACCGGCCGGCGCAGGTTGGCCGCCCAGTACGCGCCGTCGAAGCCCGGCGCCGTCCGCGGGTCGTCCAGCGTCGTGGAGTAGACGGCGATGCCGGGGAGGCCGGGCGTCAGGCCGGCCGCGGCCGCGGTCAGGTCCGCCAGGAGCGGGTCCATCTGCGGGCCGTGGAACGCCACGTCCGAGGCCACCCGGCGGGCCGGGATCCCCTCCTCGAGCCAGCCCGCCAGCACCTCGGCCACGGCGTCCGGCTCGCCCGAGACGACCGTGGAGCCGGGTGACGACGCGATCGCGGCGACCACACCGGGGTGGTCCGCCAGTCGCCGCGCCGTCTCGGCGAACGGCAGCCGCACCATGGCCATCGCGCCCCGGCCGGCGACCCTGCGGAGCAGGCGTGATCGCCGGCAGATCAGCCGGGCGCCGTCCAGGCGGCTCAGCGCTCCGGCCGTCACCGCGGCGGCGATCTCGCCGACCGAGTGGCCGATCACGGCGTGCGGGCGCACCCCGTGCTGCCTCCACAGCTCGGCCAGGCCGAGCTGCATCGCGAAGATCATGGTCTGGACGTGGTCGACCTCGGTGAGCTCTCCCCCGCCGAGCATCCGCCGCGGCGAGAACCCGATCTCGTCGGCGAACACCGGCTCCAGCTCGTCGATGACGGCGGCGAACGCCGGCTCGGCGGCCAGCAGTTCCCGGCCCATGCCGGCCCACTGCGAGCCGTGGCCGGAGAACACGAACACCGGCCCGGGGCCGGGATCGCCGAGTGGCCGCCCCGTGGTCACCGCGTCGTTCGGCGCGCCGGCCGCCAGGTTACGCAGCCCGCGGGTCAGCTCGGCCTCGTCGCGGGCGGCCACCACCGCCCTGTGCTTGAGGTGGGTCCGGCGCAGGGCGAGCGTGTGCCCGAGGCCCGGCAGCGGCACCCGGCCGACGACGCCGGCGAGGTCGCCCGCGGCCTGCCGCAACGCCGGCCGCGACGCGGCGGACACCGGGAACAGACGTCCGGCGGGCCCTTCGGCGGGCGCCGGCGCAGGGGGCCCCTGTTCGAGGATCACGTGGGCGACGGTCCCGCCGTAGCCGAAGGCGGAGACCGCGGCGCGGCGCGGACCCGCGGAGGCGGGCCACGGCGCCGGCGCGCCGACCACCCGCAGCCCGGCGCCCGCCCAGTTCACGGCCGGGGTGGGCTCCATGAGCCGGCTCGGCGGGAGCTCGCCACGCTCGACCGCCAGGACGGCCTTGACCAGGCCGGCGATGCCGGCGGCGCCTTCGAGGTGACCGATGTTGGACTTCGCGGAACCGATCAGGCACGGCTGGTCCGCTGGCCTGCCCGCCCCGTACACGGCGGCCAGCGCGCCGGCTTCGAGCGGGTCGCCGACCGCGGTGCCGGTTCCGTGCGCCTCGACGTAGCCGACGGTGCGGGGATCGACGCCGGCCTGCCGCAGGGCGCGGCGCATGACGTGCTCCTGCGCCTGGCCGCACGGCGCCATGATGCCGACGGTGCGGCCGTCCTGGTTGACGGCGCTGCCGAGGATGGTCGCGAGCACCGGGTCGCCGTCCCGCTCGGCGTCGCGCAGCCGCTTGAGCACCACGACCGCCGCGCCCTCGCCGCGCCCGTACCCGTCGGCGGCGGCGTCGAACGACTTGCTGCGCCCGTCCGGCGCGAGGGTGCCCGCGGCGTCCAGGGTCAGTGTCTCCCCGGGGGACAGGATGAGGTTGACCCCGCCCGCCAGTGCCACGTCGGTCTCCCCCGCCCGCAGGGCCTGCACGGCCAGGTGGACGGCGACCAGGGACGCCGAGCAGGCCGTGTCCACGGCCAGGCTCGGGCCGCGCAGGTCCAGCGCGTGCGACACCCGGTTGGCCACCGCGCAGGTGGCGGCGCCGATCCCGGTGAACGCCTCGACGTCGGGCAGGTCCTCGAGCAGCCGGTGCCCGTAGTCGCCGGTGCAGACACCCACGTACACGCCCGCGTCGGTGCCGGCCAGCGCGCCGGCCGGGATCCCGGCGTGCTCCAGGGCCTCCCACGCGGTCTCCATCACCAGGCGCTGCTGCGGGTCCATCAGCTCGGCCTCGCGCGGCGAGAGCCCGAAGAACTCCGCGTCGAAGTCCGCCACCTCGCTCAGGAAGTGGCCGCGCGGCACCGTGCGGCGCACCGCCGCCGCGTAGGACGGGCCGCGCCCGGCGTAGTCCTGCCAGCGCCCGGCGGGCGCCGGCCCGCTGGTGTCCCGTCCCTGGCACAGCAGGTTCCAGTACGCGTCGGCCGAGTCGGCACCGCCGGGCAGCCGGCAGCCGATGCCGATCACCGCGATCGCTTCGGACGGCCGGTTCATCACGCGTCCCCTCCCCGCCTCGGCGACCACGCGGGCGTCTCGAGAATCTCCACGACGGCGGCGGAGATGGTCACGCCGGGGCCGTAGGCGAACATCAGGAGATGGTCGCCGGGTCCCAGGCCGCCGCCGCGCACCAGGTGTTCCAGGGCGAGCACCTGGTCGCTGGCCCCGCAGTGGCCGATGGTCCGGCCGAACTCCCAGGTCGAGCGGGACGCGGGGATGCCCAGCCGGTGCTCGCAGATCTGCTCGGCGATCTCCCGGGAGGTGTTCATGCAGGTCACCCGGGTCACGTCCGCCGCCTTGACGCCGGCCTCCGACAGGGCGCGGTCGATCACCTCGACCATGCGTTCGTCCAGCGTCACCAGCACCATGGTCCCTTCGCCGCCGGCGACCGCGCGGCGCCGGAACGTGTCGTTGTGCGCGGCGAAGTCCACCGTCCTGCCCTCGGTGACGCCCGGCGGGAACAGCGGCTCGGCGCACCGGTGCATCTCCTCGGCCTGCGACACCGACATCGTGCTCACCGAGGCCAGCCGGGCGAATCCCGGCTCGGTGTCGAGTACGACGGCGCTGGCCGCGTCGCCGGCGATGGCCCCGGGCAGCATCCGCCAGCGGTCGGCCAGCGGAGTGCCGTAGTTGTCGGCGGCGACCAGCAGCGCCGCCTGCCGCCCGGGGTCGGCCCGCAGGTAGCTCGCGGCCAGTTCCAGGGCCGCGAACATGCCGTTGCAGCCCTGCTTGAGCTGGGTCGACAGGACGCCGTCGCCGACCAGATGGCGCTGCACGTAGGCCTGCGGTGGCCAGCCTTCCGGGCCCTGGTGCCAGGTGGAGGTGTAGAGGAGGAGGTCCAGATCGGCAGGGGGGCGGCCGCTGCGGGCCAGCGCGGTGCGTGCCGCCCGTAACGCCATCTCCGGCGCCGGGAGGTCACCGGCCACCGCGACGGAGGCGATCCCGTGCAACTCGGCCTCCTCGGCCGGGTACCAGCCCGCCGCCACCGCGTGATCCACCGCCACGGTGTCGGGCAGGTACGAACCGACGCCGCTGATGTACATGTCCGCCGTCTCCATATCGCCTCCCGGCTCGCTCGAACAGGTCAGTCCGGCCTTCCGGAGGCGTACTCCGGCGGGATGTCCAGGATCCGCAGGACGGCGCAGGCCAGGGTGGTGCCGGCGCCGAACCCGACGAGCAGCAGGTGGTCGCCGGGGGCCAGCGCTCCGGTGGCGAGCAGGTGGTCCAGGGCGACGAACTGGTCGCTGACCCCGAGGTGCCCGACGCGGGCGCCGTACTCCCAGGTGGTGTCGGCCAGGGTCAGACCGAGCCAGTTGACGCCGCGGTGCTCCACGTCGTCCCGGCGTACGTGGGGGAAGGCCGCCCGCGCCACGTCGTCGAGCGTGATCTCCGCCTCCTTGAGGGTGCGGTCGACCAGCTCCATCATCGTCGCCTGGATCGCCAGCATCACCCGGGCGCCGTCACCGTCCAGCAGGCGCCTGCGGAACTCCCGGTTGCGCGCGGCGAAGTCCAGTGGCCGGCCCACGGTCGCGTCCGGCGGGAACATCGGCACGCCGCCGTCGTTGACGGCCTCGGCCTCCGGCAGCACGGTCACGTTGACCGACCGCAGCTCGGCGAAGCCGGTGTCCGTGGTGACGAGCAGCGCGCAGCCGGCGTCGCCCATCACGGTGCCCTCGATCATCCGCCACCGGTCGACCAGCGGGGTGCCGTGGTTGTCGGCGCCGACCAGCAGCGCGCTGCCGCCGGGGCGCAGGTATCCGGCGGCGAGCTGCAGCGCGTTGAACAGGCCGCAGCAGCCCTGCCGCAGCTCGATCGCCGGGACGTCCCCGCCGACGAGTTGCTGCTGCAGGTAGTACTGCGGCGCCCAGCCCTCCGGGCCCTGGTGCCAGACGTCGCAGTACAGCATGAGGTCGAGGTCGCGCGGCGACAGCCCGCCGGAGCGCTCGAACGCCTGCCGGGCGGCGCGCAGGCCCAGCTCCGGTGCCGGTACGTCGCCGGCCACCGCCGCGCCGGCCAGGCCGAAGCGCTCCGCCTCATCGGCCGGGTACCGGCCCTCGGCGACTGCCGTCCCGATGGTGACCACCGGGGGCAGATGGACGCCGATGCTGCGCAGGTACGTGCCGGGAGTGCGCATCTGACCTTTCCTCGGTGCCGGACGGGCTCACTGGGTGCGCGGTGCCGCGACGGGATCGCCCGGCCCGTCGCGGAGCAGCAGCATCGGGTCGGCCAGCTCGTACAGGCCGCACATCGGCGGGCAGGCCTCGTAGCCGAGGAGCCGCTGGATGTCCTCGGGGTAGCCGCGGACCACGTCCAGGGGGATGGACAGGTACTGGTTCTCCTCCTGGCGGAGGTTGCCGAGGTCGTAGGCGTACGACAGGCCGGTGCGGGGCGCGTCCGAGGCGTTGGCGCCGGCCCCGTGGTAGGTGCTGCCGAGCCACAGCAGCGCGGAGCCGGCCCGCATCTCGGCGGGCACCGCCTCGTCCTCGCGTGGCCCGCGCTCGTCGTCCCAGCGGTGGCTGCCCGGGATCACCCGGGTGGCGCCGTTGCGCGCGGTGAACTCGCTCGCGGCGACCATGACCTGGACCCGGCTCTCCGGGCCCGGGTGGGTGCGGAGGTGGGCGGTGTCGTCCCGGTGCAGGCCCTGGGGGGCCACGCCGGGCTGGATCTGGATCGCCCGCGAGATGCCGAGCTGGATCGTCGGGACGAACTCGATGCGCTGCTCGCCGAGCCAGGCGCGCACCGGCCGCTGAAGGAAGTGCCGCGCGAGGCCGAGGAAGTGCGGCTGCCGCATGACGGTCACCGACCGGGCGCTGCGGCGGACCAGGCCCGGCAGGATCCGGGTCTTCTCGCCGACCAGCCGCCCGTCGCCGTCCTCCTGGCGGGCCAGAGCCGGGCCCAGGTCCTCCCACAGGCCGTCGAGCGTGCCGGGGTCGATGAAATCCTCGATGATCACTGCTCCGGCCGCTTCGACCGCGTCGATCGCTTCGTCGATCGACGCCGAGGCGGGCAGAGTGGTCAGGGTGGTCAGGGTGGTCGGGGTGGTAAGGGTCGTCGGCGTGGAATCGGTCATCCCGGCCTCCGGGAGGGCTGTGTCTGGTGGTGTGGTCAGGCGGCTCGGGCGGGGGGCCCGAACCACCGCGCGAGAGCACCGGTCAGCGACGCCTCGTCGGCGGGGGTGCTCCAGGCGACGAAGCCGTCCGGACGGATCAGCAGGGCGTCCGCCGGAGCGTCGGCGCATGCGGCGGTGACCACGTCGACCCGGTCGGACCAGGGCCCGGCGAGCGCGCGCAGTCCGGGATCGGCGCCGAGGTCGAGCAGCAGCGGCCGCCCGGTGCGCTGCAGCTCGGCCAGCCGTACGGTGCCGCGGGCGCCTTTCAGCCGCAGATCGGGGCAGTAGCGCCCGACGAGCGGGCCGGTCAGCGACGGGTCGCCCATGTCGTAGCTGATGTGCAGGTCGTCGACCAGGGCGGTCAGCTGCCGGTTCGTGTCGTCGTGGAGCAGCAGGCGGGTGAGCAGGCGGCGCAGCGCGTCGACGTGCGGGCCGGGGCGCATCAGCGCGATGGAGGCACGCTGGACCTCCAGCG
The DNA here is from genome assembly GCF_040656115.1 of Nonomuraea sp. NPDC050202. Lineage (NCBI taxonomy): Bacteria > Bacillati > Actinomycetota > Actinomycetes > Streptosporangiales > Streptosporangiaceae > Nonomuraea > Nonomuraea sp. NPDC050202. Next base: position 100,648 of record NZ_JBFALF010000023.1, on the reverse strand, counting down.
TCTGCGCGCCGACCGGATGCCGTTCCGAGGTGTAGGTGTCGAGCAGGTCCTCGGGGCACTGGCCTCGCGCGACCGCGGCGAGCTTCCATCCGGCGTTGACGGCGTCGCCCAGCCCGAGCCGCAGGCCCGGGCCGCTCCACTGCGACTGCACGTGGGCGGCGTCGCCGACGAGCAGGACCCGCCCCTGGCGGTAGGTGGCGGCCTGCCGCTCGTTGTCGGTGAACCGGTTGATCTTGTGGACCTTGGTGACCGTCACCTCGGTGCCGCTGAGCCGGCGCAGCGCCTCCTGGAACTCCTCGCGCGTGATCGGCGCGTCCCGGTTCGCCGGCGGGCCGATGAACTCGAGGGTGATGAAGCGGGGCGGGCCCTCCTCGTACACCAGGAGGCCGTTGTCCTTGCGGAACCAGCCGGGCAGGTGGAAGCCGGGGTCGTCGATCTCCGCGAAGGCGCGGTACCCGGTCGTGATGCCGTCCGTTCCGGGGAAGGGGATGCCGGCCAGTTTCCTGATCGTGCTGCGGCCGCCGTCGCATCCGGCGAGCCAGCCGGCGCGCATCCGGTACGGCCCGTCCGGGCCGTCGACGTCGATCCGCACGCCGTCGCCGTCCTGGGTGAACCCGGTGACCGTGTGGCCGCGCCGTACCTCGACGCCGAGGTCGGCGGCCCGCCGGGCCAGGTCCTGCTCCAGCAGTTGCTGCGGCACCAGCAGGTCGGGAGATTCGGGACGGAGCACGAACATGGTGGCGAAGTGCCGCGCGCCGGGGAAGGCCTTGGGGTGCAGGCTGTCCGGCCGCCGCTCGCCCTCGGCGATGCGGGCCCGCTGCTCGGCCGTCGGCTGCGCGGGGGTGCCGTCCACCCCGATCATGAGGCCGCGCCGGTCCAGGATGTCGATGGCCCGGCCGGTGATGCCCTCCGCCTTCGGGTGTGTCTCGATCTCCGGCAGTCGCTCGAGCACCACCACCGGCACGTCGTGCAGTGCCACCTCGCACGCGAGCATGAGCCCGATCGGGCCACCACCGACTACCACGACCTGTGCCATACATACCTCTGCTGGGGGCGTGAACCTGCTGGAGGAAACGCTGGACAGCCGGCCACGGAGCGGCGGCGGTGCCGGGCGTGGGCCGTGCTTCTCATGTGTTGGCAGATGTGTCTGTTCAGGTAGTGCCGATGCTAAATCGGGTGGTTCAAAAATTACTAGTGGTGGCATTTACCTGATTTGTCATGCATAATCCCCTTCGGTGTTGATCAACGGAGGTCGCCCATGCGCGACGGCCAACCGGCCCAGCCCTTGGAAACCGATCGGCCCACCCCCTTCGACCCGCCCATCGGGCTGCGCCGCCGAGCCCCGCTGAGCAGACTGGCCTACCCCGACGGGCACCTCGGCTGGGTGGCCACCGGATACTCCGTCACCCGGGCCATCCTGGCGGATCCGCGGTTCAGCACCCGGCGCGAGCTGCTGCACCAGCCGGTCGGCCGCGAGCGCGCGACCGAGCGGCCCACACCCGCGGAGCCGGGCATCTTCCCGCACATGGACCCGCCTGAGCACACGCGGTACCGCCGCCTGCTCAGCCACCACTTCGGGGCCCGGCGCGTCGCCGAGCTGACGCCCGCGATCCAGCGGCACACCGCGCGGGCCCTGCGCGACATGGCGGACGGCGGGGCGCCCGCCGACCTCGTCGCCGCGTTCGCCATGCCGATCCCGGCGCTGGTGATCTGCGAGCTGCTGGGCGTGCGGGCGGAGGACCGGCAACGCATCCAGGCGGCCACCGCGGTGATGAACAACCTGGACTCGCGTCCGGAGCAGGTGGCCGACGCCGTGGGGTCGATCACCGCGACGGTGCGCGGCGTCCTGGCCGGCGGCCCGCCGGGCGGCGGGCTGCTGGCGCACGCCGCGGCCACCGGCGACCTGAGCGACGACGAGCTCACCAACCTCGGGATGGTGCTCCTGGCCACGGGCCACCTTCCCACGGCGAGCATGCTCGCGCTCGGGGCGTTCGTCCTGCTGACCGACCCGGCCCAGCGGGCCCGCCTGGCAGCGGATCCGGAGCGGGCGGTCGAGGAGTTGCTGCGCTACCTGTCGATCCTCCAGTTCGACGTGCGGCGCACCGCGCTGGTCGAGGTCGAGATCGGCGGCCAGGTCATCGCGGCCGGCGAGACCGTGGTGCTGGCGCTGCCGGTGGCCAACCGCGATCCCGGGCACTTCCCCGACCCGGACGCGCTCGACCTGACCCGCTCCGCGGCCGGGCACCTGGCGTTCGGGCATGGCGTCCACCAGTGTCTCGGGCAGCATCTCGCGCGCGCCGAGCTCAGGGTGGCGCTCACCGCGCTCTTCGAGCGCTTCCCCGACCTGCGCCTGGCGGTTGCGCCGGCCGAGGTGCCGACCCGCGACCGCATGGCGGTGTACGGAGTGGACCGGCTGCCGGTCGCCTGGGGCGTCGTTCCGGCGGACCAACCGAGAAAGGTTCGAGATCATGCGCTACAGGACCCTGGGTGACTCCGGTCTCCGGACGTCGGTGGTCGGGCTGGGCTGCAACAGCATCGGTAAGGGTCTCGACGTGACCCGTACCAGGGCGCTGGTGGACGCGGCGATCGAGGAGGGGGTCACGCTCTTCGACACCGCCGAGTCGTACGGCGAGCCCGCCGGCGCCGGCGAGGAACTGCTCGGCGCGGCGCTGGCGGGGCGCCGGGACAAGGTGGTGCTGGCCACCAAGTTCGGCAGCCCCGGCCACCGCCCCGACGACGGGCGGGGCGAGGCACGCGGAGCGCCCGGCGGCCGGTCGTCCATCCGGCGGGCGGTGGAGGGCTCGCTGCGCCGCCTGCGCACCGACTACCTCGACCTGTACCAGTACCACGTGCCGGACGGCGTCACCCCGATCGAGGAGACCCTGTCCGCCCTGACCGAGCTGGTGCGCGAGGGCAAGGTGCGCTACCTCGGCAGCTCGAACGTCCCCGGCTGGCGGATCGCGGAGGCCGCGCACCTGGCCCGCGCGGGTGGCCACGCGCCGTTCGTGTCGACGCAGACCCACTGGTCGTTGCTGGACCGCGGCGCCGAGCGCGAGGTGGTGCCGGCAGCTGCGCACTACGGGGTCGGCGTCCTGCCCTACTTCCCGCTGGCCCACGGGCTGCTGACGGGGAAGGTGCGGCGCGGGCAGGAGCCGCCGGCCGGATCCCGGCTCGCCAGGCTGCCCCACCTCGTCACGCCGGAGAAGCTGGATCGGGTGGAGGCGCTGGCTGCCTGGGCCGGCGAGCACGGCCGGTCCGTCCTGGAGGTGGCCATCGGCGCCCTGGCCGCGCTGCCCGGCTGCGGTTCGGTGATCGCCGGCGCGACGAGCCCGGAGCAGATCCGGGCCAACGCGGCCGCCGGCGACTGGGAGCCGACCGCCGGGGAACTGGCCGAGATCACCGCCCTGGTGCCCCTGGGCTGACCCGCGTCACCTGCCGGAGCGCCAGGCGTTCAGGAACGGCCACTTGACGTCGAGATTCACCAGCTCGATGACCCGGCGGTCGTCGAAGACGACGCGCTCGTTGCCCTTGTAGTAACTGAACTTCGGAGCGTTCTTCTCGAACTCCACCGAGAAGTCGTCGAGGTCGCTGCGGAAACGTTCGGGCAGGAGGGCTTCGCCGTAGAGCGGCAGGCCGGGGATCTCGAAGGCCTTGGTGAACGGGACCGTGGCGGACCCGCCCCGCACCGCCAGGTGCTGGATCCGGGCGGCGCCCGCGTCGCCGGCGTTGACGTCGCTCAGGCCGTCGTACGGCAGGGGGATCCTGAACGGGCCGGTGACGATGCCGCCGTCCTCGAAGACGATCGCCTGGGTGCCCTTGGTCCAGGTGTGCCGCCAGCGGAACTTGGGGCCGCTGAAGGCGATCGCGGCCGCGTCGATGTCGCGGGTGAACTGCTTGGGCAGGAACGGCCACTTCTTCTTGATCGGCGCCGGTCCCTCGATGAGCCCGCGGTCGGTGTAGATGGCGTACTGGTTGCCGATCAACGCCATGTGCTTCCAGGCTTTCCGCTCGTTCACGGTGGTGACCGCGTCGAAGGCACGCAGCGCCGAGGCGGGCGGGCGGGCCTGGCCCGGCGGCGAGGTGGGTGCCGCCGCGGTCGCGGAGCCGGGTGCCGCCGCGGTCGCGGAGGTGGGTGCCGCCGCCGCGCCCAGCGCGATCACGGCGACCAGCAGCGCCGGCAGCCGCCACAGCCGCGGCAGGACATGTGTCTGCTTCTCGCGCACGTTCCGCTCCATTCACTGGGTCATGTCGCTCACAGGTCAGGAACGGTTCGTGCGGGAGGCGGCGGCGGATGAGGGGCGGATGGGGATCCCGTGTCAGGGTTCCGCGTTCCGGTCGAGGCCGAGGGTGGCGATGAGGTCTTCGTGGAGCTCGAACCAGACCCGGTGGCAGGAGTCGACGTCGGTGCGGTCGACCCAGGCGTCCTCCCCCGACCGGGCACGCGCGAGGGCGGCGGCGAACCGGGTGTCATAGCCGCGGAACCGGGTCAGGACGCTCCCGAGCCGGCCCGCGAGCGGCCGGAGCCCGTCGCCGATCTCTTCGAGCTCGCGCAGGACCCTGGCGTCCCAGGCGCGATCGGAGTGGTCGTTGATGGCCAGCCGGTCCCCGGCGGTGGGCCGGAGTTGCCAGTCGGTGCAGGCTCGCAGCAGGAGCGCGTTCAGCGGCAGGAACGCGCGGTAGACGTCACGGACCTCGCCGGCGCCGCCGACGCCGGCGAGCTCGGCCGCGAGCCGGCGCTCGTTCTCGGCCCGGCCCCGCTCCGTCAGCGACCAGCCTCCGGTGCCGGCGAAGGAGGTGTGCTCGACCCAGCCATGCGCCTCGGCGTCGAGCAGCAGCTCCTTCGTCCCGGCCGGGTCGAGGCCGTACCGGTGGGCGACCACCTGGGTGTCCGCGAGCCCGGTGATGCGCACGGCGTGCAGGACCAGGAGGTCAGGCGCGGAGTCCGGCGGCGTCACGAGCCGATGTCCTGTCGTGCTGTCAGGCGGGTGTAGTGCTGCTGGCACGCCTGCGGCGAGTTGAACCCCATCGCGTGCGCCATCTGCGCCCAGGTCAGCCCGGCGCTCCTGGCCATGAACAGCAGGGCGGACTCGAGCCCTTCGACCTCGGCGCGGGCGGCGGGCAGGAGGGTGAGCGCGCTCAGCACGGCTTCCGGGGTCAGGTCGGTGTTGCGCCAGACGGCGAACTGCACGAGGTCGACCGCCGAGGGCGGGGCGGGCGCCGGGCGCCACGGGCGGGCGTCGAGTGCGTGCGCGCCCAGGCTCAGCAGACGCTCGCGCGCGTCCTGCTCGCGCTGCGCCTGGACGTGGTCGGAATGCGCGCTGTGGGAGAGGTTGGGCTTGCGTGCCATGCGACTCACCCTGCATAATCAACGAAATTTTGTCAACAAAATGTTGAAAGCAGGGCGGATGATCATACCCCTCATGGAGGCTGTCGCCGATACCTGCGGGGGGAAGGCCGGCACGCTCGGCGCGTTGCTGCGCGCGGGCCTGCCGGTCCCTGACGGCTTCGTCGTCCCGTTCGCCGCCTACCGGGCCGCCGTCGGTGACCTGGAGCTCGGGCGGCCGGACGACCTGGCCGCGGCACGGCAGGCGATCGCGGCCCGTCCCCTGCACGCCACCGTGATCGACGCGCTGGGACGCGGGCTCGGCCGGCTCGGGGATCCACCGGTGGCGGTGAGATCATCGGCGGCGGGCGAGGACACCGGGCAGGCGTCGGCGGCCGGTCAGCACGAGAGCTTTCTCGCCGTGCACGGGGCCGGCGAGGTCGCCGTGGCCGTACGTGCCTGCTGGGCCTCGCTGCTGTCCCCGCGGGCCATCGCCTACCGGGGCGACGAGCGGGCGTCCGCCGCCCCCGTGATGGCCGTCATCGTGCAACGGCAGGTGGATGCCGAGGTGTCCGGGGTCATGTTCACGCCCTCGGGCCCGGACGTCGCGACCGAGATCGAGGCGTCCTGGGGCCTGGGGCCCAGCGTCGTCGGCGGCACGGTCACCCCTGACGCCTACCGCGTCGCCCGGGACGGGACGGTGACGCGCACCATCGCGGACAAGCGGACCCGGCTCGACCGGCGTGGCACGCGGCTCGCGGTGCGCGACGTGCCCGCCCGCGACCGGAGCCGGCCGGCGCTCGACGACGCGACGGCCACGCGGCTCGCCTCGCTCGGCGAGGAGATCGCCACCGTGCTCGGCGGTCCGCAGGACATCGAGTGGGCGATCGCCGGCGGCCGCACCTGGATCCTGCAAGCACGGCCGATCACCGCCGCACCCCCACGGCGCCCCTCGCCTCCGGACGTCCCCGCCGGCGCTGGCACCGGCACCCCGGGCATCCCTGCCGGCGCTCACACCGGCACCCCCGGCATCCCCGCCGGCACTCACACCGGCACCCCCGGCATCCCCGCCGGCACTCACACCGGCACCCCCGGCATCCCCGCCGGCACTCACACCGGCACCCCGGGCAGCCGCGGGACCGCGACCGGCCGTGCCAGGATCGTCCGCGGTCCTGGCGACTTCGCGCGCGTGCAGCCGGGCGACATCCTCGTCTGCCCCTTCACCGACCCTGCTTGGACGCCGCTGCTGCGCATCGCCGGCGGCGTCGTCACCGAGACCGGAGGCGTGCTGTCCCACGCCGCGATCGTCGCCCGCGAGCAGGCCATCCCGGCCGTCCTCGGCATCCCGGGCGCCACCCGCGCGCTCCACGACGGCACCCTGATCACCATCGACGGCACCACCGGCACCGTCACGACGATCGACCAAACCAGCGCCTGACCCGGAAGGAGAAGGGGAAAGCGCGCCCCACGGGCGCCGCACCCCGACCGCTGATGACGACGCGACACCTCTACCTGGCCCGCCACGGTGCGGCCGACGCGTTCGGCGAGCTCACCGACATCGGGCGCCGGCAGGCGGCCCTCCTGGGCGAACGGCTCGCCGGCGTACCGGTCGACGCCGTGTGGCACTCCCCGCTGCCCCGCGCCGTGGCGAGCGCGCACGAGCTCGCCCGGCACCTGCCGGACGTGCCCGTGGCCGAGGCCGCCGAACTCGTCGACCACGTGCCCTACGTCCCCACCGCGGCCGAGACGCCCCCGTCCTGGAAGGGCTTCTTCGACGGCTACGACGACGCCGAGGCGGCGGCGGGCCGGAGGCTCGCCGAGGCCCTGGTCGCCCGGTTCGCGCAGGTGCCCGGCCCGGCCGCGGAGGGGGCCCGGCCCGACACTCACGAGGTCCTGGTGACGCATGCCTACCAGATCGCGTGGCTGGTGCGGCACGCGCTGGACGCGCCGCCGTCCCGGTGGCTCGGGCTGAACAGCGCCAACACCGCGCTGACGGTCATCGCGTACCGCGCCGGCCTGCCGCCCACGATCGTGATGTTCAACGACATGAGCCACCTCCCGGCCGACCTGCGCTGGACCGGGTTCCCCGCCGGAGGCGTGCGGCTGTGACGTGGCTCCTCCCCCGCGTGACACCCGCCTGCCGCCCCGCAGCCGCGCCGGCTTCGTGACATTCGTCAGGGGCCGGCGAGAGGGCGGCTGGATAGGGTGAAACGCATGAAGGGCCGGTTGCGGACCTCCGTCTATCTCGTCGCCCTGGTGTGGCCGGTGCCCGGGTTCCTGGCGTCCGCGCCGTCCGCTGTCACGGTCGTGCTGGTGGCCGCCGGAGTGGCGGGCTTCGTCGCCCTCTACCTGCGGGTCGTGTGGACCGCTCTGGTGCGGCCGAACCGCAACGCCACCCCGTACGCCCTGGTCCTGCTCTTCGTGGTCACGGCCGCGGTGGCGCCGGTCCTGGGCGAGATGTGGGTGTTCACGACGTCGTACTTCCTCATCGCCGCGGTCGCCACGTCGCTGCCCGAGCGGGCCTTGCCGGCGGCGGCCGGGGCGACCATCGCGGCCGTCGCGCTGGCCCTGCCGCTGCTCGGCAGGCCGCTGGCCGAGTACTGGTGGATGCCGCTCCAGGCGGTCGTGTTCACCGCCGCCATCCGCGCCTACCTCCGGCTGGAGTCCGCGAACAGGGCGCTGAGCGAGGCCGGCGTCGAGGTCGAGCGGCTGGCGGTGGACAACGAGCGGCTGCGCTTCGCCCGGGACATGCACGACCTCCTCGGTCACAGCCTGGCCGTGATCACGGTGAAGAGCCAGCTCGCGGGCAGGCTCGCCGTCGCCGACCCGGAACGGGCCAGAGCCGAGATGGAGGAGGTCGAGGAGCTGTCCCGGCAGGCGTTGTGCGAGGTGCGCGAGGCGATCGCGGGTTACCGGGAGCTGTCGCTGCCGGAGGAGCTGGAGGGCGCCCGCCGCGCGCTCGGCACCGCCGGCGTGCGGCTGGAGGTGGCGGCGGGGCCGCTTCCCGCCGATGTGGAGCCGGTGCTGGCCTGGGTGGTCCGGGAGGCCGCGACGAACGTCGTCCGGCACAGCGGCGCCCGGCGCTGCCGCATCCGCCTCGGCGTCGAAGGCGGGGAAGCGTACGCGGAGGTGCGCGACGACGGACGCGGGCCCGCCGCAGCCGGGGGCGCGGGCACGGGCGGCAACGGGCTGCGCGGCCTGGCCGAGCGCGTTCACGTGGCGGGCGGCACCTTGGCGGGCGGTCCCGCCGAGGGCGGCGGCTTCCTGCTGTCGGCCCGGCTGCCCCTGGCGGACGCGCCGTGATCCGCACCCCCCGGCTGCGGCGGGCCCGCGTCCCTCGCAGAGACACCGTGAACCGCGCCCTGCTGCCGTCCGTCGGACAGACGCCGTGATCCGCGTGCTGCTGGCCGACGATCAGCATCTCGTCCGCGAGGCGCTGGCGGCCCTGCTCGGCCTGGAGCCCGGCCTCGAGGTCGTCGGGCAGGTGAGCCGCGGTGACGAGGTGCCCGGCGCCGTCGCCCGGCTGCGTCCGGACGTCGTGCTGCTCGACATCGAGATGCCCGGCCGCGACGGCCTGTCCACGGCGGCCGGGCTCACCGGCGTACGGGTGATCATCCTGACCACCTTCGGCCGCCCCGGATACCTGCGGCGGGCCATGGACGCCGGCGTGGCCGGCTACGTGGTCAAGGACGCCCGGGCGGGCGAACTGGCCGACGCCGTGCGGCGGGTGCACGCCGGTGAGCGGGTGTTCGACCGCAAGCTGTCGGCCGCCAGCCTCTCCGCCGGCGCCAACCCGCTCACCAGCCGCGAACGGGACGTGCTGCGCGCCGCCACCGAGGGCGGCACCATCGCCGACATCGCCCGCCGCCTCTACCTGTCCGACGGCACCGTACGCAACTACCTGTCGTCGGCCATCGGCAAGCTCGGCGTCCGCAACCGGGCCGAGGCCGCGCGCGCCGCCGAGTGCAAGGGCTGGCTCTGACGAACGTCACTACCGGCGCCACCCCGCCCTGGCGAGGCTGGAGGCATGGTCAAACGCATCGCGCCCGCGCTCGGGCTCTTCTTCCTGTCGCCGCTGATCGGCGAGTTCCTGCTGGGCAACCTGCCCGTCACCATGCTGGTCGCGCTGATCACCCTGGCCCCGCTGTACGGGGGCGGCGCGCTGCTCATCCGCGAGCTGGCCAGGCGCCGGGGCGCCGGCTGGCCCGGCATCGTCCTGCTCGCCGTCGCCTACGGCCTCATCGAGGAGGGCCTGGTCACGCGCTCGCTCTTCAACCCCGGCTACGCCGGCATGGACCTCACCTCCTACGCCTGGATCCCCGGCGTGGAGGTCAGCGCCTGGTGGGCGAGCTTCGTGCTGGGCGGCGTGCACGCCGCGGGCAGCATCTGCGTGCCCATCGCGGTCACGGAGGCCCTGGTACCGGACAGGGCGGCTCAGCCGTGGCTGCGCCTTCCCGGGCTGGTGACCACGGGGGTCCTGTTCGTTGCCGGGGCGGTGGCCACCGCCCTGTTCGACCCGTCCGCCCCCCGGCTCTCCATCGCCCAGCTCGCGGGCGTGATCGTGCCGGCCGGGCTGCTGATCGTGCTCGCCCTGCGCCGCCGCCGCCCGGCGGCCGGGCTGCCGGGGCAGGCGCCGGGGCCCTGGCCGGCGCTCGGCTTCTCTCTGGCGGCCGGTGCCGTGTTCTGGGCGGCCGCCATGGCCCTCGACACGCTCGGCGCCTGGCCGGTCGTGGCGGTCAACCTCGCCGTCTACGCCACGGTCTGCGGCCTGGTGGCACGCTGGTCCCGGCGCGCGGGCTGGGGCCGTGGCCAGGTGTTCGCGCTGGCGGCCGGTGGGGTGCTCACCTATGCCTGGCACGGCTTCGCGCAGCCTCCCGCCGTACCCGTGGAGCCGGCGATCGACCTGGCGGGGAACGCCGTCTTCGCCCTGGCCGCCGTCGCCCTCCTCGCCGTGGCCGCGACACGTCTTCGATCGCCGGGGCTCGCCGGAGGCAGGGAGGATGCCACCCCGGCAGGCGGGCGGTCGTGCGGGCCGACTTCCCCGACGCGCGCCTCGCGGTCCCGCTCTCCGCGCTCCAGCAGACCGACCTCGGTGGCATCCAGGGCAGCCGGTTGACCGCCCTCCCGGTGAACCTGCGGCGCTGACACCCTCCCGGCCAGGCGCCCGGCGGCTCGGGCCCCGCAGGTGGCGGCGCCGTGCGGCGGTGGCCGGGGCGCCTGGCCCGGCGGACGGCGGAGCCGCCTGGCGGGACGCCGGGAAGAGGCCCGTCTGCGTCGTCAGTGGGCGGAGCTCCGGTCCAGGAGGCGAGCCGGGGAGGGCGCGGGCAGGCCGTCGTCCGACGGCCGCAGGCTCGACAGCAGCAGGGCCAGGTAGCGGCGCGGATCGTGATGGGCCGGATCGCCCGGGTGAGCGGTGGCCAGGGCCATGACCACGATCGCGGCGAGGTCCCGGACGATCAGGTCGTCGCGTACCTGCCCGGCTTGCTGCGCGCGTACCAGGACGGTGCCGAGCGGCCCCATGAAGCGTGCCGCGATGTCGACGGTGGAGGCGCCCGACTGCCGGGCGGCCTTCAGCAGCCCGTGGTGGGCGGCCAGGGTGTCGACCGCCGCCGTCAGCGCCCGGGCGAGCGCGCCCCCCGGGTCGGCGGCGTCGCGGGCGGCCAGCACCAGCGGCTCGACCTCCTCGGCGAAGTACGTCTCGAAGGCGGCCCTGATCACGCCGTCGCGGTCGCCGAAGCGCCGGTAGACGGTGGCGCTCCCGATGCCCGCCTGCCGGGCGATCTCGTCGAGGGAGACCTCGGGGCCGCGTTCGCGCAGGATCGTGATGGCGGCCCGGACGATCTTGTCGGCGTTGCGCAGCGCGTCGGCTCGCTGTCGCTGCTCGTGCACACGGTGAACGCTAGCAGCCGGAAGGAGGAGGGTCTCACCAGGCGACTTCGAAGGCGGACAGGCCGTACACGACGTTGAAGGAGCGGAACTGCGGCGCGGTGCCGGTCTCGCGCAGCCCCGGGAAGCGCTCGAACAGCGCCGGGAAGGCGATCCGCATCTCCATCCTGGCCAGCGGCGCGCCCAGGCAGTGGTGCACGCCGTGGCCGAAGGCGACGTGGCCGAGCTCGCCGCGGGTGATGTCGAGCCGGTCCGGGTCGGGCATGAACGCCGGGTCGCGGTTGGCCGCGGGCAGCGCGCAGAGCACGAGCTCACCGGCCGGGATGCGGGTGCCGGACAGCTCGACCTCGGTGGTGGTGACCTTGCTCGTGCCGGAGTGCACGATGCTGAGCCAGCGCAGCAGCTCCTCGACGGTGGCGCCGATCCGCTCGGGCTCCTTCCTGAGCAGCTCGAGCTGGCCGGGATGGCGCAGCAGGGCCAGGGTGCCGAGGCCGAACATGTTGGAGGTGGTCTCGTGGCCGGCCAGCAGCAGCAGCCCGGCGATGCCCACCAGCTCGTCGGTGGACAGGTCGTGGCCGTGCTCGCGTACCAGCATGCCGAGCATGTCGTCGCCCGGGGCGGCCTGGGCGCGGGCGACGAGCCCGGCCATGTAGGAGCGCTGTTCCTGGCTCGCCGCCTGCCGCTCCTCGATCGGGAGCGAGATGTCCAGCACCTTGCCGGTACGCCGCTGGAAGTCCCCGCGGTCGGCGTACGGCACGCCCAGCAGCTCGCAGATGACCAGCGAGGGGATCGGCAGGGCGAAGGCGGAGACCAGGTCGGCCGGCGCGCCGGCGCTCTCCATCGCGTCCAGGTGCTGCTCGACGATCTCGTGGATGCGCGGCTCCAGCCGGCGCATCCGCCGCATGGTGAACTCGGGCGTCAGGATGCGGCGCAGCCGGGTGTGCTCGGGCGGGTCGAAGGCGAGCAGGTTGCCCGCCCGCATCGCCTTGAGCTGCTCCTCGCTGTACTGCTGCCGGCCGGCCAGGGGGAACACCGCGACCTGGGCGTTGCTGAAGCGCCCGGCGTCCCCGAGCACCTCCCGCACGTCGGAGAACCGGCTGACGACCCACGCGTCGAGGCCGAACGCGGTGGTCACCCGGCGGACGCCCTCCTCGTCGCGCATCGCCGACAGCTCGGGATCGGGATCGAACCCGCTGCGCCGCATGTGCAGGGGCAACGTCACAGAATCGCTCATGTCAACTCCCGAGAAGGCCCGCCTCGGACGATCTTGACTGACCGCGTGTCACTAAAGCGAGAGTAACCCATCATTTCGCGGGCCGCGCGGCGACGCCCCGCCCGCCGCCTGTCCGCCACCTGTCCGCCGCCTGTCCGCCGCTGCCCCCCACTGCCGCGGCGCCGGACGCGAAGCAGCTCGGGCGGGAGATGTCGATCCTGAAGTGTGCCGGATTCTTCGCGAGATTCTGGCAACTCGGTGGGATTCTCCGGCGCCGATCGCTGTCTACACTCCGGTCGAACGAAGATGAGTTTCGTTCCCGTTCGTCACCCGCCGGGGAGGGTCAGCGCTCCCTCCGGCGTGCCCGCGGACGGGTGACCTGACGCCTCCCTGGCGGGCCAGGCAGCCCCTCGCCAAGGAGGTCCCCCGTGTCATCCGGTGCCCTGTTATCCCGCGCGCGGCGGCTCGTCCCGGCCGCCGTCGCCCTGAGCGTCGTCCTGACCCTCAGCCCGGCGGCGGCCGCCGCGGCGAGCCCGACGCCGTCCCCGCCGGCCAAGAAGTGGACGTCCACCCCGCTCGCCCCCGCCGAGGTCGTCGAGGGCGCCAAGTCCCCGACGGGCAAGCTCGCCAAGAGCGACCCGGCGCTGCTGCGCAACACCTCGCCCGCGCCGGTCAACGTCGTGGTCAAGCTGGACTACGACTCGCTGGCCGCCTACGGGGGCGGCCTGCCCGGCCTGCCGGGCACCAGCCCTTCGGTCACCGGCCGGGCCCTGGACGCCAGGAGCGCCGACGCCAGGAAGTACGGCGAGCACATCGAGGAGGTCGAGAACGCCTTCCTCGCCGAGCTGGCCGCGAAGGTTCCCGGCGCCGTGCCCGGCCAGCGCATCAGGACGGTGTACGGCGGCATCGCGCTGCGCATCCCCGGCGACAAGGCGGCGGAGGTGCTGAAGCTGCCCGGCGCGGTCGCCGTGCAGGAGGACAAGCCGCAGCAACTGCTCACCGACGCGAGCCCCGCCTTCATCGGCGCTCCGGCGATCTACGGCAAGCTCGGCGACACCGACAAGACGGCCGGCAAGGGCGTGATCGTGGGCGTGCTGGACAGCGGCGCCTGGCCCGAGCACCCGTCGTTCGCCGCCCGGCCCGGCCTGCCCGCCCCGCCGCCCACCAAGGACGGCACCACGCGGGTCTGCGACTTCGGCGACAACCCGACCACCCCCGCCACCGACCCGTTCACCTGCAACAACAAGCTGGTCGGCGGGCAGCCGTTCCTGGAGACGTACAACGCGGTCTTCGGCGGGGAGGTCTACCCCGACAGCGCCCGCGACTCCAACGGCCACGGCACCCACACCGCGAGCACGTCGGCGGGCGGCCCGGTGGCCGACGCGAACCCGCTCGGCATCAGCCGCGGCCCGATCCACGGCATCGCGCCCGGCGCGGCGGTGTCGGTCTACAAGGTGTGCGGCGCGCAGGGCTGCTTCCCGTCGGACTCGGCGCAGGCGGTGGCCCGCGCCATCCTGGACGGCGCCCAGGTGCTCAACTTCTCGATCTCCGGCGGCAGCGACCCGTACAGCGACCCGGTGGAGCTGGCCTTCCTCGACGCGTACGCGGCGGGCGTGCTGGTGTCGGCGTCGGCGGGCAACTCCGGGCCCGGCGCGGACACCACCGACCACCTCGGCCCCTGGACGACCACGGTGGCCGCATCCACGCAGACCAGGACGTTCCAGTCCACCGTCACGCTGACCGGCGGCGGCGCCACGGCGACCGTCAAGGGCGCCTCGATCACCCAGGGGATCGGCTCGCCGCTGCCCGTGGTGCTCGCCTCGGCGCCCCCGTACAGCAACGCGGCCTGCACCACGCCGGCGCCGCCCGGCACCTTCACCGGGAAGATCGTCGCCTGCGAGCGCACCCCGAACCGGGTGCTGAAGAGCTTCAACGTCATGCAGGGCGGCGCGGCCGGCATGATCATCTACAACACGTTCCCGTTCGACGTCTTCACCGACGCCCACTGGATCCCCTCGGTGCACCTCGACAAGCCCGAGGCCGACACGCTGCTGAGCTTCCTGTCCGCCCATCCCGGCGCCACCGCCTCCTTCACCCAGGGCACGAAGAGCGCCTGGCAGGGCGACGCGATCACGCACTTCTCCTCGCGCGGCCCCGGCGGCGACTTCCTCAAGCCGGACGTCACCGCGCCCGGCCTGCACATCATGGCGGGCATGACCCCGACGCCCGAGTCCCCGGCGGAGGGACCGCCCGGCAACCTCTACCAGGTCATCTCGGGGACGTCGATGTCGGCGCCGCACGTGGCCGGCGCGGCGGCGCTGCTGTTCGCGCTGCACCCCGGCTGGACGCCCGGGCAGGTCAAGTCCGCGCTGGAGACCACGGCCAGGACGGCGGTCACCAAGCAGGACAGGACGACGCCGGCGGACCCGTTCGACATGGGCGGCGGGCGCATCGACCTCACCAAGGCCGGCGACCCGGGCCTGACCCTGGACGAGAGCGCCGCGGACTTCGTCGCCTCGGCCGCCGATCCGCTCAACCGCATCGACCTCAACCTGCCGTCGGTGAACGCCCCCGTCATGCCGGGCGTCATCACCACCAAGCGCACGGTCACCAACGTCACGGACAGGACGCTCACCTTCACCGCCTCCGGCAGGACCGTCAGCGGCGCCGGCATCGCGGTGCTGCCGCCGCGCTTCTCGGTCGCGCCGGGCAAGAGCGTCACGCTGAGCATCGTGATCACCGCGCCCGACCTGCCCGACGGGCAGTACTTCGGGCAGGTGGACCTCAAGCAGGCCGGCGGCTCCCGGGCGCTGCACCTGCCGGTCGCGTTCTTCCGCCAGGAGGGCGCGATCCCGGTGGACCAGACCTGCGCACCGGCCACGATCCCCAGGGACACCGGCGAGTCCACCTGCACGGTCACCATCGCGAACGACACGCTGCGGGACGCCGAGGTGACCGCGGTGAGCACGCTCGACGCCCGCCTGCGGCTGAACGGCGTCACCGGAGCCACCAGGGTCGGCAGCCAGGTCGCGACCGCCAGGGCGACGCTGGCCGCCAGGCAGCCCGCCAGCCCGTCGATAGCGCCGGGCACGAGCCCCGGCGGGTACGTCCCGCTGGACGAGCTCGGCGTCACCCCCATCCCGATCGGGGACGAGCAGGCGCTCAACCTCACGCCTCCCGCCCCGTTCACCTTCGCCGGCAGGAGCTACACCCGGCTGGGCGTGACCTCCAACGGCTACAGCGTCGCGGGCGGCGCCACGTCCGCCGACATCGACTTCGTGCCGCAGACGCTGCCCGACCCGGCCCGCCCGAACGGCGTGCTGGCCCCCTACTGGACCGACCTGGACGGCACCGGCGCGCCGGGCATCCTGGCCACGGTCCTGTCGGACGGGACCAACCGCTGGCTGGTCGTCGAGTGGCGGGTCAACCTGTACGGCACCACGACCCAGAAGGTGTTCCAGCAGTGGATCGGGCTCGGCGGCGCCGAGGACATCAGCTACGTCTACGACCCGGCCGACCTGCCCGGCGAGCCGCCCGCGAGCTACGGCCTCACCGTGGGCGCCGAGAACGAGGAGGGCACGGCGGGAGCCCAGATCGCCGGGCCGCCCGCCGGGGACCTGCGGGTCACCAGCACGCCGGCCGTTCCCGGCGGCACGCTGACGTACTCGATGAGGGTCAGAGGGGTCAGCCCCGGTACCGGCAAGGTCACCACGGCCACCTCGACGCCCGAGGTCAGGGGCATCACCGTCGAAGTGGACAGGATCACCGTGCAGTAGCGTGACGGCGGCCGCGGGCGGGACGACCCGCCCGCGGCCGCTCGGCGCGCCGACCGGGCTGAACGCACGAGGTGGGGTGCGTTCTTCTCACAATGGGCCGAACCGTAAAGTGAGGTGGTCTACACCAGTAAGGTTGGGAGTCCCTCTTGCACGAGAAACTGTCGTCGATCTACGACAACGTCCTGCGCCGCAACCCTGGAGAGGTCGAGTTCCACCAGGCGGTGCGAGAGGTGCTCGACAGCATCGGCCCGGTTCTCGGCAAGCATCCCGAGTACGCCGAATCCAAGATCATCGAGCGGATCTGCGAGCCCGAGCGGCAGATCATCTTCCGGGTGCCGTGGCTCGACGACCGGGGCGAGGTGCAGATCAACCGCGGTTTCCGGGTCGAGTTCAACAGCGCGCTGGGGCCGTACAAGGGCGGGTTGCGCTTCCACCCGTCGGTCTACCTGGGCATCGTCAAGTTCCTCGGCTTCGAGCAGATCTTCAAGAACGGCTTGACGGGCCTGCCGATCGGCGGCGGCAAGGGCGGGTCGGACTTCGACCCCAAGGGCCGCTCCGACCGCGAGGTGATGGCCTTCTGCCAGAGCTTCATGACCGAGCTGTACCGGCACATCGGCGAGTACACCGACGTGCCTGCCGGCGACATCGGGGTCGGCGGGCGGGAGATCGGTTACCTGTTCGGCCAGTACAAGCGCATCACCAACCGCTACGAGTCCGGCGTGATCACGGGCAAGGGGCTGGTGTACGGCGGCGCCCAGGTGCGCACCGAGGCGACCGGCTACGGGTGTGCGTTCTTCGTCGAGGAGATGCTCAAGGCGCGCGGCACGTCGTTCGACGGCAAGCGGGTCGTGGTGTCCGGCTCCGGCAACGTGGCGATCCACACCATCGAGAAGGTCGAGCAGCTCGGCGGCGTCGTGGTGGCCTGCTCCGACTCCTCCGGCTACGTGCTCGACGAGAAGGGCATCGACCTGGGCCTGCTCAAGCAGGTCAAGCAGGTCGAGCGCGGCCGGCTGGACGCGTACGCGGCACGCCGCGGCGATCACGTCACCTTCGTGCCGGGCCGCAACGTGTGGGAGGTGCCCTGCGAGGTGGCGATGCCGTCCGCCACGCAGAACGAGATCACCGGCCGCGACGCCGCGCTCATGGTGGGCAACGGCTGCATCGCGGTCGGCGAGGGCGCCAACATGCCGACCACCCCGGAGGGCATCAAGGTGTTCGTCGAGGCGGGCGTCGCGTACGGGCCGGGCAAGGCGGCCAACGCGGGCGGCGTGGCGACCAGCGCGCTGGAGATGCAGCAGAACGCCAGCCGCGACTCGTGGACGTTCGAGTTCTCCGAGCGCCGCCTGCGGGAGATCATGCGGGACATCCACGCCCGCTGCCTGGGGACCGCGGACGAGTACGGCATGCCGGGCAACTATGTGGCCGGCGCCAACATCGATGGCTTCCGGCGGGTCGCCGACGCCATGCTGGCGCTCGGCCTGATCTGAGCGGCAGCACCTGACCGGCCCGTCAACGTCCTGGAGGAGTGTGCAGCCCGGCGATCACCATGTGGATCAGCAGGTCGTAGCTCTCCTCCAGGTCCTCGGGCAGGCCGAAGGCGCCTTCGGCCTCCAGGACCGCGAACCCGTGGACGGCCGCGCGCAGGCAGCGGGCCGCGTGGATCGCCGCCGAGTCCTCCATCCCGTAGGCCCGCAGGGTGGCGGACATGATGGTGAGCAGGCGCGCCCCGGCCTCCGCCGTGCGCGGCTCGGGGCTCTGGACGATCGCGGCGTAGCGGTTCGGGCAGCGCCGTACGTAGGCCCGCCACGCCGTCATCAGCGCGCGGACCGCATCGTCGGCGGAGCGGCCGAGCACGGCCTCGCCGGCCTGGTCGGCGATCTCGCCGATGATCCGCGCGGACACCAGCGCGCGCAGCTCGGCGAGGTTGCGCACGTGCTTGTAGAGCGACGGAGGGGCGACGCCCGCCGCGCCGGCCACCGCCGACAGCGTCAGCGCCGCGGGCCCGCCCTCGTCGACGACGCGCAGGGCCAGGTCGACGATGGCATCGGCCGACAGCGCCGCCCTAGCCACGCCGACCGGCTCCGAGGAAGTCCAGGACGGCCGCGGCGACCTCGACGGGGAACTGCGCGTGCGGGTAGTGGCCGGCGCCCTCGACCAGGTGCAGCCGGGCGGTCCCCGCCGGCATGCCGGCCACGATGCCTGCACCCTCGGCCGCGGGGTCGGCCCAGTCGGGGTCGAGGGTGCCCATGATGATCAGGGCGGGGCACCGGATGTCGCCGAGCCGGGCGCCCGCGTCGGTGGGCGCGGACGTGCCCATCCGGCTGACCACGGCCATCCGGCCCGGCCTGCGCAGGTCCGCCTCCAGCGCGGCGACGTGCTCGGCGTGCCCGGCGGGCTTGGTGCCGGGGTAGGCGTGGTCGAGGTAGCGCTTCCACGTTCCCACGCTGCGGAACAGGCCGGCCCCCATGAGCAGGGTCATGCCCTTGCGATAGCGGGCGTTGGAGATCAGGGCGCCCAGGTTCACCTGCTGGGCGCGGGTGAACGGGCCGATCTCGACGACGGCGCTGACCAGGCCGGGCTCCTGGGCGGCCGCGATGGTGGCGGCGCCGCCGCCGAAGGAGTGGCCCACGATGACGGCGGGGCCGCCCAGCCGCCTGATCAGAGCGAGGAGATCGCCGGCGACGTCGGTGCGCGTGTACGACGTCCAGCCGGTGCTGGACTCGCCGTGGCCGCGCAGATCCATGCTCGCGACCCGGAACCCGGCGGCCACCAGCTCGGCCGCCATCGCGCGGTAGGCCGCCCTGTTGTCCCCCATGCCGTGGGCGAGCACGACGAGCGGGCCCTGCCCGGTCACGTCGTAGGCGAGCCGGCCGCCGTCGATGTCAAGGAACTCGGTCTCGCGGTTCATGTCCATAGCCGGTAAGCTAATGCCATTAGCCACGTCCCGTCAATCCCGGATCGACGGAAAATGCCCGAATTTCCGCTCGTACCGGCTATAGGGTGCGCCCGTGGACAATCTTGAAGCCCTCGTCATCGCCCGCCGCCTGCGCGTCCCGATCGGCGACGCCCCCGCCGGCACCCATCAGGGCTGGGGGGAGGCGGCCGCCCGCCAGCTCGACGCCGCGCTGCTGAGCGTGGGCTTCAAGTGCTCGGCGGCCCTGCTGGAGCGCCTGGCGGCGCTGCGCGGCGAGACGGTCCTCGACCTCGGCGTGCGGGTGCTGTCCGCCGTCCGCGAGCTCGTCGGCGACCACGTGCGGCACAACGCCTACTTCATCGGCTTCCCCCGCGGCGTGCCCGACACCATGGAGTTCTGGGCCGGCCTGCTGCGGGAGAGGCTGCTCGACCCCGCCACCGCCGCCCGGGTCCAGCCGGCCACGCTCAACCTGCTCGCGCTGCCCGGCTACGGCCGCTACCAGCACAGCTACGCCGACCTGCTGGCCGCGCACGCCGAGCTGATCCCGCTGGCCGGCGACCGCGTGACCGTGCTGGACCTGGGCAGGAGCCTGGAGTCCGAGGCACGCGAGCTGTTCTTCTCGATGGCCGGCTCGCAGGTGCCGCTGCCCGCCGAGGACCTGGCCGCCCTGCGGGCCCTGGCCGCGTTCTGCCCGGACGAGCCGGAGCACATCCCGGTGCGCGAGAACCGCGCGGTCGTCAACGAGGAGCGCCTGGCCACGGGCCGGCCGCTGCTCGTCGACACGGTGACCGACGTGCTGCGGCTCGCCTGCGGCGCCTCCGGCGGCGACGTCACGCTGGCCGCCCCCACCCGGTTCCGCTCGTTCCGCCGGGCCGAACGCCGCGCCCTGCTCCAGGCCCTGGACGCGGTCGCCTCCCCGGCCAGGCTCGGCGACGTGCCACGCCACCGCGAGCAGTGGAAGCGGCTCGGCGAGCGGCTGCACCCGCACGAGCACCCGCGCTTCCCGCGCGCCGCGCAGGTCTTCGAGGTCGCCCGCGGGGCCCGCCGGGCGCGCGGCTTCGACAGCCGGCTGGAGTCGTCCCTGGCGCAGGGCCGCACCGGGGAGGCGCTCGACCTGCTCAGCCAGGCGCCCGGCGCGCTGCTGCGCCGGCTGGACCACCTGCTGCGCACCGCCCCCGACCCCTCGGCCGTGCTCGACGCCGCCGAGCGGGCCGCGGCCGGCGCGTCCGGCCGGGTCCTGCTGTCGCTGCGCGAGCACCTGCACAACCGGCTCGGGCCCGTCGCCGGCCGCGTCTTCGCCAACCGGCACGGCCGGGCGTGGACCACGCCTGACGCCCGCACCCCGATCGAGGAGAGCGTCCTGTCGCGGGCGGTGGCCGTGCTGGACGAGGAGATCGCCCGCCGCCTGCCCGACCCCGGCAACCTGATCGTCGATCCCGACGTGCTCGACGTCGCCCTGCCGCTGTCGGGCAAGGCCGTCGCGCCCGGCCTCGGCATGCTGCCGCGCGGCTCGCTGTCGGCCGTGGACGGCGAGCTGCTGCGCTTCTTCGTCCACTGGCGCCAGGCCGAGCGGCGCACCGACTACGACCTGTCGGCCCTGATGCTGGACGCCTCCTTCGGCGACCCCGAGCACGTCTCCTGGACCAGCTACCGCAACGCCTTCGCCACGTACTCCGGCGACCTCACCGACGCCACCGACGGCGCGAGCGAGTTCATCGACATCCGCCTCCCCCGGGCGACCAAGCCGATCATCATCCCGCAGGTGCACATCTACGCCGGAGAGCCGTTCGACGAGGCCGCCGAGGCGTTCTTCGGGTTCATGACCAGGGACGCCGGGCAGCAGGGCAGGCCGTTCGAGCCGCGTACCGTGCGGATGAAGTCCGACCTGCGCGGCGCGGGCCGCGTCGCGCTGCCGCTGGCCTTCCTGCGCGGCGAGGGCGGCGCCTGGCAGGCGAAGTGGCTGCACCTCTACCTGAAGGGACGCCCCGGCTTCAACCAGGTGGAAGGCAACCGCGTCACCACCTCGCTCCTGGTGCGCTCGATCGTCGAACGCGACCACCTGCGCGTCCGCTACCTGGCCGACCTGCTCGGGCGCCGTGGCCGCGCCGGGGAGCACACCACGTACATCGGGTTGCGGGCGCCGGCCGATCTGCCGGAAGGCGCCCGGGTGTACACGCCGGCGACGCTGCACGAGTTGATCCCGGCCTGATACAGTGCCGATCGCGAGGCCATGGGAGGGCTTCCTTCTCCCTTGCTGATTGCAAAGAACCTCTAGCCTTCCCGCCTTCCTCGCACGCCGTGCCGTGAGGCCATTCGGCAGCTTCCTTCTCCTGGTTCGATTCCAGGCGGGCCCCCCGGGGCCCGCTAGGTCATCTAGCTGCCGAGCTCTCCTCGCGGCCGGTTCCAGGTCCCCAGGTTCCGGGCACCCGGGTGAACGCCGCGGGCGGGCCCGGGCTCCTGCCCGCACCCGCCCGCCGCCTGTTCCGTCCTTCCTGACCGCAGCGCCTTCCTGGCCGCTGCGCTCTTCGCTCTTCCTAGCCGCAGTGCTCGAACGGGCTGTCGTAGACGGCCGAGCCGGCCTTGCCGCCCCACTTGACGCACTTGCCGGCCGCCGCGGCGCGCACCGGGCCCGCGTAGTAGGCGAAGCTGCCGCTGTCGGTGACCCGTGCCTTGCCCTGCACCTCCAGGTACGCGCTGATGGCGGTCGCCGTGCCGATCGAGGTCTTCTTGATCGTGGCCACGCAGTTGTTGCCGTTGGCGGAGTTGTAGAGCAGGTGAACCGTGCCGGCCGTGCCCAGCGCGGCGCTGTCGATCACCTTGTAGCCGCTGCCGCACACCGACTCGGGCGTGTGCGGGTTGGTGGGGCCGCCGCTGCCGCCCGTGACGTACCGCATGAACGTGGTCCAGTTCCAGTGGCCGCCGGGGTCGGTGTGGTCGGTGCCGGGGACCTGGTTGTGGCCGACGATGTGCGTGCGGTCCTTGGGGATGCCGTACCGGTCGGCGATGTTGCGGGTCAGCGCGGCCGACGAGCGGTACATGGCGTCGGTGAACCACGTGGCGTCGTTCACGAAGCCCTCGTGCTCGATGCCGACCGAGCGCCGGTTGTACTCGCCGGCGTGGAAGGCCCGGTCCTTCTCCCTGACCATCTGGGTGACGGCGCCGTCGGAGGAGCGAACGACGTAGTGGGAGCTGACCTTGGCGGCCGGGTTCTGGAACCAGGAGATCGTCCCGGCGTAGGAGCCCTGCGTCACGTGGATGACGATCCGGTCGATCTTGTCGCTGGTCGGGCGGCTGGAGACGGCGTAGTTGGCGCTGTTGGCCGGCACCCAGGCGGCCTGCGGGTAGTCCGTCGAGGCGGCGAAGGTGCTGGGGGCGTCCAGGTCCTTGGCCCTGGCGTACGCGCCGCGGTCGGGCTCGACGGCGCGCGGCTTGACCGTGACGCTCTCGCCGCCCGTGCTGGTGGCGCGCACGCCCTCCGCCATCAGGTCGTAGACGGTGTCGGCGTACAGGCGGGCCACGTCGGCAGAGGCTGCGCCACCGTAGCGGGCGATGGCCCCGTACCAGCGGGCGGGGTCCTTGCGGGCGGCGGCGTCCAGGCCCGCCTCGTCGGCGTAGGCGCGCAGCACGGCGGCGCCGCCCGCGATGTTGGCGGCGTCGTCGCTCTTCAGCTCCTGGACAGGCTGATCGGTGAGGGTGGCCGCGCGCTCCAGCGTGCGGGAGGTGACCAGGTGCATCATGCCGTAGCCGCCGCTGGCGCTGGGCTCGCCGTCGTGCCCGTCCAGGTGGGTCTCGGCGTAGGCGAGCGAGATCAGCAGGTCGCGCGGCACCTCGTAGGTGGCGGCCGCCCGCGCGAACGCCGCGGACACGGGGCCGTCGGCGGACGTGGCCGCGGCCGGGCTCACCATGAGCAGCGAGGCGGGGATCAGCACGCCGGTCAGCAGCGCGGCTGAGCGGCGCAGTCGGGCTCGCACAGTGTTCTCTCCTCAGGATGTCTCGTTCGTGGGGGGTACGCGCTCTAGCCGCAGTGCTCGAACGTGCTGTCGTAGACGGCCGAGCCGGCCTTGCCGCCCCACTTGACGCACTTGCCGGCCGCCGCGGCGCGCACCGGGCCCGCGTAGTAGGCGAAGCTGCCGCTGTCGGTGACCCGGGCCTTGCCCTGCACCTCCAGGTACGCGCTGGTGGCGGTGGCCTTGCCCAGCGACGACTTCTTGATCGTGGCGACGCAGTTGTTGCCGTTGGCGGAGTTGTAGAGCAGGTGAACCGTGCCGGCCGTGCCCAGCGCGGCGCTGTCGATCACCTTGTAGCCGGCGCCGCAGACCGACGTGGCGGTGTGCGGGTTGGTGGTGCCGCTGCCGCCGCACTTGTTCTTCGAGGTCAGCGTCTGGTTCGGGTAGCCGAAGGTGACGCCGTTGAAGACGGCCTTGCGGACGTTGCTCGGGTAGCTGCTGCCCTGGCGGACCTCGTAGTGCAGGTGCGGGCTGATGTTGTTGCCCGGCTTGCTGGTCTTGCCGAGCGTGCCGATCTTCTGGCCCTGGGCGACCTGGGCGCCGGCGGCGACCGAGCGCGAGTTCAGGTGCGCGTAGTACGTCGTGTAGCCGCCACCGTGGTCGATCTTGACCAGGTTGCCGTAGCCGTTCGCGGAGCCCTGGTGGGCGGAGATGACCACGGTGCCGGCCGCGGCGGCCACGACGGTGTCGCCGAGGTCGGCGTTGGCGGTGCTGCCGCGGTTGAAGTCGATCTCGTACGAGCGGTGCGCGCTGCTGGCGCTGGAGTTGCCCGTCCAGCTCTGGCCGCAGGGGAAGGGGAGCTGGAAGCTCGGCGCGGCGAGGGTCGAGACCTCGGGGACCTCGACCTGGTTCGGCGGGTCGTTCGAGTCCGGCGCGGGCGTCGGCGTCGCCGTGGCCGCGGGGGAGGCGGACGGCGAGGGGGCCGGCGTCGGGGCGGCGGAGGCGGCCTGGCCGGCGGCGAGCCCGCACACCAGCACGAACCCCACCGTGAGCACCCTGCTGGGTCGCATAAGGATCCTTTCCGTACGGCTCCGGGACGGGATCCGCCCGGCGCCGATCATGATCAAGTGGATCTCTCGACGTGCGCTTGCTGGGGCTCAAGATTGCGAGTACGGCGTACAAAGAACATCCAAAATCGGTATAAAGGCTCAACCCGGTAATGGTTGCAACACCTCCAGCCAAGGAGATAGGTGCGGTCATAGTGGTTGATCAACCAGCCTTCGGTGTCCTCGGGCCGTTACAGGTCCGGGCCGCGGACCGGAGCCTGCGCGTCGGCGGCCCCAAGCCGCGGCTGCTGCTGGCCACCCTGCTGCTCGACGCCAACCAGGTGGTGGGCTCGGACACGCTCATCGAGGTCCTGTGGGCCGGGAACCCGCCCTCGTCCGCCACGGCCAACCTGCGCACGTACGTGAGCTCCTTACGCGGGGTCCTCGGCACGGCCGGCGCCGGCATCACCGCCCATCCCTCCGGTTACGCGATCGAGGTGGCGGCGGAGCGGCTGGACCTGCTGCTGTTCGAGGACCTGGTGGCCAGGGCGCGGGCGGGCGGGCGTACCGCGGAGGCCGCCGCGCACCTGCGGGAGGCGCTCGCGCTGTGGCGCGGCGAACCCCTCAGCGACCTGCCCGCCAGCCCCGCGTGGGACGCGAAGCTGCGCGCGCTCACCCAGGCCAGGCTCGGCGCGGCCGAGGAGCTGGTCGCGACGAAACTGGCCGTGGGCGAGCACGCCTCCGCCATCGACGACCTGCGCGAGCTGATCGGCGAGCATCCGTACCGGGAGGATCTCTGGCAGCAGCTCATCCTGGCCCTGCACCGTGGCGGCAGGCGGGCCGAGGCGCTGCACGCCTACACCGTCATCCGGCGTCAGCTCGTCGATGATCTCGGTATCGAGCCCGGCCAGGAATTGCGTGAGGCCCATGCCCGCGTCCTGGCCGAGGACTTCGAGGAGCCCGCCCTCGCCCGCGGCGCCGGGCCGGGGATGGGCGCCGCAGTGGTTCTGGGCGCGGACGCTGGTGCGGGCGCCGGTTCAGATGCGGGCGCAGACGCAGGCGCGGGCCTGGATCCGGGTGCGGGCAGGGGGTCGGGGTCGAGCCTGGCTCCGGGTGCAGGCACGGGGTCGGGTGCGGGCTCAGGTGCGGGCGCGGGTGCGGTTCTGGTCGCGGAATCGGGCTCCGGCGCAGGCGCGAGCTCAGGTGCGGGCGCGAGCTCAGGTGCGGGCGCGAGCTCAGGTGCGGGCGCGAGCTCAGGTGCGGGCGCGGACTCAGGTGCGGGCGCGGGCGTGGGGGTGCCGCGGCCTTGCCAGCTCCCGCCCGACATAGCGGACTTCACCGGCCGGGCCGCCGCGGTCGCCGCCCTGACGGACGCCCTGGCGGCCGGGGAACGGCGGCCGGACGGGCCGCCGTCGATCGCCGTGGTCGTCGGGCCGCCGGGCGTCGGCAAGACGGCGCTGGCCGTGCACTGCGCCCACGCCGTACGGCCCGGTTACCCGGCCGGGCAACTGCACCTGTGCCTCGGCGGCACCGACCCGGCCCCCGCGGACCCGGCGGACCTGCTGGCCGAGGCGCTGCGCGCGCTGGGGGTCGGCGACGCCGCCCTGCCGCCCACGGTGCACGAACGCTCCACCCTCTACCGCTCCCTGCTGGCCGAGCGCCCCATGCTCGTCTTCCTCGACGACGCCGCCGACGCGGCCCAGGTGCGCGCCCTGCTGCCGGGCAACGGCTGCGCGGTCCTGGTCACCAGCCGCCGGCGCATCACCGAGCTGCCTGGCGCGCTCCTGCTCGAGCTCGACGTCCTGCCGCCCGACGAGGCCGAGCAGTTCCTCGGCCGCATCGTCGGCCCGCAGCGGCTGGCCGCCGACCGGCAGGCGACCCTGGCCATCCTCGACTCCTGCGGCCACCTGCCCCTGGCCGTCCGGATCGCCGGCGCCCGCCTGGCGGGCCGGCCCAACTGGCCGCTCAGCGTGCTCCAGCGGCGCCTGGCCGACGAGGCCGGCAGGCTCGACGAGCTGCGCGCCGGCGACCTGGAGGTACGCGGCTCCTTCGAGCGCAGCACCCGGCGCCTGACCGGCGAGGCGGCCACCACCTTCCACACGCTCGGCCTGCTCGGCCCGGCCTCCGTGCCCGGCTGGGTGGCCGACGCCGTCCTGGGCCGTCCCCGTACCGAAGCCGTCGTGGACTCCCTCGTGGACGCCAACCTCCTGCGCCTGGCCGGCACCGACGCCCTCGGCCAGCCCCGCTACCAGCTGCACGACCTGATGCGCTGCCAGGCCAGGCAGCACGCGGAGGGCAGCGCGGGAGGCGACGCGGCCCGGCAGGCGCTCGCCCGCGTGCTCGGCGGCTGGGCCAGCGCCACCGGCCACGCCGCGGCCCGCCTGCCCACCACCCTGTTCAGCCTCACCCCCGAGGAACCCGCCTCCTGGAGCCTGCCGGGCGAGACGCTCGCCCAGCTCACCGCCGATCCGCTGTCGTGGTTCGAGGCCGAGCGCGAGTCGCTGGTGGAGGCCGTACGGCTGGCCGCCGGCACCGGGCTGGCCTCCTCGGCGTGGGGGCTGGCCGCCGCCCTCGTCCCCTACTTCGACCTGCACTGCCGCCTGGAGGAGTGGCAGCTCACGCACCGCCTGGCCCTCGACGGCGCCCGCGCGGCGGGCGACCGGCGCGGCGAGGCCGCCATGCTGCGCGGCCTCGCCCAGGTGTGCCTGTACCAGGACCGCTACGCCGAGGCCGGCGACATGCTCAGGCGGGCTCGCGCGCTCTTCCGCGAGCTCGGCGACCCACGCGGCGAGGCGATCTCGATCTGCGGGCTGGGCGCGGTCAGCCAGTTCTCCGGCGAGCACCTGCGGGCGCTCGGCTCCTTCCGGCACGCCCTGGCCATGTTCCTGGCCGTCGGTGACCGCAGCGGCGAGGCGTACGCGCGGCAGGCGATCGGGCGGATCTTCCTGTCGCTGCGCGATCTCCGCCAGGCGTCCAGGTGGCTGGCCGAGGCGCTGCGGCTGGCCAGGGAGCTCGGCGACACCCACCGCGAGGGGTGCGTGTCGATGCAGCTGGGCCGCCTGCACGACATGAAAGCCGACGCCGAGGAGGCGATGCGGTTCCAGGGGCGGGCCCTGGACATCTTCGAGCGGCTCGGCGACCGGCACTGCGGGGCGTACGCGATGCAGAGCCTCGGCGGGCTGCAGGCGGCCAACGGCAGGCGGTCCGACGGCTCCGACCGCCTGCAGGCGTCCCTGGCGATCTTCCAGCAGCTCGGCGACCGCAGCGGCGAGGCGGCCACGTTCCAGACGCTCGGCGAGCTCTACCGCTCGACCGGGCGTGCCGCGCTGGCCTCCCACTACCTGCACCGCGCCGTCGAGCTGCGCAGGGAGCTGCGCGAAGACCGATCGGCAGCGGGTCACGCCGTTCCCGGACCGTAGCGTCCGCGCCGCGACCCGGCATGCGGCACGGCTCGAACAGTGCCGTGAACGCTTCCCGGCCGCGCGGCGTATCCAACAGTGACCAGTGCCGCACGAAGGCACGCCCCAGTACCCGGAAGGGGTGACGGTGCATGCGCCACAGCCGTCGCGTACTCGCCGGTTGCGGTCTCGGCCTGCTCTGCGCGGCGACCGCCTGCGCCGGTTACACGCCCACGCCCAGCTCCGACACGGCCGCGGTGAGCACCGTACCGGCCGCCATCGGCACGGAGACGACCGAGCCGCCCGCCACCCCGACCGGGGAAGAGCGGGACGGCGGGACGCGGCAGACCGAGTGGGGCCCGCTGTCCGAGGTCGACAGGGACCTCATCCGCAAGGTCCGCCTGGCGAGCCTGTGGGAGATGCCCATGGCTCAGGACGCGGTGCAGCGGGCCGGCACCGCCCGCGTGCGCGAGATCAGCAAGGAGATCGCCTCCCAGCACCACACGCTCGACCGGCAGGTCCGCGACGTGGCCGCCAAGCTGCAGATCAAGCTGCCGGTGAAACCCACCACGCAGCAGCAGGCCTGGATGAGCGACATCTCCGGCAGGACCGGCGCCGCCTACGACACCACGTACGTCAAGTGGCTGCGCCTGGCCCACGGCCAGATCTTCCCCCTGATCGGCACGGTCCGCGGCAGCACCCAGAACACGCTGGTCCGCCGCTTCTCCGAGCAGGCCAACGCCGCCGTGCTCAACCACCAGCGCCTGCTGGAGAGCACCGGCCTGACCACGCCGGCGAGCTTCCCCACGCCGCCCTCCTGACGGAGCGCGCCTTGAACCCTTCCGGGCAGCCCCTCCCCTCACAACTCCGGGACGTCGGCCTGCGCGGAGACCTCCTTCTCGTCGGCGGCCTCCGCGAACGCCGACAGCGCCGCCACCACGGCGACCCGCTGCTCCTGCGTGAGCTGGGCGAGAATCCGCGCCAGATCGGCCTTGCGCTTCTGCGTCACGCCGTCCACCAGGGCGCGCCCCTCGCCGGTCAGCACGATGCGGACCGTGCGGCGGTCGCTGGGCAGGCGGCTGCGCCGTACCAGCCGCTTGGCCACCAGCCGGTCGCACATGCGGGTGGCCGTCGATCTGTTCACGTCCAGGGCGTCCGCGAGGTCGATGAGCCGTTGCGGGCCCCGCGCCGCCATGAGGACGAGCGCGCGGTACTGCGGCAGCGTCACGTCCCCGCCCGCCGCGGCGATCGAGCGGGCGGCGACTCCCACCAGGGCCCGGCTGGCGGTGAGCACCGCCTCCACCACCGGGTCGTCCTCGGAGAGCGCCCCGCTGAGCCGGCCGTTCACGCGTCAACCCTCATCACATCGCACATTGTCGTCCGGAGAGCTCGGCGGCGCGAACGGCCGCAGGCGGTCCGGGCGCGCAGGTTCCACGCTCCCGGACCGTTCACGCCTCCGCGCGCGTCCAGGCGGGCGTGATCCGCACCTCGCGGAGCCGCCAGCCCGCCGGGGTCCGCACCGCGGTGGCGGCCAGTCGCAGGCCGCCCGTGAAGTGCGGCGCCTGGCCGTCGCGGAAGTAGTACACCAGCGAGTTCGCCGAGGCGGCCGCCTGGTCGCCGTCGAGGTCCACCAGCAGGTCGGTGGTGGTGTGCTGGGCGCGCTGCCCCTCGACCTCCGACTGCCGCATGAAGCCGACGACCTTGTCGAGGCCGCGCAGCTCACCTCCGCGCGGCGAATGCACCGCCACATCGTCGGCGAAGACCGTGCCGGCGTCCTCCCACCGCGCCTCGTCGAGCAGGAGCGCGAAGCGGGTGAACAGGTCGGCGATCTCGATGCGGTCGGCGATCAGAGTTTCCGCGGACATGCCATCCTCATTTCATTGGCGTCACCAACGTTTACGTCACTAACTATACCCAGATTCGTTGGCCACGCCAACAGTTCGCCGGAACAGATCACCGCGATCGCAGGTTGACGGTGACATGAGCAAGATCCTTGTCCTGGGCGCCCGCGGCAAGACCGGACGGCGCGTCGCGGCGCGGCTGCGCGAGCTGGGCGTGCCGCACCGGCCCGCCTCACGCGCCGGCGACGTCCCCTTCGACTGGAACGACCCCGGCACCTGGGACGCCGCCCTCGACGACGTGCACGGCGTCTACCTCGTACGGCCCGAGCTGCATCCCGACGACCTCCTGCGGGCCTTCACCGCCCGGGCCGTGACCCGCGGCGCCGAGCGGCTGGTGCTGCTGTCGGCCCGGGCCGGCGGTCCCGGGCTGGACCGGCCGCGCGAGCGCATCGTCCAGCAGTCCGGCGCGGCCTGGACGGTGCTCCGCCCCACCTGGTACTTCCAGAACTTCAGCGAGGGGATGTTCGCCGGCGCCGTGCGCTCGGGCGAGCTGCGCCTGCCTGCCGGGGCAGGGCGGGAGGCGTTCGTCGACGCCGGGGACGTCGCGGAGGCGGCGGTCGCGGCGCTGACCGGGGACGGCCACCACGAACAGGTCTACGAGCTGTCCGGGCCGCAGCCGCTGTCTCTGGCCGAGGTGGTGGCCGCGATCTCCGAGGGCTCCGGCCTGGCCGTCCGCTACCGGCCCGTCACGCCCGGCGCGTACGTGTCGGAGCTGACCGCCGCCGGCCGGAGCGGCCCGTTCGCCGAGTTGCAGGCACGGCTGCTGACCTGGGTGTCGCAGGACGAGGGCGCCCACGTCAGCGACGGCGTCGAGCGCGCGCTCAGCCGCCCTCCCCGCCCCTTCGCCGCCTTCGTGAAGCAGGCCGCCGCCGAGGGTGCCTGGGCGTGAGGCGGACGCTTGACGTTCACCCGTCAGGTGTGGAACGCCACCGGCTCGGGACGAGCGTCCAGGGGGAATTCCGCGACCACCTCGAACCTGCCGCCGGAGCGGTGCCCGGCCGTCAGCCGGCCGCCGGTGCGCCGCGCGAGGCTGCCGAGCCCGGAGCCGGTCGGGGCGCATTCCGGGCCGGCGCCGTCGTTGACCACGCGTAGCCGTACGGCGGCGGGGGCGGGGTCGAGGGTGATCTCGCAGGTGCGGGCCCGGCTGTGGCGCAGCACGTTGGTGACGGTCTCGCGCAGAGCGGTGGCCACCTCCGTGTCGACGTCGACCGGCAGCGGCCCGGCCCCGTCCCGTACCGTCACCTCGATGCCGGCGGCCGTCAGCACCTCCCGTGCCGCGTCGAGCTCGGCCGCCAGCCGCAGCTCGACCCCGTGCCCGGTGATGGAGCGCAGCTCCGCCAGGGCTCGTTCGACGAGCTGGGCGAGCGCGGCGAGCTCGGACCTGGCCCGCGCGGGGTCGGTGTCCAGGATGCGCTCGGCCACCTCGCCCTTGAGCGCGGCCGCCGACAGGCTGAAGCCCAGCACGTCGTGCAGGTCGCCGGCGACGCGGGCGCGCTCGCGGCGCACCGCGACCTCGGCCAGCTCGTGCCGCGCCCGCTCCAGGACGGTCAGCAGCCCGCTCAGCCGGCCGAGGCAGTACACCAGCCACATGATCATGAGGTGGCCGCCGAAGAGGGCGAGCGCGGCGGCGAGGTCGTCGACGAGGAGGTGGCTGCCGTCGATGGTGTGGAGGAACCAGGTCAGGTGCCCGGCCAGGACGGCTCCCGCGAGCACCCACGAGAGGGGTGGCCGTACGGTGAGCAGCAGCTTGCCGGTGACGATGCTCAGCAGCCGGTCCCAGGCGTCGGGGAAGATCGCCAGTGGCAGCAGGATCAGCAGGCCCTGCGTGATCAGGACCGCCCGCGACTGCGGCAGCGTCTGGAGGGCGATGATGCCGGCCAGCAGGGCCGCGGCGAAGCCGAGGACCGGCCAGTCGTAGGGATGGATCCGGACCAGGATGTTCATGACGAGCACGCACTGGATGACCAGCACCGCGAGCAGCACGCGCCGGGCCAGCCGCGGCGACTCGATCGGCGGCGGTTGCGCCGGCGGCCCGGCCCGGTAGGCCCCGGCCGTCGCCCGCACCTCGGCCAGCGTGCTCCGGGCCAGCGCGACGCCTTCCCGCACGTCCTGCCGCGCCTTGTCCGGCTCCGCCTGTCCCGCCTTGCGCATGCGGAAGGCGATCGCCTGGAGCTTCCCGCCGAGCAGGTCCCGCAGCTCTCCGTCCAGCCGCAGGCGCTCCCTGGCCAGGGCCCACCTGGCCAGGTCCTCCCTGGTGCCGTGCAACTGCTCGACGGCCCGGACGAGCGCGGACAGGCTGAACAGGATGAGCCCGTCGTCCGCCGTGATGATCATGTATCCGACGGTGATCTGTCCCTCGTACCCGGGAGCGAGGTCGAACCCGAGCACCACCACGGCCGCGCCGGACGCCGCCACGACGAGGGCGAACAGCGGCCAGGCCAGCCGGGCGGGCAGCGCGCACAGCACCGCGGCGGCCACCGTCCACGGCACCCAGTCCCACAGCTCCCCGACCACCAGGAACGGCACGAAGTAGAGCACCACCACGGCCGCCAGCAGCCCGTACCTGACGGGCGCGCTCCAGCGCCACACCACCAGCGCCACCAGCGGCGGGTACGACAGCATGGGGAGCAGCGTCGCGGCCGGGCCGGGGTCGCTGTCCAGGGCGCTGAACAGGCGGATGTAGAACAGGATGCCGAACGAGGCCCACAACATGGCGCGGGCGAGCCGGAGCGGGAGATCGTCGTCGGTCCGCCTCACTGACACACTCCGGTTGAAGTATGCGAAATGCATATGCGCCTGATGATGCGGACACTATCCACCTTTTCCGGCCTGCTGCCACCATCTCGGTGAGCCAAGATCCGCCAGAAGGGTCAAAACCGTGAAAAAGCAGGTCATCGTCGCACTTGTTGCCATTCTCACAAGCACGCCCCTTGTCACGGCGGCTCCTGCCTGGGCGGCGGACGCCGGCCCCCAGGAGGATCCCCGCATCGAACGCTTCGCCTCACCCCAACCGGGTTCCGTGAACACCTACTGGATGCGGGCGCCGGAGGGATTGATCCTGTTCGACACCCTGCGCACGCTCACCGACGCCAGGCAGGCGCTCGCCCGCATCCGGGACACCGGCCAACCGGTGGCGGCCATCCTGCTGACGCACGCCCATCCCGACCACGTCGGCGGAGCGGGCATCTTCAAGGAGGCGTTCCCGCGGGCGCCGATCTACGCCTCGGAGGCGAGCGCCAAGGCCATGCGCGAGGACAGGCGCGGGCTCTACGCCCTCACCCGGTCACTCCCCGGCTCCGACTTCCCCAGCGAACTCACCCATCCCGACAAGGTCTTCCGAGCGGGAGCGACGCTGACGATCGCCGGGACGAGGCTCCGCACCGCCGAGTTCCCCCACGCCGAGTCGGACGCGGCCACCGTGTACTACGAGCCGGAGAGCCGCACCTTGTTCCCCGGTGACCTGCTCGGCAACCGGGTGACGCCGGCTCTCGTCGAAGGACACAGCTGCGGCTGGCTCGTCCAGCTCGACCGGCTGCGCGAGCGGTATCCCGCGGCGGGCCTGGCCCATCCCGGCCACGGCGCTCCCGCTCCGGCCCGTGACCTGATCAGCCGGCAGCAGGCCTACATCAAGCATTTCCGGGGCCTGGTGAAGCGCGCCGTACGGGAGAGCTCCCCGGCGGGCCGCCGCGTGACCCGCGCCGAGCGCCGGGCGATCATCGCGGCGATGGGCCGCGCCCACCCCCGCCATCCCCGCGTCGCCTCCCTGCCGACCTTGATGGAGGAGAACGTGAAGGCGGTCGCCGCCGAGCTCGTCTCGACCCGTCCAGCCGAGCTGCCCAGGGTCTGCCGCTGACCCCCGCCCGGTGCCGGACTCACGGGGACGAGGGCGCCGCCTCCTCCCGGGTCTCCTCCATGCGCAGGTCCACGCCGCGGATCCCGGCCGGCGCGGTGCTGAGCGCCACGCCCACGTAGACGAGCAGGGACGCGCCCAGCGCGATGAACGTGGGCCACCCGTCGAAGGCCGCGCCGGCCAGCGTGTTCGGGAAGTAGAGGAGGGTGTTGGGCGCGCCGTACATGGTGGGTGTCAGCGCGAACAGCACCAGCCGCACCACCAGGCCCACCGCCAGGGCGGCCAGCGCGGCGGGCGCGGAGCCGCGCCGCCAGAACAGGCCGAGCAAGAACGGCACGGCGAGGCAGGCCAGCATGAGGTCGAACGCCAGCGTGAGCAGCACGCCCGTCTGCGGCACCCGTAACGCGAGCAGCAGCGCGCCGCCGACCACGGGCAGCATCGCCCAGCGGGTCGCGCGCAGCAGCGGGTCGGCCCGGCCGGGCCGGTGGACGCGGCGGGCCGAGCCCACGTTGCGCACGGCGACCGCGGCGGTGCCGAGAACGGCGCCGTCGGCCGTGGACAGCGACGCGCTGACGATGCCCGCCAGCACCAGCACGCTCAGCCCGGCCGGCGCGGCCCCGTCCAGCAGCGCGAGCAGCCCCTGGCCGGTGGCGACGGCGACCAGCGCGAACGGCACACCGATCACGGCGGTCCCGGCGGCGGCGATGAAGCAGGCACGGCGGG
This sequence comes from Nonomuraea sp. NPDC050202, assembly GCF_040656115.1. Taxonomy (NCBI): domain Bacteria; kingdom Bacillati; phylum Actinomycetota; class Actinomycetes; order Streptosporangiales; family Streptosporangiaceae; genus Nonomuraea; species Nonomuraea sp. NPDC050202. The sequence continues at coordinate 66,671 of NZ_JBFALF010000023.1, read as the reverse complement.
CGACGTCCGGCGAGCGGGCGGCGAAGATGCGCTGCATGAAGTCGATGGCGACGATGTCGCCGATCCCGAGCGCGACCAGCGTGGCCCAGTTGACGACCGCGCCCTGCCCCGGATCGGACAGTTGCCCGAGGTCGAACGGCCCCATGCCGGGCGCGGGCCGCAGCCCGAAGGTGGCGGCGACCCAGAACAGCAGGGCGAACGAGGCGGCCGCGGTGATGAGCATCTGCACGATCGAGGTGTAGGCGTCGCTGAGCAGCCCGCCCGCGAGCGTGTAGATCAGCACCACCGCGACGATGATGAGCACTCCCCCGCTGTAGGACGTGCCGAGGAAACGCTCGAACAGGAAACCGCCCGCCACCAGGTTGCCCGCGACCAGGATCGCGAACGCGGCGATCATCAGGAGCGCGGCGACGACCTCGACGGCCCTGCCGTACCGGAGCCGGAAGAAGTCGGGCAGCGTGGTCAGCCCCATGCGGTTCATCGGCCGGGCGAAGAACAGGCCGGTGAGCAGCAGGCACAGGGCCAGGCCGAGGGGCAGCCCGGCTCCCGCCCAGAAGCCGAGGCCGGCGGCCAGGTCGGTGGCGCCGAGGGTGGCGTTCGTGTCGACGGCCTGACCCATGAGCGAGGCGGCGACCACGGGCAGGGCCAGGCTCCGGCCGGCGACCAGGAAGTTCCTGCTGTCGCCCGCGACACGCCGGGCCACCAGCAGCCCAACGACGATCATGGAGACGATGGCGAGCGCGACACCCAGAATGACCATGCTGGACAGCCGATCGTTGCGAGCGAAGACTCAGATCATGGCCAACGTAAACCAGGAAGGCGCCTGGGCCCAGCGGGCGGAGGCGGAAATCCCGACGGCTCGGAGGGAGGAGGAGCTCGAACGGGCGTTGGCTTACGGGCTGCCGGGCGCGCCCACGCTCACGGATCGGACGATCCCCACGTTCGCCCGGGGGGAGCTGCCGCACTTCGCGGGTGAGCGCGGCACGTTCCTGAAGTGCCCGTACGTGGAGGACGTGCACGAGGTGGGGGACGCCGAGGTCGCGATCTTCGGGGTGCCGCTCGACGCGGGGGCGACGTACCGGCCGGGCACGCGGTTCGGGCCGCAGGGCATCCGGCGCAGCACGAACCTGTTCGGCACCTACAGCTACGAGCTCGGCGTGGACCTGCGCGAGCAGCTCAACCTGGTGGACATCGGGGACGTGTTCACCATCCCCGGCAACCTGGAGAAGTCGTTCGACCAGATCAGCCAGGCGATGAGCCACGTCGTCCAGCAGGGGACGATGCCGGTGGTGCTGGGCGGGGACCATTCGATCGGGTTCCCGACGGTACGCGGGCTCGCCGCCCATCACGAGGGGAACGTCGGCATCATCCACTTCGACCGGCACGTCGACACCCAGGAGACCGACCTCGACGAGCGCATGCACACCACGCCCTGGTTCCACGCCACCAACATCAGGAACGCGCCGGCCACCAACCTCGTCCAGGTCGGCATCGGTGGCTGGCAGGCGCCCCGGGCCGGGGTCAAGGTCGGCCGCGAGCGCGGCACCACCGTGATCACGGTGGGTGACGTGGAGCGGGTCGGCGTGGAACGCGTCGCCGAGACCGCCCTGGAGATCGCCTGGCAGGACGCCGAGGCCGTCTACCTCTCCTTCGACATCGACGTCATCGACGCCGGGTTCGTCCCCGGCACCGGCTGGCCGGAGCCGGGCGGGCTGCTGCCCCGGGAGGCGCTGAACCTGGTGCGGCTGGTGTCCGAGCCGGGGCTGGCCGGGATCGAGGTGGTGGAGTGCTCGCCGCCGTACGACTGGGCGGAGCAGACGGCGCTGCTCAGCGCCCGGGTCATCCTCGACAGTCTGGCCGTGCAGGTCAGAGCCGGGAAGCTGGGCCGCAAGGCGGCTGCCCGGCAGCGTCCCGCCTGGGGGCCCACGGCGTGATCGCCGGCGGGGCGGTCAGCGGTAGAAGCCCTCGACCGGGACGCGTGCCTCCTCGAACAGCGCCGGCCCCTCCTGCGGCACCCGGGGCCAGCCGCCGCCCGGCTTGAGCTGGGCGAGCTGGTCGTTGGAGAGCGCGTACACCACGCGCCCCAGCCCGGAGCGTTCGATGCCGCCCCGGCACATGTCGCACGGCTGGCAGCTGGTGTACATGGTGGTGGCCGCGGCGGTGGCCGGATCCAGCTCGCGGGCTGCCCACCGGGCCAGCTTCAGCTCGGGATGGGCGGCGATGTCGCCTTCGCTGGTGACGGTGTTGTGCGCTTCGGCCAGCACGTCGCCGTCCGGCCCCACCAGCAGGGACCCGAACGGGGCGTCCCCGCTCGCGCGGGCCTTGGCGGCCAGCTCGATGGCCCTGCGCAGGAAGGTCTCCTCCTGAGGTGTCACTGTCGCTCCCTTGATCGGTCGTGCGGGTCCAGGCTGGCCAGTCGAGCGGGTCCACGCCGGTCAGCCGTGCGGGTCCAGGGTCCAGCGGTCGGCCACGGCGGCGAGCGCGTGCCAGGCCGTCGCCGGGTGCAGCGTCTCGGCGGGGTCGCCGTCGAACGGGTCGAGCACCACGGTGTCGGCCCCGAGCGCGCGCAGCTCCTCCAGGTCCTCGACGATCTGGCCGATGGTGCCCTCCCCCGCGCGCCGCTGCGGGCCGGTGACCGGCGTGCCGGTCAGCCGCAGCACGATGCGCGGGGCCAGGGCGGGCGCCGGCCGTCCCAGCTCGGCGGCGACGGTCTTGAGCCGCTGCGCCGCGTCCCGCAGCCACGGGAGCGTCGTGCGCAGCGGATGGTACGCCTCGCCCAGGCGCACCGCCCGGCGCAGCCCGGCCTCGCCGTTCCCGCCGACCCAGAGGGGTATCGGCCCGGCGCGGTAGTCGTCCTCGTCCGCCCACGCGGCCCGCATCGCCTGGAGGTGCTCGTCCGTCAGCCGCCCGCGCCGCTCGAACGGCACCCCGAGCGCGTCGAACTCCTGGCGGGCCCAGCCCGTGCCCACGCCGAGGACGAGCCGGCCGCCGCTGAACCGGTTGAGGTTCGCCGCCATCCGGGCCATGAGGAGGGGGTGGCGGTACGGCACGATGAGGACCGAGGTGCCGAGCCTGATCCGGTCGGTGACGCCGGCCAGCCACGCGAGCGTGGTGAACGGCTCGTAGAACGGCGCCGGATACTGCTCGGCGACGTCGGGTGTCACCACGACGTGGTCGGAGATCATCAACAGGTCGTAGCCGAGCGCCTCCACCGTCCGCGCCCAGCGCCGCAGGACGGCCGGGTCCGTCCCCGGCCCGAAGTTCGGCACGTTAACCCCGATTCGCATGGCAAGGAGGCTATCGAGGCGGCCACCCGGAACTGAAGGCATTGTTCACGCCCTTGGCGGCAGGTGACCGGGAATCTGCCGGTAATTTGGCACGATGACCGAGGAACTTGACGAGACCGACTGGTCGATCCTGGCGGAGGTCCAGCGGGACGGCCGCATCCCCTTCACCGAGCTGGGCCGCCGGGTGAATCTCAGCGCCTCGGCCACCACCGAGCGCGTCAGGCGGCTGGAGGCGCTGGGCGTCATCTCCGGTTACCGGGCCGAGGTCGATCTCACCAAGGTCGGCTACGCCATTCTGGCCGTGGTGCGCCTGAAGTACCCGGGCAACCGGCACGAGCCGCTGCGCCACCTGCTCGGCGAGCGCATGGAGATCCTGGAGTGCCTGCGCACCACCGGCGAGGACTGCTACACGCTGAAGGTGGCGGCGGGCTCCATGGCGCATCTCGAACGCATCGTCGACGAGCTCGCCCGGTTCGGTAGCACCACGACCAACCTCGTCTACAGCCAGCCCCTGCCGTACCGCGGCCCGCGGACCCCGCCCCTGTGACCCGGCCCGTGACGGGGCCGTCAGCCCCGCCCGTACCGGTCCTCGGCCCGCCAGAAGTACCAGAACCCGCCGACGAGCGCGACGACCGCCCACACCACGCACGACACCCACACCATCCGCGGCGGGGTGTGGCTGGCGATGAGGATGTCCCGCATCCACTCGATGTAGGAGGCGGCCGGGTTCAGGTACATCGCGGTGGCCACCCATTCGGGCAGGCCCGCGCTGTTGACGACCTTGTCGTGGATGGCGAAGAACACGCCGGAGGCGTACAGCCACGTCCGCATGATGAACGGCAGCAACTGGTTGAGGTCGCGCAGCGAGGCGCCGAGCCTGGCCAGCATCAGCCCCGCCCCGATGTTGAACATCGTCTGCAGCACCAGCACGATCGGGATCATCAGCCAGAGCAGGGTCGGCGGCTCGTCGGTGATCACCACGATGACCAGCAGCACGCCCATGGAGATGACGAGCTGCTGCAGCTCCTGGATCGTGTACGCCAGCGGCAGCGAGGCCCGCGGGAAGTGCAGGGCGCGGATCAGCGACAGGTTGCCGGAGATCGACTTGGCCCCGGCCGTGACCGTGCGCTGCGTGTAGGTGAACACGAACATCCCGGTCAGCAGGAACGCCGGATAGTTCTCGATGCCCTTGCTGCCGCCGAGGATAAGGCCGAACATCACGTAGTAGATGGCGGCGTTCAGCAGCGGGGTGATGACCTGCCAGAGCTGGCCCAGCGCCGAGCCGGAGTACTTGGAGACGTTGCGCGAGGTCGCGTACGTCAGCACGAAGTGCCGCCGCTGCCAGAGCTGGTGCAGGTAGACGGGGAATCGGGGGCGCGCGATGGCGGGCCTGAGCCCGTGCCTGCGGGCCAGCTCCGCCAGCGACTGCGGTGCGGGGTCTTCCACTTGGCTCATGAGCACCTCGAAGCGTTGCGGTCACCGTGCCGGCCCGCGCGGTGGCCGATGGTTCTTGCTTGTTGATCATCCCCCGTCACAGGGGGCGCCGGTCCAGTCTTGGGCCGGAGCGTCGCGGAGTCGAGGACCTCATCCGGCGAGGTACGGGCGCAGCGTCTGCCCCACGGCGTCGCGCATCGCGTCGGGGAGCGGGCCGTCGCCGGTCAGCGCCCACAGGATGAGGGCGCCGTTGTAGGCCACCTGCACCGCTCTGGCCAGCGAGCCCGACTCCGCCTCCGCGGTCAGCTCCCCCGCCGCCGCCGCGGCGGCCAGCAGGGCGGCGATCTCGTCGCGGGTGCGGCGGGCGTGCTCGGCCGCGTGCGCGCGGAAGTCGGGGTCGGTCAGGTCGAGCTGCAGGAACCCGAGGCTGCCCGACAGTTCCTCGGGCGTGGACACGCCTTCCGCCAGGTGCACGAGCGCGGCACGCAGGGCGGCCAGCGGCGAGGCGTGCTCCTGGCGGGCCCGCTCGAACGGCTCGGCCGCGGTGCTGGTGGCGTGGGCGGCGAACGCCAGCAGCAGGCCGCGCTTCGAGCCGAACCGCTGCACCAGCGTGGCCGGGGACAGCCCGGCCTCCTGGGCGACCGCGGCCAGCGTGAGCCCCTGCGGGCCGTGCCGGCCGATCGCGCGGGCGGTCGCTCCCAGGATCGCCTCGTCGCTGGTGGTGCGGGGCCTGCCCATGATCGCTTCCCCCCGAGCCTTAGTGAATGCGCGTTTATAAACTAGCAGCTCTCCTCGCGAGGACGGCGGCCGTCAGGGAGGCGACCGTCAGGGCTGCGGCCCGTCAACGAGGCGCCCGTCAGGGAGGCGGCCCGTCAACGAGGCGGCCGTCACAGCGGCGGCCCGTCAGGGGGGCGACGTCACCCCCGTCACCGCGAACCGCTCGACCTCGGCCACGTGGCCGCCGGTCGAGGCGACGATGGTCAGCGTCCGCCCCGGTTGCGCCGTGAACGAGACCCGCGCCGACCAGGGCGCGTTCTCGCCTCCCGCGGGCAGGCAGCAGCGCTCCCCCACCGGGGTGTCCGAGCCGGGGTGGCGGACCTGGACCCTGATGCTCTCGTCCACGCCGGTGACGCGGCCGCCGACGGTCACCGGCGAGCCGGCGGCGGCGCCGTACGCGGGCCTGGTCAGGGTGAGCGTGGTGTCGTCGGTGCCGACCACCTCCCAGGGGGCGTCCTGGCCGGGGCCGTACCTCATGAGGTGCACGACGGCCGCCACCAGCGGCCGGGAGGCGTCCTCGGCGCGGAAGCCGACGTGCACGCGCGCGTGCGGGCCGTCCGTCACGGTCTTGACGGCGCGGTCGATGCCGGCGAAGCCGAGGAAGTCACGGCTGAAGGCGATCGCGGTGCGGCGGGCGTCGAGGTGCCACGGCTCGTGGCCGCTCGCCCGGTACTCGCGCTGCCAGGCCGCCACCTCCTCGGGGCTGGAGAACGGCCACAGCGGCTGGTAGCGGCCGCCGATCAGGGTCTCGCGCGGGGTGGGCTGCGCCCGCGGGGTGCCCGCGGGCGAGGAGGAGGCGGGCGAGGAGGAGGCGGGCGTGGGGGCGGGCGTGGTGGGGGCGGGTGACGAGGCAGCAGGCGTGGTGGAGGGGGTGGTGGGGGCGGGCGAGAGGCTCAGCGTGGCGGTGTCCGGCGGCCCGGCGTCACCGCAGCCCGCCACCCCCACCCCCAGCACGGCGAGCAACGACAACACTCCTACGGTCAACGCTCTCATGCGGCGCCTCCTGCCAGGGCCGGCGGGTTCGGGGATTCACGTGGCGCGGCCTGGTGACAGACGTACCCACTGCCCGCTCCCGCTTCCCGTGGGACGGGCCGGAGGTCCTGGGTCAAGAGGTCCGACGGCCATGGCTGGGCGCCGCGTGCGCGGGTAGCGTCCAGACATGGCCACCTTCGATCTGACCAGCTTGCGCGCCGTCGTCTTCGACACCGACGGCGTGGTCACCGACACGGCCCGGGTGCACGCCGCGGCGTGGAAGCACGTCTTCGACGCCTTCCTCCGGGGGCGCTCGGCGCCCTTCGACATCCGCGCCGACTATCTCGCCCACGTGGACGGCCGGCCCCGGCTCGACGGCGTGCGCACGTTCCTGGCCTCGCGCGGCATCTCGCTGCGCGAGGGCGGGCCGGACGACGAGCCGGGAGCGCCGACCGTGCACGGGCTGGGGCTGGCCAAGGACGCGCTGTTCATGGAGCAGATCCGCCAGCACGGCGTGGCCGCCTTCCCCGCCACGGTGGCGCTGCTGCACGAGCTGCGGCAGCGCGGCTGCCGTACGGGAGTGGTCTCGGCCAGCAGGCACTGCCGGGCGGTGGTGTCGTCGGCGGGGCTGCTGCACCTGTTCGACGTGCTGGTGGACGGCAACGACGCGGCCCGGCTGGGCCTGCCGGGCAAGCCGGATCCCGCGCTGTTCCTGGAGGCGGCGCGGCGGCTGGAGCTGCCGCCAGGCGACGTGGCGATCGTGGAGGACGCGCTGCCCGGCGTGGAGGCCGGGCGCAGGGGCGGGTTCGGGCAGGTCGTCGCGGTGGACAGGAGCGGCACGCAGGCCGCCGCGATGCTGGCGGCCGGGGCCGGCGCGGTCGTCGCCGACCTGGCCGACGCCGACGTGGCGGGCCGCGTGCCCGTGGGGCGCCGATGAACGCTCCTCCCGCGGCGGACGCCTGGGCGCTGGTCTACGAGGGCTTCGAGCCCGCGAGCGAGGGGCTGCGCGAGGCGCTGTGCACGCTGGGCAACGGCCGGTTCGCCACGCGCGGCGCCACCCCCGACGGGGAGCCGCGCACGCCGGGCACGTACCTGGCGGGCTGCTACGACCGGCTCGACTCCGTGGTGGCCGGCCATACCGTGACGAACGAGGACATCGTCAACCTGCCCGACTGGCTGCCGCTGACGTTCGCCACGCCCGATTCCGGCTGGTTCCGGCCCGAGGGGGCCGACCTGCCGCTCTACCGGCACGTGCTGGACCTGCGCCGCGGCGTGCTGGTGCGGGACCTGCGCTGGCGCGACGGCGCGGGCCGGATCACCCGGGTACGCCAGCGCCGCCTGGTGTCGATGGCCGACCCGTACCTGGCGGCGATGCAGACCACGTTCACCGCGGAGAACTGGTCGGGCCCGCTGCGCGTGCACGCCACGCTGGAGGGCCGGGTGCGCAACGAGGGCGTGGCCCGCTACCGCGACCTGCGCGGCGACCACCTCACCGGGCACGCGACCGGCTCGGAGGACGACCTGGCCTGGCTGACGGCGCGCACCCGCTCCTCCCACGTCGTCGTGGCGCTGGCCGCCAGGATCGACAGCGACGTGCCCGCCAGGCCGGCGCTCGGCACCGGTCACATCACCTCCGACCACGTGCTCGACCTGGCCGAGGGGGTGCCGGCCGACTTCACGAAGGTCGTGGCGCTGACGTCCTCGCGCGACCCGGCCTGCCACGATCCGCGCTCGTCGGCGCTGCGGCACGTACGCCGGGCGCCGCCGTTCGCGGAGCTGCTGGCGCGGCACGAGGCGGCGTGGGAGCGGCTGTGGCGGCGGGCCAGGCTCGACGTGGACGGCCCCGAGCTGTCTCTGGTCGTGCACCTGCACATCTTCCACCTGCTGCAGACGCTGTCCCCGCACACCGCCGACCTGGACGCCGGGGTGCCCGCCCGGGGCCTGCACGGCGAGGCGTACCGGGGGCACGTGTTCTGGGACGAGCTGTTCGTGCAGCCGTGGCTGGACCTGCGCTTCCCGCAGATCTCCCGAGGGCTGCTGCGTTACCGCTGGAGGCGGCTGCCCGAGGCGCGGGACGCGGCCAGGGAGGCCGGCCACGACGGCGCGATGTTCCCGTGGCAGAGCGGCAGCGACGGCCGCGAGGAGACGCAGACCCTGCACCTCAACCCCGCCTCCGGCCGCTGGCTGCCCGACCACTCCCGGCTGCAGCGGCACGTCGGCCTGGCCATCGCCTACAACGTCTGGCACCACTACCTGTCCACCGGCACCATGCCGCCGTGGTGCGCCGAGCTGCTGCTCGACATCGCCAGGTTCTTCGCCTCGCTGGCCGTCCCGGCCGGCGACCGGTACGAGATCCGCGGCGTCATGGGCCCCGACGAGTACCACGACGCCTACCCCGGCGCGTCCGTCCCCGGCCTGGACAACAACGCCTACACCAACGTCATGACCGCATGGCTGATGGCACGCGCCCGCGACACCGCCGCGCTGGTCCCCGACCTGGCCCCGCCCGCCGCGGAGCTGGACCGCTGGGACGACCTCGGCCGCCGCCTGCGGGTCGACTTCCACGACGGCGTGATCAGCCAGTTCACCGGGTACGCCGACCTGCTGGAGCTCGACTGGGACCGCTACGCCGGCGTGCGCCGCCTGGACCGGGCGCTGGAGGCCGACGGCGACGACGTCAACCGGTACAAGGCGTCCAAGCAGGCCGACACCCTCATGCTCTGCTACCTGCTCACCGGCGACGAGCTGACCGGCACCCTGGAGCGGCTCGGCTACCCGGTCGAGCCGGATCTCATTCCCCGCACCGTCTCCTACTACCTGCGGCGCACCAGCCACGGCTCCACGCTCAGCGCCGTCGTGCACGCCTGGGTGCTGGCCCGCTCGAACCGGGCGCAGTCGTGGCGTTTCTTCACCGAGGCCCTCTACAGCGACATCAAGGACGTCCAGGGCGGCACCACCGCGGAAGGCATCCACCTGGGCGCCATGGGCGGCACGCTCGACCTGCTGCAGCGCTGCTTCCTGGGCCTGGAGGTCAGGCCCGACGGGCTGCGGCTGGACCCGCTGCTGCCCGACGAGCTCGGGCTCGTGTCCATGCCGATCCGCTACCGCGGGCGTCAGGTGTTCATCGACGCCGACCATCACGAGGCCCGGCTCAACGGCGCCGCACGCCGTACCTATCGCAGAGGGGAAGTCATCATGACAGGCACAGGCGATCTCGGCCGCCGCGTCATCCACCACCGCGAGCGCCTCGGGCTGACCCGCGAGCAGGTCGCCGAGCGCGCGGACATGTCACCCGGTTACCTGAAATATCTGGAGGAGAACGCCGACACGCCCGACACCGGTGCGCTCTACCGGCTGGCGGACGCGCTGGGCACGACGGTGGACGACCTGCTGGGCGGCGGCCAGGACCGGCCGCCCGGGCGCGGCCCCGCGATGGCCCACCCGTCCCTGGAGACGCTGGACGAGCAGGAGTGCCGGCGGCTGATCGCGCCCGGGGGGATCGGACGGGTGGCGTTCAACGGCTCGCACGGGCCGACGGTGCTGCCGGTCAACTACAAGGTGCACGAGGGCGCCATCGTCTTCCGCACCGCCGCGGGCGGGGCCATGGACAAGGACCTGAGCACCGGGCTGGAAGGCGTCGACATCGTGATCGCCTTCGAGGTCGACAACTTCGACGAGACCAACAGGGAGGGGTGGAGCGTGCTGGTCCAGGGGCCCGCGCACCACCTGCCGCCGGAGGAGGCGGACGGCGCGGCCGGCACGGGCGTCACCCCGTGGGCCGGGGGCGAGCGGCAGCTCTACATCCGCATCGTCCCCCAGCAGATCACCGGGCGCCGCATCCACGGCATCTGACGGTACGCAGGTCAGCGACAGCCCGTGGCGGCGAAGGCCATGAACTGCGTCACCTCCTGCTCGGAGAAGTTGTCGTCGGAGCCGATCACCAGCGTGCACTCGCCGCTCGCCAGTCGGGGACCCCAGGCCATGCCCTCCAGGTTCTGCACCGGCGGCCGGAAGTCGCCGAGGTCGTGGACCAGCCGCTTGGCGACCGGCCGGTACCGGCCGGCCTGCGCCAGCGAGTCGCGGCCCATGACGTTCGAGGCGCCGCGCAGGTCGATCTCGTACAGCTTGGCCCGGTATCCCACGCCCTGGATCCAGGAGCGTTCGAGTGCCAGGTAGCGGTGGTCGTCGATGGCCAGCAGCTCCGACACGCCGCTGTCGCTCTGGCCCGTCGGCGGGTTCGGCGGGGCCTCCAGGGCGTCGAGCGGGTAGGCGTACTGCGCGCGTACCCGGCCCCCGCGGTCCCACACGGTCAGCCGCGTCACCGAGCCGCTGTCGGCCGTCGGCGTCGGCCCGTCCTCGTAACGCGGCCCCTCGGTCACGGCGGTGACGGCGCGTTCGGTGACGGCCAGCCCCTCGAATCCGAAATTGCGGCGTGGCCCGCTTTCCGTGCTCTCGAAGCGCAAATTCGACGGCACCGGAAAACTACCGGCCTCGCGCCCTTCGGGGTTCATTCCGCGCACTGTGGAATGCGAGATGGGAATATCCGGATTCGCGCGGTCGGGCCGGTCGCCCTCGTCGCCCCACAGCAGCCGCCCGCTCCACCGGTCGACCCTGATCGACTCGGGGTCGGCCGAGCCCGGCTTGCCGTAGCCCGGGTACGGGGTCCCGTCGGGCCTGGTCAGCGTGGTGACGCCGGTCAGCCGCACGCCGGTGAAGTCGCCCGTCATCCGGTCGATGGCCAGGCGGCCGGTGTAGAAGCGGGCGGGGTTGTAGCGCCAGCGGTCGTCGGAGACGAAGTACCAGACGCCGGTGCGCGGGTCGCGGTCGAAGCCCGACAGGCCGCCCACGGTCGTGCCCTCGAACTTCACCAGGTACGGGATCCGCTGCTCGCCGAGGAAGCGGGTGATCCGCACCGGCTCCCGCGGGGCGGCCGCCGCGGGCGGAGCCGTGCCCGCCACCACCGCGAGGGCGAGGGCGATCCCTGTAATTCTCCGTGCACTTCTCCGTGTACGCGCCAATTTTTCCTCCGTCTCGGGGTTCGACGGAGGAAATGAAAGCGCGTCTCACCGGAGAAGTCCACGAAGAAAACAACCGCATGCCGCACTGCAAAAGGCGCAAATCACTGCGCGATGCCGGGCAGGGTGACCAGGGACAGCGTGCTGTCCGGCAGGCCGGTCGCGGACGGGGCGCTCACCGAGCCGTTCGCGTCGATGCGGGCAGGGGCGGGCCGCCACGTCCACGCCGGCAACCGCACCCGCCGCCTCCTTGACCGGTGGGATCAGGCGAGGGCCGACGCGGCGACGCCGTCGAGGATGAGCCGCAGGCCGTGCGCGAACGCCTCGTCGCTCGTCGGCGCGCCACCCGTCCTGACCCCCTCGACCGTGAGCGGGTAGTCCGTGGCGTACGCGGCCAGGCCGGGGCTGTCGCCGCGGCCTCGCCGGTCGAGGCGGGCCTGCTCGTTCAGCACGAAGCCGAGCGTGTAGTGGCTGATCGCGGCGATCGCGTGCAGGCCCTGCGCGGGGGTGAAGCCGAGCCCGGCCAGCGTCCTGAGCTCCTCCTCGAAGCTCCTGGCCACCCCGGGCCCGGGGTCGCCGGCCGCGACGAGCCGCGCGCCGTCGCGGTGGCTGAGCAGCGTGCGCCGGTAGCGGTGCGCGCGCCGGGTCAGCCACTCCCGCCAGCCCTCGCCCTCGGCCGGCCCGCCCATGTCGTGGGCGAGCAGCTCGCGGGCCATCTCGTCGAGCAGTTCCTGCTTGTTGCGGAAGTGCCAGTAGAGCGCCGGGTTCTGGACGCCCAGGCGGGCGGCGAGGCGGCGCACGGAAAGGCCCTCCAGGCCGGTCTCGTCGAGCAGTTCGAGCGCCGCGCGCACGACGGTGTCCCGCGCCAGTCCCTTCTGTGCCATCGCGGATCACCTTAACACCGCTAAGTCATCGAGCTTCCCTGGTGCCGATGACCGCCGTCGCGTCCAGGTCGTCGGAGGCGGCCACCCGGACCGCCAGCCCGGCGGCCCGTACGGCCTCGGCGGTCGCCGCCGCCTGCCGCTCGCTGGTCTCCACCAGCAGCCGCCCGCCGGGCGCGAGCCAGCCGGGCGCGCCGCCGATCACCCGCCGCACCACGTCCAGCCCGTCGGCGCCGCCGTCCAGCGCGTGCAGCGGCTCGTGCAGGCGGGCCTCGGGAGGCAGCAGGCCCACCGACTCCGTCGGCACGTACGGGGGGCTGGCGATCAGGATGTCCACCCGGCCGCGGAGCGTGGCGGGCAGCGGGTCGTACAGGTCGCCCTCGTGGACGGTCGCCGTCCCCGCCAGGTTGCGCCGGGCGCAGCGAACGGCGGCGGGGTCGAGATCGGCGGCGTGCAGCTCGGCCCGCGGCAGGCCCGCCGCCACCGCCGCGCCCATCGCGCCCGTCCCGCAGCACAGGTCCAGGACCACCGGCGTGCCCGCGACCTCGCGCGCCAGCGCGACGGCCGCCTCGATGAGGAACTCGGTGCGCGGCCGGGGCACGAACACGCCCGGCTCCACGTACACCCGCAGGCCGCAGAACTCCGCCCAGCCCAGCACGTGTTCGAGCGGCTCGCCCGCGACCCTGCGCGCCACCATAGCGTCGAGGTCGGCGGGGGTGGGCGCGGTGGACAGGAGCAGCTCTGCCTCGTCCTCGGCGAAGACGCATCCGGCGGCGCGGAGGCGGGCGACGATGGCAGCAGTACTGATAGATGACGAAAAAACCGACATGGGAGCCTTTCGGGATGCCGATGGGCGCTCCCGCGGTCACCTAATCCCTGTGGGCCGCACTTCGCGAGGGGAGCACCCAGACTGACACAGCGGTAATGGGTCTCACCTCCCAAGGACGATCCTGCGTACGAGACCGCCACAGTATCAGCCCGCCGGATCCCCACCGCACGGGGCCGGGTGATGCCGGCCTCCAGCCGTCACGGTCAGCCGTCGCCGGCGGTGGCGAAGTCGGGCAGCTCGGTGGACAGCAGCCCGTCGGCGGCGCCGTCGAGGAGCTGGGCCATCTCCGTGGAGCGGGGCAGCATGGTCCGCTCGTAGGCGCGGACGGCCTCCTCGACGGTGTCGTGGCGGGCGATGGCCAGGGCGAGCTCGCACGCGTCCAGCAGGGCGAGGTTGACGCCGACGCCGAGCGGGGGCATGAGGTGGGCGGCGTCGCCGAGCAGGGTCACCGTGGGGTTGTGCGCCCAGACGTGCGGCGCGGGCAGGGCGAAGATCGGGCGGTCGACGTAGGGGCCGTCGTTGTCGGTGATCAGCCGGCGCAGGCGGGGCGACCAGTCGCGGTAGCGCTCCAGGAGGAGGGCGCGGATGCCGTCGGTGGCCTGGATGGACAGGCCGCCGGCGGTGATCCAGTCGGCCGGGACGCGCTGGATGAGGTAGACGCGGATGTGGTCGCCGCTGTTGCGCTGGGCGAACAGGCCGCGCTCGCCGTCGGCCGCGGCGGCGCCGCCCTGGCCGACGAGCTCGGCGATGCCGGGATGCCGGGTCGTGACGTCGTGGAACCAGGCCTCCAGGAAGCTCACGCCGGTGTAGCGGGGGGTGGCCGGGGAGACGGCGGGGCGGACCTTGGACCAGGCGCCGTCGGCGCCGATGACGAGGTCGGCCTCGATGGTGGTGCCGTCCGCGAAGTGCAGCCGCCGGGGGCCTTCGCCGGGGCCGCTGACGGCCCGCAGGGTGTGGCCCCAGCGCACGGTGCCGGGCTGGAGCGAGCCGAGCAGCAGGTCGCGCAACCGGCCGCGGTCGATCTCCGGCTTGAACCGCTCGCCCTGCTCGGGGACGTGGTGGAAGAGGATCGTGCCGGCCGGGTCCAGCTGGCGCATCTCCTGGCCCTCGGGCCGGGCCAGGCGGAAGAACTCCTCCAGCAGGCCCGCCTCGCGCAGGGCGATCTGGCCGTTGTCGGCGTGCAGGTCGAGGGTGCCGCCCTGGTCGCGGATGGCGGGGCCGGCGTCGCGGTCGTAGACGGCGGCGGCGATGCCGTGCCGCTGGAGGATGCGCGCGCAGGTCAGGCCGCCGGGGCCGGCTCCGATGACGGCGATGCGGGGTGCCGCGGTGGTGTTCATGGTGATGCTCCGTTCGTTCTGTGCGCCCCAGAAAAACACACCGGATCAATAAGTGCAACAACACAACTTTTGAACTCGATTCACCAAAGAGGTAGGGTGCCGGTATGCCCAGCACCACGACCAGTCCCTCTCCCGCACCGGTGGGGCGCCGCGAGCGCAAGAAGGCCGCCACCCGCCAGGCCATCGCCGACGCCGCGCTGCGCCTGTTCCTGGAGCGCGGATACGACGAGGTCGGCATCCGCGAGATCGCGGACGCCGCCGACGTGTCCACCACCACGCTGTTCAAGCACTTCCCGGTCAAGGAGGCCCTCGTCTTCGACGAGGACTCCGACCAGGAGGCCCGCCTGCTCGCCGCCGTCCGTGAGCGGCCCGAGGGCCGGTCCGTCCCCGCCGCGCTGCGCGAACACGCCCTGACCACCCGGCTGGCCACCGCCGACGGCGACCCCGCCTTCACCGCCTTCACCGACCTCGTGGCCGGCACCCCCGCGCTGCGCGACTACGCGCAGAACATGTGGCTGCGCCACACCGCCGCGCTCGCCCGGGCCATCGCCGAGGAGAGCGGCCTCGCCGCGGACGACCCCGCCTGCACCGCCCTGGCCCACTTCGCCCTCGAAGCCCCCCGCGCCGCCTACGCCCACGACGACCCCCGCGAGGCCATCAACCGGGCCTTCGACCTCCTGGAACACGGCTGGAGCGCGCTCGCCCGCCCCAAGGCCTGAGCGAGCGCCTTCGCGTACACCGAGCGACTGGACCGCACTCGCGACATGCCGTTCGCCCGGCACGGCTCGTTCAGAGAGATCCCCCGCTCATCGCGCCCTCTCGGGCCAGGGGCCCGGCGGTCCTCGCACGGACGCTTCGGCTGGAGAAGGGATCGATCAGATGCAGACCGAGCAGGCCGCCCCGCGCAGCGGCGTCACCGCCGCCGCCCCCGGGCCGGTCCCCGTCGCCGACCGGCGGCGATGGGTGTGGCTGGGGATCGGCACGGCGCTATCCCTGCTGGCCGCGCAGACCCGCTACGACCTCGCGCCGGCGGCGTGGCTGTTCCCGGTGTTCCTGATGCGCTTCGCCAGGACGGGGCCCGCCCGCACCGGCCTGCTCGCGGGCGCGTTCGACGCGCAGGGACGGACCTTGAGCGAGCACGTCCACGAACGCGACGACCGGCACGTGGTCGTCTCCGAGGTGCCCGTCCGCGGCTTCGCCACCCCCTATCGGGCGATCGGCGACGTGTTCGCGTGGCTGTGCGTGGCCGGCACCGTCCTGCTGATCGGCCTGGCGATCCACCGGGCCGCCAAGCCGCAGGGTGACGGCTGAACGACCGGGCCGGTGGGTACGTTCGCCCTGCTCGAGTTCTCACATCACCGGCGAGGGACCTGCCATGCAAGCCATCACCGTCCGCGACCGGACCGCCGGTCCGGCCGGGCTCTCCCTGACCGAGGAGCCGTACCCGCACGCCGCCGAGAACGACGTCATCGTGCGGGTGCACGCCGCGGGGTTCACCCGGGGGGAGCTCGACTGGCCGGGAACGTGGTCGGATCGCGCGGGCCGCGACCGGACGCCGAGCGTGCCCGGGCATGAGGTGTCGGGGACGGTGGCGGAGCTGGGGTACGGAACCACCGGCCTGAGCGTGGGACAGCGGGTGTTCGGGCTGACCGACTGGACCCGCAACGGCTCGCTGGCCGAGTACGTGGCGGTGGAGGCGCGCAACCTGGCGCCGCTGCCGGCCGGCATCGACCACACCGTGGCCGCCGCGCTGCCGATCTCGGGGCTGACCGCGTGGCAGGCGCTGTTCGACCACGGGCGCCTCGCCGCCGGCCAGACCGTGCTGGTCCACGGCGCCGCGGGCGGCGTCGGCTCGGTCGCGGTGCAGCTCGCGCGCGAGGCGGGAGCCCGGGTGATCGGCACCGGCAGGGCCGGGGGCAGGGACACGGCACTCGGCCTGGGCGTGGACGTCTTCCTGGATCTGCAGGCCGAGCGGCTGGAAGACGCCGGTCAGGTCGATCTGGTGCTCGATGTGATCGGCGGGGACGTCCTGGACCGTTCCGCGGCGCTGGTGCGCCCCGGCGGCACCCTCGTCTCCATCGCCGCGCCGCCGGCGGTCCAGCCCCGGCACGGCCGGGCGATCTTCTTCGTCGTCGAACCCGATCGCGCCCGCCTCACGGACCTGGCCCGGCGGCTGCGGGAGGGCCGGCTCCGCGTGATCGTGGGGGCCGTGCGCACGCTGGCCGAGGCGCCCGCCGCGTTCGCGGCCCGCGGCAAGACGATCATCCGGGTCACCGAGGGCGGATAGGCCACCGCACGCCCTGCAGCTGGGCGAATCATCGCCAGGGCTTGAACGCGCCCCTGGTTAACCCGCGCAAGGCCCGGACAGCGTACTCGGACATAGCAGGATTGGAGAGGCGTCATGATCCGAGTACGGTTCGCCCGGGGCTTCCTGGTCGCCGGCCTGGTGGCTCCGGCAGCCGCGTGCGCCGCTCCCGCGGCGGAGCCCGCGACCGGCCGGGCGCCGGTCGCCGCCGTGGTCACGCAGCCACCGTCCGAGACGCTCTCGCCCCTGCTGGAGAAGGCGCTCCCGAATGTCAAGGGCAAGACGTTCACCTCGGCGATCGCCGACTTCCCGCCCACCGCGCGCGCGGTTCCGCATCGGCACGGCGACGCCTTCGTCTACGCCTACGTACTCTCGGGCGCCGTCCGCAGCCAGATCAGTGGCGAGCCGGTGCGCACCTACCGCCAGGGCGAGAGCTGGGTCGAGCCGCCGGGAGCCCACCATGTGCTCACGGAGAACATCAGCCGGACACAACCGGCGAAACTACTGGTCATTTTCATCTCGGGCACAGGGGCCGAACTCAAGGTCGACGATCGGCCAAGGTAGCGGTGAGGAACCATGAGCGACGAACATCTGCACCACCTCGACAACCCCGACGCGACCACGCCGCCGCCGAGGATCGACCTCATCTCGTCGGTGCCGTCTCCGCCGCCGATGCCCGGCAACGCGGAGGCGATGACGATCCGGGTCACCCTGCCGCCGGGCAGCGCGGGCAACCCGCCGCACCGCCACACCGGTCCCGCGTTCGGGTACCTGATCAGCGGCGAGATGCTCTTCGAGCTGGAAGGCGAGCCGCAACGGGTCATCAAGGCCGGGGAGGCGTTCTGGGAGCCGGGCGGCGACCTCATCCACTACCAGGACGCCAACAACCTCCCGGACGCCGAGACCGAATTCGTCGTCACGATGTTCGGTGTGGCCGGGCAGCCGATGCTCATCCCGGTGAGCGAGGAGGAACTCGAGGCGCGCCGGGACCGCCGGGCGCCCCGCCCATGAGACAGCCTCCGCCGTCCCCATCGGCTCCCGGCGGCCCGTGCTCACCCGGGTCGGGCGGCGAGCCGGCCCTCCCGCCCGGCCGGTGACCGGCCCCGAGGACCACCACGGAGTCCTCAGAGCGCGGGACGGGCCGGTGGTCA
Organism: Nonomuraea sp. NPDC050202; assembly: GCF_040656115.1. NCBI lineage: Bacteria > Bacillati > Actinomycetota > Actinomycetes > Streptosporangiales > Streptosporangiaceae > Nonomuraea > Nonomuraea sp. NPDC050202. The sequence goes on along the minus strand of NZ_JBFALF010000023.1, from coordinate 48,683 downwards.
CCAGGCCACGCGCGGCGAGTCGCCCTCGCCCGGACGCTCGCCGGCCGTGATCGGCACGGAGGTGACGGCACCGCCGTCAAGGCCGATCTGGTAGGCGCGCCACTGGTGCGCGTACAGGAGGTGCTCGCCGGTCCCGTCGACGCAGAAGCGCAGGCTGAGCGAGGCGCCGGGCGGCAGTTCCGGCCGGGCCAGCACCCGCGCCGGCCCGCCCGACACGGGGACGCGTTCGACGGTGTGCCCGGAGGCGTAGATCAGCGCGCCGCCGTCAGGGGTGTGGGTCACCGACTCGAACGGCACGGCGCCGGTGGCGTTCTTGACGATCCGGGACGCGGCGCCGTCCGGGCCGTCGCCCAGGCGGGCGAGGTCGAGCACGGCGATGGCCCGGCCGTCCAGCACGGAGGCGAGCGAGCGGCCGTCCGGGGCCCAGGACAGGCCGCCCACCATCGAGTGCGTCGCGGTCCTCCAGTCGCGGCGCCGGCCGGTGGCGGCGTCGAGCACGGAGATCTTGACGCCGCCCCCGATGAGCGGGGTGGCGTAGGCCAGCCGGGTGCCGTCGGCGCTGAGGGCCAGGTCGTGGACCAGCGTCAGGTCGTCCGGGTCGGTCTGCGTGACGGGCACCGGCTTGCCGGGCCGCCCGTCCTCGCCGAGGCGGACCAGGAAGAAGCGGAGGCCGGGCTTCGCCTGCCCGGTCCAGCCGGCGATGGCGAACGTGCGGTTGTCCCGGGCGGCGGCCACGCGGTGCGAGGAGCCTTCGATGCCGGGCGGCAGCGGGATGTTCGCGATGAACGCCCCGGTCCCGGCGTCGTGCACGGCGGGCGGCACCGGGGTGACGACGGCGGTCTTGGACCTGCCGGGGAAGTGGGCGAGCGGGGTGCGCGCGGAGACGAAGAACCGCGGCGGGCCCGTCGCCGCCAGGGGCGCCCCGGTCGCCATGGGCTCGGCCAGGGAGGTCGCCATCGGGAACGGGTGCCTCGCGGGCCCCGAGGACGCCATGGGCGAGGGCGGCTGCGGGACCGCCGTGGGCGACGGCGGGGAGGACGCCGGGGGCTGGGACGCGCTGACGAGCGACACCCGGCCGGCGGCCGGGTCGGCGCATCCGGCGGCCAGGACGGCCAGGGCCAAGCCCGCCAGCGCGGCTGACATACGGGACGGCATGCAGCGATCATCGTAGGAAACGGTCTTCCGCGCCAGCGCACGACAGGACCGCTGCGGCGCGCGCCTCAGCGTGACAGCGCGTAGGAGCTCAGGCTCCCGCTCCGGAGCCGGTCGGCCACGGACTCGGCGATCTCGCCCACCCGGATCGCGGTGTTGGACAGCAAGGTCGAGGTGAGGCCGTGGGTGTGCTCGCTGGCGCCCTGGACGTAGATGCCGCAGCGCAACGCCGGGGAGGTGACGATCCGGTAGTCGCGATCCAGCCGTACGCCGCCGCCGGGGAGCCGTTCGCAGAACCGGCCCGCCTCGCCCAGGAGGGTGAGCGGGTCGGCCGGCCGGTAGCCGGTCGCGTAGACGATGACGTCGGTCTCCAGCAGGGTGCGCTCGCCGGTGGGCAGGAACTCCACCGTGACGCGCAGGCCGTTCCCGTCGCGTTCGACGTCGGCGAGGCGTGAGGCGTTGAGGATGCGCAGCCGCTCCTTGCCCTGCACCTTCTCCTGGTAGTGGCGGCGGTACAGCTCGTCGATGAGGTCCAGGTCCACCACGGAGTAGTTGGTGGCGGAGTGGTAGGCGCGCAGCCGCGACTTCACCTCGTCAGGAGCGGTGTAGAAGTGGTCGACCGCCACGGGGTCGAAGATGCGGTTGGCGAAGGAGCTGTCGTCGGCGGGGGTGTATCCGTACTTGGTGAAGACGGCGCACACCTCGGCCTCGGGATAGGCGCCGTGCAGGTGCTCGGTCACCTCGGCCGCGCTCTGCCCGGCGCCGACCACCACGAACCTGCGCGGGTCGCGCAGCGACGGCAGCCTGCCGAGCAGTTCCTCGCTGTGCCAGATCCGCTCGTCGGTGACCAGGCCGTCCGGCAGGACCGGTTCGAGCCCGGCGGCGAGGACGAGGTTGCGGGCGCGACGGGTGACCAGCGTGCCGTCGCCCTGACGGACGACCACGTCGAGGAGCTCGATCGTCCCGCCTGCCTCGACGGGGGTCACCGCGACGACCTCGGAGCCGTATTCCACCTGCTCGGAGAACCGGGCGGCCGTCCATTCGAGATAGTCGTGGAATTCCATGCGGGACGGGAACATCGTCTTGTGGTTGATGAAGTCGAGCAGCCGGCCCTTGTCCTGGAGATAGCAGAGAAAGCTGAATTCACTCGTCGGGTTGCGCATGGTGACCAGGTCCTTCAGAAAGGACACCTGCATGGTCGTGCCTTCCAGCAGCATGCCCCGGTGCCAGCCGAAGGCGGGCTGCTTCTCGAGGAACACGGCGTCGAGCACGTCGCCCGTGCGCGCCTGGCGTTCCCGCAACGCTATCGCCAGGGCGAGGTTGGAGGGTCCGAAGCCGATGCCTACGAGATCGTGCACGTGCTGCTCCGCTGAGGACATGGATGCCTTTCCGCCGGTGCGTAACTGGGGTGGAGTCATGGCAAAAATTAGGTTAGCCTGGCCTAATTAAGGTGAGCCTAACTTAATCCGATCCCCTCGACAAGGAGGCACCATGCGGGTCGTGATGTTCGGCTATCAAACCTGGGGTCATCGCACGCTCCAGGCCCTGCTGGATTCCGCGCACGAGGTCGTACTGGTGGTGACCCATCCGAAGAGCGAGCATGCCTACGAGAGGATCTGGAGCGACTCGGTGGCCGAGCTGGCGCAGGCACACGGCGTCCCGGTGCTCCTGCGCAACCGGCCCGACGACGAGGAGCTGATGGTCCGGCTCAAGGAGGCCGAGCCCGACCTCATCGTCGCCAACAACTGGCGGACCTGGATCCCGCCGGAGATCTTCCGCCTCCCCCGCCACGGCACCCTCAACGTGCACGACTCGCTGCTTCCCGCCTACGCCGGCTTCTCCCCGCTGATCTGGGCGCTGATCAACGGCGAGCCGGAGGTGGGGGTCACCGCGCACATGATGAACGACGAGCTGGACGCCGGCGACATCGTCGTGCAGCGGGCCGTGCCCGTCGGGCCCGCCGACACCGCCACCGACCTCTTCCACCGCACCGTCGACCTGATCGCGCCGATCGTCACCGAGGCGCTCGACCTCATCAACTCCGGCCGGACCGCCTGGACGCCCCAGGACAGGTCGAAGGCCAGCTTCTTCCACAAGCGGTCGATCGAGGACAGCAACATCGACTGGAACTGGCCCGCCGAGGACATCGAGCGCCTGGTCCGCGCCCAGTCCGACCCGTACCCCAACGCCTTCACCCACTACAGGGGCGAGCGCGTGCGCGTGCTCAAGGCCTCGGTGTCCCAGGGGATCTACGGCGGCACGCCCGGCCGGGTCTTCATCCGGGAGGGTGACGGCGTGGTGATCGTCGCGGGCGCCGAGGCCCGCCGCGGGCGCAGCCACGGGCTGGTGATCGAACGCGTGCGCACGGAGGACGGCAGGGAGCTGCCCGCCACCGAGGTGTTCAGGAGCATGGGCGGCTACCTGACCCGTCACCCGTGAGCGTGTGGTGGCCCGGCGGCCGGGCCACCACCACCCGTGAGCACCCAGGAGACATCCCTGAGCAGGGCGTGCCGCCAGCCCGCCCGGTCGTGACCCGAGGGCGAGCGCGAGACCCGCACCACGGCCCCGGCCTGTTCCGTCAGGGTCTCGACCAGCTCGCAGTGCGGCAACATCCGCCTCTCGTGCTCCCCCACGTCGAAGGCGACCCGCAGCCCGGACAGGTCGGCGCGCTCCCGCAGGCGCGCGGCGACGGCGCCGCCGACCGGCCCGCCCATGGGGTCGGCGAGGTCCTGCGCCCCGGGCGCCCACCAGAACGACCCCGACTGGCAGGCGAGGCCGGACACCAGCCCGGGGAACTCCAGCGCCGCGTACATCGCGCTCAGCCCGCCGAGGCTCTGACCGGCGACCACCAACCGGTCCCGGTCGGCGGGCACGCCGCTCTCCGCCACCAGCGGCAGCAGCTCGTCCCTGATCGCCTCCCACAACGCGGGCCTGCAGGCGAACTCGGCCTCCCTGTCCCTGGCGGGCACGAAGACGAGCGTGACGGGAGGCAGGTCGCCCTGGGCGACGGCCGAGTCGAACGCGGTCATGGCCGGGTGCAGGTACAACCAGTCGTCCCCGTCGAGCAGCAGCACCACCGGCCCGCCACCGCCCGCCGGATGCACGCGCACGGTGCGCCGCCCGCCGAGCCGTTCGCTGGTCCAGCGCAGGCGGGTACGCGGCAGGGGCAGGACGCCGTCGGCGCCGACGGCGGGCCAGTGCGGCTGGGCAGGGGCGTCGGGGGTCGCGGCGATGGACCGGTCGCCGCCCGCGCCCACGGGGTTGAACGGGTCGGCGTACGCGGCGTCCGCGGTGCGGAACTGGTAGGTCACCCGCAGCCGCGCGGGCATGGCCACCTCGGCGTACCAGCAGTCCGTGTCACCCCACCGGCGCAGGGGAACCGGCTCCGACCAGCTCTCGAAGCCGATGCTCGCGGGGGACCCGCGCCACAGGAACAGGGTCGTCCAGCCGCCGGCGCCGTCGGGCACCGGCGCGGGCGTCGCCGCCGCCGCCCAGAACTCCTCGGTGCCCGGCTCGCCGGGCAACCCGAACCTGGCGAAGGTGTCGTCCATCGAAGCCCCGTCCGTCCCTACCGTCGGCCAGCGACTAAGGATAGCTTTACCTAAATCGATTGATCGAGACGGCGGTGACGAACATCGCATGGGAACTTCCGGGGCAGCGCGGGCCCACCGGCGGCGCGCGGCGGGAGCGGTCACGCTGGTGGTGGTCCTCGCGCTCGTGGGGACGGCGTCGCTGGCCGTCGGCGCGCGCGCGTTGAGCCCCGGGGAGGTGTGGCACGGGCTGTTCGGGGTGCCGGGCGCCGACCAGCGGCTCAGCGAGATCACGCTCATCCTGCGGACCGTGCGGGTGCCCAGGACCGTGCTCGCGATCGCGGCCGGCGCCGCCCTGGGCGTCGGCGGGGCGCTGATCCAGGGGTTCACGCGCAACCCGATCGCCGACACGGGGTTGCTGGGGGTGAACTCCGGTGCCTCGTTCGCCGTGGTGACGGTGATCCTGCTGTTCGGGCTCTCCAACCCGCTCCAGTACGTCTGGTTCGCCTTCCTCGGGGCGGCGGCGGCCGGGGTCGTCGTGTTCGGGCTGTCGAGCCTCGGCAGGGGCGGGGGCAGCCCGCTGACGCTCGCGCTGACCGGCCAGGGGGTCACGGTGTTCCTGGCGGCGATGACCACGGCGATCGCGCTGTCGGACCAGGCGTCGCTGAACGCGCTGCGCTTCTGGAACGCCGGCTCCGTGGCCGGCGTCGGCTTCGAGGTCATCTGGCCGGTGACGGCGTTCATCGCGGCCGGGCTGGTGCTGGCGCTGACCACGCTGCCGGCGATCAACCTGCTCAACCTCGGCGAGGACGTGGCCAGGGGGCTGGGCGTGAACACCACGTGGAGCAGGACCGCCGGCATCGTCGCCATCACCGTGCTGGCGGGAGCGGCGACGGCGGCCTGCGGGCCGATCGCGTTCCTCGGGCTCATGGTGGCCCACGTGGCGCGGTACCTCACGGGGCCGGACTATCGCTGGCTGGTGCCGTACGCGGGGCTGCTCGGCGCCGTCGTCCTGCTCGCCTGCGACATCGTGGGGCGCGTGGTGACGCGGCCGGGCGAGTTGCAGGCGGGCGTGGTGGTCGCGCTGGCGGGCGCCCCGTTCTTCGCGGCGCTGGTGTGGCGCGGGAAGTTCAGGAAGGCATGAACGGGACGGCCAGGCGTACGGTGGCGCCGGGCGTGCGGCTCGGCCGGGCGTCGTTCGTGTGGCGGCCCTGGCTGCTGGCCGTCACGCTGCTGCTGGCGGGCGCGACCTTCCTGGTGTTCTGCCTGTCCATCGGCGTCGGGGACTTCCCCATCGGCCTGCCCCAGGTGATCGCCACGATCTTCGGGCGGGGCGAGCGGGTCGACGAGTTCGTGATCATGGACCTGCGGATGCCGCGCGCCCTGGCCGGGCTCGTCGTCGGGGTCGCGCTGGGGCTGTCGGGGGCGATCACGCAGTCCATCGCGCGCAACCCGCTGGCCAGCCCCGACGTGCTGGGGATCACCGGGGGCGCGAGCGCGGTCTCGGTGTTCCTGGTGACGGTGTCGGGCGGGGCCGCCGCGGCGATCGCCGACACCGTGGGCCTGTCCGCGGCGGCGCTCGCGGGCGGGCTCGGCACCGGCCTGCTGGTGTACCTCATGGCCTGGCGGCGCGGGATCGAGGGCCTGCGGCTCATCCTCATCGGCATCTCGGTGAGCGCCGTGATGGAGGCGATCACCACCTGGCTGCTGGTCACCGCCGACATCCGCGACGTGGCCAGGGCCCAGGCGTGGCTGGTCGGCTCGCTGGACGGCCGGTCGTGGGGCGAGGTCCTGGTGGCGCTGTGGTGCACGCTCGCGCTGCTGGCCGTGGTGTCGTACCTCGCCTTCCCCCTCAGGCCGATGCACTTCGGCGACCAGGTCGCGGCGAGCCTGGGCGTGCGGTACTCGATGGTGCGGGCGGTCCTGCTGCTGTGCGCGGTGCTGCTGGCCGGCGTCGCGGTGAGCGCGGCGGGCCCCGTCCCGTTCGTCGCGCTGGTGGCGCCTCAGGTGGCGATGCGCCTGGCGCGGCACGCGACTCCGCCGCTCCTGGCCTCCGGGCTGGCGGGCGCGTCGCTGCTGATCGGAGCCGACCTGGTGGCCCGTACGGCGCTGCCGGTCAGCCTCCCCGTCGGCGTGGTCACCGCCGCCATCGGCGGCCCCTTCCTGGTCTACCTGCTGGTGCGGGCGAACCTCAGAAAAGACCGATAAGCAAGGTTAGCCTTACCTAACATCGTCGTGTTACGGTTTCCCTGGCAGTCGAGATCGCAGCGGACAGCAAGGGACCCCGATGCCTTCACACGGAACGACCCTGACGGCCCTACGGCGCTCAGCGGTGGCACTGTCCGCCGCGATCCTCGTCGCGGCCTGCGGATCCGCCCCGGCGCCACAGCCGGAGACCGGGAGCGCGGCCCCCACCACCGGCGGCGCGTTCCCGGTCACCGTGGAGCACGCCTTCGGCTCCACGCAGATCACCAAGGCCCCGCAGCGGGTCGTCTCCGTCGGCTACACCGACGACCAGGCCGTCCTGGCGTTCGGCATCAAGCCGGTCGGCATGGTCGACCAGTACCCGAACCCGCCCGGCAAGACCCCCGACATCAACACCCAGTGGCCCTGGGTGAAGGACCGGTGGGGCGGCACCCGCCCCGAGGTCATCATGACCAACGGGGACTCCGGCCCCAACTACGAGAAGATCGCCGCGCTGCGGCCCGACCTGATCATCGCGGTCTACTCCGAGATCGACCAGGCCGCCTACGACCGGCTCACCAGGATCGCCCCGACGGTGGGCCGCACCAGGACCGAGAAGGAGCCGTTCAGCGCGCCGTGGCAGGACAACGCGCTGCACATCGCCAAGGCGCTCGGCAAGGCGGACGAGGGCGCGAAACTGGTCCAGGACGTCCAGGCCAAGCTCGACGCCGCCCGCGCCGCGCATCCGGAGTTCGCCGGCCAGACCGCCGTCGCGCTGTCCTGGTACAAGAACTCGGTCGCGCCCTTCACCACCACCGACGTGCGCGGGCGGCTGGTGACGGGCATCGGGTTCAAGGGGCAGCCGGAGATCGACGAGATCGCGGGCGGTAGCTTCTACACCGTGCTGTCCCCAGAACGTATCGACCTCATCGACGTCGATCGCATCTTCGTCATCGCGGACCAGGCCGACCAGGCGGCGCTGAAGAAGTTCGAGCTGTTCGCCAACCTGCCCGCGGTCAAGAACGGCAAGGTGTCGTACCTGCTCGACAGCGAGGGCCCGGCCGTCGGCGCCGCCATCTCGCAGAGCACCCTGCTGTCGCTGCCGTACGCGATCGACGAGCTCGTCAAGTCGGTCGGCCAGGGATGACGCCGGTGCACGAGCCCCGTCCCCGGCCCGGCACGGCCCGGACGTGAGCGGCGTCGAGGTTCGCGCCGCCCTGCGCACGGCCACCGGACGCGAGGCCGCCCGATGGGTGGCCGCGGCCTGCCGTGAGGCGCCCTGGCTGACGGCGGCCACCGCCGCCACCACGGTGGCCGGGGCGGCGCTCCAGGTGATCCCCGTGCTGCTGCTCGGCCGGGTGGTCGACGGGGTGGTCGCGGGCGAGCCGCACGGGATCCTGGTCACCGTCGGGGTGCTGCTGGTCGCGGCGGCGCTGCTCGGCGCGGCGGCCACCGCGGCGTCGGCGTACCTGATCGGGCGGCTGGGCGCGGAGCTGCTCGCGCGGTTGCGGGAGGGCGCCGTGCGGGCCGTGCTGGGCATGCCGAGCGCCCGGATCGAGCAGGTCGGCCACGGTGACGTGCTGTCCAGGGTCGGTGACGACGTGGCCGTGGTGTCCAAGGGCATCCGGCAGGCCGTCCCCACCGTGTTCTCGGCGGGGGTGCTGGTCGCCATCGCCACGGTGGGCATGTTCGGGCTGGACTGGCGGCTCGGGCTGGCGGGCGCCGGGGCGCTGCCCGCGTACGCGCTGGCCCTGCGCTGGTACCTGCCCCGGTCCGCGCCGCTCTACCGGGCGCAGCGCGAGGCCCAGGCCGACCGCGCGCAGGCGCTGATCAGCGGGCTGAACGGGATCGACACCGTCCGGGCGTACCGGCTGGAGAGCGTCTTCCGCGAGCGGGTCGCCCGCGAGTCGTGGCGGGTGCGCGATCTGGGCGTCGAGGTGTTCCACTTCTTCGGCCGGTTCGTCGGCAGGGAGAACCGCGCCGAGTTCATCGGGCTGGTCCTCATCATCGTGACCGGGTACGTGCTGCTGGAGGCCGGCGCCGTCACGCTCGGCGAGGCCTCGGTGGCGCCGCTGCTGTTCCACCGGCTGTTCAACCCGCTGGGCGCCATCATGTTCACCTTCGACGAGGCGCAGAAGTCGGGCGCGAGCCTGACCCGGCTGGTCGGGGTGCTGGGTGAGCCGACGGAGGAGCGGCTGGTGGGCGGCGCGGCCGTCGCCCCGGCGGGCGCCGGGCCGTACCCCGTGACGGTGCGGGGGCTGACGTTCGGCTACCCGGAGTCCGAGCGGCCGGTCCTGCGGGACGTGGACCTGGAGATCCCCGCCGGCGGCTCGCTGGCGCTGGTGGGGGCGACGGGCGCGGGCAAGTCGACGCTGGCGGCGCTGATCGCGGGCATCGGCGTCCCGCAGGCCGGGACGGTGCGCATCGGCCCGACCGACCTCGCCGAGCTGGACGAGGCGGGCGCCCGGGTCCTGGTGAGCATCCTGACGCAGGAGACGCACGTGTTCTCCGGCAAGCTCGCCGACGACCTGCGGCTGGCCGCGCCCGAGGCGACGGACGACGAGCTGATGGACGCCCTGCACACGGCCGGCGCCGGCCCGTGGGTCGCGGCGCTGCCCGACGGGCTGGACACCGTGGTGGGCGAGGGCGGCGAGCGCCTGGACGGCGGCAAGGTCGCCCAGCTCGCGCTGGCCCGGCTGATCCTGGGCCGCTCGCCGGTGGTGGTGCTGGACGAGTCGACCGCGGAGGCGGGCAGCCAGGGCGCCGCCGAGCTGGAGCGGGCCGTGCTGGCCGCGTGCCGGGGCCGTACCGCGCTGTTCGTGGCGCACCGGCTCACCCAGGCCATGGCGGCGGACCGCATCGCCGTGCTGGACGCGGGACGGGTCGTGGAGCAGGGCACCCACGAGGAACTGGTGGCCCTGGACGGCCGGTACGCGCGGTTGTGGCGGGCCTGGCGGGAGGCCGGCTAGGTGATCAAGAGGAGGTTACCGAAAGGGATGGCTGAGTCTGCGATGTTGGAACCAAGCGCTCGTCTTGTTTCGCTTTCTTCCGCTCGGCTGGCCGGCCTGCGCCGGCGGACCGGTGAACATCCCGACAGGACTCTCGCCGAAGCGTGCGCCATCGGGCTGGCGTACTGGGCGACGGGCCGCAGCCCCGACGGCCTCGACCTCACCCCCGGCACGCTCTTCACCGACGTGCTCGGCTGGGCAGGCAACGGCGGGCGCGCGCCCGCCGGCTGGGACGTCGCCGGGGACGGGCGCGGCATCACCGTCCCCGAGGGCGTCGTGCGGGAGGACGCGCAGCTCGCGCTGGACGACCTGGCCGACTTCCCCGACCGGCCGGTGGGGACCATCGGCCCGTCCAGCGTGGCGGAGCGGCTGCGGACCCTGGCCGGGTGGAACGACACCCGGGCCGACCGGGAGCGCCCGACCATCGTGGAGCTGTTCCGCGAGCAGGCGCGGGCCAGGCCGGACGCTGTCGCCGTCGTCGACGAGCGCCGGTCCCTGACCTACCGCGAGGTCGCCGCGCTGGCCGGCCAGCTCGCCCACCACCTGATCGAGCGCGGGCTCAGGGCCGAGCAGGTCGTCGGCATCTCGCTGGAGCGTTCCGCCGACATGGTGATCGGGCTGCTGGGCGTGCTCATGGCGGGAGGCGCGTTCGTGCCGCTCGACCCGCGCTGGCCCGCCGCGCGCCGGGCGGTCGTCATCGGCGACGCCGGGCTCGCGCTGCAGCTCGACCACTGCGGCGAGGCCGGCGCGGGCGAGCCGGAGGCCGTGGCCGTCGATCTCGACGACTGGCGGTTCGGCGCGTACCCCGCCCAGGACCCCGAGGTCGGCATCCCCGGCCCCGCCCTGGCGTACGTGATCTTCACCTCGGGCTCGACCGGGCGGCCCAAGGGCGCCATGATCCGGCACGAGGCGATCAGCGAGCGGCTGCTGTGGCAGGCCGGCGAGATCCTGCGCTTCGGCCCCGACGACGCCTCGCTGTTCAAGGCGCCGCTGTCGTTCGACATCTCGATCAACGAGATCTTCCTGCCGCTGGTGCGCGGCGGCAGGCTGGTGGTCCTGCGGCCGGGCGGCGAGCGCGACCCGCACCACCTGCTCAGCGTGATCGCCGAGCAGCGCGTCACCTTCACGTACCTGGTGTCGTCCATGCTGGACGTGCTGCTGGAGATCGCGGGCGAGTCCGGGCGGCTGGACAGCCTGCGCCACGTGTGGTGCGGCGGCGAGGTGCTGACCCCCGAGCTGTACGAGCGCTTCCGCACCCGCCTCGGCATCCCGCTGTACCACGGCTACGGCCCCGCCGAGACGACGATCGGCGTCTCCCACGTCATCTACCGGGGCGCGGCGGAGCGCCTGTCCACCTCGATCGGCAAGGCCAACCCCAACACCGAGCTGTACGTGCTGGACGAGGAGCTGCGCCCCGTCCCGGTCGGCGTCGGCGGCGAGCTGTACGTCGGCGGGTTCCTCCTGGGCCGCGGGTACGCCGGCGCGCCCGGCCTGACCGCGTCCCGGTTCGTGGCCAACCCGTTCGCCACGGACGGGTCCCGGCTGTACCGGACCGGCGACCTGGCGCGGTTCGCCCCGGACGGGTCGCTGGACTTCCTCGGCCGGGCCGACAACCAGATCAAGATCCGCGGCATGCGGCTGGAGCTGGAGGACGTCGAGGCCGGCCTCGCGGAGCACCCCGGCGTGCGGCATTCCTGCGTCGTGGCAAGGAAGAACGCCGCGGGCGGCACCTACCTGGTGGGATACGTGATCCCGGCGGCCGGGAGCGAGGGCCTGCGGCCGGAGGAGGTCACGGCGTGGGCCGCCACGAACATGGTCGAGCACATGGTGCCCGCGCACGTCGTCGTGCTGAAGGAGTTCCCGCTCACCGAGAACGGCAAGCTGGACCGGCGCGCGCTGCCCGAGCCCGAGATCGGGGCGGGCCCGCTCGTGCCGCCCGCCACCGAGAACGAGCGGGTGGTGTGCGCGGCGGTCGCGTCGGTGCTGGGGCTGGACGAGGTCGGCGTGGACCAGAACTTCTTCAAGCTCGGCGGTGACAGCATCCTGGCGATCTCGCTGCTGAGCGCGCTGCGCGACGCGGGGCTCCACGTCACCGCGACGGAGATCTTCGCCGGCGGCACCGTGGGGGCGCTGGCGGCGGTGGCCAGGCGCGAGGCGGCCGTTCCCGCCGACTCCGGGGATGTCGCGACCGGCCCCGTCACGGGATCGCCCATCGTGCGGTGGCTCGGTGAGACCACCGACGCGATCGACGGGTTCGTCCAGTCGACGGTGCTGAACACCCCGCCGGGCCTGACCGCCGGCGCCCTCGACGAGATCCTCGCCGCCCTGGTCGCGCGGCACGACATGTTGCGGGCCAGGCTGGTGCGCGGCGACCGCTGGGGCTTCGAGGTGCCGGAGGCCGGCCAGGCGGCCGCCGGATGGCAGGAGAGCGACCTGCCGCTCGACGAGTGCGTCGCGCTCGCCGCCGAAGGGCTGGATCCGGACGGGGGCGTGATGCTGCGTGCCGTCTGGCGGCGTGCGGCCCGGCAACTGGTCCTGGTCGCCCATCACGTGGTGATCGACGGCGTGTCCTGGCGGGTCCTGATGGAGGACCTGGCCACGGCGTGGCGGCAGCTCGCCGCGGGCGCGCCGATCGAGTTGCCCCCGGTGGGCACGTCGTTCCGGCGCTGGACGCAGGTGCTGGAGCAGACGGCGTCCGACGCGGACCTGGACTACTTCCAGCGCCCCCTGCCGGGCGAGGACGAGCCGGTGGGCAGGCGCCCGCTGTCGGAGGCCGACACCGTCGCGCGCGAGAGGGTCCGGGTGGTCACGGCGGGCCCCGAGGTCACCGCCGCGCTGCTGGGCGAGATCCCCGCCAGGTTCCACGCCGGCGTCAACGACGTGCTGCTGACCGCGCTCGCCGTCGCCCTCGCCCGATGGCGCCGCGATCTCGGCCAGGATCAGACGTTCGCGCACGTCGAGCTGGAAGGCCACGGCCGGGAGGGACGGCTCGTCGCTGACGCCGCCGGGTTCGAGCCGGAGCTGTCGCGGACCGTGGGCTGGTTCACCACGCTGTTCCCGGTGGTCGTGGATCCCGGGGCCGCGGCGGACTTCACCGCGCCCGAGTACCTGTCGGCCGCTCTCAAGGCGGTCAAGGAGGACCTCGCCCGGGTGCCGGGCAACGGCCTGCCCTACGGCGTCCTGCGTTACCTGGCCGGCCACGCCTTCGACGCGCCCGCCCCGCAGGTGCTGTTCAACTACCTGGGCCGCTTCGACGCGGGCGGGCCCGGGGACTGGCAGCTCGCGGGCTCCACGGGGCAGCTGGGCGAGCGCCGGGATCCGGGGATGCGGCTGCCCCGCGCCCTGGAGTTCAACGCGATCGCCGAGCCCGGCCCCACCGGCGAGTACGAGCTGGCCACCGCCATCTCCTGGCCGGAGGGCGTCTTCACCGGCGAGGACGTCGCGACGATCGGCGGCTACTTCCTGGCGGCGCTGGAGGGCCTGGCCGCGCTCGACCGGGGCGGCCACTCCCCCAGCGACTTCCGCCCGCTGTCCCTGACGCAGGCGGACGTCGACGCCCTGGACGGCCCGGCGCTGCACGACATCCTGCCGCTGACCCCGCTGCAGGAGGGCCTGTACTTCCACTCGGTCTTCGACGACGACTCGGCGGGCAGCTACGTCGAGCAGCAGGTGCTGACGCTGGAGGGCGAGGTGGACGCCGACCGGCTCGCCGCGGCGGCCACCCGGCTGCTCACGCTCTACCCGAACCTGGCCGCGCGGTTCGTGGCGCTCGCCGACGGCCGGGTGGTCTCGGTGCTGGAGAGCGGCATGACCGCGCCGTTCACCACGCTGGAGCGTCCCGGGATGACCGGCGAGGAGATCCGCGACCACGCCGAGCGGGACCGCCGCGCCGGGTTCGACCTGGCCACGGGGCCGCTGATGCGCTACACGCTCATCCGCGCGGGCTCCGGCGGGAACGTCCTGGTGCAGACCGTGCACCACATCATCGCCGACGGCTGGTCGGTGCCGGCCATGTTGCGGGCGCTGCTGGCCGAGTACCACGCGCCGGGCAGCGTGCATCCGCTGGGCGGCTTTCCCGGTTACGTACGGTGGCTCGCCGGGCGTGACGACGACGTCAGCGACCGGGTGTGGCGGGACCAGCTCGCCGGGCTGCCCGGCCCCTCGCTGGTCGCCGAGGGGCACACCCCGTCCGGCCGCTTCGCCGACACCGCCGCGCAGCCGGGCGCCGAGCTCGACGTCGACGGGGCCGCGCGGGCGGCGGGCGTGCCGCTGAGCGTCGCCGTGCACGGCGCCTGGGCGGTGACGCTGGGCGGCATGCTGCACAGCCAGGACGTGGTCTTCGGCTCCACGGTGTCCGGGCGTGACGCGCCGGTGCCCGGCATCGAGGACATGGTGGGGCTGTTCATCAACACGATCCCGGTGCGTGCCCGGTGGGACGGCACCACCACCTCGCACGAGCTGCTCTCCGCCGTGCGGGAGCACCAGAGCGCGGTGCTGCCGCACCAGCACGTCTCGCTGGCCAGGATCGGCCGCCAGGCCGGGAGCGGGCCGCTGTTCGACACGCTGGTGGTGTTCGACGTCGCGACCGACGTGGAGAGCCTGCGCGAACCCGGCCACGAGCTGGTCATCACCGGCGTCGTGAACGAGGGCGCCCCGCACTACCCGCTGACGCTGGTGGTGGAGCGCGCGCCGGACGGCCGGGCGCGCTTCAACCTGATCCACGACTGCGAGCTGCTGCGGGAGAAGGGCGCCCGGGCCATCCTCGCCACGTTCACCCGGACCCTGACCGGGCTGCTCACCCGGCCGGACGGCCTCGTCAGCGACCTGGCGTCCGGCGCCCTGCCGGACCCGCTCACCGTCCACCCGGCGGCCCGTGGCACCCGGCCGGACTCGCCGAGCACGCCGATCGCACCGAGCATTCCGAGCGCGCCGAGCGTTCCGGCGACCCTGGGCGGGCTGTTCGACGCCGCCGCGAGCCGCGACCCGGCCGCCACCGCCGTCACCCAGTGCGGGCTCGACGGCAGCACCCGGTCACTCACCTACGGCGAGCTGGCGGAGGCCAAGGACCGGCTGGCCGCGGCGCTGCGCGCGGCCGGGGCCGGGCCGGGCGAACGGGTCGCGGTCGCCGTACCGCGCTCGGTGGAGCAGGTCGTCGCCCTGGTCGCGACCGTCACCGCGGGCGGCGCGTACGTGCCGCTGGACCTGGCGTACCCGGACGAACGCCTGCGGTACGTCCTCGAGGACGCCGCCCCGCGGGTCGTGCTCGTGGACAGGGAACGCCGGGACCGCCTCGCGGAGCTGCTGGCCAGGGCGGGCGTGCCGGCCCGCGTGCTCGTCCAGGGAGACGAGCCGCCCCTGGACGCCGCCCCCGGCGGGCCGCAGGCCGGCCCGCACGACCCGGCGTACGTGATCTACACCTCCGGCTCGACCGGCAGGCCCAAGGGCGTCGTCGTCCCGCACTCCAGCGTGGTGACGCTGCTCCTGAACACCCGGCCCGGCATGGGCTTCGGCCCGGACGACGTGTGGGTGCAGTTCCACTCCTCCTCCTTCGACTTCGCCGTGTGGGAGCTGTGGGGCGCGCTCGCGCACGGTGGCGAGCTGCTGGTGCCCGAGTACGGGCTGACCCGCTCCCCCGTCGACTTCCACCGCCTGGTACGCGAACGCGGCGTCACCGTGCTCAACCAGACCCCGTCGGCGTTCTACCAGCTCATCGAGGCCGACCGGCATGCCGCCGAGCCGCTGACCTCGCTGCGCCGGATCGTCTTCGGCGGCGAGGCCCTGGATCTCGGGCGGCTGCGCGGCTGGGTCGAGCGGTACGGCACCGGCTCGCCCGAGCTGGTCAACATGTACGGCATCACCGAGACCACCGTCCACGTCACCCACCGGGTGCTGACCGCCGAGGACTTCGCCGCCCGCGGCGACGCCGCCCCGATCGGCGGCCCCATCCCCGGCCTGGTCACCTACCTGCTCGACGACCGGCTCAGGCCGGTGCCGCCGGGGCGGGTGGGCGCCATCTACGTCGCCGGTGACCAGGTGTCGCTCGGCTACCTGGGCAGGCCGGGGCTCACCGCGAGCCGGTTCGTGGCCGACCCGTTCGCGGGTGACGGCTCCCGCATGTACCACACGGGCGACCTGGCCCGCCGGACGCTCGACGGCGAGCTGGTCTTCGCCGGCCGCGCCGACGACCAGGTGCAGCTCAAGGGGTTCCGCGTCGAGCCCGGCGAGGTGGAGGGCGCGATCAGGGAACTCGACGGCGTGGTGGACGCGGCCGTCACCGTGGCGGACAGCGGTGACCATCTGATCGCGCACGTCGTGGGCGGCGTGCCCGGCGACCTCACCCGGCTGCTGGCGGCGAAGCTGCCCGCGTACATGGTGCCCGGGCGGGTGCTGCCGGTGGACTCGCTGCCGCTGACGGTCAACGGCAAGCTGGATCGCCAGGCCCTGGCGCAGCGCGCGGCCCGGCTCGACGCCGGGGAGCCCCGGCTGCTCGCGAACGGACCGGCGGCGCTCGCGGAGGAGCCCCCGCCCGCACACCAGCCCCCGCTCGCGCACCCGCCCGCGCTCGCACACCCGACCGCGCTCGCACACCAGCCGGCGCTCGCCGCGCTGGTCGGGATCTTCGCCGAAACGCTCCCCGGCACCGACGTGGACGGCGACACCGACTTCTTCCGTGCCGGAGGCGACAGCATCATCGCCATCACCGTGGTCAACCGGGCCAGGGCGCTCGGCCTGCCCGTCACCCCGCGCGACGTGTTCCTGCACAGGACGCCGCGCGTGCTGGCCGAGCACCTGGCCACGCGCACGCCACCGGCCACGACACCCGCGCCCGCACCCGCCCGCCACCGGGACGGCCCGCTGACGCCCACGCCGATCATCCTGCGCCAGCGGGAGCTGGGCGGCTCCCTCGCCCGGTTCGCCCAGGCCAGGACCCTGCCGGCGCCGGAGGGCACCGGCTTCGCCGACGCCGGGCGCGCCGCGAACGCCGTCGTGGCCGCGCACCCGGCGCTCCGGCTGCGGCTGCGCGTCGAGCACGGGGTGTGGGCGCTGCGTACGGAGCCGCCCCGCCCGGCGGCGGTCACCCGGGCGGCGGCCACGACCACGGCGACGGCTGCCGCGAACGAGGCCGCCGGGCGGCTCGACCCCGAGGCCGGGGAGGTGATCGCGTTCACCTGGCTGGAGGAGAGCCGGACCCTGGTGGTCACCGCGCATCACCTCGCCGTCGACTCGGTGTCCTGGCTGATCCTGCTGGACGACCTGGCCACCGCCATGCGAGGAGCGGCCCTGCCACCGCCCACCACGTCCTACGCCGAGTACGCCGACACGCTGGCGGCCCGCTCCGCCCACGCGATCGACGACCTCGGGCACTGGGTGGAGACGCTCGACGCGCCCGCGCTGCTGCCCGCGATCGGGAAGCTGCGCGAGACCACGGTGGAGATCTCGCCCGAGGTGACCACGACCCTGACGCGCACCGCGCCCGCCGCGCTCGGCGTCGGCCTCACCGAGTTGTTGTGCGGCGCGCTGCGGGCCGCGCTGACACACGTCCAGCAGGCGCCCGCCGATCTCGCCGTCGAGCTGGAACGGCACGGCCGGGTCCCGCTGCTCGAACACCACGACTACACCCGTACGGTCGGCTGGTTCACCGCCATCGCGCCCGTGCGGCTCACGGCGCACACCGATCCCGTGGCGGCGGCGCGCGAGGTCGCGCAACGCCAGCGGGACGAGCGCGGGCACCTCTCCTACGGCCTGCTCAGGTACCTCGACCCGCAGACCGCCCCGCTGCTGCGGCGGCGCCCGCAGGTGCTGTTCAACTACCTCGGCGCGGCCACCGAGTCGCAGGCGCTCCCGATCACCGGCGGCGACCAGGGCAGCCCGTACGCCGTGGAGGTCAACGCGTGGCTCGACCCGGCCACCGGCACCCTGCGCGCCGCCTTCACCCTGGCCGAGGGCGTCCCCGGCGAGCTCACCGGGCACTGGCGGCGCGCGCTGGAGCGCATAGCCGGCGCCTGCGCGACGGCGGAACGCACGGCGCCGGTGACCCCGCTGCAACGCGGCCTGTTCTTCCAGGCCCAGCTCACGGGCCCGGCCGGGCACTACGTCGCCCAGAGCTACTTCACCTTCGACCGGCGGCTGGACGCAGACGCGCTGGCCGAGGCGATGGCGTACGTGATCGCCCGGCACCCGGTCGTGGGCGCCGGGTTCACCACCGACGCCGATGGGAACCCGGTCCAGGTGCTCGCGGCGGGCCGGCGGGTCGAGGTCCGCACGGTCGTGCTGTCCACCGAGGCGGAGGCCGAGGCGCTGCGGGCCCGCGACCGCGACACCGGCTTCGACCCCGGCGAGCCGCCACTGATCCGGCTGACGCTGGTACGCCTGCCCGGCGGGCACGACGGCCTGCTGCTGAGCTACCACCTGCTGCTGTGGGACGGCTGGTCACGCGAGATCGTGCTGCGGGACCTGTTCGACGCCTACGCGGCCGTCGTCGCGGGACGGCCGCTGGACCCGGTCCCTGCCACGCCGAGCTTCGAGGAGCACGCCCGGGCGCTGGCCGCCAGGGACGTCTCCGCCTCGGAGCGCTTCTGGGCGGAGCACCTGGCCGGCCTCCCCGGCCCGACGCTGCTCGCCGGCCCGTCCCCGTCGCTGCCGGACGAGCTGCCGCTCGCGCTCGTGCGCACGCTGACGGCCGAACAGTCGCGGCTGCTGCGGGAGGCGGCCAAGGTGCACGGGGTCACGCTGAACTCGGTGCTGACCGGCGCGTTCGGCCTGCTGCTCGGCGCGCACACCGGCCGGGGCGACGCCGTGTTCGGCGTTACCGTCTCGGGCCGGGAGGGGGAAGGCCTGTCCGGCATCGTCGGCGTGCTGCTCAACACCGTGCCCATGTGGACCCGGGCCCGGCCGTCCGACACGGTGCGGGAGTACCTGTCGTCCGTGCAGGCGGCCAGGGTGGCGGCGATGGAGCACGAGCACCTGGGGCTCGGCGAGATCCAGCGCGGCAGCGGCCACGACACCCTCTTCGACAACCTGTTCGTGCTCCAGAACTTCCTGGACCTGGACGCGTTCGCCGAGCTGAACGCCAGGCACGGCATCACCGCGGTGCGGGCCGACGACTCCACGCACTACCCGTTCACCTGGGTCGTCACGCCCGGCGAGCAGCTCACGGTCAAGCTGGAGTACCGCGACCACGACACCGGCCGTGCGCAGCGGCTCCTGGACGACTACCTGCGCGTGCTCGACGACCTGGCCCGGTGGACCGGGCCTGTGGGCGCGCTGCCGGGTCCGGGGCCCGAGCCCGTGCCGGCCGAGCGCACGGACATCGGCACGGACACCGTGGTGGACCGGTTCGACCGGGCGGCCGAGCGCGATCCGGGCCGGGTCGCGCTCGTCGCCCACGGCCGCGCCATGACGTTCGCCCAGCTCCGGGAGCGCAGCCGCGCGGTGGCGGGCGTGCTCGCCGGGCGCGGCCTCGGCCCGGGGACGACCGTGGGACTGGCGATCCCGCGCTCGCTCGACTCGATCGTGGCGCTGTTCGCCGTGCTGCGCACCGGCGCGGCGTACGTGCCGCTGGAGCTGGACCACCCGGACGAGCGGATCGCCGCGATCGTCGCGGACGCCCACCCGGACGTGATCCTCACCGTGAGCTCCGTCTCCCCCCGGCTGGCCGGGAGCCTGCCCGAGCGGGACCTGATCGAGCTGGACCGCCCGCTGCCCGAGGCAGAGCCGTTCGTGACGTTCGCGCCCGGCGACCCCGCACGCCTGCGGCACCCCGCGTACACGATCTACACCTCCGGCTCGACGGGGAAACCCAAGGGCGTGGTGACCGAGTACGCCGGGCTCACGAACATGCTGATCAACCACCAGCGCCGGATCTTCGAGCCGGTGCTGGCCGAGCACGGTCACCGGGTCTTCCGGATCGCGCACACCGTGTCGTTCGCGTTCGACATGTCGTGGGAGGAGCTGCTGTGGCTCGCGGACGGCCACGAGGTCCACATCTGTGACGAGGAGCTGCGGCGCGACGCGCCCCGTCTGGTCGAGTACTGTCTGGAGCACCGCATCGACGTCATCAACGTGACCCCCACCTACGCGCAGCAGCTGGTCGCCGAGGGCCTGCTCGACGACCCTGCGCGGCGGCCCCCGCTGGTGTTGCTGGGCGGTGAGGCGGTCACCCCGGCGTTGTGGCGGCGGCTCGCCGAGACCGAGGGGACGGTCGGATACAACCTGTACGGGCCCACCGAGTACACCATCAACACCCTCGGCGTCGGCACGTTCGAGTGCCAGGACCCGGTGGTGGGCGTGGCCATCGACAACACCGACGTGTACGTGCTGGACCCGTGGTTGCGTCCGGTGCCGGACGGCGTGCCGGGCGAGCTGTACGTGTCCGGGATCGGCATCGCCCGCGGCTATCTCGGGCAGCCGGCCCAGACCGCGCACCGGTTCGTGGCGTGCCCGTTCGGCGAGCCGGGGGAACGGATGTACCGCACCGGGGACCTCGTGCTGCGGCGTCCCGACGGGAACCTGATGTACCTGGGCCGTACCGACCAGCAGGTCAAGATCCGGGGGCACCGGGTCGAGCTGGGCGAGGTGGAGGCAGCTTTCGCGGCGCATCCGGCGGTGCGGTTCGTCGCCGCGGTCGCGCAGTCCGATCCGCAGGTGGACGGCGCGTACCGGCTGGCCGCCTACCTCGTGCTGGGCGACGGCGACCTGGCGGCGGTCGCCGCCGAGGTGGGCGCCGGGCTGCCGGACTACCTGCGTCCCACGCACTACGCTCAGGTGGAGGCCATCCCGCTGACCGTGAACGGCAAGGCCGACACCAAGGCGCTGCCGGAGGCCAAGCCGCTGGGCGCGCTGACCACGTCGGCCGAGCGCGGCCCGGCGACCGAGACCGAGAGCGCGGTGTGCGAGTTCTTCGCCGAGGCGCTGGACCTGGATGACGACGAGGTGAGCGCGGTGAGCGACTTCGTGGCCCTCGGCGGGCACTCCATGCTGGCGGTGCGGCTGATCGGGCTGCTCCGCCGCGAGTACGGCCCGGTGATCACCATTCGTGACCTGTTCGCCCTGCGTACCCCCGAAGCGATTGCCCGGCACCTCGATGAGCACTCCTGACCGGCGCGGGCCCCGCACGGGCCCGGACATCCTCCGGACCGCGCTGCGGCGCAACGCGGGCGCCATGGCCTGGGGCACCCTCCTCATGGGCCTGTACCAGGCGGGCGAGACCGCCTTCCCCATCGCGCTCGGCCTGATCGTCGAGCACGCGCTGCAGGAACGCAGCCTCGGCTCGCTCGCCTGGTCGATCGCGGCGCTGGCCGTGATCGTCACGACCGTGTCGCTGTCGTGGCGGTTCGGGATGCGCATCCTGCAGAAGGCCAACACGACCGAGGCGCACCGCTGGCGGGTGCAGGTCGCCGAGTGCGGGCTCCAGCCGGTGGCCAGGGACACGGACCTCAAGTCCGGCGAGGTGCTGACCATCGCCACGGAGGACGCCGACCAGACCGCCGACATCATCGAGGTCGTGCCGCTGTTGATCAGCTCGCTGGTCGCGGTGCTGATCACGGCGGTCGCGCTGGGCATCGCCAGCGTCTGGCTGGGCCTGCTGGTGATCGTGGGCACCATCGCGATCCTGTCCATCCTGAGCGTGCTGTCCAGGCGGATCGGCGAGGGCACCCGCGAGCAGCAGGCCCGGGTGGCGCGGGCGGGCGCGAAAGTCGCCGACCTGATCACCGGCCTGCGCCCGCTGCACGGCTTCGGCGGCAACCACGCGGCGTTCCTGTCGTACCGGACGGTGAGCACGGAGGCCAAGGACCAGGCGATCACCGTCGCCAGGGTGAACGGCGCGTACGCCGGGGCCGCGCTGGCGCTCAACGCGATCCTCGCCGCCGCGGTGACGCTGGCGGCGGGGTGGCTGGCGTTGAGCGGCCGGATCAGCATCGGGCAGCTCGTCATGGCCGTGGGGCTGGCGCAGTTCATCATCGAGCCGCTCAAGCTGTTCTCCGAGATGCCGAAGTACGTGATGATCGCGCGCGCGTCGGCGGAGCGGATGGCGCTGGTGCTGGCCGCTCCGCCGGTGATGGTCGCGGGGACGCGGCGCCCGTCACCGGGCGGGAACCTGGAGGTGGACAGCGTCCGGTACGGGTCGCTGCGCGAGCTGAAGTTCCACGTGCCCGCGGGCGAGTTCACGGCGATCGCCGCCTACCGGGCGCGGGAGGCGGCCGATCTCGTCTCGATCCTGGCGGTGAACGTGCCGCCCGGCGCGTACGAGGGCGTGGTGCGGGTCGGCGGGCGGGAGCTGAAGGACCTGTCGATCGAGGCGATCCGCGAGCACCTGCTGGTGAACCCGTACGACGCGGAGATCTTCGCGGGCACGCTCCGCACGAACATCGACCCGGCGGGCGCCGGCCACCTGGTCGCGGAGGCCGTCGAGGCGTCCATGCTGACCGACGTCGTCGCCCTGCACCGGGAGGGGCTCGACCACGGCGTCCGCGACCGCGGCGCGAACCTCTCGGGCGGCCAGCGCCAGCGCCTCTCCCTGGCCCGCGCCCTCGCCGCCGACCCCGGCATCCTGGTCCTGCACGATCCGACGACGGCGGTCGACGCGGTCACCGAGCAGCTCATCGCGCGAAACCTCGCGGAGCTGCGGCGGGGCCGCACCATGATCGTGATCACCAGCAGTCCCGCGCTCCTGGACGCCGCCGACCGCGTCCTCGTCCTGGACGGCGGCGTCATCACCGCCGAGGACACCCACCGCAACCTCCTCGCCACCGATGAGACCTACCGCCAGGCGGTGGCCCGATGACCCATCGCCTGCCTCGTGGAAAGGACCGAACATGACCAACCCCTTCGACGATCCGGACGGCCGTTTCCTCGTCCTGGTCAACGCCGAGAACCAGCACTCCCTGTGGCCCGCCTTCGCCGAGGTTCCCGGCGGCTGGACGGTCGTGCTCCCCGACAGCAGCCGGGCCGCCTGCCTGGACTACATCGAGAGCCACTGGACCGACCTGCGCCCCCGCTCGCTGGCCGAGGCCATGGACGGCTGATCCGGGTCCGGCGCGGACGGCCGGCGGGCGAGCAGCGGCGTACCTTGCCGCGCCACCGCCATCCGCTGCTCGCCCCGGTCGTCCCGGTGGTGCTGCCGGCCGGCTCGATCATCGAGCCCGCCGGCGCCGCCGGCTCACCCCGCGTCGCGGTAGGCGGTGGCCGGGATGTGCCCGTGCAGGCGCAGCCCCGTTCCGGGGCTGGTCTCGATGGTGAGGGTGCCGCCGATGGCGCCCAGGCGGTCGTACATGTTGGTGATGCCGTGCCCCGTGCGGATCAGGCCGGGGTGGCAGCCGATGCCCGTGTCGGCGAGGTCGAAGGAGAGGCCGTCCTGCTCGCGCAGGTCGATGGTCACCGCGGCCTGCTCGCCCGCGTGCTTGCTGGCGTTCTGCAGCGCCTCCAGCAGGCAGAAGTAGATGTTGATCTCGATCTCGGGCGGGTACCGGCCGAGGCCGGTGGCGCGGATCTCGGTCGGCAGCGGCGAGTGGCGCGTGGCCGCGCGCAGCGCCGCCTCCAGCCCCGACTCGGCGAGCTGCGGCGGGTAGATGCCGTGCGCCAGGTCGCGCAGCTCGGCCTGGGCCTCGCGCAGGTCGGAGGAGAGCTGCGCGAGCACGGGGGCGGCCTGGGCGGGGTCGGTGTCCATCAGCCGCTGGGCGACCCTGGACTGCACGGCCGCGGCGACGAGCCGCTGCTGGGCGCCGTCGTGCAGGTTCCGCTCGATCTGGCGGCGCTCCCGGTCGGCCGCCGCCACCAGGCGGGCGCGTGACTCCTGCAGCGCCTCCGCCCTGGCCACCAGCATCACGTGGTTGTGCCAGGCCAGGTACGAGGCCCGGGTCAGGCCCAGCACCACCAGGGCGATGACGACGGCGGCGATCAGCCACCCGGGGGCGTTCCCGGTGAACCCGATGCCGGGGGCCAGCCGCCCGGCGAGCGTGACGGCGACGGCGGCGGCGACCGTGCAGCCCATGATGACCTTGAAGCGCCGCCGCGACAGGAACGCCACCGACAGCAGCACCGGCGACACGATCACCAGCGTCGCGTACGGCAGCGCGGCCGGGATCATCGCGGTCAGCGTCAGCGCGTAGCACCAGGTGATCGCCGCCGAGAGGCCGATGGCGTGATCGATGCGGCGGCGCTTGACGACCCGCAGCGCCGCCACGACCAGCAGGGCCACCGTGCACCAGCCGCCGGCCAGGGCGAGCAGCCAGAGCTTGTGCACGCCGGCGAAGGCCGCGGCGGCGACCGCGCCCGCCCCGAGCGCGACGCCCATGATGGCCCACAGGCCGGTGACGATGTACTGGTGGGGGTGCGGGTGGGTGCTGCGCTGGAGGCTCGTGTACAGCCGGGCGATGAGGTGCCAGACGGCCTGCAGCCCGCCGCGCACGGCGCCGCCCCGCTCCTGGCGGGAGCGCTCCACGCCGGCGCTCTCCAGCACCGACCGCGGCAGGTGCCCGTGCAGGCGCAGCCCGCCGCCGGGCCGGGTGTCGATGGTGAGGGTGCCGCCGATGGCGCCCAGGCGGTCGTTCATGTTGATCATGCCGGTGCCGGTGTGGACGAGGCCGGGGTCGCAGCCGCAGCCGGTGTCGCTGAAGTCGAAGGACAGCCCGTTGCGGTCCTGCAAAGTGATGATCACCGTGGCCTGCTCCCCCGCGTGCCTGCTCGCGTTCCGCAGGGCCTCCAGCAGGCAGAAGTAGATGTTGATCTCGATCTCGGGCGGGTAGCGGCCGACGCCGCTGGCGTGCACGGTGGTGGGGATCGGGGCGTGCTGGGCGGCGGCGCGCAGCGCCGTCTCCAGGCCGTACTGGCCGAGCTGGGGCGGGTAGATGCCGTGCGCCAGGTCGCGCAGCTCCGCGCTGGCCTCCTGCAGGTCGTCCGTCAGGCGGGCCAGCAGCGGGCCGGCCTGGCCGGGGTCGGCGTCGAGCAGCCGCTGGGCCTGCCGGGTCTGCTCGGCGGCGGCGGCCAGGCGCTGCTGGGCGCCCTCGTGCAGGTTGCGCTCGATCTGGCAGCGCTCGCGGTCGGCCGCCGCGACCAGCCGGGCCCGTGACTCGCGCAGCGCCTCGGTCCTGGCGACCAGCATGCCGTGGTTCTGCCACGCGGCCAGCGACACCAGGATCGTGATGAACGGGATGAACACGATCGCCAGCGCGTCCGTGACCGTCTTCGGCACCAGCCGTTCCAGCCCGACCCCGGGCGTCAGGCTGCCCACGACGACCAGCGCCGTGCCGACCAGCATCGTCGCGCCGAGCATGGCCGACAGCCGCTCGTGGTTCATGTGCTGCACCGCCACCAGCACCGGCAGCAGCACCGCCAGCGCCAGCGTGGCCAGCGCGAACGGCACCACCGAGGTCACGGCCACGGCCACGATCCAGTTGGACAGCGCGAAGACGACGACGGCGGCGAAGCGCCGGTAGCGGTGGATCAGGTGGATCGCACGCAGCAGGAACGCCGCCATGATGAGCAGCAGCACGACGATGGCCAGCAGCCAGCCCTCGCGCCGGACCGCCGCCCACAGCACCGCGACCCAGCCCGCGGCCACCACGACGCCGATCAGGTCCGCCTGGATGTAGGTGCGCAGCCGCTCCCACTCCGGCGCGCCGATCTCGATGATCTCATGCCCCCGCAGGCCGGCTAGGAGTCTGCCTGCCCCCCGTCGCTCCACAGCGCCTCCAGTTCGTCGGGGCCGAAGCGGTCCTTGTGCCGATAATGGGCCCCCATCACCATCGCGTCACGAGGCAGGTCCTCCGTGTTGTTGACCGACAGCAGCACCACGGTGACGTCCGGA
This sequence comes from Nonomuraea sp. NPDC050202, assembly GCF_040656115.1. Classification (NCBI taxonomy): domain Bacteria; kingdom Bacillati; phylum Actinomycetota; class Actinomycetes; order Streptosporangiales; family Streptosporangiaceae; genus Nonomuraea; species Nonomuraea sp. NPDC050202. The sequence goes on along the minus strand of NZ_JBFALF010000023.1, from coordinate 23,004 downwards.
TGCCCGCACCTGATGCGCCGGGCCGCCTCCAGGCCGCCCATGCCGGGCATGTTCACGTCCATCAGCACCATCCCGACGGCGTGGTCCCGGAGGAAGTCGAGCGCCTCCTCGCCGCTGGCCGCCTCCCCCGCCAGCACGAACCCGTCCGCCACCGCGATCACGCCGGCCACGGCCCGGCGGAACGACGGCAGGTCGTCCACCACCAGAACGCGCACGAACTGTTGGTCCACAGGCTGATCGTCGCATTCGATCGCCGCCGTGTCGGTGGTGCCACCATCACTATCCCGGCCGGATTTCGGGCCGCCGGGCTGGGAGCGGCGGCCTACCCCGGCGCCGAGCCGGAGTCGAGGAACATCAGGACCGCCTTGACCCGCCGGTTGGTGTCGCGGTCGCCGCGCAGGCCGAGCTTGACGAAGATGGAGTTGATGTACTTCTCGACCGCGCGCTCGGAGACGTTGAACGCGGTCGCGATGGCCAGGTTCGACCGGCCGGCGGCGACCTCGGCGAGCGTCTCGCGCTCGCGCGGCGTCAGGTGCCGCAGCATGCCGGCGTCGTTGCGGGCCTTGGCCGAGACCAGCGACTCGACGACCACGGGATCGATGAACGACCCGCCGGAGGCGACCGTGCGCACCGCCGAGATCAGCTCGCCGGGCGCGGCGATGCGCTCCTTGAGCAGGTAACCGCGCCTGCTGCTGCCCTGCTCGATCAGGGCCAGCAGGTACGTCGGATCGAGGAACTGCGACAGCACCAGCACGGCCACGTCGGGGTGGCTGGCCCGCAGCGTCGTGGCCGCCCTGATGCCCTCGTCGCTCATGGTCGGCGGCATGCGGATGTCGGTGACGACGACGTCGGGTTTCTCCTGGTCGACGCATTCCATCAGCGCCTCGTAGCCCGAGCAGACGCCGACGACCTCCGCCCCGGACTCGGTCGCGATGAGGGCCTCGATCCCGGCCCGCACCAGCAGGTGGTCCTCGGCGATCACCACCCGGAAGGACGTCACGTGGCAACGTTAGTCCGCCGCCCCCGCCCGCTCAACGGGTGCGGAAAACCGAACCACCGATTCGGGAGCCAGCTTTATCGCTGAATGAGCGGGCGCAACGCAAACTGGCGGTATCAGCAGCCAATCTGCGCACGGATATGCGGGGTTCTCCACAGGGACGAAGACGGAGGGGGAGTGGTGGCCGAAATGTTTCACGTCGCCGCGCGAGTATCGCGAATCAGGTCCTACGTCAGCGAGTTGCTGGCGCGCGCCGACCGGGCGTTGTGCGCGGACCAGGACGAGCGGGCCCGCCAGTACGGGTGGACGGTCACCAGAACGGGGTTCGGCTCCAGGCGGTATCGCGACCCGCGCTTCGACGCGCTCAAGGCGGCCCGGCTCGCCGGGCTGCGGGCCGGGCGGGAGTCGTCGGCCGTAGGAGATGATCGTCATGTTCCCGCGTAACCCGCGCCACAACCCGTACGCGGTGACCGAGGGCCTGCTCCTGGAGCCGGGCCCCGGGCTGGTCACGCGGCTGTGGCGGTGGCGTACGGAGATCGTCCTGCTCCTGCTCGCGGCCGGGGCGGCGGTCGTGATCGCGACCGCCGTGGGCCGGGGGATGTGGTGGGCGCCGGTCGCGCTGGCGGGCCCCGTCGGCGTGCCCGCCACGGTGCCGGCCGGCCGGAAATGGATGATGCGGCACTTCTGGTGCCTGTTTTCCCGGCACCGGATCCAGCGGGTGTGCGCGGAGACGTCCATGCACACCCGCGCGGGCAGAATTCCGCTGATCCTCTGGATAACGCCGACCGGCTCCGGGGAAAGGGCTTTCATTCTGCTCCGCGCCGGGATTTGCGCCGACGACTTCGAGGCGTTCGGCGCGGAAATAGCGGCGGCCTGCTGCGCGGCTCACGTCCGCGTGCGGCGGCACCCGGACCGGGCGCAGTTCGTGACGGTGGACATCGTGCGGCGGGACGCGGGGGGCGACGTGCCCGGGGCGGGGACGTGGGGCGACGGCGAGCCGGGCGCGGAGCGCCCGCTGGAGCGGCTGGCCGGCTGACCCCGCCCCATCACCTGGGCGGACGAGGCTCACGCCACCCGAGCCTGCCGCCCTTCCCAGCCTCAGGGAGTGCCGGGGCCACCGGGCCGCCCCGGCCCCTGGGGCTGCGGCCACCCGGACGGGGGCGGTTCCGTCCGGGTGGCCGGCATTCGCGCAGCCGGCCGGTGCCGCGCCAGCCGGCTGCGCCGGACCGCTCTTCCGGGCAGGCTCAGGCGGATCTCTCCCGGCGTTCGGGGCCGTGCCGGCCCTGGGGGCGGTCGCGGGGCACCAGGGTCGGGTTGACGTGGTCCAGCACCGTCTCGCGGGTGATCACGACGCGGGCCACGTCGTCGCGGCCCGGGACCTCGTACATGACGTTGAGCAGCACCTCCTCCATGATCGCGCGCACCGCCCTGGCCCCGGTGCGGCGCAGCAGCGCCTGCTCGGCGACGGCGACCACGGCGCCGTCCGTGAACTCCAGCTCGACCCCGTCGAGCTCCAGCAGCCGCCGGTACTGCTTGATCAGCGCGTTGCGCGGCTCGGTCAGGATGCGGATCAGCGCCTCGCGGTCCGGCGGGCGCAGCGTCGCCACCACGGGGACCCTGCCGACGAACTCCGGGATGAACCCGTACCGGACGAGGTCCTGCGGCATCACCTGGGCCAGCAGGTCGTCGTCGGGTCCTGACCGCGGGGCGGCGCCGAAGCCGGCGCCGCCCCGCGCCACCCGCCGCTCGACGATCTGCTCCAGGCCGGCGAACGCGCCACCCGCGATGAACAGCACGTTCGTCGTGTCGAGCTGGATGAGGTCCTGATGGGGGTGCTTCCTGCCGCCCTGCGGCGGCACGCCGGCCACCGTGCCCTCCAGGATCTTCAGCAGCGCCTGCTGCACGCCCTCGCCCGAGACGTCGCGGGTGATCGACGGGTTCTCGCCCTTGCGGGCGATCTTGTCGATCTCGTCGATGTAGACGATGCCGGTCCCGGCCCTGGCCAGGTCGTGGCCGGCCGCCTCGACGAGCGCGAGCAGCATGGTCTCGACGTCCTCGCCGACGTATCCGGCCTCGGTGAGCGCGGTGGCGTCGGCCACGGCGAACGGCACGTCGAGCAGCCGGGCGAGCGTCCGCACCAGGTGCGTCTTGCCGCTTCCCGTGGGGCCGGCCAGCAGGATGTTCGACTTGCCCAGCTCGGCGTCGGGCGCGCGGACGCGCTTGTAGTGGTTGTAGACCGCCACCGACAGGGCGCGCTTGGCCTGGTCCTGGCCGATCACGTACTGGTCGAGGAAGGCGTGGATCTCGCGCGGCCTGGGCGGCTCCACGGCCGCGGGGCTCCGCGCCGCGCGCTCCTCGGCCATGAGCTCGGTGCACTGGCCCACGCACTCGTCGCAGATGCAGACGGAGGGCGGGCCCGCGATGAGCCTGCGTACCTCGCTCTGGCTCCTGCCGCAGAACGAGCAGTGCGGCAGGTCGTCCCTTCCGGTGCGTGCCATCGCGCCGCCTCAGCCCGCCGGGCGCAGGGTCACGGGCAGGGACGCCAGCCGCCTCGTGCCCGGGTCCGGCAGGTACGACGCCTCCCCCGCGAGCGCCAGGTCAGGGAAGCGGCGCAGCAGGGCCCCCAGCGCGACGGCGGTCTCCACGCGGGCCAGCGACGCGCCCACGCAGAAGTGCGGCCCGTGGCCGAACCCGAGGTGCGGCCCCGGCTCCCGCGTGATGTCGAACCTGTCGGGCTCGTCGAACACGCGCGGGTCCCGGTTGGCGGAGGCCACGGAGACCGTGACCGGCTGCCCCTCGGGGACGGTCACGCCGCCGATCTCGACGTCCTCGGCGGGGAAACGCGGCACGGTCATCGGCTGCGGCGGGCTCCAGCGCGCCAGCTCCTCCACGGCGCGCGGCAGCAGAGCGGGGTCGGCGCGCAGCGCGGCGAGCTGGTCCGGATGGGCGAGCAGGATGGCGACGGCGTTCGCGATGAGGTTGGCCGGGGTCTGGCCGGCCAGGACGAGCAGCCACACCATGGTGACCAGCTCGTCGTCGGAGAGCCGGTCGCCGTCCTCCTCCACGACCCGGGCCAGGTCGGACAGCAGGCCGTCGCCGGGCCGCGCCTTGACCGCGGCGATCGCGGAGCTGGCGTCGCCGATGATCCCCGGGATGGACCGCGCGAACCGCTCGCCGTGCCCGGCGGCGATGGCGGCGCCGTACTCCCGCCAGCGCGGGCGGTCGGCGGGCGGGATGCCGACCAGCTCGCAGATCACGTCGATCGGCAGCGGCTTGGCGAAGCGCTCCAGCAGGTCCACCGGCTCCCGCTCCGGCAGCTCGTCCAGCAGCCCCTCGACGATCCGCTCGATGCGCGCGCCGAACTCGCCGGCCCTGCGCGGCGTGAACGCGGGCGCGACCAGCCGGCGCAGGCGCGCGTGCTCGGCCCCGTTCGTCTCCGACATCGTGCGCATGTACGGCAGGCAGTGCTCGGGCACGTCGGGACGCATGAAGCTGGACTCGTTGATCCGCATGCGCGGGTCGGCCAGCATCGCCCTGGCCTCCTCGTGCCGCGTCACGGCCCAGAACGGGCCGAACCCCGGCACCAGCAGCCGCACCACCGCGGACCGCTCCCTGACCTGCGCGTACGCCGTGTACGGGTCGTGCAGCACCGCCGGGTCGGTCAGGTCGATCTCCGGCACATCCATCGTGTCCCCATTTCGAATGATCCCATCATCTGGATGTTCACGGTATCTTGGCTGCGGAGCGGACGGCAACGAGGAGGACGGTTGGCCCGGCTCACCAGAGCGGAGACCCAGGAGCGCAATCGCGCGAAGGTGCTGGCCGCGGCCAGAGCGGAGTTCGCCGAGCGCGGGTTCAGGGAAGCCAAGATCGACGACATCGCCGACCGCGCCGAGCTCACGCGCGGAGCGGTCTACTCGAACTTCCCCGGCAAGCGGGCGCTCTACTTCGCCGTGCTGGCCGACCTGGCCGAGCGCGTGCCCGTGACCGCCCCGGAGGAACCCGCGCTCACCGTGCGGGAGGCCCTCGGCGAGGTGGCGCGCGCCTGGGTGACCCGGCTGCCGCTGGCCACCGAGGACGAGCGCCAGCCGAGCAGGCTGAGCATGCACCTGATCCCCGAGATCCTCGCCGACGAGGTCACGCGGCGGCCGTACGCGCAGCTCATGCAGCTCAACGCGGTCCTGCTCGGGCTGGCCATGGAGCGGCTGCGCCCGCCGCAGGAGCCGGACGGGCGGCTGGTGCGGCTGGCCGAGTCGGTGCTCACGGTCCTGCAGGGAGCCACGCAGCTGTCGGCCGCGGCGCCGGGGTTCGTGGAGCCGTTCAACGTGATCCGGGTGTGCGAGCAGCTCGCCGGCCTCGACCTGGGCGACCGGTGGGCGCCGGCGCCCCTGCTCCCCCGGGTGCGGGAGACGGCCGAGCCCTGGTCGCCGCCGCCCGGGGCGATCGACGCGGTCGGCGGAGGGCCGGCGCGGCTGGAGCGCGACGGCGTGGTGGCGGTGCTCGGGCTGCACCGGCTCTCGGCCGCCGAGGACGCGGTCCGCGCGGCGCCGGCGGACGCCGAGGTCACCGCCGTCGTGGCGACGGGCGCCCCCAAGGAGCTGCTGCCGCTGGCCCGGCTGGTGATCGCCGAGGTGAGCACGTGCCTGCGGCAGGCGTTCCCGCGGCCTGCGTGGCCGCGGCTGCGGGTGGTGTACGACGAGAGCGGCGCGCTGGCGGCGGCGGCCGGGGTGGCGGAGCCCGGTGACGACACGGAGGTCGCGCTCCGGGTGCGGTCGGGCCGGATCGTCGTGCGCGCGGAGGGCTACGGCGCCGGACATGCGGCCGCCCGGCACCCCTGACCGCGGCGGGCTGCGACCGCAGGACGGGCCCCGCTGACCTGGGCGGGCGCGACCGCGGGATCGGGTTCCGCGCCGGATGGAACCGGCGGGCGGGCAAACGCTGTCCAAGCCATGGGCGACGTTCACGCCGGTGTCCCGCCCGTCGGCCGCCTGTGCGGCGGGCCGTGGTGTTGCCGGGAGCCGGCTGACGCCGCGGACGGCCCTTCCCGTCCGCCGCGAGTGCTGGACGTCGCCCCCCGCCAACCGAACAAGCCGGGCTCGGTTTCGATGAGGATGCCGCGGCTGGTCAGGCGTTTGAGCTTGGCGCGGACGTTTTGGATGCCGTTGGGCGTCAGGGGCAGGTCCATCGCCAGAGCCAGGTCGCGGGCGCGCAGCGAGCCGCCGGTCTCGCTGAAGACGGTGAGGATCTGCTGGTAGTCGGGATGATCGAAGCCGACCAGCGGCGGCGCGTCCGGTTCGGCCGGAGCGAAGTCCGCTTCAGCGAGGGACAGGAGCGTCTTGCGGCTGATCCGCAGATGCTCGGCCTCCTGGCTGAGTTCACTGAGCCGCGCGGTCAGGGAGTCGATGTCGGTCAGGGAGTCGATGTCGGTCTGGGTCTGCTCGATCTGGCGGGTCAGGGCCTGTTCGCGGGTATCGAGGCGGTCCAGAAGCCAGGTTCCGGGATCGGGCGGGCGGGTATCGGGCCTGGTCATGTCCACCGCCAGGACGGGGTCGCGGAGGTCGGGCGCCGGGACATCACGTCCGTCATCGGCCAATACACCCGTGATTCAGAACTGGCTGGACGGTGCTCGTAGTCGCGGATCAGGCACCGGTGGAACATCAAGATTCCGTAGGTCTGCTCGACGACCCATCGTTTTGGCTGGGGCACGAAGCCTTTGTCGGCGGGGTTGCGTTCGACGATGTCCACGGCGATCCCCAGGCTGGCGCCATGGGCGACGACCGTGTTGTTCTTGAACCCTTGGTCGACCAGCGCTTTGGTCACGCTGCCCTCGGTGACGACGGCGGCCTGGTCCAGCAGGGCGATCCCGGCCGTGTTCTCGTGGGCTGAGGCCGCGAGCACGACGACCGCGATGACCAGGCCCAGCACGTCTACGGCCAGGCCTCGCTTGCGTCCCGGCACCTTCTTGGCGACGTCCCGGCCGGTCGTGGTGGCGGGGACGCCAACCGCGACGTGGACGCTTTGGGTGTCCAGTACGACTAGGCTCGGGTCGGCTGATCGGCCCTTCTTCTCGCGCAGGTGCCAGCGCAGCAGGTCATGGATCGTCTTGTCGGTGCCGTCGTCGCGCCATTTGGCGAAGTAGTAGTACGTCGCGCCCTTGGGCGGCAGATCGTGCGGGAGATAGTCCCATTGGACGCCGGTTCGTCCCTGGTAGCCGATCGCGTTGACGATCTCCCGCAGCGCATGGTTGCCTTCGTGGCCGCTGACCGAGGGGTGCGCGGCCTTCCATGCCGGGAGGACCGGTTCGATCAACGCCTACTGAGCGTCGGTTGAGTCGCTCGGGTACGGCATGCGCTCAGTCACCGCGCCGTCCCAGCACAACTGGACCCGCAGACTGGCGGTAACACTACAAATCCACACGATCACATAACGACATCACGGATGGAGGCTCACGTAGGCACTCTCAGGGGCTCGAGGGCGGCTAGGACGAGGTCGAGGCCGAAGGTGAACTCCTCCGCCGGGTCGTAGCCGGCAGCGGCGAGCGCCGCGGCAGACTCGTTGAGGTAGGGGAACTCGTCAGGAGGAAGCTGGGGCAGGAAGACGTCCTCGGCCATGTCCGCGAACTCATCGGCGGTGTCGAACGGCAGGCTGGCTTCCTGCAGGGCGAAACCGTAGACGTAGCTGTCGAGCAACCAGTTGGCGTGCGTCGCCATCAAGACCGGGAAGCCGGCCCTCCGCAGGCAGGCGGTGACCGCTTCGCGGTGGCGGAGGTTCGCGGGCCCCGGCGATGTCCGCGACTCCATCAGGCCGATCGCCCACGGGTGGCGTGCGAGAACCTGTCGGGCGGATACCGCCCGACGTCGCATCGCTGACTGCCAGTCGGTCTCTTCAGGCGGGAGCTCGATCTCCTCGAACACGAGGTCGATCATGGCGTCCAGCAACTCCTCCTTGTTCGCCACGTAGTAGTAGAGCGACATCGCGCCCGCGCCGAGCACGCTAGCCAGCCGGCGCATGCTGAGCCCGTCGACCCCCTCGCGGTCGGCGAGCCGGACCGCCTCGACCACCACCCGCTTCTTGCTCAGCCCCGCATCTGACGCGACCTGGCGTCGTTCCCTCGCGGACAACGGGTCTCCTCGCTCTCGAACGGCTTGACATTCGTACAGCGTACTACCATAGTACGGCGTACGAAGTACGGTGTACGAACCTGCGCGAGTCGCAGCTCGGACGTGAGGAGGCTTCGGTGGGAATCGAACAGCGATCGAATACCGGAGCACGCCTGGTGCCGAGCGCGAGTCCGGCCGGGGCGACGACGATGCGGGCCGCCGTCCAGCACCGCTACGGCCCGCGCTCAGCGCTCGAGTCGTCCGAGGTCGAGCTACCGCTGCCCGGTCGAGGCGATGTGCTCGTCCAGGTGGGCGCGGCCTCGGTACATCCTGGCGACTACTCCGTCATGACCGGTGAGCAGTACGTGGTGCGCCTGGCGTTCAGGCTCCGCCGGCCGCGCCACGGCATCCCTGGCAGGGACCTCGCCGGCGTGGCGGCAGCGGTCGGGAAGGATGTCACCGCTCTCCGCCCCGGCGACGAGATGTTCGGCCAGAGCACCGCTGGAACGCTCGCGGAGTACGCCCGCGTCCCGGCGGACAACCTCGCGTCCGTGCCCGCCAACCTGCCGGTCGTGGACGCGCCGGCGGTGCCCACCTCGGCCATGACGGCGTTGCAGGCATTGCGCAAGATCGCGAACGTTCGACCGGGCCAGACGGTGCTGGTCACGGGCACGTCGGGCGGCGTGGGCTCCTTCGCCGTACAGATCGCCAAGGCGTTTGGCGCCGAGGAGACGGGTGTGCAGCACCCGCAACGTCGACGAAGCAGCCGACGCCCTCCGCTACGTCGCGGCCGGCCACACCCGAGGGAAGGTCGTCGTCACCGTCTGACGACCGGACCGACGAGAACGACCCAACCCCGTGCGTATGTAGCCCCAACCTGCCGCCACTCCGGCGGACGGACCGCTCCTCTCGAAAGAAGAACCGATGACCATCCGGACGAAAACCCCGAACCTGCTCGACAACCCGCCGGTCCCCGTGCAGGTCAAGCTCGCCGCCGCATGGACCAGCTTCATGTTCCTCTACATCTACGTCGACTACTTCCACCTTTACAAGCCTGGCACCGTCGACAACATCCTGGCTGGCGTCGTCTTTGAGTTCGACATCAGCCCGACGTTGTTGACCATGATGCTCGCGTCCGTGTCGATCCCGGCCCTGATGGTGATGCTCTCCATGACGCTGCCCGCCCGGGTGAACCGCGCCACGAACCTCGTCGTGGCATCGCTCTACATCCCCTACTCGGTGGTCAACGCGGCAGGGGAGTCCTGGGACTGGGCCCCCTTCTACGGCCTCTCCATCGGAATCGAGGTGCTGCTCCTGTCCTTCATCCTGCGCTCCGCCTGGACATGGCCTCGAACCCCCGCCGTCCCAGCCGGTCCCGCGACGACCGACCTTCGACAGGACCTTCGACAGTAGATGTCCGTGCAAAGCCCTACGGCGTGAAGCCCGCCGCCGCGGACACCGGGCCGACCGTGACCAGCTCAGTCGCGGTATACGCAGAGAACCTGCTCACGAGCGGTCCGGTGTCCGCGCCAGCCGCGCCCGTAGGCCGAACGGCGGCTGACCGACCACCAGACCTCATCCAACCAACCGCAACGACGAAAGGGGCATCAGCTCGCTTAACGCACTCTCAGAGGGTCGTGGGCAGCACCGGCAGGCCGCGGACACCCGGGTCGGCGCAGAAGATCGCCCCCGCCTCCGGCTGTTCCGCGCGGTCCACGCCGAGGGCCGAGGTGGTGATGAACAGCCGGTCGAGGTCCTCGCCGCCGAACGTGACCGCCGTGACCTTGCGCACCGGCAGCCGGACGACGGCGTCGAGCCGCCCGCCCGGGTCGTACCTGTGCACGGCCCCGCCCTGCCACATCGCCACCCACACCCCGCCCTCGGCGTCCACCGTCAGCCCGTCGGGCGCGCCCCGCTCCGGGTCCACCACGGCGAACGGCCGCCGCCCGCTCAGCCCCTCCTCGGGGTCGTAGTCGAGCACGTCCACGCGCCCGGTGGCGGTGTCGGCGTAGTAGGCCAGCCGCCCGTCCGGGCTGAAGCAGAACCCGTTAGAGATCGTCACCTCGGGCAGCACCACCCGCAGCGCGCCTCCCGGCCCGGCCACGTAGAACGAGCCGCGGCCCGGCGAGGCGTCGTAGGCCATGCTGCCGATGTAGAAGCGGCCGTCGGGGTCGCAGCCGCCCTCGTTCATGCGGATCCCGGGCTCGCTCCACGCCTCGCCCAGCGAGCGCAGCGGGGCGTCGAGGTCGTCGGAGCCGGCCAGCAGCAGCTCCCGCTCGGCCGCGACGACGTACCCGCCGGAGACGCGCGGCCGTACGACCGCGGCCACCGCGCCGACGTGCCGGCGGCGCACCGCGCCGTCGGCGGCGAGCGCGAGCACGTCCCCCGCCAGCATGTCCACCCACCGCAGCCCGCCCCAGCGGGCGGACCACACGGGCCCCTCGCCGTGCTCGGCGACGGGGCCGGTGACGGTGTACGCGGTGATGGTCATGCCACTCCCCCGCGGGCCGGGCGAGCGCTCCGAGCAGTGAGCCTGATCACGGACGCCACCTAACCGCGCGACGGGCCGCTCCGACAAGCCCGTTACGCGAACGTTACGGACGGTACACTCTCACACTTCCGTTCATGGCCCTCCGACCTGCACTTTTGGCGTCCGTGGCCTGCTCGCGAGGCCCGGAGAAGATTTCTTCCGGGTTATTGACGAAATTTGAGCGTCTTGGGCAGACTCTCCGCATTGCGCACGAACGGCGGCCCCGCACCCGGCCCTCCGGATGGGGCGAGCTCGGCATGCGCCGAGGCGGAAGGACACAATTGATGACTGGTTCCGACAACGGGTCGAACGTCGACCGACGATCCCTGCTGACCGGCGTGGCGGGCCTCCTGGGAGCGGCGGCGTTGCCGGCCTCCGCGGCCCAGGCGTCCGCGGGCACTTCGCCGGCGGCTGCCGTCGCCTCCCAGGCGGAGACCGCGTCGATGCGGCGTTACCCGGCGAACTGGCCCGAACTCGAGCCCTACGGCCTCGCCGACACCCGCCAGGACCTGTGGCCGCGTGACGACAACTCCTTCGTCCTCCCCCTGGAGCTGCGCCCCCGCGACGAGGAGCTCGGCCGGGTCTGGATCCGCGACACCTACGTCAACTGCTTCCGCGTGGGCGGCCGCCCCCTCTACGTCGCCACGGGCACCACCCGCGCGCCCGGCCTCGCCGCGGCCGGCCCGTGGAACGACGGCATCTTCGTCTGGACGGCCCGGTCCCTGCGCGGCCCGTGGCGGCTGGCCGACACCACGCGCATCCGGCCGGACGCCGAGAAGGGCAAGGTGTGGTCGCCCGAGTTCGCCGGGGAGAACCGGCCGGGGCGGGTGGTCGTGGCTCCGTGGCAGGAGTACTGGACCGACGAGGGCCAGTTCGGCAAGCGGGGCAACGCGTGGGCGCCGGAGCTGCACTACTTCCGCGGCAAGTGGTACATCGTGGCGTGCATGGGCGACCACTCCCAGAAGGTCGGCTCGTTCATGCTGGTGAGCGAGGGCGGGGTGGAGGGACCGTACCGGCTGGTCGAGGGCAACCACGACAAGCCGTTCGGCGACTCGTTCATCGGCGGGCCCAACTGGATCAAGCCCGGCGCCTACCACCACATCGACGGCAGCCTCTACACCGAGGGCGACGACGCGTGGCTGGTGCTGCACAACCACCTGTACGCGAAGTTCCGGGACGACATGGAGGACATCGTCCCGACCACGAACCTGCCGAAGTTCCAGCAGACGCCCTACACGCCCGAGCCGTACCTCGAAGGCGCCTACGTCTTCAAGCACGGCGGCAAGTACTACCTGCTGCACGCCGCGTGGGACCGGTCGTCGGTCAACGCCGACGGCAGCACGCGCTACGCCTACGACCCGCCCGCCGCCGGCCGGGTGCAGTACCAGTACGACGCCGTCGTGGCCGTCTCGGACACGTTCGAGGGACCGTACTCGAGGCGGTGGACCGCGGGCGTCGGCGCGGGTCACAACAACCTCTTCGTCGACCACAGCGGCAAGGTCTGGGCGACGTTCTTCCGCAACCCCGCCTTCGGCTACTGGGCCGACCCGTCACGCGTCGGCGACGCCGCCGTGGCCGGCGTGGTGCGGATGGAGTGGACCGGCCCCGAGGGCAACCGCCTGTACGTCCAGCGCCCGAACCGCGGGCACTGAGCCCGGCCCCGCGGTGGCGTGGCCGCTCCGCCGCGCCACCGCGCGGTTCCCCATCGAGCTGCGCGCATGTTGATCAAGCTCGCCGTCCGGCCGGCTCGGGCTCATCGAGGGGCGCGCGCGGCGCGGCGGGGCGCGGCCGGGAGGGCTGGAGCTGGGCGGCGGCCAGCGCGGCCAGCACGACGACCGCGCCGAACGCCTGGGCGGCGGTGAGCTCCTGGCCGAGCACGATCCACCCCAGCGCGGTCGCCACGACGGGGCTGAGCAGCCCGAGGAAGGTGACCTTGGTGGCCGACAACACCCGCAGCCCCCTGAACCACAGGGCGTAGGCGAGCGCCGCCCCGATGAGCGAGAGGTAGGCGTACCCGGCGACGTTCGCCCCGCTCAACGTCGCCGGCGGCGCCCCTTCGACGACCAGCGCGACGGGAACCAGCAGCACGCCGCCGGCGACGAGCTGCCATCCGGTGGTGGCCAGCAGCGGCGCGGGCGACTGCCACCGCTTGCTCAGCACGACCCCGACCGCCATGACGGCGGCCCCGCCGAGCGCCGCGGCCACGCCCAGCATGTCCAGCCGCGCATCCGCACGCAGCACGAGCAGGCCGACTCCGGCCACGCCCGCCACGGCGGCCACCATGGTGCGCCAGGTGAGCCGCTCGCCGAGCAGCCCCGCCGACAACAGGGCGACCAGCAGCGGCTGGATGGCGCCGACGGTCGCCGCCACCCCTCCGGGCAGCCGGTACGCCCCCACGAACAACAACGCGAAGAACACGCCGATGTTCAGCGCGCCCAGCACCAGCGCCCGCCACCACCAGATCCCCCGCGGCAGGCACCGGGTGATGGCGACCAGCAGCAGACCGGCAGGCAGGGCCCGGAGCACGGCGGCCAGGAGCGGACGGCCGGGCGGGAGGAGCTCGGTGGTGACGAGATACGTGGTGCCCCAGATGGCGGGGGTCAGCGCGGTCACGAGGACGAGGCCTGTTCGATTCCTTAGCACTAAGGCAAAGTATCTCAACGCTAAGCAATCTGTCGCGTGATTTACCTCACCGCTAAGACATCGGTAGGCTGGGGCGGTGGCCGATCATGTCGAACTCGTCCTGAAGCAATGGCACGACCAGCGCCCTGACCTGGATGTCTCCCCGATGGGCGTGATCGGGCGGCTGGCGCGCCTGCACCGGCTGATCGACGCGGAGCTACGCCGGACGTTCGCCGCACACGAGCTGGACAGGGCCTCGTTCGACGTCCTGGCCACGCTGCGCCGCAGCGACCCGCCGCACCGGCTGACGCCCGCCGAGCTCATGCGCGCCTCCATGATCACCTCGGGCGCGGTGACGCAGCGCCTCGACCGCCTGGAGGCGCGCGGGCTGGTGACGCGCACGCCCAGCGAGTCGGACGGGCGCGTCGTCCACGTGACGCTCACCGAGGAGGGGTACGCGCTGATCGAACGCGTGCTGCCCGACCACGTCGAGACGGAGCACCGGGTGCTGGCCGCACTGCCGGAGGACCGCCGCGCGGCCCTCGCCGAAACGCTGCGCGACCTGCTGGAATCCCTGGGGGACACGGCGGACGCGCTGTGAAGCGTGCCAAGCGGGGTGGCGTCGCCGGGGTGACCTGACAGGGTGACGTGGCGGTACAGCCCGGTCGGCGGGATGGCGTCAGCGGCGGCGCGGGCGGCGGCCCGCACGCTTGCCACCAGCCGGGCGACGCTCGCCGTTGCCGCCGTTGCCGCCGTTGCCGCCATTGCTGCCGTTGCCGCCCTGCGCCCAGTGGGCAGGGCGGGTCAGCCGGGCGGGCAGCCGGGTGGCGGAGTCGCCCCTGGCGGCGTTGACCTGCGCCTGGGTCAGGAAGATACAGCCCGTGAGATCGGCCCCCGACAGGTCGGCGCCCCGCAGGTCGGCTCCGATCAGGTCCGCCTGCCGCAGATCGGCGCCCCGCAGGTCGGCCCCGATGAGATAGGCCCCGCGCAGGTTGGCACCGCGCAGCCCGGCCCCCTTCAGCCGGGCGCCGATGAGGTCGGCTCCCCTGCGTTCCTTGCCGTTCAACCCGGCCCGCGCCAGCTCGCTCGCCCGCAGCAGCAGCCCGTTCACCTCACCCCGGTGGGCGGCCACGTCGAGCTTCTCCAGCACGCCGGCGCTCTGCCTGGTGAGCCGCTCGGTCTCGGCCAGGGCGAGCCGCAGCGTATCGTGCAGCGACCGCGTGGCGTCCAGGGTCAACGCCTCGGCGAGGTACCACAGCAGCTCGTGGAGCTGGCGCATGACGGGGAACACCGCGTACATCTGCCGCGCCGTGTCCGGCGCCTCCCGCCAGCTTCGTCCCTCGTACGTGACCTGCGAAACCTTCTGCCCGGCCCCGAAGCAGTCGAACACCGTGCACCCGGGAAACCCGCGCTCCCGCAGCTGCGCGTGGATCGAGCAGCGGAAGTCGTCGCGCAGGTTGTGGCAGGGCTGCCCGCCGTCCTTGTCCACGGCGAAGTCGGCCGAGGCCGAGAACGGCAGCGCGACGCAGCACAGCCCGAAGCAACTCTCACAGTCGGCCAGCAGGCCGAGCTCTCGGGGGTTCGTGACGTGCTCCTCGGGCTCAGCGGGAAACGGTACAAGCAGTCAGTCAAGGGTACTCAAGGATGGACGTACGGCGTCGTCGTCGTGAGCTCGGCGAAGCCCAGCCGCAGCAGGATGGGGTGGCTCTGGTCGGAGGCGTCCACCTGCAGGTACTCGTAGCCGCGCGCCACCGCCTCCCGGGCGCGGTAGGCGACCAGCGCCCGGTAGACGCCCCGCCCCCGCCACTCCGGCACGGTGCCGCCGCCCCACAGGCCCGCGAACCGGGTGCCGGTGGGCAGGTCCATGCGGGCGGCGCTGATCGGCACGTCGCCCGCCATGGCGACGACCGCGACGACGGTGCCGGCGGCGAGCTGGGCGAGCAGGGCCTGCCTGATGTGTACGCGCCCGGCGCCGAAGGCGGCGTCGTGCACGTCGGCCACCAGCTCCACGCCGGCCTGATCGGTCACCGGTACCAGGCGGACCCCGTCGGGGGCGGGAGTGTCGGGGATCCCGGCGGCCCGCGCCACCATGAGCGTCTCGGCGGGTTCGGGGGTGAAGCCGGCGGACAGGAGGCGGCTGCCGAGGTCGGCGGGCCGGTCGTGGCCGTACAGCTTCCACTCGAACGGGCGGCCGAGCGCGCCGAAGTACCGCACCTGCGCGGCGATCGCGGCATCGGCGTCCTGGCCGTCGCCGCGCAGGCCGGACCAGAGAACACCGCTCCAGCCGTCCTCCGGCCCCACCTGGCGCACCACGTCGCCGTCACGCTCGATCTCGGTGTCCGGGCCGGCGGCCACGGCCTCGCGCCGCGACTCCCGATCGAAGGCGGCCAGTACCTCTGCATGATTCACCGGGACACCTCACCAGCCGCCCCGTCCCGCCCGCAACCGATTTACCTCCCGGCCGGCTGCCGGAACGCCGCCACCGGTCAGCGCCCCGCCCATACCTTCCGGACACATGGCTGCCGGTCAGCCCCCGTAACGCCGCTGCCGGTCAGCGAAGCTGCGCAGCGCGCGCAGGAAGTCGATCTCGCGGAACGCCGGCCAGTACGCCTCGCAGAAGTACAGCTCGGAGTAGGCGGACTGCCAGAGCAGGAAGTTCGACATGCGCTGCTCGCCGCTGGTCCTGATGACCAGGTCGGGGTCCGGCTGCCCGGCCGTGTACAGGTGGCGGGCCACGTCGTCCACGGTCAGGGACGAGGCCAGCTCCACCATGGACTGCCCGGCCTCGGCCCGCTCGTACAGCAGCTCGCGCAGCGCCTCGATGACTTCCTGGCGGCCGCCGTACCCGATGGCCAGGGTCAGATGGAAGCCGGTGTCGCAGGTGCGGGTGGCCTCGACGGCGCTCTTGAGCGCGCGGGCCGTGGTGTCGGGCAGGATGTCGAGCATCCCGGCCACGTGAACCCGCCAGCGGGCGTCGGGGCGGTCGAAGTGGTCGGCGACCATCTGCTCGATCACCTTCAGCAGGAAGGCCACCTCCTCGTCGCCGCGGCGCTGGAGGTTCTCCGTCGAGCAGAGGAACACGGTCAGGTGCTGGATGCCGAGCCCTTCGCACCAGGTCAGCACGTGCTCGATGTGGTCGGCGCCGTACTTGTGGCCCATGCTCGGGTTGGCCATGCCCATCTGCTTGGCCCAGCGCCGGTTGCCGTCCATGATCAGGCCGACGTGGCGGGGCAGGGGTCCCGCCATGACCTGACGGCGCAGGCGCCGGGCGTAGAGGGAGTGAAGGAGGTCAGTCGTCTGCACCCTCCAAGGATGACGCGGACGGCGGTCCGGAACCTGATCTTTCCCGATTTCTGACGGATAAGCTCTCCGACGCCTCCCCTGCCGGGCCGTGGCCCGCAAGATCGTCATGGGTGGCTTGGCGCCAGCGCTCGACTTGGTCGGCGGACGATGAGGGTGCCGTCATACGTCAGGTCATCCCAGGCTTCATCGCTGATCCCTCGTCGGGCGCGGGCATTGCCGGAAGCGCCGCCGCACGGGCCGGAGCAGAGCAGAACCTCCCCTTCGCCGCGCGCTGCCGTCACGACTACTGGAGGAGGTGGTGGTCTGCCGATGCCACGTGTCTTGGCTGTGCGCTGAACATGCGCGGTTCTTATGGGAGGACGTCCTCAAGGGTCCTGGCGACAATGAAGCCTGCTGCCGTGATGGCCAGAAAACCAAATCCATAATCAATCTGACCCATGGCACATAGCGCAAGCGTGGACATGATGCCAACAGCTGTCGCCCCCATAAAAGCAAAACCAATAAATGTTACAAGCATGTTGATGACAACGGCTGTGAATCCATGAAAGCCGCTGGGGGTCCACCTGCTCGATGGTTGTGCGATCCGTGCCAAAATAAAGGTTAGAGCGCCGACAACCATCATTCCGGCTGCGACTGCCGCTAAGGTCCACGGGTTGTCTATCCAGGATTCGGCGGTGCATCCGATGAGCAAGATGACAACACCAAATCCTCCTATCGCAAAATACAGGGGAGCTCCTGCTATGAAGAGCAGCATAGCCTTCACCTCGCTGTTAGCGGCCTCATTCGGGTTGGATCGGCATCGTGGTCCTAAGGCGAAAATTGGGCTGCCGCCCGCGCGAGCCCAGCAGTCCGCGAGTAGCGGCCACCTCCATCACCGCCTCGAAGATCCTCTCCTTCGCCAACGCACCTGGCGAGATGGCCAGGCGACCATCTGCGGGAAACGCTTCGGCGAGCAACTCGTCCGAGAACACTTCGCCCAGCGCATCCCGCAGCCACACCGCCAGGCTGCCCATTGGGGAAAGGCTCTGCAACCACTTGGGTGGTCAACTCGGGCGCCTGTCGCCCATGCCGCTTCTCCAGCATCTCCGACTCCCCCGCCCGAGCGCCAAGATCTCACCATCAGTGTCGTTCCGGTAGCTCAATAATGACCACACTGGTCGCAATGGGGGATCCCCAGCGGGGTCGTTCATGAGAGGGAGGAAGTCAATCGTGTCCTCCTGATTTCAACGGATATGGGTCAGGGCAGCAGCGGCGACCGACGCTCCCGCGGGACACGTACCGTCCTGTGACACCCCGCGGTCCGGAATGGTCGTCGTGCCGATCAACTGATCGACATCGTCCACCGCGACGAAGATGAAGCAGATCCGCTGAAACTCGGCCTGCACAGCCTGGTGCTGTCCCACCGGCACCTGCGAGACGCGCCCGTTCTTGGTCATCGTCTTCGCATAGGACAGTGGTAGATCCAGTGCGAGGCTGACGTTCTGCCCCGCCAGTTTCCACGTGCATGACACCCCATGCTTGCGGGGCTCCTGTTTCCCCCGGCCGCTGATTCCAAGGGCCGCGAGGTCGCGCTCGTCGAGAGCCAGGCACGGCTTGGACGCCAACTGCTCCCGGGGATACTTGCGCAGCTGCGCGGGAGCCGAGGCGGAGGCAAAAGAAGAAGGTGAGGCGGGGGCGGAGGAGTGCGCCGGATGGGGAGACGGTCCCCGCGAACCGGCTTGCCCGCTCGAACACCCGGCGCTGAGCAGGACCCCGGCAAGGACGAGCACCAGCCCGGTCTTTCGGTGAGTCAACCCGCTCCTGAGCCGCCGATCAAGATCGAAACGCAGCATATCGGCATGGTAGCGGCGTCTGTCCGGGACCGGTCCCCATGACCTGGCCGGAGTCGTGTTCGCCCATGTCGTGGGAGTGACGACGTTCCCGCGGGTCGCCTCGCCACCGTCCGGTGGCGAGGTGTCTCGTTGAGATTCCTCTAACGGACACCATGCGAGGAGGGCACACAACCGGCGCGGGACGTCACCTGCGCGCGGGTCACGTCCGCGGAGGTGGTGCATGAATCGATCTTCGCGTGATCCTGTTTCTGCCGGGCCGAGGACAGAGGCCGACGGCGTGAGGCCGGCCAGGCACCTGGCGCTGAGGCACCTGAGCCGGCTGGATCGCGGAGCCGCCGATCAGGCGGCGGGCTCGTTGCGCAGGGTGACGTTGATCCGGTTCCACGCGTTGATCGCGGCGATGGCCATGACGAGCCCGGCCAGCTGCTCCTCGTCGTAGTGGTCGGCGACCTCGTCCCAGACCGCGTCGGGCACGCCGTCGGGGTTGTCGGCCAGACGCGTGGCCGCCTCGGCCAGCGCCAGGGCCGCTCGCTCCTCATCCGAGAAGAACGGGGTGTCGCGCCATGCGGCGACGCCGAACAGGCGCTGGTCGGACACGCCGGACTGCCGGGCCTCACGAGCGTGCATATCGACGCAGAACCCGCAGCCGTTGATCTGGCTGACCCGCAGCTTCAGCAGGTGGAGGGTGGTTTCCGGGACCGGGCTGCCGCCGATGTACGCCTCCAGGGCCAACATCGCCTTCATCCCTTCGGCGGCGGGCTTGCGAATGCTCATACGCATGAACCTTCTCCATTCTCACTATCTTAGATACTAGATATCCAGAATTATGGCGGACGGGTGAGCTGCCTGCCCTAGGACTTGGTCAGCGCCGCCTGGCGAACCAGGTGCGCGTGGCGTGGGGAGTCCCGGGCGCCTGGCGCTCCACCCGTCCCTTGATGTCTGCCAGGGTCTGCCCGGCCAGCTCTCTGCGCCAGGCCAGCTCGGCCTGCCGCATCGACTGCGAGATGAGGCAGGCCTTGCGGTAGTCGACGTCCTCCCGCCCGGCGGGACCCTTGCGCAGCACCTGTTCGCAGCGGAACACCTCCCCCGGGCCCTCTATCGCCGTCACCACGTCGAGCAGCGTGATCTGCTCCGGCGGGCGCGCCAGCCGGAACCCGCCCCGGGGGCCGGGCGTCGAAGTGAGGATCTGCGCCCGCGACAGCGCCTGAAGCTGCTTGTTCAGGTACGCCGCCGGCAGCTCGTAGAACGCCGCCAGCTGGACCGCTGTCATCGCCTCCCCGGACTCCACCCAGGTCAGGTTCAGGCAGCAGTGCAGGGCCCATTCCACTCCCTCACTCATCCGCATAACCTGGATACTAAACATCCAGGATTGTCCGGCGCAACTCGGCGCACATCAACTGCAGGGGCGGCGTGTTGCGGGCGTCCTGGGCCGTGGGCCCCGGCTCGCTGCTCCCCACGGGCGGCCCGTTCCGGCAGCGCTCACACCCCTTGGCTGGAACCTGAGGCCGGCCCGGGACCGCACACCTCAGGCTCTGCCATGCCGAGCATGAGCGCTCCGGCCGCTCGCGACCTGGATCCCGCCACGAGTAGGCCCGCAGAGATTCGGTACGGGATCCGGCGTTAGTGACGCTGAGCGACCAGGGGCCGGTCGTCGATCGGGATCTCGACGTAGTGGACGCTCGTGCTTTCCGGCGGCGGCGCGGCGGCCATCAGGCGTTCCCGCCGAGCGCGTCGCAGGCCCAGAGCGCCGGCAGCCGGGCGCACGCGCCCGAGCTACAGGCCAAGAGCCGCCCAGGAGAGCCGGCGCTTGATCCACTTGACCGGGGATCAGTAAGGTTGGGCGCTTTCCTCCTCACCCCCATCCCGGAGTGCCTCATGCGCCGCCATCGTTTCGGCCGGCTCGCCGCCGGCTTCGCGGCTCTCTACCTGGCCGCCGTGATCGTCCTTGCCATCGTCGGACTGGTCACCGCAGACCTCGTCCCTCTGTGGAGGGTCGTGGCGGACCCGGACGGATACATGGCGGACGAGATCGGGGCGTGGCCGTGGCTGCCCGCCCTGCTGGTGCCGATCGCGGCGGTGCAGGCGTGGGCGTATCGGGAGGTGTTGCGCGGGCGGCTGCGCGGGGAACCGGCGCGGCACGGCCGGGAGGCGCGACTGCTGCGGGTCGCTCTCTACGCCATGGTCGTGTACGTCCTGACCTGGGAACTGCCGATCCCCTACCTCTGGTGGCTGTCGCTGGTCGCCGATGTGATCGAGCTCGCGGTGATATGGCTGTTCTTCCGCGTGCTGCGGGCGACCACCCGCCGATGGCTGCGGGTGCTCATGCTCGTGACCGGCACGCTCAGCGTGGTGCACAACGTGGTCACCACCATCGCGTACCAGACGGGCAACTACCTCTTCGCCGGGCAGAGCTGGACCTGGGCGCTGGACGTCCTGTGGTCGGTGTGGCCGGTGTCGCTGCTGGTGGCGCAGGCGCGGGATCCGCGCTGGTGCGGCGCGACGGTACGGGCCGGCGTGATCGCGGTCCTGTTGTCGTTCCTCTCGTCCGGCTCGGTCTCGATCATGGCGTTCGGCGGCTCGGACGCGGTGCCGTGGAAGCTGCTGATGCCCTCGCTCCTGGGCGCGGTTTCGGTCTTCTCTCTGGTCTGGTGGGCGCGGTCCGCGCACGACCTGGGCACGCTCCAGCCTCTCGCGCCCCGGACGGAGCCCGTGCGGGCGCGCGCCAGGTGGTGGCCACTGCCGGCCGTGGCGATCGTGCTCCCGCTGGTCCCCGCGGCCGTCAACCTCGCGCAGGGGGTGCCGTTCTGGCTCGGACCGAAGAACGCACTGAGCGACGCGGTACGCGAGTACACCGGATCGGAGGCCACCGCGTACTGGTTCGGGCTCGACCTCCTCGTCGGCGTCGGCGCGCCGGCGGTGCTGATCCTTCTCGCCGTGCGGCGGCGGACGCGCACGTTACTGCGCGCTACGACGCTGAGCCTGTTCCTGCTGGGCGGGGCCGGCGCCGTGAGCGCGCTCACTTCGGAGCACTCCACCTTCTTCGGGGAGCTGTGGCTCTACCCGGAAAGCCTCTACGTCGAGCAGGGCGCCACCGTCCCCTACGAGAGCGCCCAACTCCTCTCCCCCGGCATCTCCCCGCTCTGGTACGCCCTCGCGCTCACCGCCTCCGGCCTCATCCTGCTCCTCCTGTACGCCGCCCCGCCCGCCCACCGCGTCCGCCACCACGTCCTCCTGGCGGGGCTCGCCTCGGCCGTGGCCCTGTGCCTGCTGCCCGCAGCGGACATGGCCCGCGGCCCCGTCACGGACTGCGAGATGCCCAAGTGGTGGGAGATCGACACGGGCGAGGCGGAGCCGCGCGAGCTGACGGCCGAGCAGAAGTTCGTGTGCTCCCTGCGCGGCGACTACGGCGCACAGGGCCTGCACGCGTTCCCCGACACCACGCCCGACCAGGTCGTGCTCGCCTACGGGCGCCACCTGTGCGGCGTCCACACCCGCAACGACCCACGGGAGCTGGCCCGGCTGAAGATCGACCGCGCATCCCTCACCCATCCTCTGGCCGGCATCTGTCCCAGCGCCACCACCATCGTCCAGGCCGCGAAGGCCAAGCAGGACCAGGAGATCGCGGCGATGCAGGCCGACTCCCAAGCCATGTGCGACGCCACGCCGCGCCACCGCCCGCGCATCAAGCCGGCCCGGGCGATCCGGATGAAGGAGCCGCAGTGGACCGACTACGGGGTGCTGCAGACGTACGAGGGGGAAGGAGAGGAGGAGACCGAGCCGGACATGGACGCCGGCAACGGGCTGGTCTCCTCCGCGCGCGGCGTCCTGGCCGTCATGACCCACCCCGACTTCGACCTCTGCGTCACCCTGGAGACCTATACCCGCCGGCCGCCCGTCGAGACCAAGGGCTGGGACAAGGTGGTCGAGGTCGGCTACTACAGCCCGGGCGGCGAGATCGTGCTCTACGACAGCCTCAGCGGCACCGAGCTGCCCAACCTCGCCCTCAACGAGCGCGAAGGGCACTACCGCATCCGCGTGCACTACGCCTGGTTCCCCTGGGAGGGCGAGGCGCAGAGTGGGCAGCGGCTGCTCATCATGGCGTATCCGGGCAAGGGCGACAAGGAGATCGTCCACCGGAACCGGAAGTGACCTGGTGGTGAAGAACGTGGGGCACGTCACCCATGGCGGCCACGTTTCCGTCCAGGGACGGGGAGGGATGATGGTGAAGCGGAGTGTCGCCGCCGCCCTAACGGTTGTGATGGCCGCGGCTGTCAACGTGACCACCGGGATGCTGACCCAGCGCTGGGGCCGGGCATGGCTGGCGGCCACGATCGTGCTGGTCACTGTGGGCGCGGTCAGCCAGGTCTGACTGACCCTGGCACGGTGCCGATGCCGGAGGACATCCGCAGGATCGTCGATCGGCGCCTCGGCTGCGACCATCGCAAGGGTGTTCTCATCGCTGGTCTACCGGTTGGTGAGGGCCTTGTCCGGCCTACTGACAGTGCTGGTCCGCGCTGATCTGCATAAAGACGCTGAGCTGCTGGCGCTCCGGCGCGAGAACCAGGTACGCCGCCGTCAACTCGGCGACATCTGTCACGTGGGTGTGGTGCGGCCCCGCCG
>NZ_JBFALF010000022.1:0-200015 GCF_040656115.1 Nonomuraea sp. NPDC050202 | reverse complement strand
CTTGTTGTAGTACAGGGCGAGGGTGTTGGCGCCGATCGGGATGCCGTAGGTCTTGCCGCCCGCCTGCCCGGCGGCCAGCAGGTTCGGCGCGATCGCCGACGCGTCGAGCTTGTTCTCCTCGGTCGTGGTCAGCACCCCGGCCTCGGCCAGCGTCGAGACCACCGGGTTGTCCACGATCAGCACGTCCGGCGAGTTGCCCTGCTGCGCGGCCAGCAGCGCCTTGTTGGTCAGGTCGCTGGTGTCGTAGCCGGTTCGCTCGACCTTGACCCCGGCGTCGGTGCCGCACTTGTCCAGCAGCTTGACCCACTCCGAGCTCTTGTCGTACTGCGGGTACGGGTCCCAGATCGTGTAGGTTCCGCCGCCCGCGGCCTGCCCGGCGCTCGCGGTGCCGGCGTCACTGCCACCGGACGTCGACGAGCAGGCGACCAGCCCGCCCACTGCGGCCACAGCCGCCAGACTCGCGCCGGCCGCACGCCGGCTCCTTGCCGCTGATCTCATTGAGCTGACCTCCGCTGACAGGCGTTACGCGGCTGTTTCGAAACGAAGTCGAATCGGTTCGTCGAATCGGTTCGCCCGAACATAGGCCCGCTCCCCCGCCCGCGTCAATGAGCAGGAGCGCAAGGATGCGGAGATGTTGCGCCGAACGCGCGCGAGAAGGCAGGTCGCCGGCCCGGGACGGGCCTGCGTACCACGGCCAGAACCGATTCGACATACGATGGTCCGCGACCGGCAGGTTCGGACGAGGAGCACGGTGAACATCGGAGAGATCGCCAAGCGGGCGGGCGTGTCGCGCAGCACGGTCTCCTACGCGCTCACCGGCAAGCGCCCGGTGTCGGAGGAGACCAAACGCCGCATCCAGGCGGTCATCGACGAGCTGGACTACCGGCCCAACGCCTCGGCCAGGGCGCTGAAGGAGGGCCGCACCCGCACGATCGGCCTGGTCATACCACCGGCCAGCCAGCGCCTGACCGACATGCAGCTCGGTTTCGTGGCCAGCGTGGTCGACGCCGCCGCCCGCGCCGACCTGGACGTCCTGCTGTCGCCTTCGGGCGGGGAGCACGACCGCTCCTTCGAACGGGTGGTCAGCGGCCGGCGCGTGGACGGCGTCATCCTGATGGAGATCCGGCTGGAGGACGACCGGGTCGCCCGGCTGCTGCACAGCGGCGTGCCGTTCGTGGGCATCGGCCGCACCCGCCGCCCGGAGGAGATGTCCTGGGTGGACGTCGACTACGAGACGCTCATCGCCAAGTGCGTGCACCACCTGGCCGACCTCGGTCACCGGCACCTGGCGCTGGTCAACCGCAACGCCGAACTGGTCGCGGCCGGGTACGGCCCCGGCCACCGCGCGCAGGCCGGCTTCGACCGCGCCGTGGCCGAGCGCGGCCTGCGGGGCGTGCGGGTCTGCTGCGCCGACGACGCCCAGGCCGGGCAGACCTGCCTCCAGCAACTGCTCGCCGAGCACCCGGAGCTGACCGCCGTCGCCACCATCAACGAGGCCGCCGTCGCCGGCCTGTACCGGGGGCTGGCCGAGGCGGGGCTGAGCGTGCCCGGTGACTTCTCCATCGCCGGCGTGGCGGCCCAGCACTGGGCCGAGAGCGTGCATCCGCCGCTCACCGCCGCCGACGTCCCGGCCGACGAGATGGGGGCGCGCGCCGTGGAGCTGCTGATCCAGCGCATCGCCGACCCCGCCACCCCGCACCGCCATCTCCTGCTCGCGCCGCCCGTCTCGCTCCGCAGCACGACCGGCCCCGCCCGCCCCCGCACCTGACGACCCTCTCGGGGGCGTGTCGCGGAGGTTTCCGGCTCTTGACCGCCACCCGACGGGACGCTTATCGTCCAGTCGAATCGATTCGACCCAGATTCGTCCCCCTCCCTGAACGGGAACGCGCATGTCTCAACCCTGGTCCCGGCGGGCCCGCGTACGCCTGCGGCACGCCGCCCTCGCCTCCGCCCTCGCACTGACCGCCGTCCCGGCAGCCGCCTTACCGGCAGGCGCCGCGGCCGTCCCGAACCTCGTCCTGCACTACGACTTCGAAGGCGACCTGTCCGGCGGCACCGTCACCGACCGCTCCCCCTCCGGACTCGACGGCACCCTGGTCAACCCCGCCTCCACCCGCACGGCCACCGGCGCGGACGGCACCCAGGCGCTGTCCCTGCCCGGCGGCCCGACCGGCTCCGCCACCGCCCCCTACGTGTCCATCCCCAACGGCCTGTTCCGCGACCGCCACGCCATGACGATCTCGACCTGGCTCAACTGGTCGGGCGGGCCCGACTTCCAATGGGTCTACAACCTCGGCAAGGACGCCGGCACCGCCACCTTCGTCACCCCGTCCTACGCTGGCGAGGCCACCACCCGCTCCTCCATCAAGCCGGTCAACGGCAACTCCGAGGTGGGCGTGCCCGGCGCCCAGAAGCTGCCGACCGGCCGGTGGGTCAACCTCGTCACCACGATCGACGGCAAGACCATCACCTACTACGCCAACGGCGCCGCCATCGGCAGCACCACCGCCCAGCTCGACCTGGCCGCGGTCATGCACGCCGACGGCAACACCACCTCCGGCTTCCTGGGCAAGCCGTTCTGGGGCGGGCACCCGTTCCTGGCCGGCGACCTGGACGACTTCCGCGTGTACGACGCCGCCATGACCGCCGAGCAGGTCGCGGGCCTGGCCGGCGACCACCTGGCCACGATCACCACGGTCGAGCAGACCACCTTCGAGGTCACGACGTACCCCGAGATCGCGCCGGACCTGCCGGAGACCGCCCAGGCGCAGTTCTCCGACGGCATCCGCCGCCGCGTCCCCATCACCTGGGACGCCGTCGATCCCGGCCGGTACGCCCAGCCCGGGCAGTTCACCGTCAAGGGCACCGCGCACGGCACCGCCGTCCAGGCCACGATCAAGGTGGTCGGCAACGACCTCTCCATCGACCTCGGCACCGAGACCGGCCCCTTCCACGGCGGCGCGTCCGGCACCCTGTACGGCGTCTACGGCGAAGGCGTCCCGAACCGCAACCTCCTCGAAGGCATCAACCTGCGTACCGTCTCCACCAAGGCGCAGGACGGCCCCCAGCACCCGGGCGCCGACGCCCTGGAGGTGGTCAAGCCGCTGGCCGACGCCACGGACGGCGACGTGTACATCTACATGACCGACATCTACCGCGGCTTCCCCTACCAGTGGCCCGGCGACACCCCCGAGGCCCGGCTGGACGACTTCAAGGCCAAGATCGCCAAGCAGGTCGACCAGGTCCTCAAGCTCGACCCGAAATATCAGGACAACATCGTCTTCGTTCCGTTCAACGAACCCGAAGGCAACATGTTCGGCACCGGCCAGTGGAGCTACAACCGGATCAGCTGGCTCAGCGACCCGCAGCACTACTTCAAGGCCTGGGACGAGATCTACGCGCTCATCAAGGGCAAGATGCCGGACGCCCGCATCGCGGGCCCCAACACGAGCGTGCTGTACGCGCAGGTGGAGGGCTTCCTGCGGCACACGGCCACGAGCAGGACCGTCCCCGACGTCGTCACCTGGCACGAGCTCGGCGACCCTGCGCGCATCCGTACGAACGTGGCCAAGTACCGCGGCTGGGAGCGCGCCGTCCTCGGCGACCGGCGGCTGCCGATCAACCTCAACGAGTACGCCTACAACTACCACACCTCAGTGCCCGGCCAGATGATCCAGTGGATCTCGGCCATCGAGGAGTCGAAGGTGGACGCCGACATCGCGTACTGGAACATCGACGGCAACCTGTCCGACTCCGCCGTGCAGGCGAGCCGCGGCAACGGCCAGTGGTGGCTGCTCAACGCCTACAGCCGGCTGAGCGGCAGCACGGTCAAGGTCACCCCGCCGCGCCCGGACGTCAGCTACACCCTCCAGGGCGTCGCCACCCTCGACAGGGCCAAGGCGCAGGCCCGCGCCCTGTTCGGCGGCGCGGCGGGCAAGGCCGGCGTCCGGTTCGACAACATCGACACCGAGCTGTTCGGCACCACCGTGCACGCACTGGTCCAGGAGATCCCGTGGACCGGGCAGCTCGGCGACTCCGCCCAGCCCGAGGTCCTCGCCGAGCTGGACCGGCCGGTGCGGGACGGCTCCGTGGCCTTCGCCTTCGGCGACGCCCTGCCCCGCCTCAAGGAGGCTTCGGCATACCAGATCATCCTCACGCCGGGTGAGGACGCGACCTCCCCCGCCCAGGCGACCAAGCTGTGGCGGGCCACGTACGAGGCCGAGGACGCGAGCCACACCGGCGCGCCCTACCACCGCAACGGCCCCGAGGGCTCACCCTCGGACGTCGCCAAGTTCTACACCTCGGGCGGCTACAACGTCGGCGGCCTGCGCACCGGCTCGACCCTGGCACTCGACTTCAAGGTCTCCGTGCCGCGGGACGGCGCCTACGACCTGTCGGTCTTCGCCAACTCCCTCAACACCTCCGACGCCGTCCGCGAACAGGGTCCCACCAACGTCTTCCTCCGCGTGGACGGCGGCGCCGAGCAGGAGCTGCACCTGCCCCTGGGCTACAAGTGGGTGGTCTGGGACCACGCCGACACGAAGGTCACGCTGACCAAGGGCGACCACGTGCTCACCCTGGCCGCGCGCAGCCTCGACGGCACCCGCGCCACCAAGGGCGACGCCATCATCGACAAGATCGACCTCTCCCTCGCCAACCCGGCGGCGGCCGAGACGATCTACGAGGCCGAGTACGCCACCCTCGACGGCGCCCGCACCGACTACACCCGCAAGAAGGTCTCCGGCCCGGGGCACACCGCCATCGGGAAGGACCAGAGCGCGACCTTCTGGGTCTACTCCCCCGGCGACGGCGAATCCACCCTCAGCCTCGACACCCTCGGCGGCGGCCGGGCCCGGCTCGACGTCAACGGCCACCGCCTCACCGGCGTCAACGCCGGCACCAAGGTGAAGGCGTTCCTGTCCGGCGGCATCAACAAGATCACCCTCACCGGCCAGTCCGGCACGCTCCGCCTGGACCGCCTCCGCGTCGCCGACACCGACGGCACGCTCAAGCCGACGTGGTACGAGGCCGAGTCCGCCCGCCTCGCCGGCACCGCCAAGGTCACCACGCACCCGCTGGCCGGCGGCGGCAAGGCGGTCACCGACATCGGCGGCGCGCCGGGCAACGCCAACACCCTCACCTTCGACGTCACCGCCCCCAGGCCGGGCACCTACGCCATGACCGTCCGCTACTCCAACCCCGAGCAGTCCCCCGCCTCCCACTACAACCCGGACCCGCTGGCCCGCCACGCCGAGATCTCCGTCAACGGCGCCCACCCCCAGCGGGCCTGGTTCCCGCACACCTTCCACGCCGGCAACTTCTGGGAGCAGACCATCCCGATCCAGCTCAGGAAGGGAGCCAACACCGTCACCTTCGGCTCCCAAGAGCTGCCGAACTTCGACGGCGGCACCTACATCTCCGACACCTTCCCCGACATCCTGCTCCGCTCCAGGTACGCCCCCGACGTGGACAAGATCGCATTGACGCCGCTCGCCCGATGACACAGGCCGGGCGGAGCATCACCTCCGCCCGGCCTCGTCACTGCCGGGCGGCTGTTGACCGGTGGCGGCGGCGCCGACGCCCACGCCTTCAGGCCGGAGCGATCTGCCGACCTCGCCCGTGGGGGTGGAGTACTCGCGGACGCCACTCGGCGAGTCGCTGCGCGAGCCGTTCTCGTACCTCTACACCTGGGCGGTCGAACACGCCGACGACATCGGCGCCCGGCAGCGCGCCTACGACGCGCGCTCCGCGAGTGCCCACCCACCCCAGTGACGGTTGAGCGCTTGTCGCCGGCGATCCGGCGGCCAGCGCGGTGAGCGCGGCCAGTGTCAGGCACGGTCCGCGCAGGCGCGATCGGGGCAGGGCAGGTCGTCGCGGGGAACGCGTTGAGCGCATGGTGTCTTCCATCCGAGGTGTCCGCTGACCGGCAGTCGAACACGGCCCGGCTTCGGGGCCGCTTCAGAGCGGCTTCACGCCCGTACGGACCGGGCGCGCCGCGGTCCGGCGGGCCGGGCAGGGATCCGGGCCCGTCACCGCCCATGCGCTAGGGGCGGTCGTGGCGACGTTCAGGGCGGACGACGCGGTGCTGGAGAGCGTCGTCGGGGCGTTGGCGGTGTCCAGCACGCCCAGGATCATCGGATTGCCCGTGTCGGCGGATGTCTGTACCGCGTCCGCCTGGTCGGCGAGCGCTGGCCTGGTGCGTCACAGTCTGCGGACGTTCTCGGCCACGTAGTCGAAGCTGTCCTGCGAGCGTTCGACGAGGTCGAACTCGACCTCCTCGCCTGCCTCCAGAACCCGATATCCGCTCCCGACGATATCGCCGAAGTGCACGAACGCATCGCGATCGGCCGGGAGCGCAGGAGAGGAAATCGCTCCCCACCCCTTCTCGGCCTTGAAGAACTTCACAGTGCCACGCGTCATGATCCTATTGTCGCTGATCACTCGGGGAACGAGGGCAAGAACGAAGTCCAGGGCGGTCACGCCACGTGCGCTCGATCGGCAGCGCCGGGCTGGCCGGGTGTTCCGTGGCTGGGCCAGGCGACGTCGTCAACCGCCAGAAATGGCTCGTGGGCCACGGCCGCGGGGGTCACCCCGGCGAACTCCATGACGTCCCGATGCAGGTGGGACTGGTCGGCGTAGCCGCCGTCCGCCGCGACCCCGGCCGCGTCGTGCCCCGCGGCCAGGCGGTGGACGGCATGGTCGAAGCGGACCAGCTTCGCGGCGCGCTTGGGCGGCAGGCCGATCTGCGCATGGAATCGCCGCCACAGGCGCTTGCGGCTCCAGCCGAGCTCGGCCGCCAGCAGCTCCACCCGGACCAGGCCGCGGCCGGCCACGATCCGGTGCCAGGCCCAGGCCACCTCAGGCTCGACCGGCGACCCCGCCTCACGCCGACGGGCGAGCAACGCCTCGATCAACGCGAAGCGATCCTGCCAGGAGGAGACCTCGCCCAGTCGCTCGCTGATCCGTGACGCCTGCCTGCCCCACAGGTCGTCCAGCGTCACCACGCAGCCGTCCAGCTCGGCCGGGCCGACGCCCAGAATCGCGCGGGCGACCACGGGTGACAGGCGCACCTGAACACAAGCGATGTCCTGGCCTCGCACCCACACCGCGCCGCCGAGCCCGAGCCCGGCGACAAGACTTCCCCGGTGCCGCCGCCCGGCGACGTCCTCGACGACGGGCGGGCCGGCCCCCACGTCCAGAGCCAGCGTCACGGCCGGGTGCGGAATCAGCCGATGACCCTCCGGAGCCGTGCCCCGGTCACGGAAGCCGGCCATGGTGACACCCGTCACCCTGCTGCGCCGCACTGACGATGCGGCGTCCCACACGAGGGCATCGTCACGTTCGCGCACAGTGGACCGCATGCTCCCATGCTAGGGGAGCCGAGCGAGGGGAACATTTGTCCAATCCACCGGCGCGCACCGGCGGCGACAGTTGGGCTCATGACCATTCCCGACGGGACCACGGAGAGCTGGACGCCACGATGTCCAGCATGCGCACGACAGACGCCAGGGGCGAGTGCGGCCCGGCACCTTCCACGGGTCGCGGGCGATCCCGACCCGACGGCTGAAACTCATCGCAGGAACGCCGACGCGGCATGACCGTCACCCCGATCGATCTCTTCGAGTCCTCCATCCACCTGCGCCAAGGCGGCGAGATCCACGCCGGGAGAAGATTCACGGACTCCGGCCAGGACGGCTGGCAGCTGACGGCCTTCCACGCGAAGACCGGCGCCGACGTCCACGCCGACCACTGGGAGGTCCACCCCGAGGCCGAGGAGATCATCTCCTGCCTCATCGGGAAGATCCGCCTCTACCTCCGCCCCGAGCGGCCGGGGCAGCAGGAGGAGGAGATCAGGCTGACGGCCGGAACCGCCGCCATCGTCCCGCGCGGACGGTGGCACCGCATCGAGCTGGACATCCCCAGCACCATCATGGCCGTCACCCTGCCGCGAGGCCGCCGCCTGGAGATGCGGACCGGAGCCTGGAAGCCCACGCCGGCCCGCTCCCATCCTGCCCCTTCATCCACCGCCCCCTCACCTGCCATCGGTCCGGCCACGGGCCGGGTCGTGACGAGATCGACGAAGACCGGAGAACGATGACCACCACCACCGACCTCGCTCAGACGATCGAGCAACCGGATGCCGATTCCGCGGCGGGACAGAGCATGACACGGCTGCTGCGCCCTCATGTGCGGAGTTTCGCGGCCGTGGTGATCCTGCAGGTCGTCGGGGCGCTCGCGGGTCTGGCCCCGCTGCTGGCGGTCGTCGAGCTGGGCCGTACCCTGCTGTCGCCCGGCCCGATCGACCACGCGCACGTCCGGACCACGGTGATCGCGGGTGCGGCCGGCCTGCTCGTCCGGCTGCTGTTCACCGCCGCGTCGTCGGGCATCGGGCATGTTCTCGACAGCCGGGTGCAACTGACGTTCCGCCGGCAGCTGGCCGCGTCGCTGGGGCGCGTCCCGATCGGCTGGTTCTCCCGGCGCCGCACCGGCGAGCTGGCCAAGGTGGTGGGCGAGGACGTGAGCGCCGTGCACCCGTTCATCGCCCACGCGCCCGGCGAGCTCGTCGCCGCGTTCGTGGTGCCGCTGGCGTCGCTGATCTACTTGTTCACCGTCGACTGGCGGCTCACGCTGATCACGTTGATTCCTGTGGTGCTGGCGATGGCGCTGGTCCCGCTGCTGATGCTGCCCGCCAGGACGCGCGAGCAGCAGGACTACGACGCGGCCATGGGACGGATCTCCAGCTCGGTCGTCGAGTTCGTGCAAGGCATCTCGGTGGTCAAGGCGTTCGGCGGAGGCGAGCGCGCCCACCGCTCGTTCCTGACGGCCGCCGACGACTTCGTCAGCATCTTCTCCCGCTGGGTGCGCGGCATGTCCGTGATCGCCGCCGGGATGCAGCTGGCGCTGTCGCCGCCGTTCGTGCTGCTCACCGTGCTGGTCGGTGGCGCGGCGCTGATCACGTCCGGTGGCCTGGCCCCGGCGGATCTGCTGCCGTTCCTGCTGCTCGGGCTGGGACTGACCGCTCCGGTGGCGGCGCTCGGCCACGGCTTCGACGATCTGCAGAGCGCCGGACGCGCGGTCGGCCGGATCAAGGACGTGCTCGCGGTCCGGCCACTGCCCGAGCCCGCCCGCCCGCGTCCGCCGCAGGGGCACCGGGTGGAACTGCGTGACGTCCGCTTCGCCTACGAGGTCGATCACGGGGCCGAGCACGAGGTGCTGCGCGGCATCGACCTGGTGCTGGAGCCGGGGACGGTCACCGCGATCGTCGGGCCGTCGGGAAGCGGCAAGTCCACGCTGGTCCAGCTGCTGCCGCGGTTCTTCGACCCCACCCACGGCTCGGTCCTTCTCGGCGGCGTCGATCTGCGCGAGATCGGCAGCCGGGAGCTGTATCGGCAGGTGTCCTTCGTCTTCCAGGACGTCCGTCTGCTGCGCGTCTCGGTCGCCGACAACATCGCGCTGGCCGTGCCGCGGGCCGGCCGCGACGACGTGGTCCGCGCTGCCCGGCTGGCCGGGATCCACGACCGCATCCTCCAGCTGCCACGCGGATACGACACAGTGCTCGGTGAGGAGGCCAAGCTGTCCGGAGGCGAGGCGCAGCGGATCTCGATCGCCCGCGCGCTGCTGGCCGACGCGCCCGTTCTGGTGCTGGACGAGGCGACCTCCTTCGCCGACCCGCAGACCGAACAGGCGGTCCGCCGGGCCCTGGCGACGCTGAGCGGCGACCGCACGATCGTCGTCATCGCCCACCGGCTGGAGACGGTCGCCGACGCCGACACCGTCGTGGTGCTGGAGGACGGAGCGATCGTCGAACGCGGCAGGCCCGCCGACCTGCTGACACGGGGCGGAAGGTTCGCCGAGTTCTGGCGATCCCATCGATCCGCCGAGACCGAGACCCACGGTGGCGTACTGCGAGGAGACGAGCCCCGATGATCCGAATGTTGCTGCGCGTGCTCGGAGACGAGTACGCCCGGGCGATGCGCCGCACCGTGATCCTGATGACGATCACCGCGGTGGTCGAAGGTTTGTCCTACGCGCTGCTGGTCCCGGTGCTGCGGGCGCTGCTCGGCAGCACGCCCGCGGACGCCGTGCCCTGGCTGGTCGCGTTCGGGGCCGCGGTCGCCCTCTACGCCGTGCTGCGCTACATCAGCGACTTGTCCGGCATGCGGGTCGGGACCACCATGTTGCGCGGCATGTATCACCGGCTCGGCGAGCACCTGGCCCGCCTCCCCCTCGGCTGGTACGACGCCGGTCGCATCGGCGAGGTGTCCGTCCTGGCCGGCCGCGGCCTCCTGCAAGCCATGGGCGTGGCCGCGCATCTGCTGGCACCGTTCATCTCCGCCCTGGTCACGCCGCTGACCATCGTGGCCGTGATGACCGCCTTCAACTGGCGGATGGGGCTGGCCGCGTTGCTCGCCGCACCCGTCGTGGCGGCGATCCAGGCCTGGACGGCACGCGCGACGGCCGCCGCCGACGCCGAGCGTCACGAACGCGACCAGGAGGCCGGCGGGCGCGTCATCGAATTCCTCCAGGCCCAGCCGGTGCTGCGGGCCGGCGGGCGGACCGGCGAACGCTTCCAGCTGCTCGACGACTCGCTGCTGGATGTCCAGCGCGCCTCCCGCCGTACCGTGCTGGCGACGCTGCCCGGCGCCGTGGGGCTGACGCTCACCGTGCAGGCGATCTTCACCGGGCTCCTGGTCCTGGGCGCCCACCTCGCGCTCGGCGGGGACATCAGCGCGGCGGAGATCCTGGCGATCCTGGTGCTGGCCGCCCGCTGCGCCGACCCGCTGCTGTCGCTGTCG
Organism: Nonomuraea sp. NPDC050202; assembly: GCF_040656115.1. NCBI lineage: Bacteria > Bacillati > Actinomycetota > Actinomycetes > Streptosporangiales > Streptosporangiaceae > Nonomuraea > Nonomuraea sp. NPDC050202. The sequence continues at coordinate 189,219 of NZ_JBFALF010000022.1, read as the reverse complement.
GACATCGGCGGCAAGCTTCGCGGCGCGTGTGCGGAGCTGGCCAGACTCGAGACGGTGCTGCGCACCGAGCCGCTGCGGGAACCTCGCGAGCCGATGCAGCCGGCGCACCACGGCCTGGAGTTCGATGCCGTCACCTTCCGGCACGGCGAGCGCACGGTGTTCGACGAGGTGTCGTTCACCGTCCCCGAGGGACAGCGGCTGGCGGTCGTCGGGCCGTCCGGGGCGGGCAAGAGCACGCTGCTGCAGCTGCTGGCGCGCTTCTACGACGTGGACGCCGGCGCGGTGCGCGTGGGAGGCGTGGACGTGCGCGCGATCAGCACCGAGGCGTTGATGGCGCGGATCGCCATCGTCTTCCAGGACGTCTACCTCTTCGACGGCACCATCGAGGAGAACGTGCGCCTGGGCCGTCCCCACGCCGACGAGGCCGACGTGCGGGCCGCGGCTGCCGCGGCACGGCTGGACGAGGTGATCGAGCGCCTGCCCGGCGGATGGGCGGCGAACGTCGGCGAGGGTGGCGCGCTGCTGTCCGGTGGTGAGCGCCAGCGGGTCTCTATCGCGCGGGCGCTGCTGAAGAACGCCCCCATCGTGCTGCTCGACGAGGTGACCTCGGCGCTGGACCCGGTCAACGAGGCGGCCGTCCACGAGGGCATCGAACGCCTGATGGCCGGCCGGACGGTGGTGATGGTGGCCCATCGCATGCGTACCGTCCAACGCGCCGACCGCGTCATCTTCCTCGACGGCGGGCGGATCGTGGAGGAAGGCAGCCACGACGAACTGCTCGGCCACGGCGGCCGCTACGCCGGCTTCTGGAACATCTCCATGGCTCCCGCTGCGCGGGAATGAGCCGGAGCGTGCTGCCGGGGTCGTGGCGGCCGCTCCGGCCAAGGACCCGCCCGGCCGTCCGGCCTCCCGCGAGCCGCTGCTGCTCGGCGCTCGGCTGATCGGCTCACAGCGGTTGCGAGGATCCGGACAGGTCGTGCGCGGCCGTGGCGCTGTGACGCTGGTAGTGGCGTGCCGCCCGGGCGCGGTTGCCGCATGACGGCTTGCACCACTCCTGCCGCCCGTGGCTCTGCACGAAGTAGCGCACGCAACGCGGCGCGTTGCAGGCCCGCAACCGCTCCCGCTGAGGCCCGCTCAGGAAGTCGATGGCGGCCCGGGCCAGGGCCGCGACCAGCCGGACGTTCGCGTCACGCTCGGCCGACAGCACCCCCGCCCGCGGCGTCCCGCCGGCCGGCCAGTCGAGCTGCGGGACGATCGCCTCGCGGGCGGCCGCCGCGTTGAGCCGCGCCAGCGCCTGCTCGGCGGGCATCAGCCGGCCGGCGTCGGCCCTGCTCGGCGGTGCCGGGCTGACCGCCTGCGCGAACAGGGCCCGCACGGCCCGGCGCAACTCGACCAGCTCGCTCCTGAGCCCTTCGTCCATCGTGAGCCCGGCAAGGTCGACGTGGCCGGCCAGCAACTCGGCCTGCTGGCCGATCCAGGAGGTCGCGCTCCGCAACGTCGCCAGGTCGTCCGCGACACCGCCGTTGCCGTCGTGACGGATCGTGCTCGCCAGTTCCAGGGCCGGCCACCGCTCCATTCGAACCTCCTGGTTGCTTACGTCCCCTCCATACCTTATGTTCCTAACGCTAAATCAGATTTATCCATTAGACACCCCGCAGGAGATCGCACGATGACAGTGCTGCTGGCTCAGATCAGTGACCTGCACCTCGACGGCACCGACCGGGCGACCCGGCGCGCCACCCAGGTCATGGACCACCTGCGGGCGCTGCCCCGCCCCGTCGACGCCCTGCTGGTCACCGGCGACATCGCCGACCACGGCGAGGAGGCGGAGTACGAGCAGGCCGCCGAGCTCCTGGCCGCGCCCTTCCCCGTGCTCACCTGCCCCGGCAATCACGACATCCGCTCCGCCTACCGCAAGGCACTGCTGCGCCGGCCACCCGGCGCCGGCCCCATCAACCGGGTCCACCACATCGCCGGCACCGCCATCCTGATGTGCGACTCCACCATCCCCGGCCACGACGAGGGCCGCCTGGACCCCGGAACCCTCGCCTGGATGCGCACCACCCTCGACGGGCTCGCCCCGGACACGCCCGCCCTGATCGCCTTCCACCAGCCGCCCGTCGAGCTCCACCACCCGCTGCCCGACTCCGGCCGGCTGCAGGAACCCGACGCCCTCGCCGCGCTGCTCCACGCCCACCCCCAGGTCGTGGCCGTGCTCACCGGCCACGCGCACACCGCCGCCGCCTCCACGTTCGCCGGCCGCCCCCTGATCGTCGGACCGGCCGTCACCTGGACCCTGCGCCTGCCGTGGGAGGGTGACCAGCCCGCCGACCGCGAGCAACCGCCCGGCCTCGCCTTCCACGTCCTGGACGGCGACCGCCGCCTCACCACGCACTACCGCGTCGTGCTCCCGGCATGATCCACCCGTACGGGGTCGCCGCGTTCCTGCTGGCGATCCTGCCCATCATCGCCACTCCCGGCGCCAGCCTGACCCTGCTGATCCAGCACGTCACGGCCGGCGGCCGCCGCCAGGCTCTCCCGGTCCTCCTGGGTACGGTCACCGGCCTGTACGCGCACGCGACCCTGGCCGCCGCCGGCCTGTCGGCACTCGTCATGCACTCCAGCCAGGCCTTCACCGCCGTCAAACTCCTCGGCGCGGCCTACCTCGTCGGCCTGGGCCTGTGGACCTGGCGCTCCACCACCCTGCCTCCGTCTCCCACGCTCACGGACCAGCCGAAACGGACCGGCTCCGTCTACACCCAGGCCCTGCTCGCGAACGTGCTCAACCCGAAGGCCGCCTCCATCTACCTGACCTTGGTCCCGCAGTTCGTCCTCTCCGGCCGTCCCGTCGGCGGGCAGATCCTCACCCTGGCCACCGCCCACGCCCTGCTGATGGCGGTGTGGCTGCTGACCTGGACGGCCCTCATCCACCGAGGGGCACACCTCGTTCGCCAGGCCCGCTTCAAGCGTGCGGTCGGCAGGGTGGCCGGGGCCGCGCTCGTCATCCTCGGCGTCCGGGCCGCCGCGACGTAGGCGTGGCGGATCACGGCGTCGGCACCTTGGCGCCGGGGCAGCCCCGGTCGATGCGGCCGGTGGTGAAGTAGGCGACCAGGTCGGCGGCGCATTCGCGCAGGGCTGAGGAGTGCGCGTCGTCGTCGACGGTGTAGATCCTGCCGCCGATCTCGGCCTGCATCTGGGCGGCGTACTCGTAGGCGGACATGAACTCGTAACGGTGCCCGGCCAGGACCAGCGACCCCTCGCCGTGGCGCAGCCGGGTCGTCTGTGCCGGCAGCGGCCAGCCCGCGCAGCCGGCGCCGAAGTAGGAGGCCCGGCCGGTCACCGGATTGCTCTTGAGCAGCTTCTGGTAGGCCTTCCAGGCGGCGGAGAAGCTGAGCCGGCTGTGGTCCTCGTTGCACTTGACCGCGCGGTTCATCGTCATGTTGACCCACTCCGTCGCGCCGGGGACGGGCGCGGGCTGCCGGGCGCCGAAGAGCTGCTTGACGGCGGGCGGCGCGGTGCTGCCGCTCGCATCCCGCAACTCGGCGAGCGCCCTGCCCGCCTGCGGCCACTCGCGTGAGGTCCTGGCGGCCAGTTGGGCGATCGCGCCACCGTCGAGGGGCGTCCTCAGGTCGGTGAAGGTCCTGGGGTTCCGGTCGTGGTCGCGGCCCAGTTCCAGGACGGTGGCGCGGACCTGCCGTGCGGTGGTGCCGAGGCCGAAGGTCTTGTGGTGGCGGGCGAGCCAGGCGGCGAAGCGCGGGAAGTTGCGCTCGGTGGCCCGCACGCGGGTCTCCTCGTGCTTGGCCAGGCTGTTGCCCGGGCCGGCGACGCTGTCGAGGAAGACGCGGCCGGTCCGGTCGGGGAAGAGACTGCGGTAGACCGCGCCGAGCCAGGTGCCGTAGGACACGCCGAGCAGGTTGAGCTTCGGCTCGCCCAGCGCGGCCCGCACCGCGTTGAGGTCGCGGGCCACGTTCACGGTGGTGAGCCGGCCGAGGAAGGCGGGATCGGTCCGCCCGCAGGCCCTGTTGCCGGCGGCCTCGGCGTCGTAGTTCCGCTTGGCCGCCGCCTTCGTCAGCGGCCCGGCGCTGCCGCCGATCTGGCCCGAACCCGCGCAGTCCACCTTGGTGCTGTAGTTCACGCCGCGGGGGTCGAAGCCGATGAGGTCGAACCGCTCGTTCAGCCTCGCGCTCTCCTGGTTGTTGAGCGTGACCCGGAGCGGGTCGAGGTAGCCGGGCTGGCCCGGCCCGCCCGGGGCGACCGCGAGCGCGCCGAGCCGGTGCTCCTGGTCCGCGGCGGCCAGCCGGGTGACCGCGATGGTGATCTGCCGGCCGTCAGGGTCGCCGTAGTCCAGCGGGACGCTCACCGTCCCGCATTCCAGCCGCTCCAGCAGGGTGCGGAACGCCGCTGCCTGCTCCTGGGGATAGCCCATGCCGGCGATCGCCGCATCGGAGTAGGACGGGCAGGCCTTCCAGTCGACGGCCGGATCGGCCTGGTCGGCGGCGGCGGTGCCCGGTACGGCGGCGCCCACCATCGCGCAGCTCAGCACGCCGAGGCGCACCCTGGTCCAACGTTTCACGACAACACTTCTTTCCTGGTCGGGGCAGAGGGGGAGATTCGCCAAGGCCACCGGCGGGCCGCGTGAGGCGTGGCCGCCGGAGGACTCTGGGTCATCGGCCGGGGCAGAGCACGGCTTCGGCGGCCTTGGTGGTGGCGTCGCCGACGGCCATCGCCTTCTCGTTGTCGATCTTCAAGGTGGCGGCGATCGCGAACTGAATCCGGCCGTCGGTCGAGGAGAAGGTGGTGGAGCTGATGCCGGGCAGGCCGCCGGAGGCCGAGGAGACCGTCCCGCCGCACAGGTCGGGGAACGGCCGCGGCAGCTGTCGCTGCAGGTCCTCGGGAACCAGCTTGCCGTGGCTGAGCGCGCGGTAGAAGGCGCTGACGTCGTGCGCGGTGGAGATGGCCCCTTCGGGGGCGCTGGTGGCGTTGAGCCGGTCGACATCGCGCGGCCGGCCCTGGGCGTCGGGGTAGTAGCCGTGCCCGTGCGGGCCCCTGATCTGGTCGGACACCTTGGTGGCCAGATAGGTGTGCTTCATGCCGAGCGGGGCGAACAGGCGCCGCTGGAACTCGGCGGCCCGGTCGTGGCCGGTCACCTTCTCGATGATCATGCCGAGGAGCACGTAGTTGGTGGTGGAGTAGCGGTATTTCCCGAGCTCACCCTGCGGCAGAGCACGTGCGGCTCGCACCAGGTCGATCGGCTGGTAGGCGGTGGTGAAGTCGAAGACATCGAACTTCCCGCTCTCGGCGAAGTCGGGGATGCCGGAGGTGTGCCGGATCAGATCCCGCACGGCGATCTTCCCGGCCCCGTCCCCATACACCCCGGGCAGGACGTCACCGAGCTTGTCGTCCAGGCTGAGCTTGCCCTCCCCGACCAGTTGCAGAACGACCACGGCCTCCATCAGCTTGGTCTGGGACGCGATGCGGTAACGCGAACCCGAGGGGATACGCCCGCCCTTGCCGCCGAGCAGGCGCGAGCCCGCCGTCCCCCTGCCCATCCGCTTGCCGTCGACGTACACCTCACCGATGGCCCCCACCACGCCATCGATCCTCGCCAGGCCACTGATCGCCTGCTGGACGTCCCCCAGCTTGACCGGCTCGGCGGCAGCGGGTACCGGTACGCCGAATGCCAGCATCGCGCAGGCCACCCCGGTGGCCAGGCCGGCAGTCGTGCCACGCCTCATCGATGTGATCCTCTCGCTACGGAATTTCGAGGGTGACCACATCTACCGACCGGCACCTATCGGTGACCGATCGACGGACCATATGCCTTCCATAGGGGCGTTGCGATAGCTCTCTCATCGAGACGACCTTCATCGACGAGGAGAGCTCCCGGCGTGTGCCACGCCGGGGCAGGCGCTGAACCGGCCCCGGCGTTTTCTCAGACCGCTGACCGTTTCTCAGGCCGCTGACCGTTTCTCAGGCCGCTGACCGTTTCTCAGGCCGCTGACCAGCCGCCGTCGACCGGGACGATCGCGCCGTTGACGAACGAGGCCGCGTCGGAGGCGAGGTAGAGGGCGGCGTCGGCCATCTGCTCGGGCTGGGCGAGGCGCTCGCCGAGGGCGAGCACGGGGCCGAGGCGGGCCGAGCCGGTCGGGTCGAAGGACGCGCCGTTGGCGATGTTGGTCATGGTGGGGCCGGGCAGGATGGCGTTGCAGCGGATGCCGTCCTTGGCGTAGGCCCAGGCCACGCTCTTGGTCAGGCCGACGACGCCGTGCTTGGAGGCGGTGTAGGCGGCCCCTGCCGCGCCGCCGCGGATGCCCGCCTCGGAGGCGGTGTTGACGATCGCGCCGCCGCCCTGGCGCAGCATGTGCGGCAGGACCGCGTGAGTGACCAGGAACGTGCCGGTCAGGTTGATCCGCAGGACGCGCTCCCACTGCTCGACGGGGATGTCGGCGGGCAGGGCCATGGTGTCCATGATCCCGGCGTTGTTGCACAGCACGTCGATCCGCCCGTACGTGCCGATCGCCGTCTCGACCAGCGTGGCGACCGAAGCCTCGTCCCCGATGTCGGCGGTGGCGGCGACGGCGGCGCCGCCGAGGTCGGAGGCGGTGCGTCCGGCGCTGTCGGCATCGATGTCGCAGACCACCACGCGGGCGCCCGCCTTGGCGAAGGCCACGGCCATCGCCCTGCCGATGCCGGAGCCGGCGCCCGTGACGAGGGCGACGCGGTCGTCGAAGGTCATGGTCAAAGGGTGTCCTTTCGATCGGGCGTGACAGGAGGACATCGGTGACGTTTCACGGCACAAGCGCGCGGCGGACCCAGACGCCTGCCTTGCCGGGCGCACGGAGCCTCAGACAACCGGACTCATACGTCCGGTTGGTACCCTAACCGTTGTGACTGCCGCCCGTCGACCCAACCGAGGCCCGAAAGCCGCAGCGCACAACCGGGCCGCGTTGATCGCGGCGGCACGCGACGCCTTCGCCGCCTCCGGATACGACACCTCGCTCACCGACGTCGCGCGGGCGGCCGGGGTCGGGCAGGGCAGCCTCTACCGCCACTTCCCCGACCGCCTCAGCCTCGCCCTGGCCGTCTTCGAAGAAAGCATCGGCGAGTTGGAGGCGCTGGCCGCCAAGCCCGGCACCACCCTCGACGAGGTGCTGGCCCTGGTCACCGAGCAGGCCATCGCCTCGACCACGTTCGTCCGCCTGGTCACCATGCCCCCGCAGCCCGACCCGCGCATCATCGAGCTGCGCGAACGCGTGCAGCGACTGCTGGAGGGCGGGCTCGCCGAAGCCCAGCGCGCGGGCCGCGTGCGGGCGGAGGTGACGACCCACGATCTGCTTCTCGCCATCGGCATGCTGGCCCTGCTTCTCGCCGAGCTTCCCGATCAGACCGAGCGCACGGAGGCCGCCGAGCGGATCTGGCAGATGCTCCGGCACGGCATCGAGACCTGAGCCGTGACGACGCCGTCACGTGATGGGCGGCACGCCCGAGCAGAACGCTCGCTGGCGGGGCTGTGAGCAGGGCTGCCGGCGGGGCCGAGCACGGTGCGCAGGCGGTCGATCTCGGCGGTACGGGCGGTGAAGGCGTCGGTGTCGGCGGGCAGTTCGGCCGGCAGGCACGGCTTGCTGACCGTGACCTGCTGGGCCGGGGAGGTCAGGTCGAGGATGGGGTCCTTGACCAGGACGGCCTGGTGCAGGCTGCGTAGTTCGGCGCCGGGTTCGATGCCGAGTTCGGCGATCATCACCCGGCGGGTGTCCTGGTAGGCGGCGAGCGCCTCGGATGGGCGACCGGCGCGGTACAGGGCGAGGATGAGCTGGGCGGCGGGGCGTTCGCGCAGCGGGTGGGCACGCACGTGCACGGCCAGGTCGGCGGCCACCGCATGGTGGTCCCCTGCGGCGAGGCGGAGATCGGCGTGGTCCTCCAGGACGGCCAAGTGCTCTTCTTCCAGGCGGGTGGCTTCGATGCGCGCCCAGGGGGCGGTCAGTTCGGCCAGCGGCTCGCCTCGCCACAGCTACAGGGCTGCGCGGAACAGGGTGTCCGCGGTGGCCGTGGCCCCCTGCCTCTGGCCGACGCGGGCGCGTTCGGCCAGGCGCAGGAACAGGTGCGCGTCGATGTGGTCCGGTTCGAGCGCGAGCCGGTAGCCGCCGGGCACGGTCTGGATGATCTCTTCGGTGGCGTGGGTTCCGAGGGTTCGGCGTAGTTTGGAGACCACGATGTGGAGTTGTGATGATCGCGCACATTCGCGGCGATGACGGATGGAACGCCGTCTTCGTTGCCGATCAACAAGGGAGATCACGACCGAACTGCCCCCGCGTCCGTGCCGGCATGCGCCTGCGCAACCCGCCGGGCTTGGGCCCCGGGGAATGGGGTAGCCCGTGGCGATAGGTGCTGATCATGGTCTTGGCCGGCTGACCGTCACGACGGATTGCGGCTCATCGCCGGCGTCAACGGCAGAGCATCCTGCCACCCCCGGAAGGGAAAGCGGCGACGATCGCGGCCGCTTTCCCCGGGGTGGACGACCCCCTTCCTCGTAGCATCCGTGCCTGGGCAGCCGAAGGCGCGGCAGAACTGGTGGCGGCATGAGGGGCGCGGACGGCTTCGGTTCAGGCCGGGATGACGTAGGGGAAGGCGCCGGCGCGCTGCCCCGCGGCGACGGCCGGCGTGAGGCCCGAGGGCACGGCGGTGCCGGTGACGAGGGACAACATGACCTCGGGCGCGTTGTCGGCCGGCGGCCGGCCGTTCCGCGCGGCGAAGCCGAACGTCGCGGGCGTGCCGACCACGTATGGCAGGACGTCGGGGAACAGCTCCCTGGCCACGGTCCGGCCGTAGCCTCCGGGGTCGCCGGTGGCTCCGGCGGCGACGGCGGCGACGAGCCCGGCGAGGTGCTCGCCGTCGGCGGGGAAGTCCTGCGACGGGTGCCGGGTGTTGGCCGGGTTGGTGAAATCCGTGTCGCCGGGCCAGAAGATCGGCCACATCATCGGGTACCCGGCCCGGTTGATCTGCCGCCAGCCGCCGGCGTCGGTGGCGAGCTTGGTCGCGCACCACACCCCGGTCCGCGCGCCCGGGCGCAGGAGCGGATGGGAGTGCGGCACCTCCAGCACGATGGACTCCACGGTCGTGCCGGCGAAGCTGTTCTGCGCGTCCTCCGGGTTCCAGGCGGCCAGGTCGGGGACGGTGCCCCCGGCGACGGCGCCGTTCACGAGGGCCAGCAACGACAGGTCGATGTAGAACGGGTCGGCGGCGCGCCCCGCCCACAACCGGATGCCGTTGGCGGCGCACGGTTCCCCGGTCCTGCCCTCCAGCACCGGCTCTCCGGGGGCCGTGTCCTCCCGCGCGGCGGCGCCGGTCAGCTCGTGCAGGCGCAGCGCCTGCCGCCCGTCCCGGTCCGGCGCGCCGAAGGAGATCCGGTAGGTCAGGTCCTCGAAGGCGGCGCCGTCGAGGTGCACCATGAACTCGTAGCGCGCCTCCGGGTGGAAGCCGGGGCGTGCGTAGACGCCGGTGATGTCGGAGTTGACGTCCATGACGAACACCGTGCTGCCCGGCCCGGCGAACACGTACAGGTCGTCGATGAACAGCTGGCCGTTCTGCGCCGCAAGCGGCGTGTCGAGATGGTGAGACATGAGCAGGTCCTCCTAGGAGAGAGCGGGGCCGAGCAGGTCCTCCAGCTCGACCCGCCGGTAGAACTCGCGCCGGACCAGGTCGCCGACCCGGTTGACGGTCTCGGCGCCGTCGTCGGCGGGGTCGATGTGCACCCGGAACGGCCGCCGGCCCTTCGGGGTGCCGACCACCCGGACGATGACGCGGGCCACCTCCGACGGGTCGGCGTCCGCCGGGGCCAGGTCGGCGAGCTTGGCCGCGACCTGGGGCATCAGGTCGCCGTAGAGCTCCTCGTAGGCCGCCGCCACGTCGTGGCCGGCCGGGTGGCCCGCGTTGGCGAAGTGGTTGGTGCCGGTGGTGAACGAACCGGGGACGACGATGACGGTGTCGATGCCGAACCGGGCAAGCTCGGCCGCGTACGAGACGGCGAGGGAGTCCTCGGCGGCCTTGGCCGCGAAGTACGGGCCCAGGTACGGCGGGGTGCCGCCCCTCGTGCTGCTGGAGCCCACCCAGACCACCAGCCCGTCCCGCTGCCCGCGCAGGTGCGGCAGCACCGCCCGGTTGAGCCGCTGCGTGGAGACGGCGTTGGTGTCGTAGACGCTCGCGAGCTGCTCGGGCGTGAACGCCTCCAGCGGCCCGAGGACCATGTGCCCGGCGTTGTGCACCACGACGTCGATCCGGCCGTGCTCGGTCACGACTGCGGCCACGGCGGCGTCGACGGACTCCTGGCTGGACACGTCCATCTCGATGGGCCGCAGGTCCACCCCGTGGGCCCGCGAGTACTCGGCGGCCTCGCGCGCCGCGGCGGTGTTGCGGCCGGTGATGTCGCGCATGCCGGCGTAGACGACATGACCGGCGTCGGCCAGGCCGCGGACGGTCATGGCGCCGAAGCCGCTGGAGGCGCCGCTGACAATGATGATCTTCTTGGACGTCATCTTCCTGCTCCTGTGTTGTCTTGTCGGATTGCGTCGGCGGGCGTCAGACGACACCGCCGTTGGCGTACAGCACCTGGCCGTTGACCCAGCGGGCCGGCCCGGCCAGGAACGCCACGACCTCGGCGATGTCGGCGGGGACGCCGAGGCGCTCCAGGGGCGCCATCCCGGCCAGGCGATCGATCGACGCCTGGTCCTTCCCGTCGAGGAACAGCGGGGTGGCGGTCGGCCCGGGGGCCACCGCGTTGACGGTGATGTCCCGCCCGCGCAGCTCCCTGGCCAGGATCAGCGTCAGCGCGTCCACCGCGCCCTTGCTGGCGGCGTAGGCCGCGTACGACGGCAGGGCGATCTTCACCATCGACGAGGAGAAGTTGATGATCGCGCCGCCGGACCTGACCCGGCGGGCCGCCTCCCGGCCGACGACAAAGGTGCCGCGGATGTTGATGCGGTGCATGCGGTCCAGGACCGCGAGGTCGAGCTCGGCGACCGGCGCGAGCACCATGATGCCGGCCGTGTTGACCACGACGTCGACGCCGCCGAAGGCCGACACGGCCGTCCCGAACAGCGCGGCGACCTCTTCCTCGTCCCCGACGTCGGCGCGGGCGGCCACGGCGCGCCCGCCCCCGTCGATGATCGTCTTGGCCAGTGCCTCGGCCTCCGCCGGCCGGCCGGCGTAGCCGATCACGACGGCGTACCCGTCGTCGGCCAGGCGCCGGCAGACGGCCTGGCCGATGCCGCCTGATCCGCCCGTCACCACCGCCACCCGGTCGCCTGCCGCCGGGTTGCCCTGCTGCTGATCGTTCATGGGTCGCCTTTCTGCGCCGCCCGCCGCGGCGGGACGGTCCTCGCTCGGAACGCGTCCATCGTGTTCCCGGCGGCTTCGAGCCCTCTTCTGCCAGATGACCTGGCCGGTTACCGGTCAGCGGCGCGTCGCCCTGCGCCGTCACCTGACCTGCGGGCGGACAGGTCAGGTGACGGAAGAAGGCGCGGCACCGGCCGGGCCACGATGGCCGCGGTCCCCGATCGACACGCAGGAAAGGACACATCCCATGCCCGACAACACGCTGAGGGGCAAGACCGTCCTGGTCACGGGCGGCGCGAAGAACCTCGGAGGGGCGATCTCGCGTGACCTCGCCGCCGCCGGGGCGAGCCTCGCCGTGCACTACCACCGCCGCGCCGACAAGGGCCTGGCCGAGGAGACCGTGGCCGCGTGCGTCGCGGCGGGCGCGGACGCGTTCGCGATAGAGGCCGACCTGACCTCGGTGGCCGAGATCCGCCGGGTGCTCGACGCGGTCGTCGAGCGTCAGGGCGCCCTGTACGCCACGGTGAACACGGCGGGCCTCGCCAGGGGCAACCCGATGACCGAGGTCGGCGAGGACGAGTACGACGCGCATTTCGCGGTCAACGCCAAGGCCGCGTTCTTCGTCATGGCCGAGACGGCCAAGCGGATCGAGGACGGCGGCCGGATCCTCACCTTCGTGTCGTCCCTGCTGGCCGCCTACACCGGCCGGTACTCGGTGTACGCGGGCAGCAAGGCCCCCGTGGAGCACTTCACCCGGGCGCTGTCCAAGGAGCTGGCGGGCCGCCGCGTCTCGGTCAACAACCTGGCTCCCGGCCCGATGGACACGTCGTTCTTCTGGGACGCGGCCGCGCCGGGCGAGGCCGAGTACTCCAGGACGCAGACGCCTCACGGGGAGCTCACGAAGGTCGAGCACGTAGTGCCGTGGGTGCGTTTCCTGCTCACCGACGGCTGGTGGCTCAACGGCCAGACCGTCTTCCTCAACGGCGGGTTCTCCACCCGCTGACCGCAGGCCACGCGGCGGCGCGGGACCGCCTCGGGGGCCTGCCCCGCGCCGCCGGCGACCAGAGAAGGAAAGAGAACGATCGTGAGCGAACGGACCCCTGCCGAGGGCCTCGTCGACGTGCACGCCCACTTCGTGACGGACGGCTACCTGGGCGCCGCCAGGGCGGCAGGTCACCTCCAGCCCGACGGCATGCCCGGCTGGCCGCGCTGGGACGCCGCGACCCACCTGGAACTGATGGACGAGTGGGGCGTGGCCACCTCGATCCTGTCGATCTCCTCGCCCGGCGTGCACTTCGGCGACGACCGGGCCGCCCGCGCGCTCTGCCGGGAGGTCAACGACGCCGGCGCGCGGGTGGCACGCCGGTACCCGGGACGGTTCGGGCACTTCGCCTCCCTGCCCCTGCCGGACGTCGAGGGTGCCCTGGCCGAAGCCGCGCGCGCCCTCGACGAGCTCGGCAGCCACGGCCTGGCCGTGCTGAGCAACGCCGGCGGCGCCTATCTCGGCGCCGTCCGGTTCGCCCCGCTGTGGGCGGAGCTCGACCGCCGCGGCGCGGTCGTGTTCGTGCATCCCACGTCGCCGTGCCACGACCCGGTCCCGCGGCGGCCGCGCCCGATGATGGAGTTCGTCTTCGATTCCGCGCGCGCCGCCGCCGACCTGGTGTTCAACGGGGTCCTCACCCGCTGGCCCCGGATCCGGTGGATCTTCACCCACGGCGGCGGCAGCCTGCCGCTGCTCGCCGACCGCATGGAGCTCTTCCGCACCGTCTTCCTGGACAGGGACGGCCAAGGACTCCAGAGCGGCCGCCCCGACGTCCCGGCGGTCCAGCAGCAGCTCGCGGGGCTCTGGTGGGACCTGGCGGGCACGCCGTTCCCCCACCAAGTCCCCGCCCTGGTGAGCGCGTTCGGCAGCCGGCGGATCCTCTACGGCAGCGACTACTGCTGGACGCCGCCCGCCGGCACCGCCGCGCAGGTCGCGTCCATCGACGAGGCGCCGCAACCGCCCGGCACCACCTGGCGGGCGCTGACGACCAGCAACGCCCTGCGGCTGCTGCCCGCCCTCGGCACCGGTGCCGCGTCCGGTTAGCGCGCCTCAGTCGCCGCCGAGATCCGCCAGGCGGAGCTGGCCCCGGGAGGTGATGCCGAGCTTCGGGAAGATCCGGGAGAGGTGGAAGCCGACGGTCCGGTGGGACAGGAAGAGCTGCGTGCCGATCTCCCGGTTGGTCATCCCGCTCGCGGCCAGCCTGGCGATCTGCAGTTCCTGCGGGGTGAGCCGGTCCAGCGTGTCGGGCGCCGGCCGGCCGACCGCCTCGCCCGCGGCGCGCAGCTCGGCCCGAGCGTCCTCGCTGAACGCCGCGATGCCGAGCGCGTCGAAGCTCTCCATCGCGGCCCGCAGCGGCGGGCGGGACTCCAGCAGGCGGCGCCGGCGCCGCAACCACCGGCCGTAGGCCAGCAGGAGCCGCGCCCGGTGCAACGGCCAGCGCGACAGCCCGCTGTCCAGAGCCTGCTGGTAGAGGGGCTCGGCTGCGTCGTCGGGGGCGACGAGCGGGCGGGCGTAGGCGGCCATGGCCCGCAGGAACGGGGAGGTCGTCCGCTCCGCCAGGGCGTCGAGCGCGGCGAGGTGGCGTTCCGCCTCCTCGTCCCGGCCGGTGCGGACCGCCGCCTCGATCAGGTCCGCGATCCCCAGGTAGCCCACGTACGGGTGGTAGGCCACGTCGGACGGGTCCAGGACCCGGGCGAACTGCTCGAACGCGTCGCCGTGCTGGTTGTTGACCAGGGCGTGCCGCCCCCGGGCGAACTGGGCGAAGCCGAGGATCGACTGGGCGCCGACCGAGAGCAGCTCCGCCTCCGTCGTCCGGATGAGCTCGTTGGCGCGCTCCTGGTCGCCGCGCTCGCTGGCCAGCGTCGCCAGGGCCAGGTCGGCCACCAGCGCCCAGCGGAGCCGTCCGGTGTCGCGGGACAGCCGGGCGGCCTCGTCCGCCGCGCTCTCCGCCAGCCGGTGCTTGCCGAGGTGGACGGCCGCCCACGCCTGGGAGGCGAGGGCCTCGCCGAGCAGCCCGAGCCGGCCCTGCCGGCGCAGGCCGTCCACGGACGCGCACAGGAACGGCCAGGAGAGGTCGAAGGCCCAGATGGCGGTCAGCGAGGCGCCCAGCGCGTGCTGCTCGGCGGGGTCGGCGACGGACTCGGGGACGACCTCCGGCATCTCGCCGAGAACCCACGCCGCCTCCTTCACCGGGTCCGCGCAGGCGGCGATGGACAGCACCATGGGGTCGCCGTCGCCCCTCCCGAGGCGCCGCGCCGTCTTGACCACGAGGTCGCGGGTCTCCTGGGCGGGGTTGCCGTACCAGCAGCCGATGGACAGCGGCCACAACGCCCTGAGCGCGAGCGCGGCGCCGTCGCTCTGGCTGCCGGCGAGCTGGTCCGCCACGTCGGCGAAGACGCGCACCCGCTCCGGGCTGTACCAGCTCTCCTCGTTGAGGGCCTCCGTCCACAGGATGAGGCGGAGCCGTTCCCCTTCCGCGAGCCTCGACGACCTGGCCTCGGCGAGCTTCCGGCGTGCGGCGGCCGCGTCGCCGAGCTCGAAGTCGATCTCCGCGGCACGCAGCAGGAGGCGGCCCCGGCTCCCGTCCGCGGCGCTCAGCAGCGCCGCCCGGCGCAGGGCCACGGCGGCGGCGCGCGGCGCTCCCCTGTCGAGTGCCTTGCGCGCGGCCGCCTCGAGCTCGAGCGCGGCGTCGTCGTCAGGGCCGGGGGAGGCGGCCGCGCGGTGCCAGGCCCGGCGTTCCTGGTGGCCGTCCAGCGCCGCCGCCAGCGCGGCGTGCGCGGCCAGCCGTCTGGACGGGGTGGCGGCCTGGTAGAGGGCGGAGCGGATGAGGGGGTGGCGGAAGCGCACGTCGTAGCCGTCCAGCTCGATCAGCCGGGCCTGGACGGCGGGCTCCAGCGAGCCGATCGAGAGGGGTGTGCCGTCCAGGAGCTCCGCGGCCCTGAGGATCTCGGCGAGGTCGCCCTCGTCGTCGGCGGCGGCGATCAGCAGGATGGTCCTGGCCGCGGCCGGCAGGCCTGCGGCGCGGGAGAGGAACGTGCGCTCCAGGCGGCGGGTGATCGGCAGCCACGGCGCCGACGCCTGGCGGACGCCGTCCCCGCTCAGCGCCGCGGGCAGCTCGGCCAGCGCCAGCGGGTTGCCGGCGGCCTCGGCCAGCAGCCGATCGCGGACGGCCTGGCCGAGCCCGGGAGCGCGCGCGGCGAGCAGCGCGCCCGCCGCGTCGTCGTCGAGCTGCGTCAGCGCCAGCTCGGGCAGGCCCGCGTCGTTCAGCACGGTGTCGTGCCCGTCGCGCACCGCGAGCAGCATGACCGCCCGCTCGGTGTCCAGCCGTCTGGCGACGAAGGCCAGGACCTCGCCGCTCGGCCCGTCGACCCACTGGGCGTCGTCGACGACCAGGACGACCGGCGCCGTCTCGGCCAGGCCGCTGATCAGCTCCAGCGACGCCAGCCCGACCGAGAACAGCTCCGGCGCCACGCCCTCGGCCAACCCGAACGCCGCGAGCAGCGCCTGCCGCTGCCGGGGGATCAGGGCCGGGGCCCGGTCGAGGACCGGCCGGAGGAGCTGGTGCAGCCCGGCGAAGGGGACCGACGCCTCCGACTGCACGCCGACCGCCGACAGGGCGCGGGCGCCCTGCCTGACGGCGGCGTCCCTGGCCGCGCCGAGCAGGGCGGTCTTCCCGATGCCCGCCTCACCGCGCAGCAGCAGGGCGCCCCCTGCCCCGGCCAGGCCGCGGGAGGTCAGGTCCGACAGCAGCCGCAGCTCGGGGTCGCGCCCGTAGAGCCGCGTGCCGGCTTCCCGTCCGCGCTCCTGCGGCCTGCCGCCGGCACCCGCCGGGGGCGTCACGAGACCGTCCGGCGCGGTGGTCCTGCCGGTTGTCGCGGGCATCGCGTTCCTCCCTCTCCGCCTGCTCGGGCCATGCCGAATGCCCGAGCGGCCGGTCATCAGAGTGACGCTACGAGCCGCACGGCCCGCGCCGCATCGGTCATGTGACCATCGCGCGGCTGCCCGGCCGCATCAGGGGAGGTCAGAGCGGGTCGTTAGCCTGTGCAGCGTGGGACTCATCGGACGGGACCGGGAGATCGGCCGGCTCAACGGGCTGATCGCCGCGGTGGGCGAGGGCGGCGCGTCACTGCTGCTGCGGGGCGAGCCGGGCATCGGCAAGTCGGCCCTGCTCAGGCAGGCCGCCGCGGTCGCGCGCGGGGCCGGCCTGCGCGTCCTGGCCACGGCCGGCGTGGAGGCCGAGGCGCACCTGCCGTACGCCGGGCTGCACCAGCTCCTGCGGCCGGTGCGCGACCACTTCGACGTGCTGCCGCCCAGCCAGCGCGGGGCGCTGCGGGCGGCGCTCGGCATCGTCGAGGCGACCGCGCCGGAAGGCTACCTCGTCGCCCTCGCCGTGCTGAACCTGCTCGCCGAGACCGCCGAGGCCGGCCCGGTCGTGCTGATCGCGGAGGACGCGCACTGGCTCGACCCGTCCACCGCGGGGGTGCTGGCCTTCCTCGGCCGGCGGTTGGAGTCCGAGCCGATCCTGCTGCTCGCCTCGGCCCGCACCGGCATGGCGACGCCGCTGGACGGGGCTGGACTGCCGGACCTGGTCGTCCCGCCGCTGTCCGAGCAGGACGCCGCCGCGCTGCTCGACGCCCACGCGGGCGACCTGCCCGCCGCCGTGCGCGGGCGGCTGCTCGCCGAGGCGCGGGGCAACCCGCTGGCGCTGATCGAGCTGCCTGCCGCGGTGGACGGCACCGGCGACACCGCCGTCCTCACCGGGCCGTGGCTGCCGCTCACGGCCAGGCTGGAGGAGGCGTTCACGCGGCGGTTCGCCGCGCTCCCGGAGGCCACGCGGGCCGTGCTGGAGGTCGCCGCGCTCAACGACAGCGCGGACCCGCACGAGGCGCTGGCCGCCACGCGCGCGCTCACGGGCCTGCCCGTCACGGCCGCCGACCTCGCGCCCGCCGTCGAGGCCCGCCTCCTCAGCGACGACGAGAGCCGGACGGCGTTCCACCACCCGCTCATCCGCTCCGCCGTCCACCAGGCGGCGGGCGCCGCGCGGCGCCGCGACATCCACCGGACCCTGGCCGGAGTGCTGGCCGGCCAGCCGGACCGGAGGACGTGGCACCTCGCGGCCGCCAGCGACCGGCCGGACGAGGAGATCGCGACCGCGCTGGAGGCGGTCGCGGCCCGGGCACAGCGCCGTGGCAGCGGCGCCGCGGTCGTCGCCGCTCTGGAGCGGGCCGCGCGGCTCAGCGTGGATCCGGACCGGCGGGCCGACCGGCTGCTGCGCGCCGCGGACGGCGCGGTCGAGCTCGGCCACCCGGAGATCGTCGACCGGCTTCTCGACCAGGCGGGGAAGCTGGAGCTGTCACGGGAACGGCGGGCGCGCCTGGCCTGGATCAGGGCCGCGTTCGACGACGGCCTGCGCGGCGGGAGCATGGACGCCTCGGCGCTCGCGGACCTCGCCGAGTCCGTCGCCTCCGACGGGGACACCGACCTCGCGGTGCGGATCCTCTGGAGCGCCGCGCTGCGCTGCTTCTGGACCGAGCCCGGCATGCCTGCCAGGAACCGGATCGTCGAGGTGGCCGAGCGGCTCCCGCTCGATCCGCTGGACGCGCGGTTGATCGCCATCCTCGGTTACGCGGCCCCCGTCGCCCGCGGAGCGGTGGTCATCGAGCGCTCGCAGCGGCTGCTCGCGCGGTCCGTCCCCGACCCGCGGACGGCGCGGCTCGTGGGCAGCGTCGCGGTGCTCGTCGGCAGCTTCGACGTGGCCATCGCGCAGTCCGCCGCGTCGCTGGCCG
Source organism: Nonomuraea sp. NPDC050202 (assembly GCF_040656115.1). NCBI lineage: Bacteria > Bacillati > Actinomycetota > Actinomycetes > Streptosporangiales > Streptosporangiaceae > Nonomuraea > Nonomuraea sp. NPDC050202. The sequence goes on along the minus strand of NZ_JBFALF010000022.1, from coordinate 171,063 downwards.
GCCTGCGCGAGCAGGGGCGCCTGCAACTGCTGGCCCGCGCGCTCGCGGCTCAGGCGTGGGCGGCGGCGCAGCTCGCCGACCTCACGGTGGCGCTGCCCGCGGCCGAGGAGGCGGGCAGGCTGGCCGAGGAGACCGGCCAGCCGTTCCTGCTCGGCCTCGTCCTCGCCACGCAGGCGAAGATCGCCGCGCTGCGCGGCCTGTTCGACCAGGCCGACGAGCTGGCGGCCGAGGCGGAACGGCTCGGCACCCGGGTCAGCGCCCGCAACGTGCTCGCCACGGCCCAGCACGCGCGGGCACTCGCGGCGCTCGGCTCGGGCGACTACCCGCAGGCGCTCGCCCGGCTCCTGCGCATGCACGACATCACCGATCCGGCGTACCAGCTCGCCCTGAGCTGCCACACGGTGGCCGACCTCGCCGACGCGGCCCGGCGTGGCGAGCGTCCCGGCGACGCGGCCGGCGTGCTCGCCCGGATGGAGGCGGCGGCGCGGACCACGACGTCACCGTCCCTGCACGACGGGCTGCGGCTGGCCAGGGCGGTGCTCGCGGACCAGGACGAGGCCGAGGACCTGTTCCGCGCGGCGCTCGCCGCGGACCTGACGCGGCGGCCCTTCATGCGGGCGCGCACCGAGCTGGCCTACGGCGAGTGGCTGCGCCGGCAGCGCCGCGCCGCGGAGTCCCGGCAGCACCTGCGCGCGGCCCGGGACACCTTCGACGCCCTCGGCACGTCCCCGTGGGGCGAGCGGGCCCGGCGGGAGCTGCGCGCCGCCGGCGAGCGCAGCAGCGAACGGCAGGCCGCCACCAGCGAGCTCCTCACCGCGCAGGAGCTGCAGATCGCGCAGATGGCCGCCGAGGGGCTGACGAACAGGGAGATCGGCAAGCGCCTCTACATCTCGCACCGCACGGTGGGCGCGCACCTGGCGAAGATCTACGCCAAGCTGGGCGCCACCTCCCGCGTCCAGTTGCACAACGCGCTCCGGTAGCGCCGCATCTCCTCTCACCCCCTAAGATCCCGCTCTATGATCATGCGTTTATCCGCCGGCGCGGCCATGGGCCTGGCCCTCCTCTCCGCCCCTGCGCTCGCCGAACCGGTCAAGGGCGCTCCCGACCTGACCCACAACGCCCTCTACAAGGCGGCCAAGCTGCCCAAGGTGGCCTGCAAGCTGAACAAGGGCACGAGCAGCGCCTCCACCAAGAAGTACGTCACCACCCTCGTCGGCTGCCTGAACAAGGCGTGGAAGCCGGCCATCAAGGGCTTCGCCCCGGTCAAGGTGGTGTTCAAGGACGCCGACGACAAGGAGTCCTGCTCCACCGGCATGGACGTGACCGGCTCCTTCTCCGAGATCTGCGCCACGCAGATCCGCGTCCGGCTGGCCGACGACTGGATCAAGGCCAAGAACGACGTGGCCGTGTTCACGTCCATCGTGCGGACGTGGGGCGGGGTGGTGACCGGGCAGACCGGCATCGGGCGGGCGTGGTGGGCGCTGGAGAACGACGCGTCCGAGGCGGTCATGAACGAGCACAACCGCCGCTACTACCTGCAGATCGACTGCTTCTCCGGCGTGTCGGCCAAGGCGGTGGGGCGTCAGGTCAAGGACTGGAAGCCCGTCATCAAGGTGCCGGAGTTCTGGAAGAACAGGTTCCAGGGCAAGACCGAGAACCGCCGCTACTGGCTCGACAAGGGGTACAAGGCGGGCAAGCCGGGCGCTTGCACCACCTGGACGGCGAGCTCGTCCCGGGTCGCCTGAGCCGGCGGCCGGAGCGATCGGCCCCGGCACCCGCTCGACGCGATGCGGATCACGCCGTCACCCCTCGGCACCGACCGGGGCGACGACGATGGTGCGGTGGTGCTGGACGGGTGGCTCGCCGATGGGACGACCGTCGGCCTCGATCCAGGCGTGCGCGGCGAACGGGTGGACGCGCACGCCGGCGCACCACGTGGGCCAGGTCCCGCGCAGGCGGCACAGCAGGGCCGCGGCGATGGAGCGGGGCAGGCAGCCCTGCCCGGCGCAGGAGAGGCTGACGGCGATGACGGCGTCCCGGGCGGCCCTGGCCTGTGGGGCGGTGGCCGGGACGGCGCCGCGGCGGGCGAACGTCAGCACCGCGCGGATCCGCCCCGGCGGCAGGCGGGCGATCAGGTGCGCGACGGCCACCGCGGCCAGCGCAGGAAGACGGCGGTGCCGGCTGAGACGGGGCCGGTCTGCGGGCACCATGGGCACGCTCATCGCGCCTGCTCCCCGTCGGCGGTCTCGACGATGAGGTTCGCGGCGCGCAACCGCTCGACGAGCGCGGCGATGTCCGCCTCGGCGGTGGGCGTCGCGTCCGGATAGGTGCGCACGAGCTCGCGGGCGGCCCCGGCCGGGCCGTGCCCCGCCAGCAGGCTGCGCAGGACGAGCGTGGCGGTGGCGTTGAGCTGGCGGTAGCGGCCGGTGCGCTCGTCCAGGAGCACGGCGACCTCGTCGATCGGGGTGAGGGTGACACCGGGGTGAAGGCTCACACGCACGACTCCTCCTGTGCGGGGTGGGCGAGCAGGGCTCGCAGCCAGTTCTCGGTGGCGATGAAGACGTCAAGCGCCAGCACGCCCGGCCCGCCCTCCGCCGGGGTGCGTACGCAGGCCCGTCGCAGGGCGGCGGCGTCGGCCAGGCCGCGCTCCACCAGCAGCGAACCGTCGAGCAGGGCCAGGAGCTGGTCACGGTGGCGGCGCAGGCCCTGGTAGATGTCGGCCGAGAACTCGCCCTTGGTGGTGCGTTCGAGGCATTCGGCCGGCATGACCGGGCGCATCGCGGCCCGGGTGAGCGGCTTGTAGGCGCCGGGCGCCGCCCGCTGGTCCAGCCGTACGGCCAGGCAGGCGGCGACGACGTGGTCGTCCAGGAAGGGGGCGTGTACGGTGGCGCCCACGCGGCCCGTCATGATCTGCGCGCCGTCGACGGAGGCGGCGATGGAACGGACGCTCGACAGGCTCAGGTGCTGGGCGCGCAGGGGAGAGTACGGCTCGGCCGAGCACGTGACGAGCTGCCGGCGGACCGCGTCCTTGGCGGCCTCGCTCGTCCAGTCGGGCAGGCGTAGCGGGTGCTCCCAGCCGAAGTCCGGCCGGAAACGGGACAGCGGCGCGCTGAGCGTCCGCGCCTGATCGGCCAGCCACGCGGCGTAGGGACGCCGGTCGGCCAGCTCGCGGATGCTCGCCCACAGCGGCCAGCGGGTTCGGGACCGCTGCTCGCGCAGGTGGGGCCAGAGCGCCGCCGGGTGGCGGCGAGCCAGGTCGTGCAGGTAGCAGGCGGGCAGCAGGGTGACCTCGTCACCGCCGTGCCCGGTCAGGCGCACGGCCGCTCCTCGCCTGGCCAGCAGCGCCGAACTCGCCAGATCGCGGGCCAGCGCGCGCAGCCACCGCGTCGGCTCGTCCAGCCCGGGAACGACCTCGGCCGCTCCGGCGAACCACTTGGGCAGGTTGCCGGACCGGGCCACCTCGTGCTCGCCGGGCAGGTGCGCCCGCGCCCGGGCCGCCCACTGCGGGTCGTCATGTTCGGGATCGTCGATGGCCAGCGCGAGCGTGATCAGCTTCGCCGACCGCTGCCCGGCCGTCGCGGCGGCGAGGAAGCTGACCGGCGTGGAGTCCAGCCCGCCGGACAGGTCGCTGGCCACCACCGCGCCCTCGCCGATCCGGGCGGCGACGGCCTCCTCAAGGGCCGCCCTCACCACGGGAGCGCCCTCCTCCAGCGGCATCTCCGGCTCCGGCGCCCGCCACCAGGAGCGCAGCCGTACCCCGTCCGCGTCGATGTGGGCCGCCTGGCCGGGCGGCACCATGGCGACCCCTTCCCACAGCGGTTCGGCCAGCGCGGGCGGAACCATCATCAGCAACCGCATCGCCAGAGCCTGCTCGTCCACCGCCGCCCCGGTCAGCGCGGCAAGCAGCGCCGCCCGGCCGGATGCGACCACCGCCCCGCCGGTCCGCGCGTAGTACACCCGCCGCATGCCGGAGGCGGTGCCCTGCACCCGGACCTGCCCGCCCACGACGGCGACCAGATGGAAGCTGCCGGGCAGGGCCGCGGCCACCGCATCGGTGTCCGCCAGGCACCCGAGCTGCGCCGCCGTCCGCCGCAGCCGGCCGGCGGTGACCGGACACGTGCCGATCACCGCCAGCCGCGCGTGGCCGACCTCCGCCGTGACGATCTCGCCCGGCGAGGCGGCCAGCAGACAGGGACGGCCGGACGCGTAGCTCAGCACGACTGTGCCGTGCAACGTCTCAGTGAGGGCTTCGCCCGCGGCGCTGTCGGGCAGCACCGCGAACTCCCCACCGCTCAGCTTACGCACCGGACTCCTCGTCTCACCCGAAGTAGAACCACCCGTCCAGGTGCGGGCCCGCCGAACCGCAGGTCAGCTCTCCGAACTGTCCGATGTCGAGCATCCGCGGGGGTTCGTACGACTCGTTACCGATCATGACTGGTGCCTTTCTCCTGGGATGTGATGGCTGCGCGGACCCGCACCGGGTCCTGCGGGACTCGATGGGCACGGTGGCCTCAGCCCGGGTAGTAGTAGATCCCGTCCATGTTGAGCATTCCGTAGCCGCGGGTCAGCTGCCCGAACTCGCCGATCTCGATCAGCTGTGGGGTTTCGTACGGCTCGTTGCGCTCGTTGTCGATCACGACAGGTCCTTTCGTCCGTGCGGCCGATCGCCGCGTCACCGCCAGTGAAGACCCGCGCTCGCGGTGTCCAACAGGGGCCGGGACGAGCTCAGACGCACTCAGACCGGCACGGACGGGCTCGGACGTGCCCGGACGGGTTGGCCGGCCGGCTGAGCAGCCCAACCGATTCGGCCCCGAACGGCCGTTGACCGTTCGGGGCCGAATCCATGGCGGTTGAGCCACGAGCGACCTGCGCGCTCCCCTGCTTGCCTACGTCGTGACCTGATCCCGATAGCCGCCCGTCAGCGGCTCCTGGCCACTCAGCGTGATCTCACCGCTCTCGAACCGCTGACCCGTCACCTGGTAGCTCGCCCTGGCGGCGCCGGGGTCCGTGGCGTCGTAGTCGACCGTGAAGGCCCATTCGCAGGTGAAGAACTTGTGGAACTTGTTCGGCGCGACCTCCACGACGGCGTGGGTGACGAAGGTGTCCCTGATGGTGATGCCACGAAGCTTCTGCCCCTTGGCCCAGACCTTCGGAAGACCCCATCGCGGCGCGTCGTTGGGCGCCACGGCCGTCGGCGCGCCTGGGGCGATCGGCGCGTACACGCCCTTGTACCAGGGCCGCTCGCTGGTGTCCAAGGCGTTGGTGAACCTGTTGCTGACCGTCACGCCCTCGTAGGTGGCGACCCGGTCGCTCGTGGCGAACTGCAGGATGCCCAGCTTGGAGGCGCCCCTGAAGTCCTTCTCCGTCCGCAGCCCGGCGGCCATCTCGAACAGCCCCATGCCGACCTCGATCACGTCCGTCTGGTACCGGTAGCCGCCCAGCAGGCCGGCCACGTTCGCCCGCTCCTCGAAGACCGGCTGCCGGACGAGGAGGAGCGGCGTGGCCAGGAGCAGCGTCTGCCCCGCCACCGCGTCCTTGTGATCGAGCGAGAGCCCGCCGCTCATGCACTCCTGCAGGAACGTCGCGATCTCGAACGACTCATCGCCGATGTTCGCGACATAGGCGTCGAGCTTCTCCTTCCACCAGTCCCCCAGCTCCCGGATCTCCGCGGCCTCCGCGAGCGCCTTGCGGATCTCCCGCATCGTGGCCGTGAGAGGGAAGTCGGGCGCCGAGACGGCGTTCAGCAACGCCACCACGAACTGCTCGTCCCCACTCAGCCCGGAGACGTCCACGAACTTCTGTAACTGCTCGACCGTCTGCTTGTCGGGCGCCATCTCGTAACGCTTGGCGTACTCGAGCGCTGAGAACATCGTCTCCCCCTGCCGCCGCAACCGCCTGTGCGGTTGTCCGAGTGTGCAGAGGGAGCCTCCGCCGCCCCTGATACCTCTCACTCTGAGCACGTGCTCGCCCGCGAAAGCCGGTGGATCGGTGCTCCTTACCGTCGCCCGCCGAACCGGCCGCCACCCGCCGCGAAGCGCACCACCTCGTCGAAGGTCGCGACGTCCGGCAAGGCCGTCAGCACGTTCATGAGGCGCTCCTCGGCGTCGGCGTGGTGCTCGGCGTAGGTGTCGTCCAGCGCGAGCCGCGCCTGCGCGGCGACGAAGTTGACGCAGCTCGCGGCCTGCATGGCGAACGAGCGGTCCGGTTCCGGTACCGCGGTTCCGCCCGCCGCGCGGTACGCGGCCATCGTCCTGCCGATCGCGGCCCCGTCGACGCCGCCGGCGGTGAACCAGCGCAGCAGGGCCATGGCCAGCTCCCGGTCGGCGCACCCGGCGCCGGTGTCGTCCCAGTCCAGCAGGACCCAGCCGCGATCCGTGACCACCACGTTGGAGCACTGGACATCCAGGTGACACATGATCCGGTCGTCCGGATCCGAGGGCGTCACCAGCGACGCCAGCCGCCGCAGGCCGGGCAGCGAGGCGGCGAGCTGCTCCTGCCACGGCTGGCGCGCCGCCGCGGTGCCCGCCAGGCGGTCCCAGTCCACCTCCTCGACGGTCTCGTACCAGGGATCCGGCGGGTCCGGCGCCGCCAGGGCCAGTCCGTGCAGGCGCGCCAGCAGCTCCCCCAGGCGTTCCGGGGTTCCCGCCTCGTCCGGGCGGGCCGCCGGGCCCTCCTGCCAGTCATAGAGGCGGACGCCGCTGCCGCCCAGGGCCGCCGGCAGGTGCCCCACCAACCCGCCGCCCGAAGTGGGGACGTTGCGCGGGGAGCGCACCCCGGCAGCGGCCGCCGCCTGCTGGAACGCCGCGCCGCGGGCCACGGCCCGCTCGTCCAACGCCCCACAGATGCTCCTTGACGGCGTAGGCCGCACCGCCGGCTGTCAGGCGCCAGATCCGTCCCATCGCCCCGCGGCCGACCGGAGTGACGTCCGCACCGGCCGCGTCCAGCCCGAAGAGGTCGCACAGCGCGGCGGGCAGGAGACGCTCGGCGAGCAGTTCCCGGCTCAGCGGTGCGCGGTCGCCCATCATCAAGCCCTTCGTGTCGGTGGCATGGGGAACCGGGGCGGCCGGAGAGCGTGGTTCGCGGTCAGCGCGTCATCCACCTCCCGGCGCAGGCCCTTGACCTCGGCCGGCCCAGCAGCCCGCGCCGCACGCAGAAGCCGTGGGTGCCGAAGAAAATCGGCGTCGTGCGCGATCTGCTCATGTCGGTCGATGCTCATCTTGTCACCATTTCCGGGTTGGACATCCCCCGAAGCGTCTCCCGCTGGGTGGACGCGGCCGGAATGCGGAGCCTCGCCGGGCCTCGTACGCGACCTGGAGGGCTGTTGTCGGATCGGACAACCTCGACCGGGCCGGGTTGTCCGATCGGCTGAGTACGGCGACAGGGGTCGCCTTCTAGCCTCAGCGGCATGATGTCGCCGGAAAGTGTGCAGAGCTGGCTTGACGAACACTTCGCACGGATCGTGGCCGAGCGCGGGGTACCGGGCGCCTCGGTCGCCGTTCTCACCCAGGGCCAGGTGCTCACCGCCGCCGGCGGTGTCCTGAGCAGGGCCACCGGCGTCGAGGCGACCACCGGCTCGGTCTTCCAGATCGGCTCGATCACCAAGCTGTGGACCAGCGCCCTGGTCATGCAGCTGGTCGACGAGGGCCTGGTCGACCTCGACGCGCCGCTGCGCGCGTACCTGCCGGAGTTCCGCGTCGGCGACGAGGCCGCGGCCGCCGCGATCACCACCCGGCAGCTGCTGTGCCACGTCGCGGGCTTCGAGGGCGACATCTTCACCGACACCGGCCGGGGCGAGGACGCGATCGAGAAGTACTTCGCCTCGATCCACGACATCCCGCAGCTCTTCGCGCCAGGAGAGGTCTTCTCCTACAACAACACCGGCTTCGTGGTGCTCGGCCGCCTGGTCGAGGTGCTGCGCGGCAAGCCGTTCGACGAGGTGCTGGCCGAGCGGCTGGTCGCGCCGCTCGGGCTCACGCACGTCGCGCCGAGCCCGTACGAGGCGATCCTGCACCGGGCCGCCGTCGGCCACGTGCCGGGCGAGGACGGCGCGACGGTTCCGGCGCCGACCTGGGCGCTCGCCCGCTCCAACGCCCCGGCCGGCTCGATGCTCGCCATGACCCCGCGCGACCTGCTCGCCTTCGTCGCCATGCACCTGGCCGGCGGCACCGCGCCGGACGGCTCCGCCGTGCTCCGGCCCGGCACCGTGGCCTCCATGTGGCAGCCGCAGGTGAAACTGCCCCGGCTCGCCGGCATGGGCACCGCGTGGGGGCTCGGCTGGGAGATCGAGGAGCACGACGGGCACACCGTCATCGGCCACGACGGCGGGACCATCGGCCAGGCGGCCTTCCTCCGGGTCGCGCCCGAGCACGGCGTCGCGATCGCGCTGCTGACCAACGGCGGCGACGTCTTCGGCATCTTCACCGACGTGCTGGCGCACCTGCTCAAGGAGCTCACCGGCGTCACCCTGCCGGGCCGCCCGGTGCCGCCGGCCGAGCCCAGGGCGATCGACCCGGCCCCCTACTTGGGCCGCTACTGCGACACGATCTACGACATCACCGTCAGCCAGGACGCCGACGGCGCGATCTGGCTCGACCGGGTGCCCAAGGACATCATCGCCGAGATCGGCGAGCAGCCGATGCGCACCCGGCTCGTGGCCTTCGAGGGCGACTCGCTGATCTCGCTCGAGCCGGTCCGCGGCATCCACCTCGTCTTCGCCTTCATCGGCCGCGACGACGCGGGCCTGGCGAAGTACCTCCATTACGGCCGTGTGGTCGCCCGCGCCTGAGACCTCCCGCTCACCCCCTCCGGAAACAAGGACCCACGCATGACCCCCACCCGCACGAGGGCCCTCGCGGCGCTCGCCTTGACACTGACCGGTTCGGTCGGCCTGGCCGCCTGTGGCAGCCAGGCGCCCGGCCCCGCCGGCTCGGGCGCCTCCGCCTCCTACGCCAACGGCAAGACCTTCACGCTCAACCTGGCCTCGGACCCGGGCGCCCTCGACCCGCAGGGGTCGGCGACGAGCGCCCTGTTCGGCCTGACGCGGTTCGCCTACGACAACCTGGTGGCCGTCGCGAAGGACGGCTCGATCCAGCCGCAGCTGGCCGCGTCGTGGACCGTCGACGGCACCACGGTCACCCTCCGGCTGAAGGACGGGGTCACCTGTGCCGACGGCACGGCGTTCACGGCGCAGACGGTGGTCGACAACATCACGTACGTGGTGAACCCGGACAACAAGAGCCCGTTCCTGGGGGTCTTCATCCCGGCCGGGACGACCGCCTCCGCCTCGGGTTCGACGGTCACCCTCAAGCTCGCCGCGCCGGCCCCGTTCGTGCTGACCGCACTCGCGAACCTGCCGATGGTGTGCGACGCCGGCATGAAGGACCGCTCCACCCTCAAGGCCGGCACGAACGGCACCGGCCCGTACGTCCTCACCGAGGCGGTCCCGTCGACCCGGTACACCTACGAGCTGCGCAAGGGTTACACATGGGGTCCCGGCGGCGCCAGCACGGCCGAGGCGGGCATGCCGGCCAAGGTGGTCGTCAAGATCGTCGCCAATGAGACCACGTCCGCCAACGAGCTGCTGGCCGGCACCATCAACGCCGTCCAGATCACCGGCCCTGACGCCGGCCGCCTGGCCGGGGCGGGCCTGGAGTCCGTGGGCATGCAGGCGCTGATCGGCGAGCAGTGGTACAACCAGGGCGACGGTCACGCCACCGCCGACCCGGCCGTGCGCATGGCGCTGACCCAGGCGCTCGACCTCAAGCAGCTCCAGGTCGCGCTGACCTCCGGCAAGGGCGCGCCCCCGACCCAGCTGGCCGCCCTGGAGCCGCTCGGCTGCGCAGGCGACGCCGTGACCGGCCACGTGCCGTCCTTCGACGTCGCCGCCGCCGGAGCCGCCCTCGACGCCGCCGGCTGGACGAAGGGCCCGGACGGCATCCGCGTCAAGGACGGCAAGAAGCTCTCGCTCACCTTCATCTACCCGAACTCGCTCGGCACCGGCGGAGGGGCCGCCGCCGAGCTGGCGGTGGCGGCGTGGAAGGCGGCCGGGATCGAGGTCGCGGCCAAGCAGCAGACCCAGACCGAGGCGTCCGGCGCCGTCTTCGGCACCGGCGCCTGGGACATCGTCTGGATGCCGCTCAACGTCAGCACCCCCGACCAGGTCATGCCGTTCGTCTCCGGCACCACCGCCCCGAAGGGCACGAACTTCGCCTCCATCGACAACGCCGGCTACCTCGCCAGCGCCACCAAGGCGATGCGCGCGAACGGCGCCGAGGGCTGCAAGGACTGGTTCGCCGCCGAGCAGGCGCTCTACAAGGCGGCCGACGTGGTGCCGTTCGCCAACAACGTGGTCCCGACGTTCGTCAAGGGCGCGAAGCTCTCCATCGTCGGCAGCATCGTCCCGACCAGCATCCGGATGCTCGGTTGACGATGAAGACCCCGACGACGGCCGCGCCCGGCCTCGGCGGCCGGGCGGCCGGGCTGTGGTCGCACCCGTGGTTCCGCTTCGCGCTGCGGCGGACGAGACGGCTGCTGCTGGCCTTGTGGGTCCTGGTGACCGCCTCGTTCCTGATGATCCACCTGGTCCCGGGCGACCCGGTGCGGGCCGCGCTCGGGCCGACCGCCCCCGCGGACCTGGTGCAGGCCACGAAGGAGGAGCTCGGCCTGCTCGACCCGCTCTGGCAGCAGTACGCCGGCTTCCTCGGGCGCCTGCTCCAGGGCGACCTGGGCGTCTCGATCACCAGCAGGCTGCCCGTAGGCGAGATGATCGGCCAACGGCTGCCGGCGACCGTGCAGCTCGCCGTGGCCGCGTTCGTCCTGTCGCTGGCCGTCGCCGTGCCGGTGGGCGTGGTGATGGCGGTCATCACGCGGCGGGGGAAGGGCCGGCGCACGGAGCTGGCGTTCACGGGGACGAGCGTCGTGCTGAGCGCGATCCCCGACTTCCTGCTCGCCGTCGGCCTCGTCTACCTGCTGGCGGTGCAGACCAGGCTCTTCCCGGTGGCGGGCCTCGACGACATCGGCTCGTACGTGCTCCCGACGCTCGCGCTGGCGATCGGGCCCGCGGCGGTGCTCTCGCGCATCGTCCGCGTCGAGATGCTCACCGTGATGGAGGCCGACTACATCCGGACGGCGCGGGCCAAGCGGCTCACCCCCGTACGGGTGCAGCTCGTGCACGCCCTGCCGAACGCCGTGACGGCGAGCCTGACGCTCGGCGGCATGCTGCTGAGCTCCCTCGTGGCCGGGACGGTGCTGGTGGAGAACGTCTTCGCCTGGCCAGGTCTGGGTTCCACGATCGTCTCCTCGATCGTCGCCAAGGACTATCCCCTGGTGCAGGGCACCGTCCTGGTCTACGGCGTCGGGGTGCTGCTCATCAACACCCTCGTCGACGTGCTGCTCGCGCTGCTCGACCCCCGTTCGACGATCGGAGCCGCCTGAGATGCGAGCGGCACACCTCCTGCGCCGTCCCGTGGGGCTGGCCGGGTTCGGCCTGCTGGTCATCGTCCTGTCGGTGGCGGCGCTCGGGCCGCTCCTGTGGGGCGACCGGGCGACGGTCGTCGACACGGGCAACCTGCTCGCCGGCCCGTCGGCCGAGCACTGGATCGGCACCGACAACCTCGGCCGGGACCTGTTCTCCCGGGTGCTCGTGGCCACCCGGCTCTCGATCGTGCTGGCGCTCGGCGCGACGGCGATCAGCATCGTGCTGGGCCTCGTCCTGGGGGCCGCGCCGATGCTGGCCGGGCCGCGGCTGGGCCGCCTCGTCACGTGGGCCGTCAACGTGCTGGTGGCCTTCCCCGGTCTGCTGCTCGTGCTCTTCTTCGCCGTCGTCTTCGGCGTCGGCGAGCGCGGCGCGGCGTTCGCGGTGGGGCTCGCCGGGGCGCCGTCGTTCGCGCGGCTGTGCCACACGCTCATCGCCGGAATCTCGGAGCGGGACTACATCGCCGCGGCCCGGATCGCGGGCGTGAGCCGGCTTCGCATCCTGCGCCGCCACGTGCTGCCGAACATCGCCGAGCCGCTCATCGTCAACGCGACGATGAGCGCCGGCGGGGTGCTGCTGTCGTTCGCCGGGCTCTCGTTCCTGGGACTGGGCGTCCAGGCCCCGTCCTACGACTGGGGCAAGCTCATGCAGGACGGGCTCAACGGCATCTACACCAACCCCCTCGCCGCGCTCGGGCCCGGCTTCGCCGTCATCGTCGCCGGGCTGGCGTTCAACCTCACGGGCGAGGCCCTGGCGGCCGCCTTCGGCCTCGGCGACGTCCCCGGCACCGCCCGCCGGAGCCGGATCAGGACCGCCGCCGGCCAGACCCTCGCACCCGCCGTGACAGCGCCCGCCGTGACGGCGCCAGTCGTGACAGCGCCCGCCGAGGGCACGATCCTGTCGGTGGACGACCTGCGGGTGACGATCCCCGGCGCGGGCAACCCCATCCACGCGGTACGCGGCGTCACCTTCGCCGTCCGGGACGGCGAAGCCGTCGGCGTCGTCGGCGAGTCCGGCTCTGGCAAGTCGATGACGGCCCTGGCGGTGGCCAGGCTCCTCGAGGAGCCGATCCGCGTCGAGGCGGGCCACCTGGCCTTCGCCGGGGAGGATCTCCTGGCCGCCGGAGACTCCGCGTCCCTGCGCAAGCGCCTCGGCACGTCGCTGGCCGTGGTGTTCCAGGACCCGATGACGTCCTTCAACCCGGTGCACCGGGTCGGGCCGCAACTGGCCGAGGTGAGCCGCTTCCACCAGGGGCTGAGCCGCAAGGCGGCCTTCGCCCGCGCGGTCGACCGCCTCCGCGCGGTCAGGATCCGCGAGCCCGAGCGGCGCGCCAGGCAGCACCCCTTCGAGTTCTCCGGAGGCATGCGCCAGCGGGCCATGATCGGCATGGGTCTCATGGGGACGCCGCGGCTCATCATCGCCGACGAGCCGACCACCGCGCTCGACGTCACGGTCCAACAGCAGGTCCTCGGCCTGCTCGCCGAGGTGCGCCGCGACACCGGCGCCGCCCTCCTGCTCATCAGCCACGACGTCTCGGTCGTGACCGACGTGTGCGACCGCGTCCTCGTCATGTACGCCGGCCGCATCGTCGAGGAGCTGCCCGCGCGGGGCCTGCGGACGCTGGCCCGGCACCCGTACACGCGGGCGCTCGTCGCGGCCGTGCCGGACATGGAGACCGACCTGACCAGGCCGCTCGCCGTCATCCCCGGGCTGCCGGCCGATCCGGCGCACGTGCCGGCCGGCTGCGCCTTCGCGGCCCGCTGCCCGCTCGCCGACGACCGCTGCAGGTCGGTCGAGCCCGTGCTGGAGGCCGACACGGCGGGCAACCGGGTGGCGTGCCACAAGGCCGGGCAGCCCTTTCCCGCCCGCACCGAGGAGGTGACCGCGTGAGCGTGCTCGGCTTCCACGACGTCCGCGTACGGTACGGCTCGCACACCGTGCTGAAGGACGTCAGCCTGGAGGTCGGCGACGGCGAGATCGTGGGCCTCGTCGGCGAGTCCGGCTCCGGGAAGTCGACCATGGCGCGGGCGGCCGTCGGCCTGGCGCCCGTGACCGGCGGCCGGATCCTGCTGGACGGCCGCCCGGTGCCGAGCCGGGGCCGCGTGCGTCCGGTGCAGATGGTCTTCCAGGACCCGTACTCCTCGCTCGACCCCCGCATGACCGTCGGCGAGAGCATCGCGGAGGCCATGCCCGGACGCCTGGGCAGGCAGGCCCGCCAGGCGGAGATCGCGCGCCTCCTCACGCTGGTCCACCTGGACGCGGCCCGGGCCGGCGACCTGCCCGGGCGGCTCTCCGGCGGACAGCGCCAGCGAGTCGCGCTGGCCAGGGCGCTCGCCGCCCGGCCCGAGGTGATCCTCGCCGACGAGATCACTTCGGCGCTCGACGTCTCCGTCCAGGGCGCGGTGCTCAACCTCGTCCGCGACATGCGGCGCGACCTGGGCCTGTCCATGCTGTTCATCTCCCACAACCTGGCGGTCGTCCGGTACGTCGCCGACCGCGTGGCCGTGATGCACAACGGAGAGATCGTCGAGCACGGCCCCACCGCGCAGGTGCTCGGCACGCCCCGGCACGACTACACCCGCCATCTCCTCGCCGCACTCCCCGGAGCGGCGCGCCGGACACCCGGGGACCCAGGCGCGACGCCTCTCATCCCGATCTCGAAGGAGCAGACATGACCATGGCCATCGACCAGGCCCACTGGCAGAGCCGCCTTGACGAGCTGGCGAGCAAGCACGGCGTCCCCGGCGCCCAGCTGGGGATACTCCGGCTCGGCGCCGGCGGCGACGAGCTCGTCACCGCCGCGACGGGCGTGCTGCACGCCGGCACCGGCCAGCTGGCCGGCACCGACTCGGTCTGGCAGATCGGCTCGATCTCCAAGGTGTGGACCGCGACCGTGATCATGCAGCTCGTGGACGAGGGCCGGTTCGCCCTCGACACCCCCGTGGCGGAGATCGTCCCCGCGTTCGAGCTGCGCGACCCGGGGACCACCGCGGCCGTGACCGTCTGGCACCTGCTCACCCACACCAGCGGCATCGACGGCGACCTGTTCACCGATACCGGCCGGGGCGACGACGCGCTGGAGAAGTACGTCGCACTGCTGGCCGACACCGCGCAGAACCACCCGATCGGCGCCACCTGGTCCTACTGCAACGCGGGATACTCGCTGCTCGGCCGGATCATCGAGGTCGCCACCGGCAAGACCTGGGACCAGGCGATCAAGGAGAAGCTGTTCGCCCCGCTCGGCCTGACCCGCACCACGACCCTGCCGGAGGAGGCGATGGTCTTCGCGCACGCGATGGGCCACGTCAAGGGGGGCGAGGAGCCCGTGGTCGCGCCGGTGTGGGGCCTGCCGCGCTCGGTCGGCCCGGCCGGCCTGATCACCTCGACCGTCGCCGACGTGCTGGCCTTCGCCCGGATGCACCTGACCGGCGGGCTCGCCGCCGACGGCACGCGCGTGCTGAGCGAGGAGAGCACCGCGGCGATGTCGGCGTACCAGACCGACTGCCCCGAGAAGCACCTGCTCGGCGACTCGTGGGGCCTCGGCTGGTTCCGCTGCGACTGGAACGGCCACCGGGCCTACGGCCACGACGGCAACACCATCGGCCAGGCGGCGTTCCTGCGCGTCCTGCCGGAGGCCGGCGTCGCGGTCGCGCTCGCCACCAACGGCGGCGGCACCCGCGATCTCTACGCCGGCCTCTACGACGAGATCTTCAGCGAGCTCACCGGGGTGAAGCTGCCAGCGCCGTTCGAGCCGCCGGCCGAGCCGGTGACGGCGGACCTGGCGCCGTACGCGGGCACGTACGAGCGCGAGTCGGTGCGCATGGAGGTGTTCGAGGAGGACGGCAAGCCGATCCTGCGCACCACGCTGATGGGGCCCCTGGCCGAGCTCGAGGGTGAGCAGGTGGAGACGTACGAGCTGGTCCCGGTCTCGCCGGGCATGTACGCCGTCCGGCCCGAGGGCATGGAGTCGTGGGCTCCGGTGACGTTCTACTCGCTGCCCACCGGCGAGGAGTACGTCCACTACGGCGCCCGCGCGACCCCCAAGAAGCTCGGCTGACCGTGCCGGTCACCTCGCGTGGCTCCCTCGGCCTCCGGCCGCTGCTCGCCGGCCGGCCGCCCGGCCGCACGGTGCCGCTGCGCGAGCCGATCGCCGAACTCCTGGAGGAGCAGGCATGAGCATCGAGACTTCCGGCGGGCGGAGCCTGGGCGTCGAGGCTTCCGCCGTCGGCCTGGCGGCGCGGGACGCGGCGCGATGGGCCGCGGAGGCGGGCGTGGCGGTCCGGGAGCTCCGGGACCTCGACGAGGCCCACGCCGTGATCGCCCTGCTCGTCGAGATCTGGGGCCGTCCCGACAACCCCCTGATCACGGTGGAGTTCCTGCGGGCGCTGACGAAGGCCGGCAACTACGTCGCCGGCGCCTACGACGGCGGCCGGCTGATCGGGGTCTGCATCGGCTTCCACGAGGAGCCTGCGGCCCGCACCCTGCACAGCCACATCGCCGGGGTGGCGCCGGGGCTGGCCGGCCGCGGCACCGGGATGGCGCTCAAGCTCCACCAGCGCGCGTGGGCGCTCGCCCGCGGCATCGTCGCGGTCGAGTGGACCTTCGACCCGCTGGTCAGCCGCAACGCCTACTTCAACATCGTCAAGCTGGGCGCGCTGCCGGTGGAGTACCTCCCCAACTTCTACGGCGCGATGCACGACGCGATCAACGGCGGCGACGACACCGACCGGCTCCTGGTGCGCTGGGAGCTGCTCTCGCCGCGGGTCCGCGCCGCCTGCTCGGGAACGCCCCGCGAACGGCCGCTGGACGGCCCGTCGAACAGGCGGGTCGCGGCGCCGGCCGACATCGAGGCGCTCCGCGTCCACGACGCGGCCGCCGCCCGGGGCTGGCGCCACCGGCTCCGCGACGAGCTGGAGCCGCTGATGGCCGCCGGTGGCCGCGTCGTCGACTTCGACCGCGAGCTCGGCTACCTCGTCCAGCTCGCCGGCCCCGGTGCCCGCCCTGACCCCGAACAGATCCGGAGAACGCCATGAAGTGGCTCGTCCTCTGATCGTCGGACGATCCGACCGTACGGCTCGGCCTCCTATACTGCGGGGCGTGAGCCAGCGTCCCCGTGCCAGCCTCGGCCGGGTCTTGGACGATCTGGGGACCACCCTTCTCGAGCTGGTCGCCGGTGACGTCGACCAGCGCGAAGAGATCAGCGGACTCGTCATCCACGACCCGCTCGACGAACCCGTGCTCGGGCCGCGCTCGCTGGTGCTCGGAATCGGCGTCGACCCGTCCGGCGACACGCTGCCCCGGCTGCTCGGCACGCTCGGCGACCACGACGCGGTGGGCCTGGTCGTCCGGGCGCCCGTCGCCCTGACCCCGCAGGTGCGGGAGGCGGTCGCGAAGAGCGGCGTGGCGCTGATCGGCCTGCGCCGGGGCGCCACGTGGGCGCAGCTCACCGCGCTCATCCGGTCGATGCTCGCCGAGGGGGACATCGGCGAGCACGAGCACGAGTCGCTCGGCGGGCTCCCGTCCGGCGACCTCTTCGCGGTGGCCAACGCCGTGGCCGCGCTGCTCGACGCCCCCATCACCATCGAGGACCGCAACTCCCGCGTGCTCGCCTTCTCCGGCCGCCAGGACGAGGCGGACGCCTCCCGCGTCGAGACGGTCATCGGCCGGCAGGTCCCCGAGCGGTACGCCGCCCGCCTGACCGAGCTGGGCGTCTTCCGCGACCTCTACCGCTACCAGCGGCCGGTCGTCGTCACGCCGCAGGATCTCGGCTACGACGGGATGACGGTGCAGCGCGTCGCCATCGCGGTCCGCGCCGGCGACGAGATCCTCGGCTCGATCTGGGCCGCCATGGACGGCGACCTCGACAGCGAGCGTACGAACGCCCTGCTCGACGCCTCGAAACTGGTCGCGCTGCACCTGCTGCGCATCCGCGCCGGCGCCGACGTCCGGCGGCGGCTGCGCGCCGACCTGATGGTGACGGTCCTGGAAGGCGGCGCGGGCGCGCGGGACGCGCTGGCGCGGCTCGGCCTGTCCGGCCGCACCCTCGTCATCGTGAGCGCGGCCCTGCTCACCGGCGACGACCACGCCTGGGCCGATCACGCCCGCGCCGACCACGGCAGGGCCGCCGAACTCGAACGGCTCGCGGACGCCCTGTCGGTCCACCTGTCGGCGGCGGTGCCGTCCGCCGCCGTGGCGGCCGTCGGCGGCACGGTCTACGGCCTGCTGCCCGTGATCGTCCCGACCGGCAACCCGGAACAGCGGGCCGTGCGCCTGGCCTCCGACTTCGTGGACCGGGTCGGCGGCAGCCTTCCCGCGATCGTCGCGGTCGCCCCGGCGGGGCCGGACATCAGCGGCATCGTCCACGGGAAGGCGCAGGCCGACCGGGTGCTCCGGGTGATGCGGGAGGGCCACACCGCTCTGCGGGTGGCCCGGCTCGACGACGTCCAGACGCTCGCCCTGGTCCTGGAGCTGCGGGACCTCGCGGCGGCGCGCGGCGAGCGGCCGGTCGGCGCGATCGCCCGCCTGATGGAGTACGACGAGCGCAACAACGCCGGCCTTGTCCAGTCGCTGGAGGCCTGGCTGGACGCGCTCGGCGACGTGGGCAAGGCGGCCGCCGCGCTCTTCATCCACCCCAACACGCTGCGCTACCGGCTCAGGCGGGTCGCCGAGGTGGGCGAGATCGACCTGGAGGACCCGGAGCAGCGCTTCGCGGCGATGCTGCAGCTGCGGATCCTGGCACCCCGTTAGGGGCCGCCCGCGCGGTCCGGCGTCCCGCCGCGGTTTGCGAGCGCCAACGGCCTGATGTCATCTAATCCGCGGACCGCAGAAGCATCGCCTCCACCTCCGGCCCGGCATCGGCCGAGCACACGTAGGTGGAGGTTCCGGTCGCCGGATCGACGTAGTACAGCGTTGCACGCTTGCCGCATCTCGAGCACCAGGCGGCAGACTCGCCGCCGAGCTCAGCCAGTCCGACCTTGATCTCCGGAATAAGAAATGCCATGCGAGAAGCGTAGATCGGCATGGCCAAGACACCCGTGGTGACCGTGTGTCTTGCCGAATTGATGTCCCGTAGATTGTTCGAAGCGGAGGCGACAGGCCGCCACCGGCCGATCGCACGAGGCCGCGTCGCAGCCGGGTGGAGGCGGTCATGACGGGGCCTTGATCTCGCAGATCACCGCGCCGGCGGCCACCGTGGCCCCGACCTCGGCCGACATGCCGACCACGGTGCCGTCCTGGTGCGCGGTGAGCGGCTGCTCCATCTTCATGGCCTCCAGCACGACGACCGTGTCCCCGGCGCGCACGCTGTCACCGTCGGCGGCCACCAGCTTGACGATGGTGCCCTGCATCGGGCTGACCAGGGCGTCTCCGGCGGGTGCCGCCTGCGCGGCGCGGCGGCGCCGCGGAACGGCCCTGGAGGCGGCGGGACGCGCGGCGCCGAGCCCGGCGGGCAGGACGACCTCCAGGCGCTTGCCCGCCACCTCGACGGTGACGCGCTCAAGCTCCCCCGGCTCACCGGTGGCGACCGGGCCGGCGTAGGGGGCGAGCCGGTTGTCGAACTCGGTCTCGATCCACCGGGTGTGCACGGCGAAGTCGACGAACGCCGGGTCCGTCACGACCGCCTGGTGGAAGGGCAGGACGGTGGGCATGCCGTCGATCTCGAACTCGGCCAGGGCGCGGCGGGCGCGCTGCAACGCCTGTTCCCGGGTGGCGCCGGTGACGATCAGCTTGGCGATCAGGGAGTCGTAGGCGGCGGGCACGGTCTCGCCCTGCTCGTATCCGGCGTCGAGGCGGACGCCGGGGCCGGAGGGGGCGCGCCAGCGGGTGATGGTGCCGGGCGCGGGCAGGAAGCCGCGGCCGGGGTCCTCGGCGTTGACGCGGAACTCGATGGAGTGGCCGCGCGAGGGCGGGTCGTCGTAGCCGAGAGGTTCGCCGTCTGCAATGCGGAACATCTCGCGGACCAGGTCGATGCCGGTGACCTCCTCGGTGACCGGGTGCTCGACCTGCAGCCGGGTGTTGACCTCCAGGAACGAGACGGTGCCGTCCTGCCCGACCAGGAACTCGCACGTGCCCGCGCCGACGTAGCCGGCCTCGCGCAGGATCGCCTTGGACGACTCGCGCAGCAGCGCCTCCTGGTCCGGAGTGAGGAACGGGGCTGGGGCCTCCTCGACCAGCTTCTGGTGGCGGCGCTGGAGCGAGCAGTCGCGGGTGGAGACGACGACGACGTTGCCGTGGGCGTCGGCCAGGCACTGGGTCTCGACGTGGCGGGGCCGGTCGAGGTAGCGCTCGACGAAGCACTCGCCCCGGCCGAAGGCCGCCACCGCCTCGCGGACGGCGCTGTCGTACAGGTCGGGGATCTCCTCCAGGCTGCGGGCCACCTTGAGGCCGCGCCCGCCGCCCCCGAACGCGGCCTTGATCGCGATCGGCAGCCCGTGCTGCCGCGCGAACGCCGTCACCTCGGCGACGTCCGCCACCGGATCGGGGGTGCCGGCGACGAGGGGCGCGCCGACCTTCTGGGCGATGTGGCGGGCCTGGACCTTGTCGCCGAGCGCGGTGATCGCCGGAGGGGGCGGGCCGATCCAGGTCAGTCCGGCGTCGATGACGGCCTGGGCGAAGTCGGCGTTCTCGGCGAGGAAGCCGTAGCCGGGGTGGACGGAGTCGGCTCCGGAGCGGGCGGCCACGTCCAGCAGTTTGGCGATGTCGAGATAGGTGTCGGCGGGCGACTGCCCGCCCAGCGCGTACGCCTCGTCGGCCAGCCGGGCGTGCAGCGCGTCGCGGTCGGGCTCGGCGTAGACCGCCACGCAGGCGATCCCGGCGTCCCGGCAGGCCCGGATGACGCGGACGGCGATCTCGCCGCGGTTGGCGACGAGCACCTTGCGCAGGCTCACGGGTGTCCTCCCATGGTCCATCTCGATTCCCGCCAGCCGCCGGGGCCGGGCAGGACGGGGCGCCGCAACGAGCGGCGGGGGCGGCGCGTCACGGGCGCCCATGCGGGTGCCGGGGCGGGTGCCGGGGCGGGTGACTGCCGCGCGGCGTGCAGGGCTACGACGAGGGCGGCCAGTTCTCCGGACGTCGGCGAGCCTTTGGTGATCTTCACAGCGGGATGTTCCCGTGCTTCTTGGGCGGCAGGGAGTCGCGCTTGCCGCGCAGCAGGCGCAGCGCCCGGGTGACCTCGCGGCGGGTCTCGCCGGGCCGGATCACCTTGTCCACGTAGCCGCGCTCGGCCGCCAGGTAGGGGGTGGCCAGGGTGTCCTCGTACTCGGCGATCAGCTCCGCGCGCAGCGCGTCGGGGTCCTCTGCGGCGGCCAGGCGCTTGCGGTGCAGAATGTTCACCGCGCCCTGCGCGCCCATGACGGCGATCTGCGCCGTGGACCAGGCCAGGTTGACGTCCGCGCCCAGGTGCTTGGAGCCCATCACGTCGTACGCGCCCCCGTACGCCTTGCGCGTGATGACGGTGACCAGCGGCACGGTGGCCTCGCCGTAGGCGTACAGGAGTTTCGCGCCGCGCCGGATGATGCCGTTCCACTCCTGATCCGTGCCGGGCAGGAATCCGGGCACGTCCACGAGGGTGAGCACCGGGATGCTGAAGGCGTCGCAGGTGCGCACGAACCGGGCGGCCTTCTCCGAGGCGTCGATGTCGAGCGTGCCCGCCAGCCGCATCGGCTGGTTGGCCACCACCCCGACCGGCCGGCCCTCGATCCGGCCGAAGCCGACCACGATGTTGGGCGCGAACAGCTCCTGCACCTCCAGGAACTCGCCGTCGTCCAGCAGCGCGCCGATGACCTCGTGCATGTCGTAGGGCTGGTTCGGCGAGTCCGGGACGAGCGCGTCCAGGGCCGGATCGTCCGACAGGTCCGCTTCGACGTGCGGGTACGGCGGCTCGTCGAGGTTGTTGTCCGGCAGGTACGCCAGCAGCGCCCGCGCGTAGTCGAGGGCGTCGTCCTCGTCGGAGGCCAGGTAGTGGGCCACGCCGCTGCGGCTGTTGTGCACCCGTCCGCCGCCCAGGTCCTCGAACGTCACGTCCTCCCCCGTGACCGTCTTGATCACGTCCGGGCCCGTGACGAACATGTGCGACCGCTCGTCCACCATGATCGTGAAGTCGGTCAGCGCCGGCGAGTAGACGTGGCCGCCCGCGCACGCGCCCATGATGAGCGAGATCTGCGGGATCACCCCGGAGGCGCGGATGTTGCGGCGGAAGATCTCGCCGTACAGGCCCAGCGAGACCACCCCCTCCTGGATGCGCGCCCCGGCCCCCTCGTTGATGCCGATGATCGGGCAGCCGTTGCGCATCGCCAGGTCCATGACCTTGCAGATCTTCTGCCCGTACACCTCGCCCAGCGACCCGCCCGCGACCGTGAAGTCCTGCGAGAACACGCACACCTGGCGGCCGTCCACCGTCCCGTACCCGGTCACCACGCCGTCGCCGTGGCCGAGTGAGCCCTTCGCCAGGGCGTCCAGCTCGACGAACGAGCCGTCGTCCAGCAGCCGCTCGATGCGCTCGCGGGCGGTCAGCCTACCCCTGGCGTGCTGCTTGGCCGCCGCGCGGGCCTCGCCGACGTGGACCGCCTCGTCCAGGCGCTCCTTCAGGCGGGCCAGACTGCCCGCGGTGCCTTGCGTCGCCATCCACCACCACCGATAAGACTGAGTTTCACGATTACGGTACTCAGTTTCGAAGGGGTTGAACATCCCCGATCCCCGGGAGAATGGCCCTGTGCCGAAACCGCCCATCAAACACCGCCTCGCCGAAGCCGCCGTGACGCTGTTCGACGAGCACGGCTACGACGAGACCACCGTCGACGACATCGCCGCCCGGGCAGGCGTCAGCCGCAGCACGTTCTTCCGCTACTACCGCTCGAAGGAAGACGCGATCTTTCCCGACCACGACGCGCTGCTCGACAGGATCGGCGCACGGCTGCGGGCCTCCACCGCCGGCACGGCGATCGTGGCCATCACCGACGCCGTCCGGATCGTGCTCGCCCACTACGTCGAGGACGCCGAGGTCTCGCTGCGCCGCTACCGCCTGGTGCGCCAAGTGCCCGCGCTGCGCGATCGCGAGATCGCCAGCGTGGCCCGCTACCAGCGGCTGTTCCGCGAGTTCGTCGGCGCGTGGCTGGGCGACTCCCCCGACGCCGGCCTGCGGGCCGAGCTCATGGCGGCCTCCGTGGTGGCCGCGCACAACCAGGTGCTGCGCGGCTGGCTGCGCGCCGGCGGCACCTACGACCCGAGCGAGCCGCTCGACCACGCCCTCGGCTACGTCATCGCCACCTTCCGCCACCTCGAACAACCTCGGGAGAGCGACCAGGTGATCGTCGCCACCTTCACCCGCACGGCCTCACCTCAGGCCGTCATGGCCGCCATCCAGCAACATCTGGGCTCGCGCGCCTGACCCGCCGCGCATCGGACGTCTTCCCCCGCCGGGCTGGCGGTTCCGCATACCGGCGACATACCGGAGCTCGCTACGCTGACGGGCCCCTCACCTGATCTCGCCCGAAGGAACTCTCGTGATCCGTCTCGCGCTCGTGACCGTCTTCGCCGTGCTGCTGTCGATGATCCCCGGCGTGTCTCACGCCGTGGGTCCGGGGGCGCTGGGCACGGCGGGCAACCTCATGCGTGAAGAGCAGCCGCGCGCCGATGGGATCAGGCACGTGGACACCAAGGCGATCATCGCGGGGCTCAAGGCACTCAACGCGAACACCTACGTCTATCCGATGGCCGGTGACAACGTGCACTGGACCGACCTGCGGGATGAGTTCCTGCCCGCGGCCGCCGCCGCCGGGATCGACGTCTGGGTGCTGGTGTACTCGCCGAGCCAGGCAGGCTGCTGCGTGTCCCGGCCGTTCAAACACGACTACGTCGCCTGGTCCCGCGAGATCGCCACCCTCGCCAAGAGCCACCCGAACCTGACCGGCTGGACGGTGGACGACTACGCCTACGACCTCAAGACGTTCACCCCCGCCTACCTCGGGCAGATGCGGTCGGCGGCCAGGGCGATCAGCCCCGCGCTGAAGTTCGTCCCGACCGTCTACTACGCCCAGTTCACCGACGCGTTCATCGCCGAGCAGATCCCGCTGGTGGACGGGGTGGTCTTCCCCTTCCGTGACGAGCCGTACCGGGACACCTCCTGGTCGTGGAGCCTGTCGTACCAGGTGCGGCAGCTCGCCGCGCGACTGCCCGGCACCGGGATCTACCTGATGCCCTACGCCTACCCGCTGAGCCACGCCGCCCAGAAGCCGACCGTGTCCTACGTCGAGGCGGTCACCAGGAAGGGGATCGAGCACGTCCGTAGCGGCGAACTCGCCGGGGTCCTGCAGTACAAGCTCCCGTTCGTCTCCCGCGACCAGAACTGGACGCGCCCCGCGGCCGACAACCTGGCCCGCACGGGCGACGGGCGGCTGAGCTTCGTCGTCCAGAAGCAGACGGCGACCAGGGCCGGCATGTCGTGCGGCGCGGCGCGCAAGACCGCCCTGACCTCAGGGGCGGCCAAGCGGGTGGTGAGCTTCTGGCACCGCGACGCCCGCGGGCCGAAGGACCCGGCGGGATACCACATCAAGCAGCTCCTGCTCAACGGCAAGGTGGTCTGGGAGCGCGACGTCGCCGCCGACGCGGCGGACACCTGGGTGAAGGCGACGGTCGACCTCACGGCCAGGCTGGCCGGGGCGACGAGCGCGACGCTGCAATGGCGCCTGTACGAGCGCAAGGGTGTCAGCGACTACTTCATCGACGTCAGCGTGGACGACGTCGCGCTCACCGGCCTGGCGATGACCGATCCCGGCGTGGAGAACGCCGCCGTCTGGACGCCCGCGCTGGCCCGCCAGGGCGGCGCGGTCTACTGCTCCGCCCAGGTCTACCACGAGAACTACGGCGCCGACCTCGGTGCGCGCATCGCCAAGCTGTACGCCGCCGGGTGAGCCCCGGGATCGAGCCGGAGACGGAGGAGGCGCGGGGATCCGCGGTGCCCGTGCCGGCTGATCAGGCCGTGGTGCGGGGCCGGCGAGGCGTCAGCTTCAGCTCGACCGGCCGGTTCGGCTCCAGCATCATACCCAGCCGAGGCCGTGGCCGGTTGAGCGCCCGTACCTCGAAGCGGTTCATCAGGCAGGCCACGATCAGCGTCACCTCGTGCATGACGAAGGCCTGCCCGACACACTGATGCCGGCCCGCGCCGAACGGCAGGTACGCCAGCGGGTGCCGGGCGCGCACCCGTTCCTTGGCGAACCGCTCGGGCATGAACTCCAGCGGCCGCTGCCAGATGTCAGGCAGCCGATGCGTCAGGTAGGGAGAGAGCACCACGGTGGACCCGGCCGGGATCTCGACCCCGTCGACGACGTCGTCGGCCACGGCCACCCGCGCCACCGCCCAGGCCATCGAGTAGACGCGCATCACCTCCGACAGCACCATCTGCGTGTAGACCAGCCGGCGCGCGTGCTCGGGCCGGGGCGGGCCCTGCCCCAGCACCTCGTCGGCCTCCTCGCGAAGCCGCGCGGCGACCTCGGGATGCTCGCTCAGCACCACCCACAGCCACTGCAGGGTCAGCGAGCTGGACTGGGCGCCGGCCACGAACAGCGCCACGATGTCGTCGCTGACGTGGTCGTCGCTCAGGGGCCTGCCGTCCGCGCCGGTGCCGTTCAGCAGCGCCGTGATCAGGTCACGGCCGTCGCGGGAGCCGCGGCGGGCGGCGCCGATGACGGGATGCAGCAGGTCGTCCACCGTACGGTTGGCGCGGCGGAACGCCCGGTCGCCGGGCAGCGGCACCGCGTGCGGGACGCCGGGCAGTGCCATCCGCCAGACCAGCGAGCTCAGCGCGGCCGCGATCGCCGCTCCCAGCCGCTCGCAGTCCTGCTGCGGGAAGCGCGAGCCGAAGAACGCCGGGTTGATCACCCGGTACACCATGCGGGTCATCTCCACGCCGGCGTCCACCGGCCGGTCGCCGCTCAGCCGCCGGTCCAGATCCTCGACACCGGCGGCGACCGAGGCGGCGATCTGCTCCCCGTTCTCGTGCAGGTACTTGGCCGACAGCGCCGAGCGCAGGATGTCGCGGCTGGCCAGCCAGCGCGGGCCCTGCCCCGCGATGCCGTCGCCGGTCAGCCGCCCCAGCGCCTTCCACATCGCCGCGCCGCGCGGGTAGTTCTCCTCGCTGCCGCGCAGGACGTGTGCCAGGTGCTCGGGGTGGGAGATCAGGAACGGCCGGAAGGGGCCCAGCCCGAGCTGGACGATCTCCCCGCGGCCTTGCCGCCCCAGCCGATCGACCAGGGCGAACGGGCCGCCTCTGCTGCTCTCGGCGAGCACCTGCCGCAACGAGAGGACACGCACCCGGCCGCTCACACCCGTCGACATCGGACCCCCGCCAGCCGCCCGGTTACAGAGACGAATCAAATGTTACCGAATGTAGTCGCCGCTGGTGCCGGAGTCGCACAACGGACGGGGCGCCGTGGCCCGGCCGCCGGGGTGCCGCCCGACGAGTCTCTTTCGCGGCGCCCCGACTGGTTACGAGAGGCTCAGCCGCAGTGCACGTTGTTGAGCTTGACGCTCGTCCAGGACGGCGAGATTCCCTCTACGTCAATGCACTGGCCGGGCGCCGAGACGTACACCGGGCCCGCGTAGTACTTGTAGTTGTCGGCGTCGCTGTCCTTCCCGCTGCCGTCGCCTCGTGAGATGACGACGCCCTTCCAGCTCGTGGTGTTGGCGTAGGGGCCGTCGCCGTAGACGAGCGCGCAGTTCTTGCCGGTGCTGGAGCTGTAGTACACCTCCAGGATGCCCGTGCGGTACCCGTACTTCTCGATGCCGATGTTGTAGACGCCGATCCGGGAGTAGCTGCTGCCGCAGGGTCCGGCCGCGCCGGCCGGGGTGGCGGTCGCCGCCAGCGTGGTGGTGGCGGCCAGGGTCGCGCCGGCCAGGAGGGTCGCCAGCTTGCGTATACGCACGAAGATCCTTTCGCTTTGCCAGTGGTGTGATCATGAGTACCACTCGGCTCACAGCCGCCGCACACGACTCGTGCGCAATGTGATGGTTCACACAGGTTCGGCGGTACAGGTGGATCCGTCTCCGAGCGCACCTCGGCGACGGTCACTCAGATGATCGCCGGGCCGGTCAGGGGGTCCATTCGGTTTCGAGAATGGCGTAGATCGCTTCGCTGGCCCAGGCGCCCTTGACGAACTCGTTGTCGATGAGGGTCGCCTCGCGGCGCATGCCGAGCTTCTCCAGGACACGGGCGGAGGCGGTGTTGAGTGCGTCGAGGCGGCCGGTGATGCGGTGCAGGCCGAGGTCGGCGAAGCCGAGGCGGAGCATGGCGCGGGAGGCTTCCGTGGCGTAGCCGTGGCCGTGGTGGTCGGGGTGCAGGATGTAGCCGAGCTCGCCTTGGCGGTGTTGCCTGCTGGTCCAGATGAGCAGGCAACTGCCGATGAGGTCGCCGGTGTCGCGCAGGGTGACGGCCAGGTCGAGGGCGTCGCCCTCGTCGTGGAGCGCGGTGCGGGTGGTCTTCTTGTCCAGGAAGGTGGCGCTGGTGTCGCGGTCGCGGGGCTTCCAGTAGAGGTAGCGGGCGACGTCGGGGCGCGATTCGTAGGCGTTGACGGCGTCGAGGTCGTCGGGCGTGAAGGGGCGCAGGAGCAGGCGCTCGGTGATGATCGGGTAGTGGGGCTTGAGCACGGGGGAAGTGTAGGGACCGGTCATGGGGGCTTCAACGCGTTTTCGACGGCGAGGGCGAGCGGCGCCCGCCCAGCGCGCCGGGTCACTTCCGGAGGGCGAGCAGCGCCTGGCGGGCGGCGGCGAGCGCCTCCTCCTCGGAGGCGCCGGCATGCAGCG
Source organism: Nonomuraea sp. NPDC050202 (assembly GCF_040656115.1). Lineage (NCBI taxonomy): Bacteria > Bacillati > Actinomycetota > Actinomycetes > Streptosporangiales > Streptosporangiaceae > Nonomuraea > Nonomuraea sp. NPDC050202. The sequence goes on along the minus strand of NZ_JBFALF010000022.1, from coordinate 143,798 downwards.
CGGCCCTGGCGAACTCCTCGGCCGCCTCTGCCAGCCGCAGCCGGAACTGGTCGGCCGCGCCGGTGATGACGGCCGTCCGGCCGCGGCGCAGCTGGACCAGCCCCTCGTCGCGCAGTTGCTGGTAGCCGCGCAGGACGGTGTGCAGGTTGATGCCGAGGGTGGCGGCCACGGTGCGGGCCGAGGGCAGCCGGTCACCGGGCGCGGCCGTCCCGGCGGCCAGCGCGGCGCGGACCGACGCCGCCACCTGATCGGCCAGAGGCTGGGACGACGCCGGATCTATGGTGATCAGCACTACGCCGCCCCTCCCTGCCGTTGCCTGCTCAACCAGCCGTTGACCAGCGCGGCGGCGGTCGGCGCCTCGCGCGTGGAGTAGACGAGCCACCGGTCGTCGCTCAAGGACAGCGCGAGGACCGGCCCCTTGCCGTTGACGACGCCCCAGCCGGTCGAGCTGTCGTCCAGCTTGTATCGCCCTTCCGGGGCCCGGTCCCTGGCCTCGGCGAAGCGGACCCGGGAGTAGGGCGCCGTCCGCCGCAGGGCGGGCAGCCACGTCGCGCGCACGGTGATGCCGGAGCCGTCGATCTGCAGGCTCGTACGCGCCTGCGCCGCCTCGAACAGCGCCCACAGCGCCAGCAGCGCCGTGCCCTGCCAGGCTCCGGAGCCGTTGCCCGCGCTGAGCACGGCGAGCGCGCCCAGCACCGCGGCGAACACCAGCCGGCGGACCGACCACGCCGACGTCACGAACAGGGCCCGCTGGTGCGGCCCGAGCGCCATGGCGGGCGCGTGCGGCGGCGGCGCGGCCGTGACCTCGGGCGGCCCCGGGACCGGACCGGACGCCCGGTAACCCAGGACGGCCGCGACGACGGTCACGGCGATCTCCGTGCCGAGGTGCCACGCCGGGCGGGCCACCGGACCCGGGGAGTCGAGCAGCGCCGTCAGCTCCAGGACGGTGGAGGTCGTGAGGGAGGCGATGGCGGCGAAGCTCAGGACCACGACCACGCGCTGCACCTGGGGCACGCGCCAGCAGCTCAGGAACGGCAGGAGGAGGGTGGCCTCGTACAGCACCAGGGAGAGACGCCGCCCCGACAGCCAGCCGTCCCAGGTGGGCGCGTACCTGGTGTGGGTGGCCCAGCTCTCGATGTAGGCGCGGTCAGGCAGGCGGTCTCCGTACAGGCCGACCAGGACCGTCGGCACGAGCAGGACGAGCAGCGGAGGGACGGCCGCCAGCGTCAGGCGGCGCAGGCGGCCCGGCGCGGCGGGATCGGTGGAACGGGACATGACCCACCTCCAACTGTTTGCTTTTGACTATAACACTGCAAACAGTGCGGGGAAGGGCTCAGCGCAGCGTGGGCATGGCGCCGCCGTCGGCGCGTTCGACCGTGACGCCGGGCAGGTCCCCGGCCCACCGGCCGGCGATCTCGCCGAGCCGGGCGGCCGACGGCGGTGTACGGCCCAGGCCGATGGCGTACCGGGCCTGCCGGGGGCCGCTGTCGAACGGGCGCGGCCAGGCGTGCACGTCCGGCGCCCCGGCCTCCTCCAGGGCGCCGATCAGCTCCAGCATCCGTCCTCTGACGCGGCCGAGCAGCGCGTCGAGCTCCGCGGAGCGCACGGTCACCACCGCCCAGGCGGCGTGACGGCGGTGCAGGGGCGGCGGGGCGGCCAGCTCGGCGGAGCGGCCCTCCTCCGCGAGCTCCCAGGCCCGGTACAGCTCCTGGGTGAGCAGCTCCAGGCCGCCGGGGGTGACCTGGCGGGCGCAGTTGCGCACGGGGGCGCTGGGTGTGAGCACCACCACGGGGGCGGGCTCCGCGATGGCAGTGCCGCCAGGGGCGAGGCCGACCGGGTCCCGCCAGTTCCACGCGGCCCACGTACCGAAGAACCGGCTCAGCGGGTCGCCGCCGCCGTGCACGGTCCGTGCGGCCATGACCGTCCAGGCCAGGCCGGGAAGCCCGCCGAACGGGGCGGAGTCCAGCCCGCGGGCCCGCGCCCACTGCTTCACCTGCCTGGCCAGGCGGGCGAAGGCATCGTGGTCCTCCCCCACGGCGGCCCGGACGGCGTCCGCGTCGCTCACCGCGCTCAAGGCGGTCGCCGCCGCCTGGCCCAGCTCGGCTCGGCGGTCCACGGCCTGCCGCGGTGGCAGGGAGCCGGACGGCACCACGGTCAGGTCCACGTCCAGCCCGCCCGTACGCAGGCGCAGGCCCGGCACCCGGGCACCCACCACCCGCCGCAGCCTGGAGACCTCGGGCAGCGCCGCGCGGACCCGCGCCTCGACCTCGGCCAGGTCCGGTTCGCCGGGCAGCACCGCCACCAGGTCCAGGTCCGCGTCCGGCAGCTCGCACCCCATGCGCCGCGACCCGGCGACGTGCACCACCCCGGGCTCCAGTGCCTCCTCCAGCCGCCGCGTCACGGCCACAGGCCCCGGCCCCGGCCCCGCGTTCTCGTCGGCCGCCGGGTCGGGGAGCCAGCGGAGCTCACCCGTGCCCAGCGTGATCCGCGCCCGGGGACGCATGGGCTCGCCGGCCCGGCGCGACAGCAGGACCAGCTCCCCCACCTGCGCCGTCATCGCGGCCAGGCGGATGGTGTCCTCGGTGCGCCCGAGGGTCAGGTGCGGGGTGTAGCCCTCGGGACGTCCCCCGCACCGGGGGAACCGCCGCCGCAACGCCTCGTGCAGGCGCCCCCACGGGGCCGGATCACCGGCGGCCGGGTCGAGCCAGGCGGTCACGTGATCGCGATGACGGAACGTCCGCACCCCTTCCAGCCTGGCCGCGAACGGCCCCACCTCGGCCGCCGCAGCGGCCAGCAACGGCGCCGCCGCCTCGAACTCCGACTCCGGCACGAAGCCGAACAGCAGGTTGACGTGCGGGGGCCACCGGCTGATCTGCGGATCGTGCGCCCGGCGCACCTCCTGGATCGTCGGCCACAGCTCGGCCGGCGGCAGCCACGCCACTGCCGTCCGCGCCGTCGGCGGCACGTCGAGCACCCCGCGGTCCCGGACGTCACCCGTGAGGTCGAGGACCGCCTCCACCGCGTAATGATCGGAGATGTACAGCCCTCCGGGATCCGGCGTGTCACCACGCAGCGCCGCCGAGACCACCTGGGGCCTGCCCCGCAGCAGGATCCGGTCCAGCCGCGCGGCCCGCCCGGACCGGGAGGACAGCGCCGCGAGCGGGTTGACGGCCGGGTCGAAGGTGGGCGTCTGGTCGGGCCCGTACGCCTCCGCCCACGCGTCCCGCAGGCCGAGTGCCGCCGCGGGGGTGTCCGTGCCGTCGTTGAAGTCGCCCACCAGGACCACGTCGCCGTCCACGCCGGCCAGCCCCTCGGCGATCGCGGCCAGCTCGGCCCGCCGCCTGGAGGCGCCGTCGGTGGAATGATCGCTGGTCAGATGGGTGACGGCGACGACGAGAGGCCCGGTGGCGGTGTCCACCACGACGGCGGCCACCGCCTTGTGCGGGCTCAGCTCGTGCCGTGCCGCCTCTCGCACGGGCAGCCGGCTGAGCAGCAGCAGGCCGCCGTCGTCCACGTCCGGGCCGTACGGGTCGGTGCCGAGCGTGTAGCCGTCCCGTACCCAGGGGGCGGCCAGCAGCATCGACAGCAGCGCGGGCTCGACCTCCTGCAGCGCGATCACGTCCGCGCCGGCCTCCTCCAGGGCCGCGAGCAGCAGGGGGCGGCGGCGGGCGGTGTCGATGCGGTCGCTGTCGTAGCGGTCCCACAACGTGTTCCACGTCAGGACGCGCACAGCCGAGTGCGCGGCGGGCGCGGCAGACGCAGGCGCGGCGGGCGCGGGCGCGGCGGGACGCCAGCCGCCGGCCGGGTCCCAGGCGTGCGGGGTCGAGGCGGTGAAGAACGGTGGGCGCAGCAGGCGCGCGTCCCGTGCCCGGCCGGCCTCGCAGGTGTCGAGCCGGTCGAGCCCCGTGGCACGGTCCCACACCAGCTCGCCGTCCGCCTCGACGAACAGGACCCGGTGCCAGGGGATGTCCCCTCCCGGGGCGAACGCGGGCAGCGCGACGCGCTCGGGGGCGGCCTCGCGCTGGCCCACCCCCATGACGAACCGGGACGGGTCGAACCTCGGGTCCCAGCGGATCCGGTGGTAGATCTCCTCGCTGGTACGCATCACGCCTCCTGCTCGTACAGGGCGCCGTCCACGTCGTCGACGGTTCCGTGCGCCCCGACGTACCACGTGCGATGGGCCTGACCGGGATACGGCGGGACGAACCGGCGCGACTGCGCGGCCAGCACGTGCGCGGGCACCGGGTGGGCGCGGCGGGCGTTGCGCCGGTGGAGCTCGGCCGCCTCCACCAGTACGACCGCGTGCGTCGTCAGCGCGTCGCGGCGGCGCGCCACGTTGTGGACCAGGCCACGCTGGTGCTGGTTGAGCGAGGTGGCGTCCCACACGACGGTGCCGCCGGCCGCCAGAGCGGCGTCGAGCCGGTCCAGTGCCTCACCGAGGATCTCCTGGTTCGCCCGCTGGTCCGCTCGCGAGCCGCGGGCGTCGCGCAGGTCGTCCAGTGACACGTACGCGTCGATCCCCGTCAGCCCGGCCGCGAACGTGCTCTTCCCGCTGCCCGACGGCCCGGTCAGGTGCACCAGCCGGGGGAAGCGCCCGGGCCGCCACCGCCATGTCGCCGCCACGGCCTCCTCGACCGCGGTGACCCTGCCCCGTACCCAGGCCTCGCGCGCCTCCGCCCAGCACCGGTCGGCCGCCTCCGCGCCGAGTCCGGCCAGCGCCTCACGCAGCCCGGCCCGCAACGGCCCCAGCGGCTCCGGCCCGAGCAGCCCTGCCTCATCGGCATGCAGCGCCGACCATTCGGCCTGCTCCCGCGCGTCGTCGGCGGGCCCGGCCGCCGGGACGGACGCCGCGACGGCATGCAGCACGCCCAGATCGGCGGCCAACGCCATCCGCCGTAACCCCGTCTGCCGCTGTTCGTCCGGATACGGCCGCCGCAATCCACCGTGCAGCCCCACCAGGTCCGCGACCCGCCGCGCCGACGCCATGCCCAGCGGGCCCGCCAGCCGCGCCGCCACCCAGGCCCGCGGCCGGGCATGCAGCACGGCCGCCAGCACCCCCGCCAGCCGCGCGTCCCCCCACCGCTCGATCGCGTCCAGCCGCGCCGCCACCTCAGCCGCCGCCACCTCAGCCGCCGCATGCGCCGCCACCTCGGCCCCCGCCTCCGCGTGCACCGCCGCCTCAGCCGCCGCCTCCGCGTGCACCGCCGCCTCCGCATCGACCCCGGTGGAGGCGCTCGCGCCGGGACCCGCGCCGGCCGGGGCGAGGTCGAGCGCGGCCAGCAGAGCACCGGCGTCCGGTGCGGCCCCGGACCGCACCGACCACAGCGCCGCCCCCGCCCCCAGCCCGTTCGGCACCACCGCGGCGTGCATCCAGTGCGTCCCCGTCCGCACGTGCTCCCGCCGCACCCACTTGGCCACCCGGCCCGCGAACTCCTCCCGCCCGAACCCCTCGGCGGCCCGTACCACGTACCCTTCCTGCCGCTCCGGGTCCAGCCGCAATCCGCGCAGCGCCCGCTCGTCGAAGACGCCACGCCACGACACCGGCGGGACGGGGATCCCCAGCCCCCGCAAGAAGGCGACGGTCCGGTCCCAGTCCAGGCAGCGATCGCCGTCCCACACCGAGAACCCGTAGAACCAGCTGTCCAGCCCCTGGTACGCGATGGAGTGGCGGGCGTACATGTTCTCCCCGCACACCCGCCACCCCGCCGGGATCCGCCCGCCGATCCGCCCCTGCAGGCCCTTCACCCACGCCCGGGACGGATGGTGACCCGAGTCCAGCGACCGGGCATGCAGCCCGTCCGCGTACAGCGTGGTGTTCTCCCCGTCGAGCTTCTCCGTGACCACGACCTCGCGCCCGCGCAGCCCGGACAGGTCACCCGCGCGAACGTCGTCGGGGGTCGCGCCGGGCGACCAGGGCAGGTGAGGGGTCCGCGGATAGTGCACGCGCATGATCCCTCCCCCGTCGGCCGGAGATCACTGTACAAGTCGAGGACGCAGCCCCGCGTCCCTGCCCTCGCGCACGTGCCGGCCATGGCTGCCTGCGCCTGGCCGGGGCACGCCGAGTGCGACCTGCTTGCGACCCGCCCGGCATGGACCACAATGGGCGGAGAAGTCTCGAGGAAGGACGCCGCCATGTCCGTGCTGTCCACCAGGCTTACGGCGAAGTACGCCACCCCTTACCCGTTCGCCTGCGCCGGCATGGCCTTCGTCGGCGAGACCCCCGACCTCGCCGCGGCGATCACCAACGCCGGCGGCATCGGCGCGGTCGGGGCCGGGCTCATGCCCCCTGACCAGCTGCGGGAGACCATCCGCGAGGTCAGGGACCGTACGGCGGGCAGGCCGTTCAACGTCAACCTCATCACCTTCTTCGCCACCCCGGAACAGGTGGAGGTGTGCGCCGAGGAACGCGTTCCGATCGTCTCCTTCCACTGGGGCCATCCGCCGGAGGACCGGCTGAAGCTGCTGCACGAGGCCGGGGTGTCGGTGTGGGAGCAGGTCGGCTCCCCCGACGCCGCCAGGCTCGCCGTGGACGACGGGGCCGAGCTCGTCATCGCCCAGGGCTGGGAGGCCGGCGGGCACAACTACGGCGGCCTGCCGACCATGGTGAACGTGCCCGCCGTCGTGGACGCCGTGGGCGAGCGCGCGATGGTCCTGGCCGCGGGCGGCATCACCGACGGCCGGCAGGTGGCCGCCGCCCTGTGTCTCGGCGCGGACGGCGTGTGGGTCGGCACCCGGCTGGCCGCCTCGCGGGAGGCCCACGTGCACCCCGAGCACCACCGGCGGCTGGTCGACGCCACCGGGGACAGCGCGGTCCTCACGTCGGTCTTCGGCCCGGAGTTCCCGAGCTTCAACCCGATGCGGCTGCAGCGCAACCGCGTGGTGGCCGAGTGGGACGACCGGCAGGACGAGATCCCGGCCGATGCCGACTCCCTGGAGCAGGTCGGCACCACGGTCGTCCAGGGGCGGGAGACGGCGGTGCGCAAGTTCGGCCTGCTGCTGGCGGTTCCGGAGACGGAGGCCGACTGGGAGGAGATGCCGTGGCTGATGGGGCAGGGCGTCGGCCTGATCCACGACATCAAGCCGGCCGCGGACATCGTCAGGGACATGATGGAGCAGGCCGAGCAGGTGCTGACCGGCTTCGGAGGCCGCGCGGGCTGACCGCGCGCCCGCTACGCGACGCGGGCGGCGGTGGGCCCGCGCCCGAGCTTTCGGAACGAGCGCGTCTTCCCCCGGCGGTGAGCCGGGTCAGGAGGAGGAGACCGGCATGGCGGAGGGACAACCCGTGATCAACAGCGTGTTCGATCAGGACTACCTGCATGACCCGCATCTGGTCTACTCCAGGCTGCGCGCGGAAGAGCCGGTGACGCTCACCACCACCCCCCAAGGCGTCCAGGTGTGGCTGGTCACGCGATACGACGACGTCCGGGCGGCGCTGACCGACCCACGCGTCAGCAAGGACTTCCCGGGCAACCCCGGCATGATGAAGGCCAACGAGGTGGCCGGCGGCGACAGCAGTGGCGCGGCGGCCGTCGTTCCCGACAACATGCTCTTCTCGGACCCGCCCAAGCACGAACGGCTGCGCCGCATCGTCGTCAAGACCTTCACCGCGGGACGCATCCGCGCGTTACGCCCCCGCATCGAGCAGATCAGCTCCGGGCTGCTCGATGCGCTGGGGGACGAGTTCGACCTGCTCAAGGACTATGCGGTACCGCTGCCCGCCATGGTCATCGGCGAACTGCTCGGCATCCCGGAACGCGACTGGCCGCGGATGATCCATCTGTCCGGCATCACCATCGAGGGCTCGGCGCAGGATCCCCAGCAGGTGGTCGCGGCGGTCGAGGAAACGCTCGCCTACCTGCGGGAGCTGTGCGCGGCCAAGCGGGCCGAGCCTGCCGGCGACCTGATCAGCGCGATGGTCCAGATGCACGACGAGGCCGGACGGATGAACGCCACCGAACTGGTCGACACCGCCTGGCTGCTCCTGGTCGCCGGGCACGAGACCACGGTCCATCTGATCAGCAACGGCATGCTGGCGCTGCTGCGCCATCCCGGCCAGCTCGCCCGCCTGCGCGACGACCCGGGCCTGATCCCCGACATGGTCGAGGAGGTGCTGCGCCATGACGGCCCGATCAGCACCTCCACTCTCCGCTTCACCACCGAGCCGGTGACCATCGGGGACGCCGACATCCCGGCGGGGCAGCTCATCCTGGTCTCCCTGCTGGCCGCCAACCGCGATCACGCCCAGTACGAGCGGCCCGACCAGTTCGACGTCACCAGGAAGCCGGCCCAGCATCTGGCCTTCGGCCACGGCATCCACTACTGCCTGGGCGCGCCGCTGGCCCGGGTCGAAGCGGAGATCGCCTTCCGCCATCTGCTGCGCCGCTACCCCGGCCTCGAACTCGCCGTGCCCGAATCGCGGCTCGCCTGGCGGCCCGGGATGCTCATGCACGGTCTCACCTCGCTGCCGGTACGCCTCACGCGATGACCGGGACCGCTCACGCGCCGCACGGGTCACCCGGAGAGCGGCCCCGGGCTGTGGAAGGCCCGGGCACCCATGACCGGGTGCTGCCACGGGCCGCCTGGCCGCAGGAGGAGCGGTGGTTCACCGCGCGGGGCCGCGAGGCGGTGTGATGTCGCATCCCTGGCGCGGCTGGTGTCTCCTGCGGCCCGGCCTGCTGCTGTACGGCGGCGCGGTCGGCAGCAACGAGCTGCACGCGCACCACGCGGTCCAGCTCATCGTCGCCACCGAGCCCTTCACCATGGCCGACGCCCACGGCGAACGGCTGACCACGCGGATCGCGGTCATCCCGCCCGACACCGGCCACACGGTGCTGGCCGGGGCCGGCGAAGCCCTGCTCGTCCACCTGGATCCGCGCAGTTCACCGGGCCGGTCCCTGCTCGCGCGCTCCGGCACCGGGCCGAGGGCTTCGACCTGGTCGCCGTCCGCCGCGCAGACCGGCGATCTGCCCGTCCACGGCCCTTCCCCGATCGAACCCGGGCCAATGAGCCCGCCGCCCGAGAATCTGCCGTCGGAGGGCCCGCCGTCAGAGGGCCCGCCACCCGAGAGCTCACCGTCAGAGGGCCGTCGGGGAACTCGGCCGCTCATGTTCGCCGACCCGCCGGCCGGTCACGCGCGCTCGGCCGAGGCGGCGAGCGCGCTGCGGGCCGTCGAGGCGTGGAGCGGCCACAGCGGCGCCGGAGACGTCCTGCTCCATCCGGCGGTGGAGGCGGCGATCGCCGTGATCCCCGCGCTCCTGCCAGCAGGGCCGGTACGGCTGCGAGCGGTGGCGGACGCGGTCCACCTGTCGCCGAGCCGGCTGGCGCACCTGTTCAGCGCGCACGTGGGGATCCCGCTGCGGCCCTACGTGCGGTGGCTGCGCCTGCGGCGTGCCATCGACCGGGTGGCCGCCGGGGAGACGCTGACGGCGGCCGCGCACACCGCCGGGTTCACCGACGGCCCGCACTTCACCCGGGCCTTCCGGCGTACCTTCGGGAACGCGCCCTCCGAGCTCGCCGCCGCGATCGACTGGCTGCCCTGACTCCGGCGCGTGACTAACGCAGCTCGCGCTTGAGGATCTTGCCGGTCGCGGTCATCGGGAGGGTCTCACGGAACTCGATGATCCGCGGGTACTTGTAGGCCGCCATGTTCTCCCTGCACCAGGCGACGAGCTCGGCCTCGCTCGCCCGCGCGCCGGGAGAGGGGATCACGTACGCCTTGACCTCCTCGCCGTGCGAGGCGTGGGGCACGCCGACCACCGCCACCAGCGAGACCGCCGGGTGCGTCATCAGCACCTCCTCCACCTCGCGCGGGTAGACGTTGAAGCCGCCCCGGATGATCATGTCCTTCGTGCGGTCGACGATCGCGTAGTAGCCGTCCTCGTCGCGGGTGGCGATGTCACCGGTACGGAACCAGCCGTCCCGCAGAACCTCCTGCGTGGCCTCGGGCCGCCCGTAGTACCCCTTCATGACGTTGTGCCCGCGGATGGCGATCTCGCCCGGCCCCTCGCCCTCGATGACGTTCCCGTCCCCGTCCACCAGCCGCATCTCCACTCCCCAGATGGGGAATCCGATGGTGCCGGGCTTGGTGGGCCGGCTGAGCTGGTTGAAGCAGGCCGCGGGCGACGTCTCCGACAGGCCGTAGCCCTCCAGGATCGGGATGCCGAACGTGGCCTCGAAGTCCTTGAGCACCTCGACCGGGCAGGCGGCCGCCCCCGAAACCGCCACCTGCAACGTCGTGGGCACCTCGGCCCCATCCGCGTGGATCTTCGACAGCATCGCCCAGTACATGGTGGGCACCCCGGCGAACATGGTCACCTTCTCCCCGCGCATGAGCTCCAGCGCCTGGCCGGGCTCGAAGCGCGGCAGGAGCACGAGGGTGGCGCGGCGGCGCAGGCTCACGTTCATGACCGAGGTCTGGCCGAAGGAGTGGAAGAACGGCAGCACGGCGAGCGAGACGTCACCCTCGGGATCGGTGGGGAACATCGCGTCGCTGACCATGGTGTTGATCAGCATGTTCGCGTGGGTGAGCTCGGCGCCCTTGGGCTGGCCGGTGGTGCCGGAGGTGTAGAGGATGGCCGCGACGTCCTCGGGCCCGGTCCGTACCGTCTCGAACTCCCCCGGCATCCCGTCCAGCGCCGCCCAGAACGACTCGCCGTGCTCCGACTCGGTGGCCAGCGGCGTGGCCGGCAGGACGAAGAAGTGCTCACAACCCTCGACGGCGTCGAACCCCTCCCGCCCGTGCGCCCCCATCGGCAGCTCGGCGGTGCCCTCGAAGCAGAAGAACGCCTTGGCGTCGCTGTCGTCCAGGTGGTAGGTGATCTCGCGCGGCCGCAGCAGCACGTTGAGCGGGACCACGGTCGCCCCCGCCTTGAGGATCCCGAAGTAGACGAAGGGGAAGTAGGGCACGTTCGGGCAGAGCAGCGCCACCTTGTCGCCCTTGCCGATCCCCCGCGCCACCAGCAGGCCGGCCACCTGGTTCGCGACGGAGTCCACCGTGGAGTACGGCAGGCGCAGGTCGCCGAAGACCAGGGCGGTGCGGTCCGGAGCGTTGCGGGCGCTGTCTTCCAGAATGATCGACAGGTTGAGCATCGTGACCCTCTCGTCGGAACGCGTCGTCCGCCCCCAGGATGCTCCGTGGGGTCCCGGCGAGACTTGTACGAACGTGCCGACTCCGTCCGGTCACGACGGTCGTGGGAACGCGCCGCCGATCAGCCGCATGGCCCGCCCGGCCAGGTCCGTGCGCGTGTTCCACTCCGGCGACGCCGGGGGCGGCGTCGGGACGGCACCTCTTGCACGCCCACAACCCGTTCACCTGCGCCGCGGCCGCCGTGGGGAACAGCCGGACGTTCTGCGGGTTCGGCATGACGGCCGGGCAGCTCGGGCAGCCCATCACCGCCACCGGTTTCCTGGCACTCCTGGCCGCGCCGCACACGCTCGGCGTCGCCGCGGGATACCTCGTTCTCGGGATGTTCAGCGCGCCGATGACCGTCTGGGCGCAGTCGCTGCGCATGGCGCGCATCCCCGCGCCCCTGTTCGGCCGGGGCTTCGCCGTGCTGAGAACGCTCATGCAGGCGACGCTGCTGGCCATGGCCTGATCTCCCGCGGGCGAGCTGGGTCACTGGTGGATGCTTCAGCACCCCGCTCGGGAGGCCCGGCCGCGTGCTGTCCGAGTTCTGGAGCGGCCTGTGAGGCCGGCCGCGCGCTGGGCAGGCGCGGGGACAGGGAGGGGCGGGCGCCGGGACGGGAGCAGGGAAGGCGCGGGGAAGGCGCCACCGGAGCGCCTTCCCCGCGCCCGGCCAGCGTCAGAAGTCGTCGGCGGTGCGGATCCGGTCACGGATCCAGACCCCGGCCTCCTTGAGGTTGCCCGTCCCGGCGAACGGGCCGTTCGGGCAGGTCCCGGTGGTGAAGACGGCGCCCGTGCGGAAGTCGTCGGAGAAGTTCCAGTTCACCCAGCTGATCTTCTTCTGGGCCAGCAGGTCGAGGTACTGCTGCGACCTGGTGAAGTTGTTGGCTCCGTCACCGGAGGCGCTCTGGGTGCCGAACTCGGTCACGAAGATCGGCAGCCGGTCGGCGGCCCGGGACAGCGTGTTCAGGTACTCGGTGCCGTGCGAGCCCGCGTAGAAGTGGAACGTGTACATGATGTTGGCGGCGTTGACCGGGTTGTTGACGATCTCGGTCTCGTCGCCGCCGCCGGAGACGCCGAGCGACGACCACGCCCGGGTGCCGACCAGGACGGGGGCGTCGGGGTCGTACTGCCGGATCACCGGGATGAGCTGGTGCGCGTAGTCGCGGATGACGGACCACGTGACGGCGTCGCCGTTCGGCTCGTTGGCGATCTCGTACAGGACGTTCTTCTTGCCGTTGTGCCGCTGGGCGATCTCCGTGAAGAACGTCCTGGCCCGGCTGAGGTTGTACATCGGGTCACCCGGGGTGAGCATGTGCCAGTCCACGATCGCGTACATGCCCCGGGCGGTGGCCATCTCGATCAGGGAGTGCACGCGGTCGGTGAACAGCCGGGGGTTGGTCTCGTAGCCGCCCTCCTGGATGTACATCGAGATGCGCAGGACGTCGGCCTTCCAGTCGCCTGCCAGCGCGTCGAGCGACGCGGTGTTGAGGCACTGGTTGTACCACTGGATGCCGTGGCTGCTCATGCCGCGCAGCTGGATCTGCTTGCCGTTCTCGTTGCAGAGCTTGATGCCGCACACGCGCAACTGCCCGTTCGCCTGCACGGGAGTGCCGCCGCCTCCGCCGCCGGCGGGGGTTCCGTAGACCTCCAGCTCCCACAGGGAGTAGCCGTAGGGGGTGCCGCGCTGCGTGCCGTACACGCGGACGTACCGGCCGGTGCCGGTGACGGTGAGGTCGTCGACCGCTCCGTCGCCGGCGGTGGTGGAGTGGACGTCGCTCCAGGTGGAGCCGTCGGGCGAGGTCTGCACCCGGTACGCCGTGGCGTGGGCGGCCTCCCAGGTCAACCGCACCCGCGAGACGTTGTACGCGGAGCCGAGGTCCACCCGGATCCACTGCGGGTCCACCCCTTCGGCGCTGGCCCAGCGCGTGGACGTGCTGCCGTCCACCGCCTTGCCCGGCTCCAGGCCGGCGGCCTCGACCGAGGAGGCCGTCACGGCCTTGCCCTGCGACACCAGGGGGTCGGCCGCCGCCTGCCGCGCGCCGGCCGCGCTCGCGCCGGACGGCACCGCCAGCGGCAGCGTCAGCGCGGCCACGATCGTTAAGATCCTCGCTACTGCACTTCGCCTCACGTACGACTCCGATTCTTCGGGGGGACAGGCAGGGGCGGATCGGCGCGACCGCCGTCCTCGTCGGCGGGAAGGCCGTCTCGGCTTCACCGGGTTAGGAAGGTTTCTTAACTTGCGGCGCAGCCTAAATTGACATCGCGCCTTACACAAGACCCAAGTTCCAGAAAGGTCACGGCCGCTTCTCCTGGCGGTCCAGGCCTCGCGGATGGGGCCGGCCGCCGTCGCGCCGGGTGTGTCCTCGACGGGGGCCCATCTTGTACGGTTCACCTGTGGAGCCGGGTGCGGGAGCCGCGACATCCGATCCGCGCCCGCTGGCCGAGGGCGATCCCCGGCGGATCTCGGCCTACCGGCTGACCGGCGTGCTGGGGACCGGCGGCTACAGGGACGGGACGGTGCGCGTCTGGGACCTCGCCGCGGGAACGCAGCTCGGCGGCCCCTTCCTCGGCCACCGGGGCCTGATCGAGTCGGTGGCGGTCGGGCTGCTGGACGGCCGCCCGGTGGCGGTGTCCGGCGGCGACGACGGCAAGGTGCGGGTGTGGAGTCTGCAAGCTCCGTACCCGTCTGCCACAGGCTGACCGCGACGCCAGGTTCCCTGGCCGGCGTATCGGAAGCACCACAGGCATGGGAGCCCCCGGTGTTCTATGATCATGCGCTTATGAGCCCATCGCGCACGCTGTCCGCCACGGAAGTCCTCTCGGAACGGCTCCTGCTTCGCATGGTGCGCGATGCCGACCGGGAAGGATTCATCGAGCTCATGACCGATCCCGAGGTGCAGGCGTACCTCGGCGGCCCCCGGCCGCGCGGCGACGTCGAGAAGCACTTCGACACGGTCGTGACCGCCGGCGCCTCCAAGCCCGGCAACTTCGTCATCGCGGACGGCACGACGGGCCGCTTCCTCGGCACGCTGATGCTCGGCCGCCGGTCGAACGATCATCCCGGGCACGTCACCGAGGACGGCGAGGAACTGGAGCTGGGCTATGTGCTGCGGCGCGGCGCATGGGGCGCGGGGTACGCCTTCGAGGCCGCGACGGCCGCGCTGCGCGCCGCGGCCGTCGAGCTCCCCGACCAGCCGGTCTTGCTCGTGACCCAGAGCGCGAACGAACGATCCCTGGCGCTCGCCGCCCGCCTCGGCTTCCGCCCTGTCAGCACGTTCGAGGAGTGGGGCGCCGAGCAGACCCTCTGCACGGCTCCCCTGTCCACGTTCCGCGTCTGATCTGGGGTCCGGCGCGGTCAGTGGGCGTCCGGTCTGGGGATGGGGATGCCGGCGGCGCGGAGCTTGGTCTCGACGAGCGCGACCCCGCGGGCCCCGGCCGATCCCTGCTCCTCGCCGTGCAGGGCGAGCAGCTTGTACCGGGTCCCGGCCTCGGTGCGGGCGCGCAGACCGGTCACGATCTTCAGATGCGCCGGATGGGCGAGGAAGTGGTCGGCGATGGCGGTGGCGAGCTCGGCGAGGCGCGGGTCGTCCGGCTCCCAGGCCGCGGCCTCGGCGCCACGCTTGATCAATTCGACGAACCGGGTGTCGTCGAGGGCGTGCTCGACGTGGGTGAGGTAGTCGTCGAAGCCCTCGGGGACCAGGGCCCTGGCCAGCACCCAGCCCTCCCTGGCGGCCGCGACCTCGTCCGCGGAGAAGCCGAGGCCGGACAGCCGCTCCAGCAGCGCCACGGCGCGGTCGGGCAGCAGGGTCCGGTCTCCGTCGGCGAGCCGGCGCAGCGTGTCACGCCGCGCGGTCAGCTCCTCGATGCGTTCGGTGAGCTGCCGCTCGACGCCGGTGAGCGCGGCGGCGAACTGGGCGGTGTCGGCGTCGAGCAGGGGCCCGGTCTCGGCCAGCGGCACCCCGGCGGCGGCCAGCGTCCTGACCTGCACCAGCCGCAGCAGCCCGGCCGATCCGTACCTGCGGTAGCCGGAGCTGTCGCGCTCCGGCTCCTGCACCAGGCCGAGCTTGTGGTAGTGCCGCACCGTCTTCACCGTGACGCCGACGAAGGCCGCCGCCTGCCCGATCGTGACTCCGTTCACCTGCCACATCCTGCCGTGGGGTCCGGCCCGGCGGCCACGCGGGCTCAGTCCGCCCGCTGAGCCGGATCGGCCTGCCCGCCGCGGAACACCTCGCCGAGGAGCCTTCGCTGGGCGTTCTGGAACGCTGCCGCGATGGACAGGTCCGCGTCGTCCACGCAGTTCAGCGCGGCGGTCAGGGTCTTGCTGCCGTCGGGTGTGCTGTACATCAGCGCCGCGTGGCCCACGGCGGCGCCGTTGTGGGAGATGACGGTGGCGCCGTCGTCCGTGGTCAGCACGAACACGCCCAGGCCGTAGTCCATGTTCGGGATGCCGGTCGGGTGCGGGGCGCACATCTCGGCCAGCAGCGGGGCCGGCAGGAGCTTGCCGCCCAGCAGCGCGGAGATGAAGGTGTGCAGGTCGCGGGTGGTCGAGATCATGTCGCCGCCGCTGGAGATCCAGGACGGGTTCTGGCGGGTGACGTCGGCCGTCCGCTGCTCGCCGGCGTCCGCGTACCGGTAGTAGGCGTGGGCGTGCGGCGCGGGGATCTCCGGCGACGCGTCCGGCACCGCCGTGCCCGACAGGCCGAGCGGCTCCAGGATCACCCGCCGCATCTCCTCGGCGACCGGACGGCCGGTGACCTGCTCGACCAGCAGCCGGGCCAGCACGTAGTTGGTGTTGGAGTAGCTCCAGCCCGTCCCGGGCTCGAACCGGGCCGGCTTGGACAGCGCCAGCTCCACCAGCTCCCGCGGCCGGTAGGCCTTGAACCGGTTGTCCATCCACTCCTTGCCCGTGGGGCCGTAGGGGACGGGGATCCCCGGCACGACGGTCCCGTCGTCGTGGACCTCGCCGCTGAAGTTGAACAGCCCGCTGGTGTGCTGCAGCAACATCCGCACCGTGATCCGCTCGTCCAGCCCGAAGCCGGGCAGGTAGTCGGCCGCCGGGGTGTCCAGCTCGACCTTGCCCTCGGCCACCAGGTTGAGCACCAGGGTCGCGGTGAAGGTCTTGGTGTTGCTGCCGATCCGGACGTGCCCGTCGATCGGCGGCCTGCCGGCCCCGCCCAGCTCGGCCGCCCCGGCGCTGCCGGCCCACTCGCCCCGCTCGTCGTGCACGCGCAGCGACACCCCGAGGAAGCCGGAATCGACGATCTCCTCGATCGCCCTGCGCAGCTCCGGGCGGTCCTGCCCGGCGGTCGCCGCCGGCCCGGCCCCGCCGCCGGCGGCGCCGAGGGCTTCGGTGATCTTGCGGGCCATGGCGGCCGAGGCGGGGCTCGGCCGGCCCTGCTGCGCCTGGGCGGTCTCGGCAGCGATGAGAACGGCGTCGCGGAAGTTGCCGGCCTCGGCCGGATCCTGCTTGTCCAGCAGGCTCATGGCCGCGGTCAGGGCCGGCAGCACGCGGTCGGCGAGCTCGGCCACCGACGTGCCGGCCAGGTCCCTGCCGCTGGGGTGCTCGGCGAGCACGTGGCCGACCAGGCCGGTGGCCGAGCCCAGGGCGATGCCGCCGTGGGCGGCGATCTTGTGCGGCTCGCCGGCGGCGCCTGCGGCGGCCATCAGCGACACGGCGCCGTACGCGGCGGTGCGCAGGATGCTCTTGTCCTGGCCGGAAAGGGTGATCGTCATGGTGGCTCGATCCTTTGAATCAGTGGTGTCCGGGGCGGCGTCGTGCCGCTGCGCCGAGCTTCCACCCTGACCCAAGGTCAACCTCAACCGTGATCCGGCTCACAGCGCGGTCAGGTGGGCTCCCCCAGCTGTTCGGCCAGCCGCTCCAGGCCACCCCTGATGAGCTGCCCGTACTCGTCGTCGCCGAGCGCGCCGATCGTGGCCCGCGCCTGCTGGAGGTGCTCACGGGCGCGGCCGAGATCGCCCAGCTTGCGGTAGCACTCGCTCACGTTGAGGTGCAACGACGGGTACAGGCCGGCCACGGAGAGCGTCACCCCGGCCTGGGCCACCTGCTCGTCGGTGACCAGATCGGCGGCGGCGAGCGCCCGCAGATCCCACGTCAGCTCCTGGTGCGCGTCGTCCTGCACGTCCGCCATCGCGTGGGCGAGGACGCACACGTGCAGCGGATCGCCCTGCTCGCCGCCGATGTCGTCCCAGATCTGCGCGAACACGTCGCGAGCGGCTTCACGCCGGCCCTGGTGGTGGTGTAATTCCACCCCGTGGCCGATCCGGAGGATCGTTGGATCGGTGATCATGCGCGGCTCCTTCCCCGGCACGGCGACCGCACGCCCGGCCTGCTTGCCTGACGCGGTTCGCCGGCCTCGGTTTCCGATCAGCTGGTTCGCTTGGCAACCCTAGATGGCCATCGTGGTGCCCGCGACGGCGATCAGGCGCGGGTGAGGAGCGGTCGGTGCGTGCGGGGGTGGTCAGTGCCCGGGGCCGCCGCTGACGAGCGGCAGCCACAGGACGAATCTGGCCCCGCGCGGCGAGTCCTCGGCCGTGAGGGTGCCGTGGTGGGAGTGCGCGATGTCGCGGGAGATGGCCAGGCCGAGCCCGCTGCCTCCGGGGTCGCGGCGGCGGCCGTCGTCGAGGCGGACGAACCGTTCGAAGACGCGTTCCCGGTGGGCGGGCGGGATGCCCGGCCCGTCGTCGGCCACAGTGACCGCGACCCCGTCATCGGCCGGTTCGACGCTGACCTCGACGGCGGACTCGGCGTGCCGCCGAGCGTTGGCCAGGAGGTTGGCGAGCACGCGGATCAGTTGCATGCGCGAGCCGCGGATCTCCAGCCCGCGGGGCGCGTGGACGCGGACCGGGACGGGGCCCGGCTGCGCGTTCACCTCGGCGGCGACGAGCTCGCCGAGATCGATGCGCTCGGGAGGCGACGGGTCGGCGGCCCGCAGGCGGGCGAGCAGCAGCAGGTCGTCGACGATCGCCTCCAGCCGGCCGGCCGTGGCCAGCGCGCTGCGCAGCGCCTCGCGGGGATCGACGTCCCCGGGATAGAGCAGCGCCTCCTCCAGTTGCGTGCGCAGCCCGGCGATCGGGGTGCGCAGCTCGTGGCTGGTCGTGGAGGCGAACTGGCGCAACTGCTCCACCGCGCCCTCCAGCTGGCTGAGCGTGTGGTTGGCGGTGGTGGCCAGCCGGGTGATCTCGTCGTTGCCCGTCGGCACCGGGACGCGCAGGCTCAGGTCGCTCACCGTGATCTGCGAGATCCTGGCCCTGATCGCCTCGACGGGCCGCAGCGCGCGCCCCACCAGCACCCACGCGGTCCAGGCCGCGATGCCGGTGAACACGGCGGTCCCGGCCGCGACGGCGTACTCCAGATCGTGCGTGGCCAGCAGGTCCGGCTCCGGGATGCCGGCGTACACGACGCTCGCGTCCGGCGCCGGGGACAGGCGGATGGCCTGCAGCAGGATGCACCTGCCGTGCGGCGGGCACTCGGTGCGCGGCTGGAAGCGCGCGTCCGGCGGCGGCCGCAGAGTGCTGAGCGGCACGGTCGCCGAGGCCTCCCGGCTGGATTTCACGACCCGATGACGGGCGTCCACGACCTGGATGAGATCCACGGGCGGGTTGGCCGGGATCGGGTGCGGCACGTAACCGTCACGGGCGATCGGGCTCCACTGGCTCGCCACCCGTTCGGCCTGGCGGAAGGCGTCGGACTGGACCCGCCAGCGGATCGCGAGGTCCACGGTCGCGCCGAGCACCACCAGCACGCACATCGCGAACAGGGCCGCGATCAGCGTGCACCGGGCCCGGACCGAACCCGGGCGGGCAAGGGGCGGCATGTCGCCTCCGTACGGCCGCAGGCGCCGGGCCGTGGCCTGCGGCGTCACGACGGCCACTCGCCCGCCACCAGCCGCTCGCCGCAGGCGGCGCCGTCGAGCCCGGTGGTCATCCCGGCCCCGGCCGGCTCCGCGAGGGGGTCTGTGCTGCTCATGACCTGACTTCTCCTCTCAAGGTTACGTTACAGATATTGCTCGTAACGTAATCCCCTCCCTCTCGTCTCCCCTCCTTCTGTTACAGTTACGATCTGTAACGTAACCGGGTCATCCTGGGAGGTGGGCGATGGGCCGCACACGGCCGGCACGCGGTGAAGCTGAGGCCGGGCGCGCCAGCGCCGGTGGCCGCCCACGCGACGCGGCCATCGACGAGGCCATCATCCTGGCCACCCGCAAGCTGCTCGCCCGCGACGGCTACTCCAGGATGACGATCGGCGACATCGTCGCCGAGGCCGAGGTGACCCGGCCCACCCTCTACCGCCGCTGGAAGAACAAGTTCGACCTGGTGGTGGACGCGCTCGACCACGGCTTCCGCAAGCAGCGCGACATGTACGCCGTCGACCCGTCCGCGCTGACACCCCGCGAGACGCTGGTCGAGGCCGTCCGGCGGCTCGACCCCGCCTCCTTCGACCCCGACGCCATGATCCTCATGGGCAACTTCGCCGGCGAGGCGTCCCGCACCCCGGAGCTGCTGGAGATCCTGCGCAAGCACGCCGTCGAGCCCCGCGTCGCGCTGGTGGAGCAGGTCCTGGAGCGCCTGCGCGAGCGCGGGGCGGTCAACGCCGGCCTCGACGTCCGGACGATCGCGTTGCTGTGCTTCGGCAGCTACTTCGCCGCGTTCTACGCCGGCGAGCCCCAGCAGGAGATCCCCGAACGGGTCGTGGCGGTGCTGTGGCCGGCCATCGCCACCGGAGCCGGCCCGGCCCCCGTTCACCCGGCCTGATCCATCGGTCAGGGCGTGCGGGGCAGCAGGCCGTGCGGGTCGAGCACGTACTTGCGTGCCGCGCCCTCGTCGAACTCCCGGTATCCCCGCGGCGCCTCGTCCAGGGAGATCGGCGTGGCGTTGACGGCCTTGGCGATCTGCACCCGGTCGTGCAGGATCGCCTGCATGAGCTGCCTGTTGTAGCGCATGACGGGGCACTGGCCGGTGGCGAAAGCGTGCGACTTCGCCCAGCCGAGGCCGATGCGGATGGACAGCGAGCCGTGCTTGGCGGCCTCGTCGGAGGCGCCCGGGTCGCCCGTCACGTACAGGCCGGGGATGCCGATCGCGCCGCCCGCCCTGGTGACGTCCATGAGCGCGTTGAGCACGGTGGCGGGGCGCTCCATCTCCGCCTCGCGGCCGTGCCCGCGGGCCTCGAAGCCGACCGCGTCCACGGCGCAGTCGACCTCCGGCTCGCCCAGGATCTGCTCGATCTGGTCCTTCGGATCGCCGAGCGCGACGTTGACCGTCTCGCAGCCGAAGCTGCGCGCCTGGTCCAGGCGCTCCTTGTTGAGGTCGGCGACGATGACGACAGCGGCCCCCAGCAGGAACGCCGAGGCGGCCGCGGCGAGCCCCACCGGGCCGGCGCCGGCGATGTAGACAGTCGATCCCGGCCCGACGCCCGCGGTCACGCAGCCGTGGAAACCGGTGGGGAAGATGTCCGCGAGCATGGCCAGGTCGAGGATCTTCTCCATCGCCCGGTCCTTGTCCCGGAACTTCAGCAGGTTCCAGTCGGCGTACGGCACCAGCACGTACCCGGCCTGGCCGCCGATCCAGCCGCCCATGTCGACGTACCCGTACGCCGAGCCGGGCCGGTCCGGGTTGACGTGCTCGCAGATCCCGGTCTTGCCCTCCTTGCAGTTGCGGCACCGGCCGCAGGAGATGTTGAACGGCACGGACACCAGGTCGCCGGTCTTGACGAACTCCACGCCGGGACCGGTCTCGACGACCTCACCGGTGATCTCGTGGCCGAGGACGAGCCCCTGGGGCGCGGTGGTCCGGCCGCGGACCATGTGCTGGTCGCTGCCGCAGATGTTGGTCGCGACCGTCTTGAGTATCGCGGCGTGCGGCAGCTTGCGCCCGACGTTGGCCGGGTTCACCCCCGGGCCGTCCCTGAGCTCGAATCCGGGGTAGTCGATCTCGTGAACCTCGACCTTGCCCGGGCCTTCGTACACGACTCCCTTGTTGCCAGGCATGTGGTGATCTCTTTCTCGAGCGGAAGCGATGGACGTACGGTGCGCTGCACGGGCTCGGAGATCACCTCCCTTCCGGAGGGGCGGAGGACATCGGCTAGCGTTTTGTCCCCAATATCCGAATATATCCCGAGAGTTCGCCCCAAATCCGCTTTGTTAATTCATCACTGTTTTATGCCATGGCTGATGCGGCCGCCGGCGGGCTCCCGCCGGCCGGCCGTCAGCTGCGGGCCTCCCCGGCCGGGCGCGGACCGGCGGCCAGCGCGGCGCGTTGTGCCGCGCTCAGCCGGTCCGCCCTCGGGGTGACGGCGAACGTGCCGTCCCCGGCCCGCTCCACCGTGAGCGGATCGGCCAGGGCTGCACGGCGGCCGATCGTGTCCAGGGCGCCGGCCGCCCGCTGAACCGGCCAGCCCAGCGCCGTGGCGAGCTCGTCCACGGAGAGCGGCCGCGCGGCGTGCACCAGCGCGGCCAGCACGGTCAGGGCGTCGCGGACGGCCGCGTCGGTGAGGCCGCTGCCGTTCATCTGCTCGCTGATCCAGGCGAAGAAGCCGGCCATCCTGCCCAGCCGGGCACCGGCGGGCGTGCCGGCGCCGAAGATCTCGATCCCGCGCCGCGCGGCCGCCGCGACCTCGGCGTGCGCCCCGGTGTCGGCCTTGAACGCCCGGAGCCAGACGTCGTCGTCGATGACGTACCGCTCGCGGCGGCCGGACTCCTGCGTGCGCCTGACGAGCTCCATCTCCTCGAGGTAGCCGATGGCCTTGGACACCGACGCCGGGCTGACCTGGAGCCGGCGTACGAGCTCGGCGGACGTCAGGCTCCCGGACCCGGAGGTGAGCAGGCAGACGAACACCCGGGCGGGCATCCGCGGCAGGCCGACCCCGACGAGCAGCGCGGCGAACTGCTCCACGAAACCGCGCACGGCCTCGGCCGGCCGCCCGCCGGCCGGTGGCTCCGCGGCCTGCGCGGGCCTGCGGCGGCGGGCGCGCTGCCCGGCGGCCTGCTGGGCGCGGTCGGCCAGGTAGCCGCCGGGCGCGCTGTTGCGGGCCACTTCGCGGCTGATCGTGGAGGTGGGCCTGCCCAGCCGCCTGGCGATCTCGGCGTATCCGAGCCCGTCGGCCAGCCAGCTCGCGATCTGCCGGCGATCCTCGTGGGTCAGCCTGCCTCCGGGCATCAGCTCGCCTTCTGTCGATCCGGGAGTGCGTTCACCAACAGTACATTGCAACGACTGGTCGGTGCGAATTGCATTTATCGACAATACCATTGCAACGATTGACGCGAAAACCCAGTACAACCGCCCTTTACAAGAGTTTTTCGTTGACGAATCTTGAAACGCAACGTAGCCTTTTCGCACTTGGAAAGAATCGGCTGGACGAGGAAATCCTTATGGCAACAACTTTGGACGTGACCCGCATGCGAGCGCGCCTGTCCGAGCTGCTCGCGGAGTACCGCATCCCGAGCGCCGCGATCGGCATCCTGGCCGACGGTGAGATCACCGACTTCGCCGTCGGCGTCCGGAACATCTCCACGCGGGAGCCCGCGACGCCCGACACCATCTACCAGTGCGGCTCGGTGTCCAAGACCTGGACAGCCCTGGCCTTCATGCAGCTCGTCGACGAGGGGAAAGCCGCCCTCGACGAGCCGGTGCGCACCTACCTGCCTGATTTCCGGGTCGCCGACCCCGACGTCAGCGCCAAGGTCACACCCCGCCACCTCCTCAACCACACCAGCGGCATCGAGGAGGACTACGGAGATCCGGGCGAGGACGACGACGTGTACGAGCGCATGGTGGCGAACATCGCCGGCGCCCGCCAGGTCCACCCCCTGGGCCACACCCACGGCTACAGCCCGGCCCTGGGCTACGCCGTCCTCGCCCGCATCATGGAGGTGACCGACGGCAAGCGGTGGGACGACATCATGAAGGCCCGCCTGTTCGACCCCCTGGGACTGACCTCGACGACCAGCCGGCACGAGCACGCCGACCAGCGCCGGGCCGCCACCGGATACCTCATCCGCTCCCTCGACGAGGGCCCCGTCCCCTCACCGCTGGCCCACCTGCCGCGCTCCTTCGGCCCCGGCGGCAACGTCAACACCACAGCCCGGGAACTGCTCACCATGGCCCGCGTCTTCATCGACGAAGGAACGGCCCCGAACGGGACCAGGATCGTCTCACCCGGCATCATCCGCGAGATGACGCAGTCGCGCGTCCCCGTCCCCGACCCGTACCTGTTCGGACCGGAATGGGCACTCGGCCTCATCGTGTGCGACTGGCACGGCCACACCGTCTACGCCCACGACGGCAGCACGGTCAGCCAGAGCGCCCGCCTGCGGATCCTGCCGGAAGCGGGCATCGCCATCTCGATGCTGGCCAACGCCGGGCCACGCGACAGCTTCTACCGGAAGGTGTTCAACCACATCCTGGCCGAACTCGGCGCGGTCACCATCCCCGACCTGCCCGAGCCCGACCCGGCCCCGGCCCTCGACCTGTCCAGGTACGAAGGCTCCTACGAGCGCCCCGGCACCCGCTACGAGGTGGCGGCCGAACGCGGAAGGCTCCACCTGAGATTCACCCTCAACCCCATGGAGGCACACCTCCTCAACAAACCGGAAAAGCTCGACTACGAGCTGCTCCCGATCAGCGAGACCCACTTCTTGATGCCTTCGGACGATCCGCTCGAAGACCCTCAGACCGTCGCGATCTACGACTTCAAGAACGGCTCCGCACAGTACCTGCACACCAACTGCCGAGTACATCCGAGAATCAACGAGAAGGGCGCCACGATGCACGTCATGGCCGTTTCCACGATTTCCGACCACGATGCTTTCTGGGACGCCCTGAAGCAGGCGTACGGCCACCTCCCCAGCGGCGCCACATGGACGATGTCGGTGGCGAGCACCGACGGGAGCAAGGCGGTGAACGTCATCGTCCACGACTCGGTCGACGCCGTCAGGACCTTCTTCGACGACCATGCCGGCCCCTTCGCCACCACGGAGTACTTCGAGGCCGACGCGGCCAACGCGGTCGGACTCCCCACGGACTGACCGCTCCCCGCACGACCGCCCGTCCAGAGACCGCTTGCGTCTCAAGCAGCTTGAGGTACCACAGTGGTCCCATGAACGACCACGACCTGTACCCCATCGGGGACGCCGCGCGCCGCAGCGGCCTGAGCGTGAGCGCCGTCCGCTTCTACGCCGACACCGGGCTCATCACCCCCACGGGCCTGAACGAGGCCGGCCACCGGATGTACGACATCCAGGCCATCGCCCGGCTCGAACTCGTCCGCACCCTGCGTGAGCTGGACACCGACCTGGACGAGATCCGCCGCCTGCTCGAAGGCGGCACCACCCTGCACGACCTGCTCACCACGCACCTGGAGATCGTCGAGCGCCAGGAGCGCACCCTGCGGGCCAGGCGGGCCGTGCTCAGGACCCTCATCCGACAGGGCGGCACGACGGCGCAGGCCGACCTGATGCACAAGCTGGTCTCGATGACCGACGAGGAACGCGAACGGACCATCGACGATTTCTGGAACGACGTCGGCCAGGACCTCGACGTCCCCGAGGGCTTCGTCGACCGGTTGCGGGCGATGCGCCCCGTCCTGCCCGCCGACCCCACGGCCGCCCAGCTCGAAGCCTGGATCGAGCTGGGCGACCTGGTGTCGGACCCGGCCTTCCGCGAAGCGGTCCGCACCTACCTGCAAGACACCTACTCCGCGCCGGAAGCCCGGGTCCTGGCCACCGAGCCGTTCCAGGAGTTCATGCACGAGAGCGGAGCCCCGCTCGTGGAAGAGCTCCTCGCCGCGCACCGGGCCGGGCACTCCCCCTGCTCCCCCCGGGCGCAACAGGCCGTCACACGCTTCATGGAAGCGGCCACCGCGCTGTCCGGCACACCGCTCACCCCCGAGGTCCGCGACCGGATGGCCGACGGATACCGGCAGATCCCCGACATCCTCCGCCGGATCGCCGAAGAGGAAGCCACCTCCGAGCGCCCCGTCTACGACGCCACCCACGGCCGGTACCTGTCCCTGGTGGCGCTCATCAACGGGACCGCGACCGAGGAGGACCCCGGCTCCCTCCCCTACACCTGGATCGCCGACGCCATGCGCGCCGCCCCCGAGCCATGACCTGACCAGCGACCAACGGGCCCTTCCGGCGCATCGGCGGAAGGGCACACGGGTTCGAACGCAAGCCGTGACCCCGCCGCCACGCTGCGCCGTTTCCCTGCCCTCAGTCGTCGTGGGCGATGAGCATGAGCTGCCGCCACAGCAGCACCACGAACACCGCGGAGCCAGCGAAGGCGAACCAGAAGGGCGCCGCGACACCGAAGTGGGTGGCCAGGACACCGCCGATCAACGAGCCCACCACCAGGCCGGCGTAGACGCAGATGGTGTTGACGCTGCCCACCCGGCCCTGCAGCTCGCGCGGCACCGCCCGCTGCCGGACGGTGACCGAGGTCGTGCCCCAGATGAACGCGTGCGCGCCGAAGACCAGGAAGATGCCTCCGGCGATCCACGGCGAGTGGGTCAGGGCCAGCCCCAGGTGGGTGAGCGTCTCGATGATGAGCCCGATCCGCATCAGGGCGCCCAGGCTCACCTTGCGGGTGATGGCCCCGTACAGGCCGGTGCCGATCAACCCGCCGATCCCGCCGAGGGTGGTCATCAGGCCGAACCCGATGGCGCCGAGGCCGAGCTGCTCCTGGGTGTAGAGGACGAGGACCGACCAGGCCGCGCCGAACGTGAAGTTGAAGATCAGGATGGTGAGCGCCAGCGTGCGGACCGCCGCGTGCTGGACGGTCCAGGTGAACCCGGCGAGGAGTTCCCGGACGGTGTCGGGCGCGGGATCGCCGGCCTGCCGGCCGTGCGGCGGCAGCGTGATGCGGGAGACCAGGACGATCCCCGCCGCCACCAGGAGCAGCTGGCCTGCGAACGGCCAGGTCAGGCCCAGGCCGAACAGCGCCGCGCCGATCGGCGGCCCGGCGAGCTGGTTGAGCGTGATGAACCCCGTGCCCAGGCGGGCGTTGGCGATGACGAGATCGTCCTTGTTCACCATCATGGGAGTCAGCGTGGCCGTCGCGTTGTCGGCGAACACCTCGGCGATGGACCGGAGCGTGAGCGCCACCAGTGCCGTCGCCACGGTCACGGTGCCGGTCACCATCAGCGCGACGAGCGCCGCCAGCACCACCGCCCGCACCGCGTTCGCGACGAGCACGATGCCGCGCCGGTTGTACCGGTCCGACAGCACGCCCGCGTACAGGCCGAACAGCAGCGGAGGCGCCCAGCTCACCAGGGCCGACAGCGAGATCAGCAGCGGGTCGCGGGTCAACGTCGCGATCAGCAGCGGGCCCGCCGCGGCCGCGATCCCGTCACCGAGGTTCGTCAGCCAGCTCGAGGCCAGCAACCACCTGAACCCTGTCCCCAGCCGGGCAGGGAGAACTCGCTCAACCACTGTGATCACGAGCGTAGAACCTTACGTTTTGCCGGGATCCATGGCAACGCGTTTTTGGTCCGGCGGCACCAGCGAGCGCCCGCCGCCCGCCCGGCACCTGGCTCCGAACGGCAAGACACCCGTGCCGAAGGGGCCGCCTGCGCGCCGCGTGCGATCCCCGCCCCGGCTTACGGCTCGGCTTACGGCTCGGCTTTCGGCTCGTCCGGGCTCGCGGGCATCGGCCGGCCGGTGCCGCTTCCGCGGTCGTCGAGCACGAGTGCCGCGCGGCCGTTGACCGTGTAGCGCACGTGCGTGACGTCCGGGGTGTGGACGACCCTGGTCGGTGTCAGCTCGATCGCCTCCTTGCCGGCGAGGTCGAGATCGGCGTCGAACAGCCGCATCCCGGTGCCGAGCACGACGGGGACGATGTGGAGGTCCAGCTCGTCCAGCAGGCCGGCCTTGAGCACCTGGCGTACCAGGCTGCCGCCGCCGGCGATGGCGACGTTCTTGCCGCCGGCCGCGGCGCGGGCCTGCTCGACGGCGGCGGCCATGCCGTCGGTGACGTAGGTGAAGCTGGTGCCGCCCCGGCGCACCAGGGTCTGGCGGGGGCGGTGCGTCACGACGAAGACCGGTGCGCGGAACGGCGGCTCCTCCCCCCAGGGAACCTCGCCGCCGTCGGCCATGCGCCGGCCCATCACGTAGGCGCCGGCGGCCTCGAACGACTCGGCGACGAGGTCGGAGCTCGTGCTCTGCTCGCCGCCGGCGAAGCCCTGCCGCTCGCGCCAGGACATGGCGTCGATCATCCAGCGGGTGATCCTGAAGAACCCCGCGGCCTCCGCCGAGTCCGTCCAGTCTCCGTCGCCGCTGTGCCGGGTGCCCGCGTAGAAGCCGTCCAGTGACACCGACAGCTGTGCCGTGACCTTGGTCATCGTGCTTCGCCTTCCTCCTCCTGGCGGCGCCCCGGTACGGGCCCGCTCGCCTGGAGGTCGTAGCCGCCGGCCGCTTCTCTACATCGTCCTGCCGTCGCCTGTGCGGCCCGCCGCGTGCCACCTCTTCATCCGCGGGCCTGCGATGCGGTCACCTCCACGGTGAACGGCGCGGCCTGGACCGGGAGCGTTAGCCACCTGGCCGTCCACGCGATCGGCGACGTGACCGCGCAGGTCAGGGCAGCCTGATGAGGCGCCGCTCGACGGCGGCGGTGACGGCGGCGGTACGCGTGTCCACGCCGAGCTTGCCGTAGATGTGCACCAGGTGGGTCTTGACCGTCGCCTCGGTGATGAACAGCCGCCTGGCGATCTCGCGGTTGCCCGCGCCGCTCGCCAGCAGCTCCAGGATCTCCACCTCCCGCACGCTCAGCGCCGGGCCCGGGTCGCGCAGCCGCCGCATCATCCGGGCCGCCACCTTGGCCGACAGCACGCTCTCGCCCCTGGCCGCGGCCCTGATGCCCTGGAACAGCTCCTCCGGCGGGCACACCTTCAGCAGGTACCCGGTGGCCCCCGCGGCGACGGCGCGCATGACGTCCGCGTCGGTCTCGTACGTCGTCAGGACCAGGACCTGCGGCGGTGAGGGCAGCGCCCGGATCCGGCGGGTGGCCTCGACCCCGTCGATGCCGTCGCCGAGCTGGAGGTCCATGAGCACGACGTCGGGCCGGTGCGCGGCGATCCCGCTCAGCGCCTCGTCGGCGCCGGACGCCTCGCCGACGATCTCGACGTCGTCCTCGCCGCCGAGCAGCGCCACCAGGCCTGCCCGGACGACCGGGTGGTCGTCCACCAGGAACAGCCTCACCGCGCCCCCTCCCGCCCGTGCGGATCTCCGGACGGCCGGACGGGGACCCTGGCCGCGACCGCCGTGCCCTCGCCAGGGGCGCTCTCGACGATCAGGACGCCACCCACCTCGTCCAGCCGCTCGCGCATCGCGCGCAGGCCGTATCCGCGTCCGGGAGCGGGGGCCGGCTCGGCGAACCCCGCCCCGTCG
The DNA here is from genome assembly GCF_040656115.1 of Nonomuraea sp. NPDC050202. Taxonomy (NCBI): domain Bacteria; kingdom Bacillati; phylum Actinomycetota; class Actinomycetes; order Streptosporangiales; family Streptosporangiaceae; genus Nonomuraea; species Nonomuraea sp. NPDC050202. The sequence continues at coordinate 115,277 of NZ_JBFALF010000022.1, read as the reverse complement.
TCGAAGACGTCCAGCGTGACCTCGCCGTCCAGGTAGGACAGGGTCACCGTGGCGCTCTCGGCGCCTGCGTGGTCGCGGACGTTGGCCAGCGCGCCCTGTGCGACTCGCAGCAGCGCCGTCTGCGCGCCGGGCTCCAGCGGGTACTGCTCGCCCTCCAGCCTCAGCCGCACGCGCGGCCCGCCGCCGTCGCCGCCGGTGCTCGCGCAGAGGCGGGCGAGCGCCTCGGGCAACGTCCCGTTGTCCAGGCCCGGCGGCCGCAGGTCGCGGACGAACCTGCGGGCCTCGTCGAGGTTCTCCGCGGCGGCCGCGGCGGCCCGCCGTACGTGGGCGCGGGCGAGCTCGGGGTCGGTGGCCCAGACGCGGTCGGCGGCCTGCAGCAGGATGCCCATGCTGGTCAGCCCCTGCGCGAGCGTGTCGTGGATCTCCCTGGCCAGCCGCTCGCGCTCCTCCAGCACGCCGGTACGGTGCCGCGAGCCGGCCAGCGTCTCCCGGGTGGCGATCAGGTCGTCGATGAGCAGCTGACGGGCGGCGCTCTCGCGCTGGAGCTCCCAGAACGTCACCGCCGTCATCGCGGCGATCCCGATCGGCGCGAGGATCAGGCTCGGGTCGATCTCCTGGGCGATCTTGGTCTGCGCCGCGATCACCACCAGCGTGAGCGCCGCCGCGGCCACCGCGAACGCGCGCGCGTCCAGCAACCGCAGGCACAGGAAGAGCAGCGGCACCGCGCACCAGCTGAACGACGGCGCGAGCACCACCAGCCCCAGCCAGACCGCCGCCACGCAGCCGAGCCAGACCAGCCGCCCGCGCCCGAGCCGGCTCCACAACACCATGCCGGCCAGGTACGCCAGCGCGAGGACGGCGCAGACGGCCAGCGACGTCACGGTCTGCGCGACCATGCCGTGCCGGGACACCAGCCTCCATGCCGAGGCGGCCAGCAGCAGGTAGAAGCCCGCATGCATGGCCCAGTTGAGCCAGACGCGCTCCCTCATCACCCTCCCTGTCCGTTCTGCCCCGACCCTATGCAGTGCCAGGGACCGGCCGGACCGGGACGGCGGCACATCAACCGATCGGTTGATCGGCGGCTCAACCGCTTGGCGCCGCGGGATCGCCCGTGCTCCCGATGGCTCGCGGCGCCGCCGCTGAAAGGCTTTGACCTGCTTGAACACCCCATGCGAAACCTGACGAAACGGAAGAGACGATGACCGGTTCCCGCCGCATCCGCCTGATCGCCGCCGGCCCGCTCGCGGGCCTCGCCCTCCTGGGCGCGGCCCTCGGCCCCACCGCCGCAGAGGCGTCCTCACCTCTCGGCCGCACCGCCGCCGAGGCGTCCTCTCCCACCCCTGCCACGTCGGTACGGGACTCGCGCGCGGCCCAGGCGGTCGTCCAGACCGAGGTACTGTCGGCCGGCGCCGCCCTGGAGATCGCCGAGGCGGCGATGCAGGAGGCCGCCAGGCAGAAGCAGCGCGTCACCGTGGTGATCGTCGACCGTTCGGGCGCGACCCGGCTGGTGGTGAAGGGCGACGGCGCCGGCCCGCAGACCGAGGAGTCGGCCAGGCGCAAGGCGTTCACGGCCGTCTCCTTCGGCCGGGCGACCAGCGAGCTCGCCAAGGGGCTGAACGGTGGCGGCCCGACCATCGCCGACATCCCCGGTACGCTCTTCCTCGGCGGCGGAGTCCCCGTCACCTCCGGCGGCGCGCCCGTGGCGGGCGTCGGCGTCGGCGGGGCGCCGAGCGGCGACCTCGACGAGGCCATCGCCCGCGCCGGTCTCAAGGCGGTCGCGGACCGGCTGCGATGAAGGGCCCGAGATCGACGGGAGTACCGCGCTTGAAAGGGCCGGGCTTGAAAGGGCCGGGCTTGAAAGGGCCGGGTTCGGAAGGGCGGCGTTGAGAGCGGCAGGGCCGAGACAGGCGGGGCCGGGCAGGCCGGGGCGCAGGATCGTCCTGACCTCCCTGCTCGGTTCGGTGCTCGGTTCGGTGCTCGCCGCATGCGGCCGCCGCGAGACCAAGGGAGGAACTGTGCTCGACGAGGAACTGCTGGCAGCCGCGGCACGAGGGGATGCCGCCGCGGTCCGGAACGCGCTGCGGTCCGGGGCGGACATCGAGGCCCGCGACGGCCGGCGCCGCACGGCGCTGCTGCTCGCCGCAGCGGCCGACCACGTCGAGGTGGCCGAGGTGCTGGTGGAGGCCGGTGCCGACCCCGACGCGCAGGACGCCCGCCAGGACACGCCCTGGCTCGTCACCGGTGTCACCGGCAGCGTCGCGATGCTGCGCACGCTCCTGCCGGCCGGTCCCGACCTGACCGTGCGCAACCGGTACGGAGGCGTCTCCCTCATCCCGGCCTGCGAGCGGGGGCACGTCGACTACGTCCGCGAGGTGCTGAAGACCGGGATCGACGTGAACCACGTCAACGACCTCCGCTGGACCGGCCTGCTGGAGGCCGTCATCCTCGGCGACGGCGGTAAGCCGTACCAGGAGATCGTGCGCCTGCTGATCGCCGCGGGCGCCGACGTGAACCTCGCCGACCGCGACGGGGTGACGCCGCTCGCCCACGCGCTCGCCAAGGGCCAGGGCGAGGTGGCCGCCCTCCTGCGCACCGCCGGAGCCCGCTGACCGCCCGCCGCCCTCACCGCCACAGGCGGGGCGGGGTCGGGGGCGGGATCGGCGTACGGGCTGCCTGGGCCCGCCCGGACACGCCGGGCGCGAGGTGGACCGGCCCGGCCGAAGGACACGCCGGGCGCGAGGTGGACCGGCCCGGCCGGCCCGGATGATCAGTGCTGGTCGGCGTAGTGCCGCGCGAGCAGGTCCACGCCCCAGTCGTTACGCAGATCGCGCCAGACGGAGTGGATGTGGTTGGCCTCGTCCTGCGTGTTGTCGTACTCCAGCAGGAACGTGGGCCCGGCGACGCAGTAGTAGTGGCCCTGTCCTCGCTGGTCGGACCCCATCCACGCGAATGTCACCTTGTCGAGGCCGGCATCGAGCGCGTGCCGCCAGCAGGTCTCGCCGTACCAGCCGGGGGCGCGGTCGAAGTAGCGGCGGACCAGCCGCTCCAGCAGGTCCTTCGACGTGGTCGACATGTCGGCGTAGGACAGTCCGCAGGGAATCCGGTCGGGGTCGGCGACGGGATCGTTGCGGGTGAGGATGTCGTCGGGGGCCACCTCGCTCGTGATCGCGGTAGACCGCTGGTGCGGGGCGAGGTCGGCGAGCAGCGCCCGGCCCATGTCCTCCTCCTCGGCCAGCAGCCGCAGGCCCCGCTGTGGCCCGGACAGCACCATGGCCGGTTCGGCGCCCAGGAAGCTCGGCGTGACGGCGATGGAGTCGCCGACGACCGTGATGTGCACCGCGAGGTGGTGGCCGTTGACCCGCCACGCCCATGGCTGCGACCCTCCCGGCTCGCCGAACACCCGGAACCAGTAGCGGTCACCGTCGATCTCGTCGACACCGGTCACCAGGTGGCGCCGGACCCGCTCCAGCTCGATGACGCCTCTCGCGACGCGCGACCCGGCGAGACCGCAGCCGATGTCGAGCAGGGCGAGCGCCAGCTCCTGCTGCTTCGAGGTCATCTCGACCAGCGGCAGCCCCGGACGCGGCCCGGGCAGATAGAACCACTCGGTGCGCTCGGGCGAGCCGAACGCCGCCGTCGCCGCGGCTCTCCGCTCGGTGTCGAGCGAGCCGAGGAAGCGCAACACCGCCTGCCGCATCAGCTGGACGTCATGGCTGCTCATGAAGGGTTCCTAAGGGGTGGGGTGCCGCCACAGAGATCAGAACATCGGGGTCCTGATGCCACGAACCGCAACATACTGCACTTTAACGGCATATGGCGCGGTCCCTTTACTGATGTTCGTCACCGTGCCGATCGCGGCGGCGCCCTTCGAGCCGAGGGAACGGCTGACCGGCTCTCAACGCGGGGCGGCGTCGTCTCCCCCGAAGAACGCACGGCGGCCGCAACGCAGCATCTCGCGTACCGCCGGGCTGTTCGATCGCCGCCAGACCAGGGCGAGCAGGGCGGGCGCCGCCACGTCGTCGATGAGCAGGCCGGTGAGCCGGTCGCGGTAGTGCGCGGCCATCGACTCGCTCAGCACCGCCACCCCGAGCCCGCGTACGGCCAGGTCGGCGATGGCGTCGGCGGCGCTGGCCGCCAGGGAGACGACCGGCCGCAGGCCCTGCGCGGCGCACGCCTGGTCGAACAGGGTGCGCAGGCCGGTGCCCGGCGGCATGCACACGATCGCGTGCTCGCACAGCTCGCGCAGGGTGACCGCCCGGCCGCCCCGCGCCAGCGGATGGCCGGGCGGGACCGCGGCGACGAGCCGTTCCTCGATGATCGTCAGCGCCTCCAGCCCGTCGAGCGTGGCGGTGGTGGTGCCGATGAGCGCCAGGTCGACGGCGCCGTCGCGGACGGCGGCCGCGAGCCGGTCGGAGTTGTCCTCCAGCAGCGAGAGCTCGACACCGGGATGCGCCGCGTGGAAGGCGGCCAGCGCCTCGAACAGCGGCGTGACCGTGCAGCCGATCACCATGCCGATGGTCAGCCGCCCTCTGATCAGGCCGGTGACCTCTCCCACCGCCTGGCCGACCGCCCCGGCGGCGGCCAGCGCCGCGCGGGCGTGCTCGAGCGCCGCCTTGCCGGCGACGGTGAGGGTGGCCGCGCGGGCCGAACGGTCGAACAGCTCGGCGCCGAGCTCGCGTTCGAGCTGGCGGATCTGGGCGCTGACGCCGGACTGGCTGATGTGCACCCGCTCGGCGGCCCGGGTGAAGCTCTGCTCCTCGGCGACCGCCACGAAGTATTCGAGCTGCCTCAGTTCCATAACTTGCAATTCTAGATGTCATCGGAACTAGCTGTTGGACTTCTAGATCGGAGCGCGGCAGGCTGGAGGGACCGAGACACGAAGAGGAGAGAACTCCATGACCGAGTACGAGAAGGCCATGCGGCCGGAGGACATCACCCGGCTGTTCGTCGAGCGTTCCAACGCCGGCGACGCGGCCGGGGTCGCCGCGCTGTACGAGGAGGAGGCGGTGATCGCCTACCCGCCGGGCAGCCGGACCACCGGCCGCGCGGCCATCCAGGAGCTGTGGGAGAAGGTGCTGGCCGGCCGGCCGCGTTTCGAGCCGGAGCAGCCGCTGCCGACGCTCATCAGCGGGGAGCTCGCCCTCACCTCCACCCCGCCCAGGGACGGGGCCGGCGCCCGGGCCCAGGTCGTGCGCCGCCAGCCGGACGGAAGCTGGCTGCGCGTGCTCGACCAGCCCGAGTTCGTCACCCCCGCCCGCTGACGGCCCCCGCCCGCGGGCGCCGCCGGGCTGTCGCCGGTCCGATCAGCCATCGGCGGGCGCGCGCGTCGTTCACGGAGCGAGCGTGATCTCCGCCAGCTCACGCCACTCCCGCTGCCGGCCCTCACGAACCGCCTCGGTGAACGCCTCCTCACCGAGGCGGTCGCGCGTGTCCGCCGTGATCCGGGCAACGTCCGGCAGCGAACGGTCCGGCGTGCCGCGCACGGCCTCGCTCGCCGCGAGCAGGCGCACGGCCTGCTCGTCCTGCCCCTGCCGCAGCGCGAGATCCGCGATCCCGACCAGTATCTCGGCCACCATCGGCGGATACGGCTGCTCCACGACCATGTGGAACGCCTCGGCCCGATGCCCCCGCGCCTCCTCCAGATCCTCGGCGAGGTAACCCTGGAGGTCCAGGGCCTGGGCGTGGACGGCGTCGCCCACGTCCGCGCCGCCCAGCACCGCCCGCACCGTGGCCAGGTGTTCGCGCGCCTCGTCCGGCTCGCCGCGCCAGCGGGCCAGCTGCGCCTTCGCCAGCGCCAGCCCGGCGAGCGTCCCCGGCCAGGTGATCCCGTCCGCGCACCGCTGGGCCTCCGCCATGGCCGACGCGCTGGACCGCTCGTCGCCGGCCAGCCAGTGGAGCTGCGCCTGCCGCGTCCGCAGCCCGACCACGTCCTCGCCCGCGCCTACCTCGGCCAGCGCCACGGCCGCCTCCTCGTAGTGCTCGCACGCGCGCGCGAACTCGCCGCGCAGAGCGAGCCGGTCGGCCCGGAACGTCAGCGCCAGCGAGATCCCCCAGCGGTCGCCCAGCGCGCGGAACTCTGCCAGGCCGATCTCGAGGTCGGTGTCCACGTCGGTCTCGTCGCGTTCCAGCGTGAGCCGGAACCTGGCACGGCTGAGCCTGGCCTGCGCGCGCACCCACGGATCGTCGTCGGCGATGAGCGGCTCGAACGCGGGCATGACCTCCGCGGGGTTCTCCAGCAGCCGCTCCAGCGGCGCGACGAAGCCGACCATCGGACTGCGATGCTCCGGCCTGGCGAACCGGTGCGCCTTCTCGATCCACTCGCGCGCCTGGAACTGATCGCCGCCGGGCCCCGAGGAGACGAACACCGCCAGGATCGTGTATGCCAGCGCCCGCACCTCGTCGGGCACCTCACCCGGCAGCGACGCCGCCGCGATGCCCAGTTCGGTGCCCTCGGCCCGGTGCCCGCTGAGGAACCAGTACCAGCCTGTCGCCCCGACCAGCCGCATCGCCTCCTCGGCCCAGCCCTCGGCGATCGCCCCGCGCATGGCCGCGCTCAGGTTGTCGTGCTCGGCCTGGAGCGTGGCCAGCCACTCCATCTGCTCGGCCCGCCGCAGGTGCGGATCGGCCGCCTCGGCCAGCTCGACGAAGTAGGCCAGATGCGCCCGCCGTACCAGCTCGCTCTCCCCGGCTTCGGCGAGCCGGTGCGCCGCGTACTCCCTGATGGTGTCGAGCATCCGGTAACGCGGCAGGTCATCGCCGTCGGCGACCAGCAGCGACTTCTCGATCAACGCGGTCAGCACGTCGAGCACGTGCTCCCCCGCGAACGTCTCGCCGCCGCACACCCGCTCGGCCGCCTCCAGGCTCGCCCCGCCGGAGAACACCGACAGCCGCCGCAGCACGCCGCGCTCGGTCTCGCTCAGCAGATCCCAGCTCCAGTCCACGACCGCGCGCAGCGTCTTGTGCCGGGCGAGCGCCGTACGGCTGCCGCTGGTCAACAGCCGGAACCGGTCGTCGAGCCGGCGTGCCAGCTGATCGACGGACATCGTCCGCAGCCGCGCCGCGGCCAGCTCGATCGCCAGCGGGATCCCGTCCAGCGCCCGGCAGATCCCGGCCATGACCGCCAGGGTCGGCGTGTCGGAGCCGATGTCCTTGCGCACCAGGGCGGCGCGGTCCCGCAACAACCGCACCGCGGGAGAGGACCGGACCTCGTCGGCGCCGGCGCCCTGCGCGGGCAGCGCGAGCGGCTCGACCTGCCACAGCACCTCCCCCGTGATGCCCAGCGGCTCCCTGCTCGTCGCCAGGATCCGCAACCTCCGGCACTCCCCCAGCAGCCGATCCGCGAACTCCGCGGCCTCCTCGATCACGTGCTCGCAGTTGTCGAGGATCAGCAGGATCGTCCGCTCCCGGATCGCGGCGATGAGCCGATCCATCGGCTCCCCGCCCCGCGCGCCGCCCAGCACGGCCTGGTCCCGCAGGCCGATCACGGTGAGCGTGGCCTGCGCCAGCTCGCCACCCGCCCGTACCGACGCCAGCTCGACCAGCCACGCGCCGTCCGGCAGCTCGGCCAGCATCCTGCGCGCGGTCTCGGTGGCCAGCCGCGTCTTGCCGGAGCCGCCCGGCCCCGTGAGCGTGACCAGCCGATGCTTGACGGCCAGCCCGGCCACCGTGGCGACGTCATCGTCCTTGCCGACGAAGCTCGTCAGCTCGGCGCGCAGGTTCGTCCGGCGGTTCTCCGCCCGCTCGCCCAGCTCGCCCCGCAGCAACGCCGTGTGCAGCGCCGACAGCTCCGCCGACGGATCGGCGCCCAGCTCCTCGGCCAGCAGCTCCCGCGTCCGCTGGAACACGGTCAACGCCTCGGTCCCGCGGCCCGCCTCGGCCAGCGCCCGCATCAGCGCCGCCACGAACCCCTCCCGCAGCGGATACGTGGCGACCAGCTCGGTCAGCTCAGAGACCAGCTCGGAGCCGCGGCCGAGCCGGATGTCGGCGTCCACCCGGTCCCCGAGCGCGGCCACGTGCAGCTCGTCCAGCCGCGCGACCGCCGCGTCGAACAGCTCGCTGTCACGCAGCGCGATGTCGGCCATCGCCGAACCACGCCACAACGCCAACGCCGAACGCAGCAGCTCCGCGCGCTCCGCGGGCTCCGCCGCCGCCCGCGCCTTGCCGACCAGCTGCTCGAACCGCCACACGTCCACGGCTTCAGGAGCGACCGCCAGCCGGTACCCGCCCGCGTCCGCCTCGATCACGCCGTCCGGCAGCACCCTGCGCAGCCTGGACACCAACGCCTGCAGGGCGTTCACCTCGTCCGAGGGCGGCTGCTCCCCCCAGATCCAGTCCACCAGCCTCGCCCGCGTGACGATCCGCCCGGGCTCCAGGGCGAGCGCGGCGAGCAACCCGCGCAGCCGAATCCCAGGAACCTCCACCACGGCCCCATCACGGCCTCTGACCTCGAACGGTCCTAGCAATCCGACTCGCACGCCAGCCATTGTGCCGAACCCGGACGATCCCGACGAACCGCCACCGCTCCCAGCCCGCCCTCACCACCGATCTTCACCGGACCGTTATCAGGGGCCGGCCGCCGGAACCACGGCACGATCATGCGGGTTGCAGTCGCCGTGCAAGCGGCACCTGATCGACTGGCCGCATCGGAACGGATCAGGCCGGCCCACCAGGCCCGCCTCTCAGCGTGAGGTAGCAGGATGGCATCGACTGTCTTCGGAACCACGGCCGTGATCGCGGTGGTCGTGGGTGTGGTGTTGTTCCTCAGGTTGAGGCGCAAGCCGGAGACCCGGGCCGGGGCGTACATCAGCGCGACGTTCCTGTTCCTGGGCGCGGGGATCCTCACCATGGGCTCCATCTCGTTCGCGAGCCTGGAGTCCGCCGCGCTGCGGACGTTCACGGAGCAGGAGCGCGCGGCGGCGATGCCGTGCGACGCGGCGGTCCTGGGGGCCGAGGAGACGTCCAACAAGCTCAACGGGCGCTACATCTGGCTGCTGCGGCTGCGCGTCACTCCCCAGGCCGGCAGCCCGTACGAGATCGAGCGCACGGCCCGGCTCACCTCGTCCATGGGCGAACGCCTGGAGCGGGGCGGTGTGGTGCTCCCCTGCCTGGTGGCCCGCACCGACAACACCCGGATCGAGATCCCCGCGCTGGCCTGAGGTTCCCGGCCACGAGCGGAGGCCGGAAAAATCGCGCGACGGCCGACCGCTTTCCGCGGCCGCTGGTGTCCATCCATGTGAAGACAGGATGACGAGACACCAGGAGTCACGATGCGAGAGATCCCGCCGACCGGGGTCCCCGATGCCGTTGCGGAGCTGCTGGAAGCGGCGCGCAGCGGAGACGGCGAGGCGTTCCGCAGGCTGATCGAGCCGTACCGGCGCGAGCTTCAGGTGCACTGTTACCGCATCCTCGGCTCGGTGCAGGACGCCGAGGACCTGCTGCAGGAGACGCTGCTGGCCGCGTGGCGCGGCATCGGCGACTACCAGGAGCGCGCGTCGCTGCGGACGTGGCTCTACCGGATCGCGACCAACCGCTGCCTCAACGCTCTGCGGGCCGCCGGGCGCCGCCCGCGGGATCCGGCGGCCTACCGGACGGAGGTACCGATGCCCGAGCCGTCGCGCCGCAGGGAGGAGCCGAGCTGGCTGGAGCCGTACCCGGACGTGCTGCTCGGCGAGATCGCCGACCAGTTGCCGGGGCCGGAGGCCAGGTACGAGGTCAGGGAGTCGGTGTCGCTGGCGTCCCTGGCGGCGCTGCAGCAGCTGCCGCCGAGGCAGCGGGCCGTCCTGGTGCTGCGGGACGTGCTGGGATTCCGCGCCGCCGAGGTGGCGGGCATGCTCGACACGTCCGAGAACGCGGTGACGATGGCGCTCAAGCGAGCGCGGGCCGCGCTGGCGCGCGACTTGCCCGGCGGCCGGGAGAGCGGCCCGCTGCCGGACTCGCCGCAGGAACGCCGGATCGTGGACGAGTTCAGCCGCGCGCTCCAGGCCGGCGACGTGGCCGCCATCGTCGCCATGCTGACGGACGACGCGTGGCTGACGATGCCGCCGATGCCGCTGGAGTACCAGGGCCCGGATGCCATCGGGCACTTCCTGTCCACGGTCGCGGTGCGCGGCTGCCGGCGCTACGTGCTGGTCCCGACCCGGGCGAACGGCCAGCCGGCGTTCGGCTGCTACCTGCGCGACCCGCGCACCCCGGTCCTGCACGCGTACGGCCTGCTCGTCCTGACCCTGGCCGGGGACCGCATCTGCGCGCTGACGCGCTTCCACGACAACTCGTTCCTGCCGATGTTCGGCCTGCCCCGGTCGCTGCGCGGCCTCCCGTCGGGCGAGCGCTGAGAGATGCGATCCAAGCAGGCATGGGGGTTGGGGCTCGCCTCGCTGGCGTCGTTCATGATGGCGCTGGACAGCCTGGTCGTGACGACGGCGCTGAGCACCATCCGGCAGGACCTGACAGCCTCGATCGAGGCACTCGAGTGGGTGGTCAACGCCTACAGCCTGGCGCTCGCGGTCCTGCTGCCGACCGGTGCGGCGCTGGGTGACAGGTACGGCCGCCGCCGCATGTTCGCGGCCGGGCTGGCGGTGTTCACCCTCGCCTCGGCGGCCTGCGCGCTGTCCCCCGGCATCGGCGCGCTGATCGTGTCCAGGGCGTTGCAGGGCGCCGGCGCCGCGATGGTGCTGCCGCTGTCGCTCACCCTGGTCAGCACGCTGTTCCCGCCGCAGGAGCGGGGCAGGGCGATGGGGCTGTACCTGGGCATCACGGGGCTGGCGACGTTCAGCGGGCCGTTCGTCGGTGGCGTCATCGCCGAAGGGCTGGCCTGGCAGTGGATCTTCTGGGTGAACCTGCCGATCGGCCTGGTCGCGATCCTGCTCACGGCGCTGCGCGTGGACGAGAGCCGCGGCTCCGGCGGGCGGTTCGACCTGGGCGGGGTGGTGCTGGTGAGCTCGGGCGCGTTCGGCGTCGTCTGGGCCCTGGTGCGCGGGAACGCGGCGGGCTGGGGCAGCGCGGAGGTGCTGGGGGCGCTGCTGCTCGGCGTCGCGCTGGTCGTCGCGTTCGTGCTCTGGGAACGGCGGGCCGAGGCGCCGATGTTGCCGATGCGGTTCTTCCGGCTCCGGGCGTTCGCCACGGCCAACCCGGCGAACTTCCTCGTGTTCGCCTCGCTGTACGGCACGATGTTCTTCCTCGCGCAGTACTTCCAGACCGTCCACGGTGACGGGCCGCTCGTCGCCGGCCTGCGGCTGATGCCGTGGACGGCGACGCTGATGGTCTGCGCGCCGATCGCCGGGCGGCTGGCCGACAGGGTGGGCGAGCGGGCGTTCGTGGTGGGCGGCCTGCTGCTCCAGACGCTCGGCATGGGCTGGATCGCCCTGGTCGCCGGCCCCGGCACGGGCTACCTCGAACTGCTGCCCGCGCTGATCGTCGGCTCGGCCGGGCTGACCATGGCCATGCCCGCCGCCCAGAAGGCGGTGGTCGGCGCGGTGCGCCCGCAGGAGATCGGGCAGGCGTCCGGCGCGTTCATGACACTGCGGATCCTCGGCGGGGTGTTCGGCGTCGCCGTCGCGGTCGCGGTCTTCGCGAGTACGGGCGGCTACGCCTCGCCCGAGGAGTTCAGTACGGGTTTCGCCGCGGGGATGGGCGCGGTCACCGTGCTCGCGTTCCTCGGCATGCTCGTCGCGCTCGGCATGCCGGGCGGACGAGCGGCCGCCGTGGCGGCACCACCGATGACCCGCGAAAGGGAGGAAGTTCATGAGTGACATATCTCGCCCGGCGCTGCCGGGGATGGCGGCCGGCCTGCGCGAGCTGCACGTGCCCGGCGATCCGCTCGTGCTGGCCAACGTCTGGGACGCCGCCTCGGCCCGGATCGCCGAGGCGGCCGGCTTCCCGGCGCTGGCCACGAGCAGCGCGGCCACGGCCGCGGTACTCGGCTACGACGACGGTGAGCAGGCTCCGGTCGGCGAGGTGCTGGCCGCCGCCGCGCGGATCGTCCGCGCGGTGCGCGTGCCGGTGACGGTCGACTTCGAGCGCGGCTACGGGCTCGCGCCGGCCGAGCTGGTCGAACGGTTCGCCGCGACCGGGGCCGCGGGGCTGAACCTGGAGGATTCGCACCCGGCGACCGGCGACCTGGTGGACGCGGCCGAGCAGGCGGACTTCCTGTCCGCGGTGCGCGAGGCGGCGGTGTCGCTGGGCGTGGACCTGGTGATCAACGCGCGTACGGACCTGTTCCTGCGCCGGCCCGTGCCGCCGGAGGCGCAGCTCGCCGGGACGCTGGACCGCGGTGCCCGCTACCTCGCGGCCGGCGCGGACTGCGTCTACCCGATCGGCGCCGGGGATCCCGCGGTGATCCGGGCGCTGGCCGGGGGCGTTCCCGGTCCCGTCAACATCGCCTACGGGAACGGGAAGCTGTCGCGGGCCGAGCTCGCGGCGCTCGGCGTCGCGCGGGTGAGCTTCGGGCCGGCGTTGCAGCGGCACCTGTACGGCACGTTCGGCTCCGCGATCTTCTCGGCGGTGGCCTCCGGTGAGAATCCCTTCACGCTCTGAGCCGCTTCGCATGCCGCATCCGGTGGATTCTGATCGTCCGGGGCCGTCGGCCCCGGACGCCGGTGGTGGCCGGGGTCGTCGTGCGAGAGCGCCGTTCCGTACGGTGGCGGCGCTCGCCATGGACGGCGTGAGCGCCATCGCACTGGGCGGGATCAGCGGGGGCTTCGCCTCTTGCGCGCAACCGGGGCTGCCGGAGTTCGAGGTCGTGGTGTGCGCGGAAGTGCCGGGAATGGTGCGGACCGATCTCGGCCTGCCGTTGCGGGTGACACATGGTCTGGACACGCTGGCCGAGGCGGACCTGATCATCGTGCTGCCCTCCTGCGCCTCGGCCCCGCGGCCGTCGCCGGCGGTGTCCGCGGCACTGCGGGCCGCCTACCGGCGGGAGGCGATCATCGTCGCGTTCAGCGCCGGGACCTACCTGCTGGCGGACGCCCGGCTGCTGGACGGGCGGCGCGCCACCACGCACTGGAGCCTGATCGACGGCTTCGCCGCCCGCTTCCCCCAGGTGAGCGTGGTGCCGGGGGCACTCTACGTCGACGAGGGGCGTCTCATCACGGGAGCGGGCGGGGCGTCCTGCCTCGACGTGTGCATGCACCTGCTGCGCCGCGAGCACGGCGCCGCCGTGGCCAACGCCGTCGCCCGCGAGATGGTGGCGGCGCCGCACCGGGAGGGCGACCAGGCCCAGTATCGTGACCGGCCCGTCACGGCCGAGGGTGAGAGGTCCCTCGCCGGCGTCATCGACTGGCTCCTGGCCAACCTCGACCGGCCGGTGTCGATCGGGGAACTGGCGGGGCGGGCGCTGATGAGCGAGCGCACCTTCAACCGCCGGTTCAAGGCCGTCACCGGGACCACGCCCTACTCGTGGCTGTTGGCGCAGCGGCTGGAGCGGGCCACCGAGCTCCTGGAGACCACGGAGCTGTCCGTCGAGGAAGTCGCGCGCCGCGTCGGTTACAACACCGTCGCGGTCTTCCGCCAGCAGTTCACGAAACGCCACGGCATCGCGCCGCGGACTTATCGCAGGAAATTTCGTCAAGAATGAGATTGCGACAGAAGGGCCGCGCGATGGCAGGATTGCACGATCGCGCGGCCCCGTCGTCACACTTTACCGGTCGCGCCGCTCGACCTGCGGAGCCGAGTCCGTCAGGCCATCCGGCGCCTTCTCCGCCACCTTGGACGAGGAGAAGAGCGGAACCAGGCTCGACCCCCAGGTAACGGTGCGCGGCTCGTCCAGCGCCCACGGGCCGGAAATGTATGCCGTCTCCCAGTTGGGATTGTCGGGATCCAGCGCGGTGGTATGGAAGTACTCGTCGGTCTTGGGGTCGAGGCAGTCGGTCCAGGTGTACCAGCCCGCACCCAGGTACATGTTCGGCCGCTCGATGGCCATGAAGTTGTTGAAGTACTGCGTCCATTGATAGTTGCCGGCGACCAGCTCTATCCGGCGCTGCACGCATGAGGTGGGCAGCGAATCGACGGGGTACGCCGCCAGATACTGAGTCTTGTAGTTATAGGCCGGCGGATACGCATCAGCAGCGGCGGCGGGCGCGGTCAGCGACAGCATCGCGGCGAATAATCCGCCCGCGAGAGCGAAAAAACCCTTCCGTTTCATCAGCTTCCTTTGCTGCTCGTGAGTTTCGCCGCGACTTCATGTGCGGCAATTGACATCATATGAATGCCTCACGGAGCAGAAAAAGAGAAAGCTCTGCCATTGTTCGCCTGTTTCCGGCCACCGCCTGTCAGTCGAAGGTGATGACCGAGCGCTTTCCCGCATGCCCCCGGTGGCCGCCGCCACGCCGCCTCACCGCGGCCGGACGCCTGCCTGGCGGGCCTCGGCGGCCTGGCCGTTCTCCCGGACGCAGGCGTCGATGACGGCCCGCAGCAGGCCGGGGAAGCGGGTGTCGAGGTCGTCCGGGCGCAGGCTGTTCATCTTGGTGGTGCCCTGGTAGTGCTGGCGGATGATGCCGGCCTCGCGCAGCACGTTGAAGTGGTGGGTGGCGGTCGAGCGGGAGACCGGCAGGTCGAAGGTGCCGCAGCTGAGATCGTGGCCCGCGATGGCGAGCTGGGCGATCACCGAGCGGCGGACGGGGTCGGCGACCGCCTCCATGAACTGCTGGAGGGTGACCTCGGCGACGGAGGCGTTGTCCACGGTGCGCGGGGTGGTCTTCGGGCGGGCCACGCGGTCTCCTCCTCGCGGGATCAAGGCTGGCACGCCATGGTACGACGGCCGTCGAAGGAGTGGGCGGGCCGGCCCGCGGGCAGGAGGACCACGGACGAGGGGGCCAGGAGCCGGCTCCGGCCAGCGCGAAGAATTCCTGCAGCCGGCCACCTGCTTGGTCAGCCGCTCCTGCACCTGCAGATCGCGGGCGAACAGTTCGGCGACCCGGGCGAGCTTCGACAGCCCCAGGATGCGGTCGCCGGGCAGGCGCCCCGCAACACCGTCTCGTTCCACCTGGACAAGCTGGTGGGCCGAGGGGCTGCTCGAAGCCGTCTACCAGCGTCGCACCGGCCGCACCGGTCCCGGCCAGGCGGCGCAGGCCTCAGGAGAGCCGCCCCGCGCCGCGCTCGACCGGCGCGCCCGCGAGCTGGGCGGCGAACTCGGCAGGAAGGCGCGCTCCGCCGCCCCCGCGCCCTGCCCCCGCGACGCGGTCATGCTCGCCCTGGAGTCCCTCGGGTACGAGCCCCGCGCCGTCGGCGACACCGTCGACCTCGTCAACTGCCCCTTCCACAGCCTGGCCCGGCAACACACCGAGCTGGTCTGCGGGATGAACCTGTGCCTCGTCACCGGCCTCCTCGAAGGCCTCGCCGCAACGGACGTCACCGCCCGCCTGGAGCCCGACCCCGAACACTGCTGCGTCCGCCTCCACCCGGCCGGCCACCCTTCCTCCTGAGCCCGACCGGCAGGCCGGGCGGTCGGGGCGGCAGGCCGGGCGGCGGGTACCGGCCGCATCCAGTTCTGGCGCGGGAGGACCGCGGGGGTCATCGTGGGCGGCGCAGCCCGCGCAGGAAGGTCCACAGCGGTGAGCGGGCCTGCTTCCCGGCGGGCTCGTCCGCCGGAGGCTGCTGCGGGGCGGGCGCCTCGTCCGCGGCCGGGCCGCTCCTCCGGGGTTGCGGGGCCTGGGCGAGCTCGTACTGGACGGGCAGCGACCGCAGCGCCCGCATGAACGGCGAAGGCCGCCAGGGCAGCTGGTCGGCCGGGAGCGCGAGCTTCACCTTGGACATCCGCTTGAACAGCCGGTGCACGGCGATGGCGGTGATCCGGGTCGCCAGGAGCTGGCCGAGGCAGTTGTGCGGCCCCGCGCCCCAGGCCAGGTGGGCGCGGGTGGTGCGGATGGCATGCCAGTCGATCGCCCCGGCGAAGCGCGGATCCTGGTGGGCGGCGGCGACGGAGAGCATCACGGGATCGCCGGGGGCGATGGTGTAGTTGCCCAGCTTCACCTCGGTCAGCGCGTAGCGGAAGGTGAGGTTGGCCATCGGCGGGTTGAGCAGGGCGACCCTGTTCAACGTCTCGTCGATGGCGCCCACCGACAGGCTCTCGCGCACGTCCGGGTTGGCGGCGACCTCGACGACCACGTTGCAGACGAGGCTGGCGGTGAAGTCCAGCAGGCCGGGCAGCATGAGCAGCTCGCGGGCCAGCTCGTCCAGGGTGATGTCGGGCTTGGCCTTGATCAGGTAGGACGGCAGGTCGTCGCCGGGGGCCGCGCGCTTGGCGGCGCCCAGCTCGGTCATGGCGGCGTACAGCCGCTCGAACGCCGCGGCCGCCTCCGGGCCGGCGTCGATCATCCGCCAGATGTCCATGACGACGTCCTCGCCGCGGGCGGCGGTGAAGCCGAGCATGCGGTTGGCGACCATGAGCGGGAGCGGCCGCGCGTACTGGGCGGCCAGGTCGGCCCACCCGGTGGCGCCGCCCTCCGCCAGCACGCCGATGAGGTCGTCGGCGTAGCGCACGACGGCCTGCTCCAGCTGCTGCGCCTGGGGGTGGCCGTGGTCCTGGAAGGGGGCCAGCGCGCTGGTCCAGGCGTGGCGCAGCGCGTTCTGGGCGGCGCCTTCCTGGAACGTCGAGTTGTTGACCTGGAAGACGGGCAGCAGGGGCCAGTCGGCCGGGATCCGGCCTTCGGCGTGCGCCTTCCACCTGTCCACGCGCTTGCTCCACACGCCTCCGGAGTTCTGCAGGACGCGGAGCACCTCCTCGTACCCCATGACGAACCAGACCGGCACCCCGAGGAGATCGACCGGCGCGACGGGGCCGTAGATCTTGCGCAGTCTTTCGTGCACTTGCGCGGGGTCCGCGTCGTAGTCCCTGGTCAGCAGTGGCTCGGGGGTTGCCGGCGCCGGTGTCGCGGGGGGTTGCTGGGGCCACGGGCCTTGGGTCACGTGCTGAACTACCTCTCTGCTCGCTGCTCCGCCGTCACGGATCGTGGAACGCGTGACGCGTTCTGGGAGCTTACGGCTGTTTCACGCAGAAGGTGTGCAGCATCACGAATTGTAACCAAAGGCGGGGTGTGCAGGAATATGTGATCTCCGCGCCGCTATGGCCGCCGGAGCGCTGCGGTTAGGGTCGTGCGCATGAAACCTGCGGATATCTCCCTTTTGCATGCTCTCGGCGCGCCGACGATCTCGCCCGACGGGAAGCATGCGATCGTCGCCGTCACGCGGCCCGACCTCGAGGCCGACGAGTACCGCGGCGGCCTCTGGCTGGTCCCGACCGACGGTTCGGCCGAGCCGCGCCGGCTGACGCGGGGGCCGCGCGACGCCGAGCCGGCGTACTCCCCCGACGGCGCCTGGCTGGCCTTCGTCCGCGGCGGTGACGGCGCCAAGCCGCAGCTCTACGTGATGCCCACCGGCGGCGGCGAGCCACGGAAGGTGACCGACCAGCCGCTCGGCGTCAGCGAGCCGGTGTGGAGCCCCGACTCGCGGCGGCTGGCCTTCGTCGCGCGCGTGCCCGAGGAGGGCCGGTACGGCGAGGGCGAGCCGGACAAGGAACGCCCTCGCCGCATCACCGGCTTCCATTACCGCTGGGACAACGTGGGCTTCGTCCTCGACCGGCGCGCGCACGTCTTCGTCGTCGACCCCTTCGCCGAGGAGCCCGCGCCCGCCCAGGTCACCGAGGGCGACTTCGACCACGGCGAGGTGGCCTGGAGCCCGGACGGCTCGCTGCTGGCGTTCGTGGCGGCCCGTCACGACGAGCGCGACGCCTCGCTCGCCAACGACGTGTGGGTGAGCGCCCCCGACGGCTCGGGCCTGCGCCGGGTGACCGCCACCGACCTGGCGGTGGCCGCGCCGCGCTTCACCCCGGACGGCGACGCCGTGTGCTTCCTCGGCACCGTCATCGGCCCCGAGCGCCGCCACCTGGTCTGCAGGAACCTCGGGCTCTGGCTGGCGCCGCTCGCCGGCGGCGAGGCCCGCCGCCTCACCGACGAGGAGCGCTTCCACGTCTGCGAGGACCCCTACGCGCCCACGGCCGACGGCGTGCTGGTCACCGTGGAGAACCGGGGCGCCAGGGACCTGCTGCGGGTGCCGTACGCGGGCACGGAGCCGGACGTCCTGATCGGCGGCCGGCGTGAGGTCAACGCCGTCGCCCACGCCGGCGGTGTCACCGTCGCGGTCGTCGCCGACGCCCGCACCCCGGGCGAGCTGGTCGCCCTGCGCGACGGCGGCGAGACCACCCTCACCTCCTTCGGCCGCGACCTCGACGTGCTGCCCATCGAGGAGGTCACCGGCACGGCGCCCGACGGCTACCCCGTGCACGGCTGGATCGTCCGTCCCGCCGGCGAGGGCCCGCACCCGGTGCTCCTCATGATCCACGGCGGCCCCTTCACGCAGTACGGCTGGCACGTCTTCGACGAGGCGCAGGTCTACGCCTCGGCCGGGTACGCGGTCGTCATGGGCAACCCGCGCGGCTCGTCCGGCTACGGCCAGGCGCACGGCCGGCACATCATCGGCGACGTCGGCCGCCTGTCGGCGATCGACCTGCTGGCGCTGCTGGACGCCGCCCTGGCCACCGGCGGCCTGGACGCCTCCCGCGCCGGCGTGCTCGGCGGCTCGCACGGCGGCTTCATGACCACCTGGCTGGCCGCGCACCACGGCGAGCGGTTCAAGGCGGCGATCAGCGAGCGCGCGCTCAACGCGATCGACAGCTTCCACGGCAGCAGCGACATCGGCTGGTCGTTCACCCGTGACCTGTACGGCGAGGACCAGGCGCGCTGGGTGGAGCAGAGCCCGCTCACGCACGCCGACAAGATCGAGATGCCGTTCCTGATCATCCACTCGGAGCACGACTGGCGGTGCCCGGTGGAGCAGGCGCAGCGGCTGTTCGTCAAGCTCCGGCTGCGCGGGGTGGAGACGGAGCTGCTGCTGTTCCAGGGAGAGGGTCACGAGCTGTCCCGCTCGGGGCTGCCCAGCCATCGGGTGGCCCGTTTCGAGGCCATCCTCGACTGGTGGGGGCGGCACCTGTGACCCCGTCCCGCGGCGCGGCGGGCACCCCCCTACGGTGGTCCTCATGAACATTTGCGTCTTCCTGTCGGCCGCTGACCTGCCCGAGACCTACACCCGGCCCGCCCGCGAGTTCGCCGAGCTGATCGGCAAGGGCGGGCACACGCTGGTCTGGGGAGGCTCCGACGTGGGCCTGATGAAGGTGGTGGCCGACAGCGTGCACGCGGCGGGCGGGCGGCTGATGGGCGTCTCGGTGGACTTCCTGGCCGGCAAGGCGCGCCGCGGCGTGGACGACATGATCATCGCCTCCGACCTCGCCGAGCGCAAGAAGCTGCTGCTGGAGAAGGCGGACGCGGTGGTCATCATGGTGGGCGGCACGGGCACGCTGGACGAGGCCACCGAGATCATGGAGCTGAAGAAGCACGGGCGGACGGACAAGCCCGTCGTGCTGCTGAACACGGCGGGCTTCTACGACGGCCTCAAGGAGCAGTTCCGGCGGATGGAGGACGAGGGTTTCCTGCCGCGTCCCCTCACCGACCTGGTCTTCTTCGCTGAGGAGCCCGTGGGCGCGATGGCCTACCTGGAGGAGTCGCTCGGCATCGAGTGACGCCGCTCGCGGCCGTGCTCCTTCGCCACCGCCTCGCGTACGGCGGGGGCGATCTCCTGGGCCCAGCGGGCCAGGGTGGTGGCGTCGACGGCGCCGTGGCCGGCGGCGAAGAGCGTGAAGCCTGACGCGCCGTGCTCCAGGACGGCCCCGGTCAGCTCCTCGACCCACTGGCCGGGGGAGCCACCGAGCCAGCGGCCCTCACCGTCGCGGGTGGCGGGCAGCGGCCGGTCGGTGATGCGCCCGGGGAGGTTGAAGACCGTGCGGATCTCGCCCGGGTCGCGGCCGGCGGCCACCGCCGCCTCGTCGATGATCGGGCGCGAGGACCGGTAGCGCTCGCTGAGCCAGTCGGCCGCGTGCCCGGGGATCCAGCCGTCGGCCACGCGGCCGGTGGCGGCCAGGGACTTCGGGCCGACCGATCCGGTCCACACGGGCGGCGCGGCCACCGGAGCGGGCTCGATCCGGTGCACCTGGTAGTGGGCGCCCTCGAAGGTGACCGGGGAGCCGCCTCCGGACAGCAGCTTGACCAGGACGATCGCCTCCTCGAAGGCGTCGACGGCGTCGCCGGGCGACAGCCGCGGCACGCCCATGTCGGCGATGCGGTCCCACAGCCCGCCCGCGCCCATGCCGAGCACGACCCGGCCCTCCGACAGGGCCGACAACGACGTCACCGTCCTGGCCAGCATGGCGGGCGGCCGGGTCGGCAGGTTGGTCACGTTGGCGAAGCCCGCGATGTGCCGGGTGCGCCCGAGGACGAAGCCGAGCGCGGCGTAGGCGTCCAGGCGGCCGCCGATGTAGGGGTGGTCCGACAGGGTGAAGAGGTCCAGCCCGTCCCGGTCGGCCTGCTGGGTCATGCGCAACAGCTCAGGTATGTCGTCGATGCCGGGATGCGTGCCGAACCCGAAGACGACGTCATGTGCGGACATTTTCCTGCCTCTCAACGCTCAGTTCGTGCCACGAACCATATTAGTTCGTGGCACGAACTGCAACCCCGTCGCTCAGTGCGGGCGGACCGACTCCATGAAGACGGTGGGCACCTTGTTGTCCGCCACGACGCGCCCGAGCAGGGCGGCTAGCGCGTCGCGCTCCTCCTCGGGGAATCCGGAGACCAGCTCCTCGACGCGGCGGCAGGTCTCGGTGTAGAACTCGCCGGCCAGCTTGGCGCCCCGCCTGGTGAGCCCCACCCGCACCGCGCGCGAGTCGTGCGGATCGGGCCTGCGCTCGACCAGGCCGTTGCGCTCGCTGCGGTCGACCAGGCCGGTCAGGCTCGACTTGGCCAGACCGAGCAGCGCGCCCAGCTCGCTCATGCCGTACGGGCGCGGCATCAGGACGCACAACAGCTGGCCCTGCTGCTGGGTGATGCCGTACTCGCGGGCGGAGGCCTCGTACACGGCGTTCACCAGGAACGTGGACCGTACCAGGGCCGCCACTATCCCGATCGGGCCGTCAACATGCTCATTCACCGCCCAAGAATAACAAAATTCGCGGGACGAACTACTCCGGCGGGACGGCCGGTAGGATTGGACTCGTGGCACGCCGGGAGGGAGGGCGCGTGGCAGTGGCACGAGTGCTGGTGATCGGTCTCGATCCCGCCAGGATCGAGGGCTGGGACCCCGAGCCGGTCCAGGCGGCGATCGCACGCGGCCAGGCCCGGTTCGCCGGCCTCGGCATCGAGGCCGACTGGTGCCTGGTGGCGGTCGGCGACGACCCCGAAGGGGCGATCGTCGCGGCGCTGACCCGCGCGGAGCACGGCTGCGTGGTGATCGGGGGCGGCATCCGCACCTACGAGCCGATGCTCGAGCTCTTCGAGAAGGTCGTCAACCTGGTGCGGCTGCACGCGCCCGGCGCCGCCATCGCCTTCAACAGCACCCCGGAGGACTGCGCGGACGCGGCGCTGAGGTGGCTGCGCCGGTAGATCTCGGCCGGACACACCGCCCGCGACCATGAGCCGGGCTGGAGCGCCCGAACGAGCGCGAGTCGCACAACTGGAAGCCGGGCGACCCGTGCCCGCCCGATCATCTCCGCCCTTCCCGTACGCCGCCGTTCCCGCGGACGATGGGACGGCGACGGCTTGTGAGGAGAGCGGATGACGTACGTGAGGCGGCTGGCCGAGTTCGCGGTGGCGTGCAGGGACGGGGAACTGCCGGCCGCGGTGCGGGACGACGTGCCGGGCCGGGTGCTGGACGTGCTCGGCAACTGCCTGGCCGCCTGCGCCGAGCCGGACGGGGACGCCGCGCCGGCGGTGCTGCGTGCCGTACGGCGCTGGGGCGGCAGCGGCGAGGCGACCGTGATCGGGAGCGGCGACCGGCTGCCTGCGCCGTCGGCGGCGCTGGTCAACGGCACCCTCGCGCACGCGCTCGACTTCGACGACACGCACCTGCCGTCCGTGCTGCACCCGAGCGCGTCCGTCGTGCCCGCGGCGCTGGCGGCTGCCCAGAGCGCGGGCGCGCGCTGGAGCCTGCCCGCAGCGTCGTTTCACGCGGAGCGGGGGACGGCGCAGGACGCGAGCGCGTCTTGCGGGGAGCGTGGGGCTGGCGCCTTTCATGCGGACGGGGTGGACGCGTTTCCTGCGGACCGTGGGGCTGGCGCGTTCTATGCGGACGCGGTGGACGCGTTTCCTGCGGACCGTGGAGTGGGCGCTTTTCCTGCGGAGCCGGTGGCGGCGCAGAGGGCGGGGGCGTCCGGTGCGGAGCTGGTGGCGGCGGTCGCGGCGGGGATCGAGGTGTGCGGCCGGCTCGGCATGGCGTCCTACCTGCCGCAGGAGCGCAACTCGCTCTTCTTCGAGCAGGGCCAGCACGCGACCTCCATCTGCGGCACGCTGGGCGCCGCCGTGGCCGCGGGGCTGCTGTTCGGGCTGACGGCCGAGGGGGTGGCGCACGCGATGGGCGTGGCGGCCTCGATGGGGGCCGGTCTGATCGAGGCCAACCGTACGGGCGGGACGGTCAAGCGGGTGCACTGCGGGTGGGCCGCGCACGCCGGGGTGTCGGCCGCGGTGCTGGCCGCGGAGGGGCTGACCGGGCCACCGACGGTGCTGGAGGGGCGGTTCGGGTTCTTCCAGGCATGGCTGGGCGGGCGGTACGACGCCGATGCGCTGATGTCGGGGCTGGGCGAGCGGTGGGAGCTGCTGCGTACGGTCTACAAGCCGTACCCGACCAACCATTTCACCCACCCGGTCATCGACTGCGCGCTGGCGCTGCGGCGCGGCGGGCTGGACCCGTCGCGGATCGCGGAGGTCGAGGTGGGGGTGCCCGGCCCGGTGCTGCGCACGATCGCCGAGCCGCGGGAGGAGAAGGTCCGGCCGCGCTCGCCGTACCACGCGAAGTTCTCCGGCCCCTACACGGTCGCCGCGGCACTGCTGGGCGGGGGCGGGCTCGGGCTTGCGCTGGAGGACTTCGCCGCGCTGGACCCAGCGCGGCTGGAGCTGGCGGGGCGGGTGCGGTGCGTGGCCGACGAGCGGGCCTCGGAGATCTTTCCCAGGGCGTTCGCGGCGGTGGTACGGGTGCGGCTGCACGACGGCTCGACGCTGGAGCACCGGGTGGACTCCTCGCGCGGCGGGCCCGAGCACCCGCTCTCGGCAGCGGAGCTGGAGACGAAGTTCCGCTCCAACGCGGGCCGCGCGCTGCCTGAGGGCCGGGTGAGCGAACTGGCCGAGGCGGTGCGGAGGCTGGGCGCGGGCGGCACGGTGGATGACGTCCTGGCACGCACCGTACGAGCGTCCTAGCCGGACGTCAGACGGGACGGGGGCCGCCCTCGTCAGGCGGGACGGGGCGCCGCGCTCGTCAGGCGGGACGGGGTGCCGCGCTCGCCCGATGAACGGGTGCCGTTCTCATCCGATGAGGTGGCGCCGGACGGTTCGGGGTTCGGCCGGGCGGTTTCCGCGGAGGCGGCGAAGGTGCCCGGCCAGGGCCAGTGCCCGGCGGAGCGCGGGCAGCGCGGCGGCGTGGTCGCCCGCCTGCAGGTGCGCGTGCCCGAGGCGGCGGTAGGCCAGGCACTGGGCCTCGGCCGCGCCGAGGCGTTCCGCGGCGAACACGGCGGCCTCCCAGACGTGGACGCGGTCGTGGACGTGCCCCCTGCGCTGCAGCATCTCGTCCATGGACCAGGCGATCCGCCAGGTGTTCTCGTTCCAGTCCTGGTCGGCGGTCCAGCGCAGGAGGGCCAGCAGGCAGTCGCGCTCGGCGTCGAACCACTCCAGGGCGTCCTGCTCCGTCGTCAACGGGGTGAGATCGACGCCCTGCGCCGGTGGGTTCATGGTGATGGGCCGGATCTGCGGGGCCAGGGTGCGCTCGCCGCGGTTCGCGGTGTGCAGGTAGTGGTCGACCAGCCGTCTCAGCGCGGCGGCCGAGGAGGCGGGCCGTCCCTGCTCGATCGCGTACAGGCGGATCAGGTCGTGCATGCGGTAGCGGCCCGGCCGGTGCTGGACGACCAGGTGCGCGGCCTCCAGCAGGCGCATCAGCGTGCGCGTGCGTGCGGCGGGCAGGGCGGCGAGCGACGCCGCGGCAGGCAGGCCGACGTCGGGCACCGGCGCCGGGCCCAGGGCCAGGAACAACCCCCTGGCGTCCTCGGCGAGGCTCAGGCAGGAGGCCTGCAGGACGGCGCGCAGGCCGCCGGGGATCTCGCCCGCGTCCTGCGTCTCCGGATGGGTGACGGCGTTGCGCAGCTCGGCCGTGAGGGTGTCCAGGGGCAGATGCGGCCGGGCCGCGACGCGCGCCGCCACGATGCCGAGCACGAGCGGCAGGCCCGCGCAGTGGCGGATGAGGTCGCGCACGGCGTGCGGCTGGGTGGTGCCGGCGCTGCGGACGAGCAGCCGCGACGCCTCCTGCTCGCTCAGCCCCTCCAGCGGCAGCACCCGCACGCCGGGCCCGCCCGGGAACAGCTCCTGCACCCCGAGCCCGCCCGGAGGCAAGTCCTGCACCCCAAGCCTGCCCGGAGGCAAGTCCTGCACCCCAAGCCCGCCTGGGGACAACATGTGCGCGTCGGGCCCGCCCGGGGACAGCTCCTGCGCGCCAGACCCGCCCAACGACGGCACCTGCGCATCGGGCCCAGTGCAGGGCTGCTCCTGCGCGCTGTGCCCCGAGAGCGGCCGGCCCGGGTGCCGGCGGCTGGTCACCAGGACGGCGCTGGAGGTGGTGCCGGGCAGCAGCGTCTCCACCTGAGCCGGGGAGGCGGCGTCGTCGATCAGGACGAGCATGCGCCGGCCGGCCATCATGCTCCGGTAGAGCCCGGCCTGGGCCTCGGGCTCGGCGGGGACGGCCCGGGGGTCGGCGCCGAGCGCCAGCAGGAAGCCGCGCACCGCCTCCTCCGGCGGCACGGGCGGGGTCACGGGGTCGGAGCCGCGCAGGTTGACGTGGAGCTGCCCGTCCGGGAACAGGCCGGCGTTGCGGTCCGCCCAGTGCAGGGCCAGCCATGTCTTGCCGACGCCGCCCGCGCCCACGATCGCGACCGCTCTCGCGGCGCCCTCCTGGGACAGCGCCTCATCCAGGAGGCGAAGCTCCGCCTCCCGTCCACTGAACAGGTGGCCGGGCACAGCGGGCGATGGCCTGGGCACCACGGTGACCGACTCTGGCGGCTGCTGTCTCGCCACCACGGTGGCCGACTCCCGTGGCCGTGGTCTTGCCACTTCGGTGGCCGGCGCGGCCGGGAGCTGCCTGGGCACCGCGACGGCCGATGCGGGCGACGGAGGACCTGACGCCTCGAACCGCATGTGCGTCCTCATGGAGCTCCCCGATCGTCCTCGCGCCGATGAAAGATCGACTTTAGCCGCCCTCGCGCGACTTAAGCGGACGAATCAGGCAACCCATTCGCACCCGGCCACCCCTGCCGGATCCGCCCCTGCCCGATTCGTCCGTGGCGGGATTCGTCCGTGTCAGATGACGCCCTTCTCGCGCAACCCCGCCAGCTCCTGGCCGGTCAGACCGAGCAGCCCGCCGTAGACCTCGTCGTTGTGCTGGCCGAGCTCCGGCCCGGCGGTGCGCACCGCACCGGGCGTGGCCGACAGTTTCGGCACGACGTTCTGCATGGCCAGCTCGCCGAACTCGGGGTGCGGCACGCGCACGATGGCCTGGCGGGCGGCGAAGTGCGGGTCGGCGAACATGTCCTTGGCCGTGTAGATGCGCCCGGCCGGGACGCCGCCCTCGTGCAGCGCCCGCAGCAGGTCGCCGGCGGGCAGCTCGGCCGTCCAGGCGGCGACGAGCGCGTCCAGCTCCGCCATGTGCTCGCCGCGCGCGCCGTGCGTGGCGAAGCGGGCGTCGGCGGCCAGCTCGGGGCGGCCCATCACGCGGGCCAGCCGGGCGAAGACGCTGTCCTGGTTGGCGGCGATGAGGATGGACTCGCCGTCGGCGGTCGGGTAGACGTTGCTGGGTGAGACGTTCGGCAGCACGGGGCCGGTGCGTTTGCGCTGGTAGGAGGCCTGCTGCCATTCAGGCAGGAGCGACTCCATCATGGCCAGCACGGCCTCGTAGATCGCCGAGTCCACGACCTGGCCCCTGCCGCTGCGCTCGCGCTCGTGCAGCGCGACCAGGGTGCCGACGCAGGCGTGCGTGGCGGCCAGCGAGTCGCCGAGCGAGATCCCGGCCCGCGACGGCGGCCTGTCGGGGTCGCCGGTGACGTGGCGGATGCCGCCCATCGCCTCGCCGATCGACCCGTATCCGGCGCGCGGGGCGTACGGACCGGTCTGCCCGAAACCGGTCACCCGGGTGATCACCAGGCGGGGATTGATCGCGTGCAGTTCCTGCGGTGACAGGCTCCACCGCTCCAGCGTGCCGGGCCGGAAGTTCTCCAGCAGCACGTCGGCGCCGGCCACCAGCCGCTTGACGAGGTCCTGCCCCTCGGGGGTGCGCAGGTCGCAGGTGACGGACTTCTTGTTGCGCGCCACGACCGGCCACCACAGCGAACGCCCGTACGGCTTCTCCCTGCCCCACTCGCGCATCGGGTCGCCGCGCCCGGGGTCCTCCACCTTGATCACCTCGGCGCCGAAGTCGCCGAGCAGTTGCCCGCAGAACGGGCCGGCCAGGAGCTGGCCGAGTTCGACGACGCGCACGTCGTCCAGGGGCAGCGCGCTCATCTCCGCTCCTTACGGCGGTCCGTCTCAACGGTGCAGGTACGAGCCCGACGGCTCGCCGGCGGTCTTGCCCTCGTGGAAGGCGACCCGCCCGCCGACGACCGTGGTCACCGGCCAGCCGGTCACCCGGACGCCCTCGAACGGGCAGTGGTCCTGCCCCGACAGCAGCAGGTCCGTGGTGACGGTCCTGGTCAGCGCCGGGTCCAGGACGGTGAGGTCGGCGTCGAACCCGACAGCCAGGCCGCCTTTGCGCCCCCACAGGTTGAAGGCGCGGGCGGGGTTGGCGGCGGCGACCTCGGCGATCCTGGTCAGCGGCAGGCCCCGGCGCAGGTGCCCCTCGGAGAACAGCACGGGATACAGCAGCGCCGTGCCGCCGAACCCGGGTCTCGCCGGCCACAGGTCGTCGCCCTTGTGCTCCTCCAGGCAGCAGGCGTGGTCGGAGGCCACCCAGTCGATCCGCCCGTCGGCCACGCCCGCCCACAGCGCCTCGTTGTGCTCGCGGGTGCGGATCGGCGGGTTGACCTTGCCGCCCAGGCCGCCGCGCGCGTCCAGGTCGTCGTGGTCGAGGCACAGGTGGTGCAGGGTGGTCTCGCGCCTGGCGGGGGTGCGGGCGGCCGCCTCGAGCGCCTCGGCGCTCGACAGGTGCAGCAGGTTGATCTCGACGCCGGTGTGCCCGGCGAGCACGGCCGCCTCGGCGATGGCGAGCTGCTCGGTCAGGGGCGGGCGGGCCTGGGCGTAGGCGCGCAGGTTCTGGGGGGCGCCGCCGGCGCGTACGCGGTCGATGAAGACGCGCATCAGCTCCGACTGCTCGCAGTGCAGGCTCAGCGACAGCCGCCTGCCGGGGTGGGCGGCCTGCGTCTCGGCCAGCTTCTCCATGATCAGGTAGAGGTGTCCGAGGTCGTACTCGTCGCTCATGGTGAACGCCCGGGCGTCGCGGCTGTTGGCCGCCAGGTCGAAGCCCTTGTAGAACATGTAGTACTTGAACGAGGTGATGCCGTGCCCGGCGACGAGGGCGGGGATCTCGTCGATCTGGCCGGAGGTCATCGGGGCCAGGTGGAAGCCGTAGTCGGTCCACGCGCGCCCGGCGACCGCCCGCAGCACCTCGGGCAAGATCGTCTGGTACGGGCCGGTCCTGTCGAGGTAGTGCTGTCCTGTACGGAAGTAGGACAGGACGGTCGTCGCCCCGCCGACCAGGCAGGACCGCGTCTCCTCGAAGGCGTCCACCCCCAGGTCGCGGTAGATCCCCAGGTGGAAGTGGGCGTCCACCGCCCCCGGTAACACGATCTTCCCGGCGGCGTCGATCACCTCCGCGCCGCCGTCGAGGTCCTCGCCGATCGCGACGATCCGGCCGTCCCGTACGGCCAGGTCGGCGCGGACCTCGCCGTGGTACGGCAGGACCAGGGTTCCGCCCTTGACGAGCAGGTCGTATCGCATCATGGTGCCCCTTCCGCGGCGGCGTGGCCCATCCGGGCCGACAGTTTGCGGGTGGTCTCCAGCAGCGCCCGCGCGCACCGCCTCTCCTCGCCGCGGAAGCGCTCCAGCGGCCCGCACACGCTGATCACCCCGGCGGGCCGCCCGTGGTGGTCGAGCACGGGCGCGGCGACGGAGGCGGAGCCCGGCTGCCGCTCGGCCCGGGAGCGGGCGTAGCCGCGGCGCCGGACGGCCGCCAGGTCCGCGCGCAGCGCGGCCTCATCGACGGGCGTGCGCTCGGTGAGCCGGGTCAGCGGCTGCGTGGCGAAGTAGTCGTCGATCTCCTCCTCGGCCAGGAACGCCAGGAACGCCCGCGACGAGGCGCCGGCGTGCAGCGGGTACGGCACGCCGAGCGTCACCGACATGATCACCTCGCGGCTGGGGGTCGCCTGGTCGACGTAGACGCGCGCGTGCCCGGTGCGGATGGACAGCGTGGCCGTCTCCGACAGCGCCGTGGACAGGGCGACCAGCTCCGGCGCGGCGAGCCTGCGCAGGTCCAGCCGGTCAAGGTAGGCCAGGCCCAGCCGCATGGCGGTCAGGCCGAGCGAGTACCGCCTGCTCTGCTCGTCCAGGTCGATCAGGCCGCGCAGCCGCAGCGACGCCAGGATCCGGTGGACGGCCGCCTTCGACAGCTCCAGCCGCCCGGCGATCTCGGTGACCCCGAGGGTGCGCGCGGCCGGATCGGCGAACAGCACGAGCACGTCGGCCGCGCGCTCGACGGTCGCGACGGTCTGGCTGGCGCCGCCGGTGCCGCGGCGGCGCGGGTGCCCGGTCGTCGGCATGAGGGTGTGCCCTTCCTGCCGGTCGGCTCCTGCCGTACAGTCTGGAACAGCTTTCCTCGTAGTGGAACACCCTGAAGGACGTCCTCTCGTGCGAGCCCCGTGGGAGGCGCTGGCCGGGGCCGAGGTGTTCGACCTGGCCCAGCCGATGCGCACCGGCATGCCGCAGTCGCCCAACCATGTGCCGTTCCGGATGGTGCTGGAGCGCCGCCACGGGGACGTGGTGCGCGCCGACGGCGGGTCGGCGGCCAACGAGGTCATCGTCACCGGCGGCCACGTGGGCACCCACGTGGACGCGCTGGCGCACGTCTCGCAGGAGGGCAGGTTGCACGGCGGGCACGAGGCGGCGGCGGTGCAGGGGCATGCGGGGTTCACGGCGCTGGGCATCGACGCCTTCGAGCCGTACGTCGGCCGGGCCGTGCTGCTCGACGTGGCCGCCGTGCACGGTGTCGCCGCGCTGCCGCCGGGATACGAGATCACCCCCGCCGACCTGGACAGGGCCGCGGACGGGCTGGCGCCGCAACCGGGGGAGGCGCTGCTGATCGGCACGGGCTGGTCGCGGCACTGGGGCGAGCCGGAGCTGTTCACCGGCCAGTCCCGCGGCGCGCCCGGCCCGGGCGCGGCGGCCGGGCGCTGGCTGGCCGAGCGGCGCCCCCGCCTGGTGGGGGCCGAGAGCATCGCGTTCGAGCACATCCCGCCCGGGCACGGTCACGCCACGCTGCCGGTGCACCGGATCCTCCTGGTGGAGGCGGGGATCAACATCGTGGAGACCATGCGCCTGTGGCCGCTGCTGGACGCCGGCCACCGCGAGGTCCTGCTCATCGTCAACCCGCTGCCGCTGGCCGGCGCGACGGGCGCGCCCGTCAGGCCGCTGGCGCTGGCCTGACGGGCTCGCTCCGCGCAGGGGTGTGCCTAGCTCCACCCCTGTGTACGTCCAGGTGCATACCGGCTACTGCCCGCGCTTCCTAGCGTCGTCATCACGTCCGACGACCCGAAACGGAGTGCGCCATGAGAGCCGACCCCCGTCCCGCGCCACCAGCCCGGAGCAGCGCGTCCCCGACGCGGCTGTGGTTCGCCGACAACCTGCGGATCCTGCTGACCTCGCTGGTGGTCCTGCACCACGTCGCCGTCATGTACAGCGGGATGCCGCTGTGGTACTACACCGAGCCACCGACCAGCGTGGCGGCCAGCGTCGGCCTGTCGATCTTCCTGCTGGTGAACCAGGCCTGGTTCATGGGCGCGTTCTTCCTGCTGTCCGGCTACTTCACGCCCGGCTCCTACGACCGCAAGGGCCCCGGCGCGTTCCTGCGCGACCGGCTGATCCGCCTGGGGATCCCGCTGGTCGTGTTCTACTTCGTGCTCAGCCCGCTGCTGCACGCCGGCTCCTACCCGGACGGCTCGCCGCTGGCGGCCTACCTGGACACGATCGGCTCGGGGCCGCTGTGGTTCGTGCTCGCGCTGCTCGTCTTCGACGTCTGCTACGCCGCCGTCCGTCTCGCCGGCGCCCGGCGGCGGCCTCGGGAGCGGGCCGTCCGACCGCCCGCCCTGCCCATGGTGATCGCCTTCGTGGCGGTGCTGGCCCTGGGGACGTACGCGCTGCGGATCGTGCTCCCGGCGGGCACCTGGGTGCCGGTCGTCGACTTCCCGACCATCGCCTACCTGCCGCAGTACGTCAGCTTCTTCGTCGCAGGCACGGTGGCCTACCGGCGCGGCTGGTTCCACGCCGTCACCCCCCGCATGGGCTGGGCCGGGTTCGGCCTGGCCGCCGGGGCCAGCCTGGTGTTCCTGCCGCTCGCGCTGGCCGGCGGGCTGGAGGCGTGGATGGGGCACGGCACGCTGAGCTCCCTGTTCTTCGCGCTGTGGGACTCGGCGTTCGCGGTCGGCGCCGTGCTCGCGCTGCTCGCCCTCTTCCGCAGCAGGCTGGACGGCCAGGGGCCGCTGGGCCGCTACCTGTCGGCCCACGCGTTCACCGTGTACGTGATCCACGCGTTCGTGGTGACGGCGGCCGGTCTCGCGCTCGGTGCCCTGGCCTGGCCGACGCCGGCGAAGTTCGCACTCGTGGCCGCCGTGACGCTGCCGGCCTGTTTCGCGCTGGCGGGGCCCATCCGCCGGCTGCCCGGCGTCCGCCGCGTCCTGTGAGCGCCCTGAGGTGGCGCCCCCGCGATCCGGCGGAGTAAGTCACCGAAGATCGGCACAAGGGCCCCAGGTTGCCGCTGTTCGCCGGCCCGGGCACCCGCCCGGGCACCGCCGCGCGGGTGGCCGGCGGCACGGGTGGCCGGACGCTGCTGTTCGGGCTGCTGCCGCGGCCGGCGGTGGCGGTGAGCTGGACCGTGCTGGGCCTGTTCCTGGTCGTGGACCTGCTGGCGGAGTTCCGGCTGGCCGGCGGGGCCGTGCTCGAACTGTCGCCGTTCGTGCACGTGCCCGCGCTGCTGCTGGGCGGCGCGCCGTCACCGGCGGCGCCCCTGCTGGCGCTGACCGTACTGGCGGCCGGGCTGGCGGCGGCGGGCCTGGCGTTCCTGCGCCGCCGCGACCTGGCCCCCACGTCCTGAATTCCACGTCCTGAACCCCGCGTCGTGAACCCCGCGTCGCGAACCCCACGTCGCGAACCCCACGTCGTGAACCCCACGTCGTGAACCTCTGCCAGCGCCCGCATACGTCTCAGGAACCCTGCTGATCGGTCCGGCCGTCCGCCTCGCGCCGGCGAGCAAGCCCTGACCGGGAATCCCCGTCGAGCCCGGTCAACCGGGCCAGCGCGGCGAAGCCGTCGTCGGTGCCCGGCCAGTGCCGGCGGACGGCCTGCAGACCGGCGCGGCGGACCACGGAGCGCAGCACCGCCGTGACGATGATGGCGTCGTCGGCATACCCCAGCACGGGGATGAAGTCGGGCACCAGGTCCAGCGGCAGGGCCAGGTAGCCCAGCAGCAGCGCGAGCCGCACGCGCACACCA
Source organism: Nonomuraea sp. NPDC050202 (assembly GCF_040656115.1). Lineage (NCBI taxonomy): Bacteria > Bacillati > Actinomycetota > Actinomycetes > Streptosporangiales > Streptosporangiaceae > Nonomuraea > Nonomuraea sp. NPDC050202. Next base: position 83,463 of record NZ_JBFALF010000022.1, on the reverse strand, counting down.
CGGGGCAGGGCGGGGTCGGCGGCCAGGCGGCGCACCAGGCGCAGCACGTCGGGCAGCAGCCGCAGCGCCTCCCGCAGCAGATTGCCGCGGGGCCGGACGACCGCCAGCGCGCCGATCATCGCCAGCCAGGCGACCAGCAGCGCGGCCCCGATCCCGATCAGCAGGTCCCAGCCCCACGACCCGGTCATGCCTGCCCCTTCTCAGGGGCGGTCACGGCAGTGGACGCGCCGATCGACGGCCGGTCCCGTTCCTCCAGATCGCCCATCACACGCTCACGCTACGCCGCTCCGCCGAAGGCCCGGAACGGGGCCCGCGATGAGCTTGGAATACGGCGCGGCACACGGCTGTTCTCGTCCATCAAAGATTCAACTTCTGATGGAGGGAATTTCTGGTGGCCATCGCATTCATGCTCGTCATGAGCCTCATCGTGGGCAGCTTCCTCACCGGCGCCATGATCGCCGTCGTGCTGAGCGGCATCAGGGACCGCCAGTGGCCCGTCCTGTGGCGGCGGCGCGTGGTCTACCGCGGCTTCATCCCCCGCTGACCCCACCGGTCCCCCTTCTGGGCCGGCGACGTCCGCCAGGCGCGGACACCCGCACTCGCCGCACGCACGCTCCCGCCACTCGCGGTAACGTCGGAGCAAGGTCGGCCGCGAACGACGCCCGCCGCTCGCGGCCCTCGGCCATCAAGCGCCCAATCCACCGCACCAGCGGCCGCTACTGGCGCGCCGCGAGCTGCGCGCCTACCACCATGGAGACGGCCGGACGAGCTGAGCCGGCCACCCCAGAGTCCACCCAACGGGCCGAGCCGGCCCCGGCCGCAGGTAGGGGGCGGGGCGCCACGCGAGCACACGATCACCACCGCATAGCCTTGACCCATGGTGCGCTTCGCTATCGGCCTGCCCAACGTCGGCGAGTTCGGAGACCCCACCCTCCTGACCGAACTCGCCGTCGCCGCCGAAGAACACGGCTGGGACGGCGTCTACCTCTGGGACCACCTCCTCTACCACGATCCCGGCTGGCCCGTCGCCAACCCCACCGTCACGCTGTCCGCCATCGCCGCCCGCACCCACCGCATTCGCCTGGGCATCCTCATGACGGCGCTCCCACGCCGACGCGTCCAGACGGTCGCCAAGGAAACCGCGACCCTCGACCGGCTGTCCGAAGGACGGCTCGTCTTCGGCGCCGGCCTCGGCTCCATGGACACCGAGTACACCGACTTCGGCGAGGACCCCGACCTGAAGATCCGCGCCGCCAAACTCGACCGCGGCCTGGACGACCTGACCCACCTGTGGCAGCGACTCCTGCCACCACCCGTCCAGCGGCCACGCATCCCCATCTGGTGCCCCGGACGATGGCCCACCCGTGCCGGCTTCCGCCGAGCCGCCCGCTGGGACGGCGCGATGCCCACCTTCCACCACTTCGGCCAGGACCGCCCCGTCCCCCCATCGGAGTTCGCCCAGGTGGTCGACTATCTCGCCGAACAACGCGGCACCCTCGACGGCTACGACATCGCCCTCGAAGGACGCGCCGCCGACGGCCTCGTCGACGCCTACACCGCAGCCGGCATGACCTGGTGGATCGAGGCCATGGGCTGGTGGCGCGGCGGCGTCCGCGACGCCCGCGCGACCATCACCGCCGGACCGCCCCGCTGAGCCCCCGGATCAAGCCACACATCCACGGACATACCCCTCGACCAGCCAAAACCCGCGAGCGTGGCATCCCCTCGACTCGCCCCGCCGGCTATAAGGTGCCACGCGGGCCGCACACCAAGAGGGGATGCCGATGCTCGACCACACCACCACCGGCGCACCGCAAGCCGACACCCAGACACTCGACCTCGACCTCGCCGCCGCAGGCGTCGCCGGCGTCATCATCACCTGGGCCGACAACAACGGCATCCCGCGCTCGCGCACCGTACCCGTCGAACAGTTCACCGCCGCGACCGAGCGCGGCATCGGCATCACGCCCCTCTTCGCCGTCTTCGACTCCCACGACACCATCACCTTCGACCACCCCCCGCTCGGCACCCCCTCGGGCGACATCCGCCTGATTCCCGTCACCGACCGCATCGTCCAGCTCGCCGGACAACCCTCCTTCGCCTGGGCCCCCGGACGCCAGATCGCCCCCGACGGCTCCCCCTGGCCCTACGACCAGCGAACCGCCCTCGAACGCCAGGTCGCCCGCGCCGCCGACCTCGGCATCCAGATCCGCGCCGGGTACGAGATCGAATTCCACCTCAGCCCGGCCGACGACACCGGCGACGACCCCCGCCCCGTCTACGACGGCCCTTCCTACGGCCCCACCAAGATGCTCGCCGTGGACGCCTTCGCCGGACAGCTGCTCCGCGACCTCAACCGCAACGGCATCCCCGTCGGCCAGCTCCACGGCGAATACGGCGCCGGCCAGTACGAGCTCAACATCGCCCCCGCCGACCCCGTCACCGCCGCCGACCGCCAGCTCCTCACCCGCCAGACCATCCACGCCGCCGCCCGCAACCACGGACTGCGCGCCAGCTTCGCCCCCCTCGTCACCCCCGGCCACGTCGGCAACGGCTGGCACCTGCACACCTCACCCTCCCGCGCCGGCGCCAACCTCCTCTCCGGCGGCCACGGCCCCGCCGGCATCACCCAGGAAGGCGCCGCCTACCTCGCCGGCCTCCTCCGCGACCTGCCCGCCATCGTCGCCATCACCGCCCCCAGCCTCTCCTCCCTGCAACGCCTGCGACCCGGATACTGGTCCGGCGCCTACACCTGCTGGGGCGTGGAGAACCGCGAAGCCGCACTCCGGCTCGTCCCCACCACCCCGCTCCTCGGCCCCGACCACGCCAACCTCGGACTCAAACCCTCCGACGCCTCCGCCAACCCCTACCTCGCCCTCACCGCCGTCATCGCCGCCGGCCTCGCCGGCATCGAGGACGGCCTCACACCCCCCGACCCCGTCCAGGAGGACCCCGGCACCTGGACCGACCAGCAACGCGCCCAGCACGGCATCCACCGCCTGCCCACCACCGTCCAGCAGCAACTCCGCGCCCTGCTGGACAACCCCCGCATCCGCGCCGCGCTGGGCGAGGAGATCACCGACGCCTTCCGCGCCGTACGCACCTCCGACGCCGACCGCGCCGGCGACCTCCACCCGGCCGACATCATCCGCGCCTACCGCTGGCTCTACTGACCGGCCGGCGCCTCACCCCTCACGCCGACACCGCATATCGCACTCACAGCCAAGCGCCTTTACATTGTAGATTCATTCCAGGAGCAGGTCGAGGATGGCGTTGACCGCGGGGGTCGCGGTGCGGACGAGGGCGTAGCTGGTGCGGGTGATCTCGATCGTGGAGATCGGGCGCAGCACGACGCCCCCGGGCACGCCGACGGCGGTGGCGACCAGCTCGGGGACGAGGGCCACCCCCAGCCCCTCCCGCACCATGCGCAGCACGAGCGCGTAGTCGTCGGCCGTGTGGATGACGTTCGGGCGGAAGCAGCCCGCCAGGGCGCAGGCGCGGTCGAGCATCTCGTGGTCGCTGGTCCCCTGCGAGCCGGCGATCCACGGCTCCTCCCGCAGGGCGCGCAGGTCCACCGCGCCGGACGCCGTCGGGTGATCGGCGGGCAGGGCCATCAGCATCGGCTCGACGCCCAGGAACCGGCGCGTGACTCCCGGCCGGGGGTCCTCCGGGATGAGGCTGTAGGTGAACGTGATCGCCACGTCGCACCTGCCGGCACGCAGCGCCTCGACGGCCTCGCGAGGTTCGAGCTCATGGACGATCACGTGCAGGCCGGGGTGGCGGCCCCGGGCCGCGGCGATCGCCGGCAGGAGGCGGGCGACGGCCGCCGTGGCGAAACAGGCCACCCTGACCGGCCCTCGCGGGGTCGCGGCCGAGCGGAGGTCCTCCTCGGCGGCGTCCAGGGCGTCCAGGACGACATGCGCGTGCCGTACGAGCCGCTGCCCCTCGGCGGTCAGGCGGACCCGCCGGCCCGCCCGCTCGAACAGCGGCACCCCGGCCTCCCGTTCCAGGGCGGCGAGCTGTTGCGAGACGGCGGACGAGGTCAGGCCGCCCATCTCGGCGACGGCCGTCATCGTGCCGTGCTCGGCGAACTCGCGCAGCAGGCGCAGCCTGACCGGATCCAACATCAAGCACATCTTATAGATCCGTGCAGAACTACTAAGTGGACGTTGCCGATGAGGCGAGGCGACACTGTCGGTCCACCCCTTCAAGAGGAGAGCGACATGCTGACCGTCGTCGAGGTTCCGCAGTGGCAGGGATCGTCATCACCCACCGCACCCAGGCTGGTCGAAGGCGCCGCCCGGCTGGCGGCCATGATCCCCGGGGCGGCCGCGCACGTGCGGGTCGAGACCGGCACGACCCTGGCCGAGACCGCCGACCGCGTACGGCAGGCGCTCCCCCGCGACGGGTTCACCGTCACGGTCGGCGGCGACTGCGGTGTCGAGCTCGAACCGGTCACGGCCGCGCTGCGCCGGCACGGCGACCGCCTGCACGTCGCCTGGTTCGACGCCCACGGCGACATGAACACCCCCGACACGTCCCCGTCGGGCGCCTTTCACGGCATGATCCTCCGCACGCTCCAGGGCGACGGCCCGCCCGGCCTCGTCCGCTCCCCCGCGCTGCGTCCCGGCCAGGTCGCCCTGGCCGGCACCCGCTCGCTGGACCCGGCCGAGGCCGACCACATCCGCCGGTCCGGCATCGGCGGCCTGGACACCATCGGCTCGGACGCCGTCGTCTACGTGCACGTGGACCTCGACGTCCTGGACGGCATCACCTCGGTCGGTTACCCGGAGCCTGACGGCCTGTCCGCCCAGGCACTCACCGAGGCGATCGCCGGGCTCGCCGCCCGCCACGAGATCGCCGGGCTCGGCATCACCGAGTACGCGCCCGCCGACCCGCGCGACGAGGAGCTGCTGCGGGGGCTGGTCCCTGAGCTCGTACGCCTGTGTGCCGCCTCGCGTCGATAGCTGCCGACAAATCTTGGCCAACAACCGTCGACACCACGGCGCCGGGGTGACGGTGTCCACTGCGGCGGGGAGCGGCAGGTGCCGCGGTATCGGGTGGGCGGGTGTTGTGGCCGGGGATGCCGCGCATGTGTGGTCAGGGTATGAACACCGGTCTGCAGGATGCGGCGAACCTGGGCTGGAAGCTGGCCGCGGTGCTGGGGGGTGCGCCGCAGGCGCTGCTGGACAGCTATCACGGTGAGCGGGTATCCGGTGGGGCGTTCGGTGCTGCGCAGCAGCGGCGCGCTGATCCGCGCCCGCCCGCCCCGGCGGCCCGCTGATGCTCATCCGCCCCGACGGGTACATCGCCTGGACCGGCACCGACACCACCGACCTGCACCGCACCCTGGCCGAGCTCGCCGGGCCGCCCGCTGAGAGCCGCCGGTGATCCGCTAGCTCGGCGGCGCAGGGGTAGTGTCCGCATCAGGAAGGTCCGGAGGCGTGGCCGCGACCGATCACCTGCAACGGTGAGGTGAGTGAGCCATGGCCTACATGTCGAGCCTTCTCGCGCATGGCCGCTGGACCGTCGTCCGCGTCACCGGCACCGTCGACGACTGGCGGATGCCGGCACTCCGTGCCCAGCTCGCCGACGCCGTGGACGTCTGCCCGCGCGTGGCCGTGGACCTGTCCGGCTGCCGGCTGACGGGCACCCGCTGGATGGGCGTCCTGCTGGAGGCCGGGCGCCGCGCGCACGACCGTGGTCACCTGTTCGCCGTCGTCAGTCCCCGGCCGCACGCCACGCGCCTGTGCCTGCCGGTTCTGGCCAGGGGCGGGCGGCTGCTGCTGTGCTGGTCCATGGAGCAGTTGCCGAAGCTGGAACCCGTCGGACGCCACTAACCGGACGACGGCGGTGAAACCGGTGGGAACCCACCGAGTCCGTGCGACGTCCAACCAGAGCTAGCGTTCGCGCCGGGCACCCGCGCCACCCCGTGGCGGTGCCGGCGCCGTAGTCCGACCTGTTCGCCTTCGACTGACGACGCGAGTCAGACCCCCGCCCTCCACGCCGTGGCGGTTTGTGCCATGCGTTCGTACGGAGGGCTGCTGTCCCCGATCCGATCCCACCGACCCCCGTGGAGGACCAGGTGACGCCCATGAGTTCCGGCCAACCGCACGAGGAACGTCCCCGCCGCCGGCGGATCCCCCGGCAACTGCTCAAGCTCGCCACCATCGCGATCGTCGCCACCAGCGGCCTCGGGGTGACCGTATCGGCCTCGGCCGCCACTCCGGCCCCGGCGCCCTCCGCCACCGAAACCCCGGCCGAAACCCCCACCCCGACACCCACCGAAACCCTCACCCCGACGCCCACCGGGACACCGACGACCTCGCCCACGCCGGCCGAGCTGCCGCCCATCAACCCGTGGGGGTTCGTCGGCACGATGCACGGCGAGTTCTCGGTGGCGACCAAGGACGGGTGCGGCGCCGTCACGCTGCTCACCCAGACCGGGCAGGTGACCGCGCTGGCGGACGGCTCCATCACGGTACGCAGCCAGGACGGGTTCGAGCAGGCGTACACGATCGACGAGTCCACGCGCCAGCCTCGGGTGCGGCTCCGTGACGGCGAGGAGAGCCGGCTCCAGCAGGACGGCTGGGTCTCGGTGACGGCCACCACGGACGGCCAGACGGCCAGGGCGGCCTACATCCTGGACCTCTCGCAGCCCATGAGGCTCCACCCGCAGGACAAGAGCGGCTGGCGGCGCGCCAAGCAGTGGTGGGCGATCGTCCCGAACTGGCAGACTCCGACCCCGTGCCCCACCCCGACCCAGACGGCCACGCCGCTGCCGACCGACACCGCCACGGCCGTCCCGACGGAGGCCCCCACCGAGGTCCCGACCGAAACACCAACCGAGACGCCGCCTGAGACGCCGACCGGAACCCCGACCGAAACGCCCACGCAGACGCCGACCCCGACCCCCACCTCCTGAGCCGATCCGCGCCTGGTTCCCGGGCGGTCACCCTCACCCACCAGGAACCGATCACCCGTCACGTAACGGGAACCGGCCGGCCGTCGGCCGTCTCCGGTTGCCCGGCGTCGGAGGTCAGCACGGCTGTCCGACGTCGGAGGTCAGCACGGCTGTTCGAGGTCGCGGGTCAGAGCGCGCGTAGCTCGGCGACGGCCTCCTCCAGCGTCGAGCGCAGGTCGAGGACCCGGTCGAGGCCGCGCTGCCGGAAGAGCGCCCGCATCAGGTCGCCGGTCTCGCACACCAGCGCCCGGCCTCCCGCCGCCCGCGCGTGGTGGTGCATCGCGAGCAGCACGGTCAGGCCGTAGGAGTCGGCCGAGGTCAGGGCGCCGAGGTCGATCGCGACCCGCGGCAGCGCCCGGGCCAGCGCGGCCTGCAGCAAAGGGCAGGTGTCCATGTCGAGCTCGCCGCTGACGGTGACCACGGTGACGCGCGAGTCGAGCTCGACCTCGCTGATCCGCAGGCGTTCCGTCATGGCGCGCCTCGCCGTCGGGCCTCCGTCAACCGGTTGATCATCACGACGACTCTATCCGGATCCCGGACCTTCCCTGGCCCCGGTTGGCGTACATCCTGCCGTTTCTTGACGCCGGCGGGCTTTGCGGGCGGGCCCGTCCCTGGTGGAGTGGCAGCATGAGCAGAGGTCACCGCGCGGTCCCGCACACCGCCGACATCGCGCTGGAAGCATGGGCGGGTGGCCGCGAGGAGTGCCTGGCGGAGGCGGTGCGGGCGCTGGTGGAGAGCTTCGCCGACCTCAGTACGGCCCCCGCGCCGGACGATGACGTCGGCTTCCCCGCGCCCGGCCACGACGGCGGTGAGGCCTCGGGCGACGGCGAGGCTGCGGCCGACGATCCAGTCCCGGGCGGCGGTGGGGTCCCGGGCGGCGGTCAGGGGGATGGCGCGGGGATGCTGATCGCGCTGCTGGAAGAGGTGATCTACCAGGTCGAGGTGCACGGCCGCGTGGTCGTGGACGTCCGGCCCGGGCAGGAGGGCGGCCTGCGGCTGGCCACCGTCCCCGCCGAGGCAGTCGAGCAGGTCGGCGCGATGCCGAAGGCGGTCACCACGCACGGCTTGCGATTCGGCCGGGAGGACGGTGAGTGGCGGGCGCGGGCGGTGGTGGACGTCTGAGCCACCTGAACCCCTGACCCGCCCATCCCCACCGCCGACCCTGTGACCACCGGACCGGCCTACCCCTTGACCACCCCGACAGGCGCGAGTTTGGCGACCTTCCTGGCCAGGCCCGCCAGGTGGCACGCCGTCACCACCGCGTCCACGTCCTTGTACGCGTGCGGCGTCTCCTCTGCCAGCCCCCGCGCCGACGCCCCCCGCACAGCGACCCCCGCCTCCTTCAGCTCCGCCCGCAGCCTGGCCGCCGACGTGCTCTTGAGCGCCTGGTGACGGCTCAGCCGCCGCCCCGCCCCGTGGCAGGCCGACGCGAACGCGGGCGCGTCCGGGGTCCCGGCCAGCACGTACGAGCCCACCCCCATCGAGCCGGGCACCAGCACCGGCTGCCCCACCGCCCGCAGGTCCGCCGGCAGGTCCTCGTGACCGGGCGGCAGGGCCAGGGTCGCGCCCTTACGGTGCACGCACAGCCGCCGCGCCCGGCCTTCGACGTGGTGCGTCTCCAGCTTGGCGAGGTTGTGCGAGACGTCGTACAGCAGGCTCAGCCCGCCGTCCCCGGTGGCGCGCTCGAAGGCGCGGCGGGCGGCCTGGCCGAGGAGCTGCCGGTTGGCCCGGCCGTAGTTCGCGGCGGCCGCCATCGCCGACAGGTACGCCTGCCCTTCCGGCGAGGTGACCGGCGCGCACGCGAGCTGCCGGTCCGGGACGCTGATGCCGTACCTGGCCATGGCCGCCTCCATGACGCGCACCGAGTCGGTGCACACCTGGTGACCCAGCCCGCGGGAGCCGGTGTGGATGAGCACGCAGACGCGCCCCGGCCACAGCCCGTACGCCCGCGCGATCTCCTCGTCGAAGACCTCGGAGACCGCCTCCACCTCCAGGAAGTGGTTGCCGGAGCCGAGGCTGCCGACCTGCGCCAGCCCGCGCTCCCTGGCACGGGCGCCGATCGCGGCGGGGTCGGCGTCGGCCACGGCGCCGCGGTCCTCGCAGCGCTCCAGGTCGGCGGGTTCGCCGTGGCCGCGTTCCACGGCGTACCTGGCGCCACCGGCCAGGACCTCCTCCAGCTCGGCCGGGCCGCGCAGGTGCCACACCGCGCCCTTGCTCATGCCCCGCGGGATCGTCTCGTCGAGCGCGTCCATGACGGCGTCCAGCCGCGGGCGCAGCTCGTCGAGGTGCAGGCCGGACAGCAGCAGGCGCACGCCGCACGAGATGTCGAAACCCACCCCTCCGGGCGAGACCACCCCGTCGCGCTCCACGTCGGTGGCCGCCACCCCGCCGATGGGGAACCCGTACCCCCAGTGCATGTCGGGCATCGCGTACGAGGCCTCGACGATCCCCGGCAGCGTGGCCACCGCCGCCACCTGCCCCAGCGCCTGGTCAGCGGAGGGATCCGGCAGCAGGTCGGCGGTGGCGAACACCACGCCCGGCACCCGCATCGGCGCCTCGACGTCGATCCGCCAGCGATACGGGGTCTCCTCGACCAGCCTCATCATGGTGCCCCCTCCCCTCCCCCGGCCTTACCCCGCCGCACCCTCCGCATGCCCGCGATGCCGCAAGATGGCCCGATTCATCACCGCAGATCAGCGCCGCCGGCCAGCCGCCGGTGCCGCGCGATCACGGTGCCGTGAGGGCCGCCTCGATGCCGGCGCCGTGCCGCTCCAGCCACGCCTCGCGCCGCTTGATCTGGTCCCCCACGCCCTCCTCCCACATGCGCGCCCACCCGCCGCCCAGTTCCTCGGCGTTCCGCCTCATCAGGAACCACGACCGCCGCGTCCGCATCACGGCCACCTCGACCAGCCGCGACCGGTCGATCTCCGGCATGCCGTACGCGTCGGCGAGGATCCGGCAGCGGCGCGGCACGTCCACCTCCCGCAGCAGCGGGTCGGCGTCCGCGGGGTCGCCGAGCGGCGCCCAGTACAACATCGCGTTGTACAGCTCGTCCACCCTGGTCACCGGCCGGGCGATGTCGAAGTCGATCAGCGCGGCGGCCTCGCCGTCGCGGAAGACAAGGTTGTCCGGCGTGTAGTCCATGTGCCCGACCAGCTCCACCGGGTACGGCGGCTCGGGCGGCGTGCCCGGCGGATCCGCCAGTCCGAGGCCGGGCCGCACCCCGACAGGCACGGCGAAGGCCGCGACGGCCTCGTGGTAGGCGCGTACGAGCCGCCCCACCGACGCCAGCCGCCCCTCGTCGGCGATCCACGGCGGCCGCGGCCGCCCGGCCACCTCGCCGGGCACGAAGCTCAGCACCTCCCGCCCGGCCGCGTCCACGCCGAGGAACCGCGGAGCTCCCGCGAACCCGGCCTCCTCCAGGTGCCGCAGCAACGCGTGCACGAGCGGCGCGTTCGTGCCGACCGTCCGGCGGACCGTGTCGCCGACGCGTACGACCCCCTCGGTGACGTCCCCGCCGGCCAGCGGGATCTCGGGAGGGGACTCGGGCGGTTCGGCGTACGTGACGGCGTTCATCTCACCTCAGAGGAGCGTCGGGGAGTCCCCATGATCGCATGGGACGGGAGCGAGCAGCGGGCGCTTGGCCGTGCGCCCGTCCCCCGAGGAGCGCCCGCGCAGGCGCCGGCCGATCCACGGCCCCGCGAACGTCGCCAGCCACCGCGCCTCGGCCGCCGCCGACCGCCAGGCCCTCGGCGCGGGCAGCGCCGGCAGCGGCGCCATCCACGTGTCGTCGCTGCCCGGCAGCCCCAGCGCGTGCGCCACCGCGGCGGCGAACCTGGCGTGCCCGATCGGGCTGGCGTGCAGCCGGTCGCGGCTCCACATGCGCGCGTCGGTCACGTACTCCAGCGGGTAGGTGTCCACCAGCGTCACCCCGTGCCGGGCCGCGGCCTCGCGGATGCGCTCGTTGACGTCCAGCACGCGCGGCACCAGCGGCCGGGCCATCGGCGCGATCTTGCCGATGTCGGGGAACGTCACGGTCACCACGTGCGCGCCCGCCTCCACCAGGGCGGCGAACATCTCCTCCAGCACCCCGGCCACCAGCGCGGCGTCGAAGCCGGGGCGGATCACGTCGTTCATGCCCGCCATGACGGTCGCCAGGTCGGGCCGCAGCTCCAGCGCCACCGGGAGCTGCTCGTCGCGGATCTGCGCCGCCGTCCGGCCGCGCACGGCCAGGTTGGCGTACAGCAGGCCCGGGTCGGCGCGGGCCAGGTGCTCGGCGAGCCGGTCGGCCCACCCGCGGTGGCCCAGGACGTCGTCACCGTCGCCCAGCCCTTCGGTCTGGCTGTCGCCGAGCGCGACGTACCGCGTGTACGTCATCACACCCTCCTCCTCGCCCGCTCCTCCAGCACCTGCGCGGTCCGCCGGCACCAGTCGCGCATCTCCCTCTCCAGCCGGCACCCGCCCAGGCAGGACAGGTACGGCCCGATCCGCTCACCCGCGCGCAGGAACTCCTCCTCGTCGAGCTCGCCGCGCAGCCGCCGCAGGATCTGCTCGAACAAGGCCAGCTTGGCGGCGGCCTCCTCGGCCCGCTCCCGAAGCTGGGCGATCAGCGGGGCCGGGTCCACCAGGTCCGCGGCATGCACCTTGACGGCCAGGTCGTCGCGGAGGAGAAGGGGCTTGGCCGGGGTGGCGGCGAAGGCGGCCAGCTCGTCCAGCCCCGCCTGGGTGACCTTGAACACGCGCTTGTTCGGGCGGCCCTGCTGGACGATTTCGCGCCCTGCCACGAGGGCGTCGGCCTCCAGCTTGGTCAGCTCGGCGTAGAGCTGCTGGGGGGCGGCGTACCAGAAGTTGGAGACGCCGACGTCGAAGATCTTCGTGAGCTGGTAGCCGCTGTACTCGCCGTCGAGCAGCGCCGCCAGCACCGCGTGCCGAAGAGCCACCGCTAGTCATCTTCATTACTAGTCATGCTGGTGACTATAGGTTGGCTCTTCGCTCGCGGCAAGGACCTCCTTGTCGGCGGGCGCCTTTACAAAGTAGATCAATAGATTTGGAAAGCCCCCGCCCCGAAGTGGTACGTCATCCGCACCCCGGCCCTCCGACGTAGAAGAGGCACGACCACGCGAGGAGACCGAGATGCGCGCCACCCGAACGATGATGCGGCCGAAGCCGGCACGCCCCCGCCCCGGCCTGGATCTACGGACGCCGTCCGGGCGCCGGCTCCCGTACTGAGACGCCCGCCTCCGGACCGCGGAGGCGGGCACCACGTCAGCCCGCGGCGTCACCGGAGCGGCGGGCGGCCGCGATCACGCGCGTCAGCGACTCGTGCAGGTGCTGCAGCTCCTCCAGGCTCATGCCGAGCCGGGCCACGATCGCGGGCGGGATCTTCTCGGCCCGTGCCCGCAGCGCGCGCCCCTCGGTGGTGAGGGTCACGGCCAGCGCGCGCTCGTCCTTGCTGCTGCGCTCACGCCGGATGTAACCGAGCGCCTCCAGCCGCTTGAGCAGGGGCGACATGGTGCCGGGGTCGAGCTGGAGCAGCTCCCCCAGCTCCTTGACCGACAGCGGCTCCCGCTCCCAGAGCGCCAGCATCGCCAGGTACTGGGGATGCGTCAGACCCATGGGCTGCAGCAGCGGCCGGTAGAGCGCGATCACGCTGCGCGAGGCGATGCTGAGGGCGAAGCACACCTGGCGGTCCAGCGCCAGCAGATCTGTTGCCTCTGTCACAGGCTCCATCGGTGTGCACCTCCATCGTCTGCTGGTAGCTTACTTGGTGTACAAACTATTAGGGAACAAATCGTTTCGGCCCGGCTGGAGGACCTCCCCATGTTTCACCGCAAGCCGCTGGAGGAGCGCATCGCCGAGCGCCAGGCCAAGCTGCCTCCACTGAAGGAGGGCAAGCACTTCGAGCACGGCCCGGCCAAGTTCGTGTTCGTGTCGTTGCTCGTCGCCGTGGCGCTCATGCACTTCGTCGGGCTGGCCGTCGTCATGCACTTCTCCTCCTGACGGCGCCCGGTCCCGCCGTCAGCGGCGGCGGCAGATCATCATCTCGGTCGTGGGGCTCTCCCTCAGCAGGCGGACGAGCCGCCGTTCCAGCGGGTAGAGCAGCGATCCCGCCAGGCCGCCGGTCTGCTCGCTCAGGGTGAGCGCGCGCAGGAAGCCGCCCCACAGCTTGCGCCAGACGGGGTTCGCGTCGACCTGGGCGTTCATGAGGACGAGCATCGGCATCCGCCGCATCACGTCGAACCCGGCCTCGTCGAGAGCCTTGGTGATCCACGGCAGCGTGTGGTTGACCTGGTGGTCGCCGCGCTGCTCGGGCCGCTGCAGGAAGTTCTCCGACAGGACGAAGATCCCGCCGGGGCGCAACGCGGCGGCCACGGAGCCCAGCGCCGCCTTGTAGCGGGCGTCGTCGGTGATGTGGAAGAGCATGTCCATGGCCGAGACCGCGTCGAACGAGCCCTGCTCCAGCGTGTCGCCGGGCTCGGCGATGTCCACCTCGTGGAACTCCACCCCGGGGAAGCGCCCGCGCAGCCGCTCCACCGCCGCCGCCGTGAGGTCGCAGCCGACGATCGACTTGACGCCCAGCCCCTGCCAGCGGCGCACGTAGAAGCCCGTCCCCGAGCCGATGTCGAGGACGCGGGCGTCGGGCAGATGGAGGGGCAGCGTGGCGGCCTCACGGTCGAAGACCTCCGCGCGCACGCGGTACATCCAGGTGTTGAACGCCCGGCCGAGCGCCGCGTAGCCGACCCCGCTCTCGGTCCAGTCGGACTGCAGGCGCCGCTCCCAGAAGCCTTTCAGTTCACCATGCGTCTTCATCCGGCAAGGCTAACGGCCGCGGCGGCGGGCCGTCGGCAGGTCAGGCGATCTCGACGTGATCCAGCTCGGCCCAGCGGCTGTGGTGCTGGAAACGCAGCGTGTTCCAGCCGCGGGTGAGCGGCAGCGAGGCCGTCACCTGCCGCCAGACGTCCCAGCCGTGGTGGGGGTAGTCGAGGGTGAACCGGGTGGAGCCGTTCACCGTCACAATGTGCTGCGCGTCGCCGTATCCGGCGGCGTAGGTCACGTACGCGATGTAGCGTCCGTCCTTCGGCGCGTACACCCGCAGGTCGACCCGGCTGTCCTCGTGGTCGAGGCCGGCCACGACCGTGCCCTGTGACGCGCCGACGGCGCCGGGGCGGGTGCGCGCGCGGCTGATCTGCCCGGCCTCCGCCTCGTAGCGGGCCCGCGGGGCGGTGCGCCCGTCGCGCTCGGGCGGGGCGTCGAGGGTACGGGTGCCGCGGAAGGTCTCGCCCGCGATGCGGTAGCCGTGCGCGGCCTCGCCGCCGGTGTGGCCGGGGCCGACGTCGAGGGTGTCGGTGGTGGTCCAGGCGCCGCCGATCTGCTGCTCGACGGCGTAACCGAACTCGTTGAAGTCCCACTCCGAGGAGACGAACGTGTTGACGACGGCCAGCGTGCCCTGGCCGGCGGTCAGGGACGGTGGGAGGTCGACGTGCTGCTCCGCCCAGCCGTCGAGGCCGTCGGGGAGCGGATCCCACTGCCCGGCGGGGGCGCCGTTCACGCCGATGGTGGCGCGCTGGCGGGAGACGCGGGCGTCCAGGCGGCGGACCAGCCGCACGGGGCCGCCCGCCGGGTCGATCCGGACGGTGAAGCGGCTCGACCCGCCGGGGCCGAACGCGCGCCCGTCGTCGGTGACCGTGTCCCGCCCCGGCCACACGAGGGCGGCGGCGACCACGGTCGCGGCGGCGGCCGGCGCGGCGAGCAGCAGCGCCCAGCGCCGCCTGCGCCTCCGCCCTGCGGCGGGGGCCGGCTCCCCCGCTGCGGGCCCGTCCGCTCCCGGCCCGTCCGCTCCCGGCGCGACCGCCGAGGCCGGGGAGCTCGGAGGGTGCGCGGCGGCGGGCGTGCTCGGGAGGGGTTGAGGTTGCGCGGCGGCGGGCGTGCTCGGGAAGGGTTGAGATGGCACGGCGGCGGGCGTGGCCGGCGGCGGCGTCATCGGCCCACCGGCCGGCGGCGGCACCACCCGACCCACCACCTGCGGAGCCGCTTGGCCCGCCGCTTGGCCCGCCGCCTGGGGTGCCGCCTGGGGTGCCGCCGGCTGACCGCCCGGCTGCGGGACCGCCGACCCACCGTCCGGTTGCTGACCGGCCGGCGCTGGCGGCCGGTACTGGCCCGGTACGGCCGGCATGCGTGCGAGCCGTACCCGCTCCCAAGCCCGCTCCCACGCGGGCAGCCGGTGCTCGGGCACCTGGCAGGCCCGCAGGAACGCCATCATCACCGCCTTGCGCGGGAAGCGCCGCCCCGCCAGCATGTCGGCGCAGGTGGCGCGGGGCAGCCGGGTGCCGCCCTCCCGGTCGGCCCGCGCCTGCAGCTCCCGCAGCGACACGTCGGCCCGCGCGAACTGCTCGGCCAGCATCGCCACCAGTTCCTCATGGCTGTTCACCGACTCCGGCACGGGCCCGCCCTCCTCCCCCGCCGCCGGGAGATCCTTGTCCGGATCCGCGTTCGCCGACCCCTCGGGCTCCGGCCCGTTCCTGACCCCACCCACACCGGAAAGTATACGAACCATTACTCACCGTGTCCGGATGTGGCGGCAAAGTGTCCGAGGCCGGCGCGCGGGCGGACGGGTCCGGACGAGTTCGCACGCGTCCGTCTGCCCCTCTGTTGGACACCCCGGCTGCCCCGTTTAGCTGGCACAGCGCCGGCCGGGAGCCCCCCGAGCACGGCCATCCGACACGAGAGAGCGGCAACCTCATGCGTAAGAACCTCCACCAGGCCACCCGCACGTTCCGCCTGCGCACCGCGCTCGCCTCCTGCGGCGTCACCGCCCTGGCGGTCGTGGCCTGCCTGTCCGTCCCGGCCGCCGCGGCGCCGCAGCATCCTTCGGCCACGGAGCTGCAGCGTGCGAGAGCGGCATGCCCGTCCGGGAACGTGTGCATCTATCCGGACACGTCCTCCAGCGGCAACCCGGACACCTACTACAGGTACGGCGCCCACAACCTGAGGAACGTCTTCGGCAACCGCCTGATCATCAACAACCAGACCGGCGGCGCGGGCTTCCGGCTCTGCGCCGCCTACGGCGGGCAGAACTGCGGTGTCCGCCTTGGCCCCGGCGAGTACGTCGCGAACCTGTCGCCGGTCAACTCCATCCTGCTCGAGCCGTAACCGGCGGCGTCCGCGAGCCGGTCAGGCCGGGCCTTCCCCCTGAGGCCCGGCCTGACCCGTTCGCCGGGGAACGTGGCAGGAATCCGTTGGAAGTTGTCAATTCACCCCGTGGGGCGCCGCTCGCCGGCCGTTCTAAGCTGGCGGCGCCCTCGGCCGGGGTCATTGTCCCTTCCCGCCACGTTTCACAGAACGGACCGAGATGTCCATCATCATGCCGATCGTGATCGGCCTGATCGCCGTCACCATCGTCTCCCTCGTCCCCGAGCCGCACCGCCGCCCGCTCAACGCCATCCTGGTCGGCGGGGCGGGCGCCGCCTACCTGAGCGGGTTCGGGCTCGGCTACTGGGAGTTCGTGCTGCCCGTCGTCATGGCGTACGTCGCGTACCGGGGTCTCAAGAGCTGGACCTGGATCGGAGTCGGCTGGCTGCTGCACACCGTGTGGGACGTCTTCCACCACCTCAAGGGCAGCCCCATCCTGCCCATCTCGCACGACTCCTCCCTCGGCTGCGCCATCTGCGACCCGGTGATCGCCCTGTGGTGCTTCGCGGGCGGCCCGTCCATCCCCGGCTGGATCCGCGCCCGCTTCACCCGCAGGCCGGCCACCCCGCTCGCCACCGGCCCCGGGCAGCCCGGGCAGCCCGGGTAGCCCGCCTCGACCGACGGCATCCCGTGCGGCGGCCGGAGCCTCCATCAGCGCCTCGTCCGGGAGCGCCGTGGCGCTTCTGGCTCCGGCCGGTTCGACAACCAGCGCAGCAGGCGGAAGGCGCGCTCGCTGATCACATCGGAGCCGAACAACGCCGCCGCGACGACCACCACCGCGACCGACGCCTCGATCACGGCCAGCGTCACTCCGAGGGCAGCATGAGCCGACCACGCCAACGCGGGCACGCCAAGGCCCACCGTTCCGACACCTGCCGCCCGTACCCAGGCAGCGCGTGCCAAAGGCTCCATCCCAGCCACCACCTCCCGATGAACCCGACACCCCCGTGTCGGTCGAGCCCATGGGGCAATCTGGCGGCATGGCGCCTCGGCAAGAACCCTACCCGCCTTGCGGCGAGCGCGTAGAAGAAGAGGGCGATCGCTGACGTTTCGGGGCGAATACCCGGTTTCCTCGTCGCAGCCCCACGCCAAGCCTTGCGGACAGCCGGGACCTCGGCGGACAACCGCTGGTTGTCCGTGCGCGCGCGCCCGTTGTTTGAGTGTGCGGCCCTCTCCCGTGTTGGATCGGCACCCGGTCCGATCGGAGGGAGAGGGATGGCGGGCGACGATGGTCTGGGACGTGATTTCGGCCGGCTGTGGGGGGCCTACGCGACCAGTTCCCTGGGCACGTGGCTGGCGCTGGACTCGCTCCCGCTGATAGCCGTCCTCGTGCTGGACGCGAGCGCCGCGCAGCTCTCCTGGATGGCGGCGGCCTCCGGGGCGGCCGGCGCGCTGCTGGCGGTGCCGCTGGGCCCGTGGGTCGAGTTCCAGCGGAAGCGGCCGCTGATGATCCGCGCCGATCTGGTGCGCTTCCTCGTGCTCATGAGTGTGCCTGCCGCCCACCTGCTGGGGCTGCTGAGCTACGTCCAGCTCCTGGCGGTGGCCGTGGTGGTCGCCGTGTCGGACATCGTCTTCGTCGGGGCGAGCGGCGCGCATCTGAAGTCCCTCGTCCCCGACCGGCACCTGACGCGGGCCAACGGCCGGTTCGAGACCGTCACCTGGGTGTCCACGGCCATCGGCCCGCCGGCCGGCGGGGCGCTCATCGGCCTCCTCGGGCCGGTCGCCACGGTCGTCGTGAACGCCGTCAGCTACGCGCTGTCCGCGCTCGGCATCCGCGCGATCGCCGCGCCCGAGCCCGCTCCGCCGGTTCCGCCCGTCTCACCCGTCCCGCCCGCCCGGGCCGCCCGGGCCGCCGGCGGCTCCCGCCTGGCGGAGGTGGCGGCGGGCTGGCGCACGATCGCCGCCGACCGGGACCTGCGCCTGCTGCTCGCCAACACCGTGCTGGTGAACGCGCTCATCATGGCCACCGCTCCCCTGCTGCTCCACCTGATGCTGAACGACCTGGGCTTCACCCCGCTGGAGTACGGGCTCGGCTTCGGCATCCCCTGCCTCGGCGGCATCGTGGGCGCGCGGCTGTCCCGGCCGCTGGTGCGCCGCTTCGGGGAGCGGCGGATCCTGCTCGTCTTCGGCGCCGCCCGAGCCCTCTGGCTGGTCGGGCTGGTCTTCGTCGGGCCCGGAACGGGCGGGCTGCTCGTCGTCATGGCGGTCGAGATGGCCATGATCACGTGCATCGGGGTCTTCAACCCGGTGCTGGCGACCTACCGGCTGCGCAGGCCGCCGAAGGAGACGCTGGCCCGCGTCCTGACCGCGTGGACCATCACCAGCCGTGCGGCCATCGCCGCGGCCACGGCCCTGTGGGGCGTGCTGGCCGGCGTGGTCGGCGGGCGGGCGGCGATCGCCGTCGCGGGGATCCTGCTCATCGGCACCACCGCCCTCCTGCCGCGTTGACGGCGCGAGGCCGGCGAGGCGCCAGGCGTGCTCGGGCGCAGTGCGTGACGGGCGCAGGGCGTGACGGGCGCAGGCGTGACGGGCGCAGGCGTGACGGGCGCAGGGCGTCCGCCCCTGGGGCGGATCAGAGCTCGCCCCTGCGCCAGGCGTCCGCCTCGGCCCGCAGCGCGTCCTCGTCCGGCGCCTGCGGCCGGGCCCGGCCGGCCCACTGGTGCAGCAGCCGGGCCAGGAGAGCCGCGTGCTCGGGGCGGGCCGTGCCGTGGACGGCGAAGTAGGTGACGAGCGGGTCGCCCGCGTCGCAGCGGGCGCACAACAGCACCTCCCCGCGCCCGCGCACCGGGCGGCCAGACGCGTTCGTCCAGGTGCGCGGCAGGCGCAGGACGGCCAGCACCTCGCCGGTGCGGCAGCGGGGGCAGGCGGGAGCGCCGCTCATGCACTGCCGATCGCCGCGGCTCTCAGCGCCGCCGCTCATGCGCTGGCGATCGCCGCGGCGCCGAGGAGCGCCTTGATGTCGCCGTAGAACGCCGGGCCCGGGGTGACCTGGAACGGGACCAGGTCGAGCAGGAGGTTGCCGGCGTGCCGGCGGTGCAGGTGCACGTGGACGGGCGCGCGCCCGGGATGGGCGGTGAGGATGTGCTTGAACTCCTGGACGACGCGCGCGCTCAGGTGGCCCTCCTGGATCGAGATCACCACGGGCTGCTCGGCGCCGGCCGTCGAGACGTCGAGGACGGTGACCTCCTCGCCGTACACGCTGAGCGTCTCGTCGCGCACGTTGATCCGGCCGCGCACCGAGATGACCCGGTCCTCGGCCAGCGCCTCGCCGTACAGGGTGTACGTCTTGGGGAAGATCAGGCACTCCACGGAGGCGTCGTGGTCCTCCAGGGTGACGATCGCCCACGGGCTGCCCTGCTTGGTGACCTTGCGCTGCAGGCCGGAGACGATGCCGCTGATCCTGACGGTCCCGTCCTGGCGTCCCGAGGCGATCAGGTCGGCGATCGTGGTGTCGCGGCCGGCGTCCAGGACGCGTTCGGCGCCGTCGAGGGGATGGCTGGAGACGTACAGGCCGAGCATCTCGCGTTCGAAGGCCAGCAGGGTGGCCTTGTCCCACTCGCCGTCGGGGATGGCGATCGAGAAGGCGCCCCTCTGCCCCGCCTCGCCGAACAGCGTGTCCTGGCCGTGGGCCTCGTTGCGCTTGACGTCGATGATCGCGTCGACGGCCTGCTCGTGCACCGCCACCAGGCCCTTGCGCACGTGCCCCAGCGAGTCGAACGCGCCCGCCTTGGCCAGCGACTCGATCACGCGCTTGTTGCAGACGACGGACGGCACCTTGCCGAGGAAGTCGTCGAAGCCGGTGTAGGGGCCCTTGGCTTCGCGGGTGGTGACGATGGCGTCCACGACGTTGGCGCCGACGTTGCGTACGGCGCCGAGGCCGAAGCGGATGTCGGAGCCGACGGCGGTGAAGTCGAGCTTGCTGGCGTTGACGTCGGGCGGCAGCACCTTGATGCCGAGGCGGCGGCAGTCCGACAGGTAGACGGCCATCTTGTCCTTGTCGTCGCCGACGGAGGTGAGCAGCGCGGCCAGGTACTCGCAGGGGTGGTTGGCCTTGAGGTAGGCCGTCCAGTAGGAGACCAGGCCGTATCCGGCGGTGTGCGACTTGTTGAAGCCGTAGCCGCTGAAGGGCACGAGCACGTCCCAGACCGCCTTGATCGCCTCGTCGGAGAAGCCGCGGCCGCGCATGCCCGCCGAGAACCTGTCCCACTCGGCGTCCAGCACCTCCTTCTTCTTCTTGCCCATCGCGCGGCGCAGCAGGTCGGCGGCGCCGAGCGAGTAGCCGGCGAGCTGCTGGGCGATGGCCATGACCTGCTCCTGGAAGACGACCAGGTGGTAGGTGTCGCCCAGGATGGGCTCGAGCACGTCCTCCAGCTCGGGGTGGATCGGCTCGACCTGCTGCTTGCCGGTCTTGCGCAGCGCGTAGTTGGTGTGGGCGTTCATCTCCATGGGGCCCGGCCGGTAGAGCGCGTTGACGGCCGCGATGTCGGTGAACGTGGTGGGCTGCATGAGCCGCAGCAGGACCCGCATGCCGCCGCTGTCGAGCTGGAAGACGCCGAGCGTGTCGCCGCGGGCCAGCAGCTCGTAGGTGGTGGCGTCGTCGAGCGGGACCTCGAAGATGTCGATCTCGATGCCCTTGTTGGCGCGGACGTTCGCGATGGCGTCGCCGATCACGGTCAGGTTGCGCAGCCCGAGGAAGTCCATCTTCAGCAGGCCCATGTCCTCGGCCTGCGTGAACGGGAAGCCGGTGATGACGGGACCGCCGGCCTTGGGCTTGACCAGCGGGATCACGTCGATGAGCGGCTCGCTGGACAGGATGACGCCGGCGGCGTGCACGCCGGTGCCGCGGGTGAGGCCCTCGAGGCCGGTCGCGGTGTCGATCACCCGTTTGACGTCGGGGTCCTGCTCGTACATGGCGCGCAGCTCGGCGGCCTCGCCGTGCCGGGGGTGGCTTTTGTCGTGGATGGCGGCCAGGGGGATCTCCTTGCCGCCGACCGCGGCAGGGAAGGCCTTGGTGATGCGGTCGCCGACGGCGTACGGCAGGCCCAGCACGCGGCAGGAGTCCTTGACGGCGGCCTTGGCCTTGATGGTGCTGAAGGTGACGATCTGGCAGACGCGGTCGTCGCCGTACTTGCGGGTGACGTAGTCGATCATCTCGTCCCGCCGCCGGTCGTCGAAGTCGAGGTCGACGTCCGGCATGGTGATGCGCTCGGGGTTGAGGAAGCGTTCGAAGATGAGCTTGTGCTCGATCGGGTCGAGCTGGGTGATGCCCGTGCAGTACGCGACCATCGACCCGGTGGCGGAGCCGCGCCCCGGGCCCAGGCCGATGCCGTTCTCGCGGGCGTACCTGCAGATGTCGGCCACCACGAGGAAGTAGCCGGGGAAGCCCATGGCGTCGATGACGGACAGCTCGTGGTCGATGCGGGCGAGCACGCCGGCCGGCGGGTCGCCGCCGTAGCGGCGGCGGGCGCCGGCGAGGGTCTCCTTGCGCAGCCAGGACGACTCGCTCTCGCCTTCCGGCACGGGGAAGCGCGGCGTCAGGTCGCGGTGGGCGAACACCTCGCCGTAGTCGCCGATCCGCTCGGCGATCAGCAGCGTGTTGTCGCACGCGCCGGGCACCTCGGCGTCCCACAGCTCGCGCATCCGCGCGGCGGGCTTGACGTGGTAGCCGCTGCCGCTGAAGCGGAAGCGGTCGGCGTCGGCGAGCCGCTTGCCGGTGCCGACGCACAGCAGCGCGTCGTGCGCGTTCGCCTGGTCCTCGGTGACGTAGTGGGAGTCGTTGGTGGCCAGGGGCGGCAGCGCGAGCTGCTTGCCCAGTCTCAGCAGGTCGTCGCGGACGCGGCGCTCGATGGGCAGGCCGTGGTCCATCAGCTCCAGGTAGTAGTTGCCGGCGCCGAAGAGGTCGCGGTAGCGGGCGGCGGCCTCGACGGCCTGCTCGTACTGGCCGAGTCGGAGCCGGGTCTGGACCTCGCCGGACGGGCAGCCGGTCGTGGCGATGAGCCCGGCGCCGTGCTCGGCGAGCAGCTCATCGTCCATGCGCGGATATTTCTGGACGTGTCCTTCGAGCCAGGCGCGGGACTGGAGGCGGAACAGGTTCCGCAGGCCCCGGGCGTCGGCCGCCCACATCGTCAGGTGCGTGTAGAGGCCGCGCCCGGAGACGTCGCCGCCCTCGCCGGTGTCGTCGTTCGAGCGGCGCAGGGCGAGGTTGTCGCTGTAGTAGACCGGCCGGCGGTGGTGCCGGGAGGCGGGGGCCAGGTACGCCTCGATGCCGATGATCGGCTTGACGCCGGCCCTGCGCGCGGACTGGTAGAACTCGTAGGCCCCGTGCACGTTGCCGTGGTCGCTCATCGCCACGGCGGGCATGCCCTGCCGGGACACCTCGTCCATCAGCAGGCCGGCCTTCGCGGCGCCGTCGAGCATGCTGTACTCGGTGTGCACGTGCAGATGGACGAAGGATCCCACCGGCTGATCACCCCTGCTGGTTGTAGGCTCTGGGACGGCCCGCGCAATTCGACCCGAGAGCAGGTGGGGTTGTCCAACAATCGACACGCCGATCCGGCACAACCACCGGTTGTGGAGGAAGGTGAGGCGGATCTGGATCTCGGCGCGGTCCGCGCGTTCGTCGCCGTCACCGAGGAGCGGTACTTCAGCGAGGCCGCGACCCGGCTGGGGATCAGCCAGCAGGCCGTCTCGAAGCGGATCGCGAAGCTGGAGTCGGACCTGGGGCTGAGGCTGTTCTCCCGCACCCGCAACGGGGCCGAGCCGACCGAGGACGGGCGGGCGTTCCTGCCCCATGCCCGCGCGCTGATCGGGATCGCCGACCAGACGCGGGAGGTGCTGCGGGGGCGGCGGCGCGCCCTGCGGGTGGACGTCCTCGACACCCGGCTGCCGGCCACCGACCTCCTCAGGACCTTCCACCGGGCGAACGGGGAGGTGGGCGTCGAGATCGTCACCTCCAACGGGCTCAGGTCCGCCCGCGTCGCGCTCGAGCGCGGCTCCGTGGACGCCGCGTTCTGCCGCGTGAGCGGCCCCCTGGAGGAGCTCGCCAGCGTGCCCGCCGTCCTGGAGCCGATCCATCTGCTGGTCAGCCGCGGCCATCCGTTCGCCGGGCGGACGTCGGTGCGGACGTCGGAGCTGGCGGGCACGGTGGTGTGGATGCCCGGCAACGTCCCCGGCAGCGAGTGGGAGGAGCTCTACCGCCTGCTCGGCGCCGCGTTCGGCTTCAGGATCGACGCCTCGGGGCCTGACTTCGGCTGGGAGCACTTCGTGGCCGACGTCGGCGCCGGCCGGGGGGTGAGCCTCGTCGGCGGGCTGATCCGCCTGCCCTGGCATCCGGACACCGTGCAGGTCCCGCTCGTCGAGCCCGCGCCCGTCTATCCGGCCTCGCTGCTGTTCCACCGGCGCAACCGCCATCCGGTGCTGGAGGCGCTCGTCCGCTTCGTGACGGGCAACCGGCCGGCGTTCGACCCCGCGCGCCAGTGGCTGCCCGAGCCCGACCGGGCCGCGTTCAGCTGAACTTGGGGTTTCTCGCACGTCTGGAAGATCACGGAAGGTCGGGTTTACCCGTATGATCCCGTCCAGGCGAGGAAGGCAGGCAGCGGTGGACGAGAACGTTCCCCAGGGCATCGACCCGACGGTGCCCAGCGTCGCGCGGATGTACGACTACTACCTGGGCGGCAAGGACCACTTCGCGGCGGACCGGGAGGCGGCCGAGCAGATCATGCGGCTCGCCCGCGAATCCGGCACCGACGTGCGGGAGGTGGCCCTGGCCAACCGCGGCTTCCTCATCCGCGCCGTACGGCACCTCGCCGGGGCCGGGGTGCGGCAGTTCCTCGACATCGGCGCCGGGCTGCCCACCCAGGACAACGTGCACCAGGTGGTGCAGCGGGTGGCGCCGGGCTCGAAGGTCGTCTACGTCGACAACGACCCGATCGTGCTGACCCACGCCCAGGCCCTGCTCGCCGACAACCCCGACACGTTCGCCGTCCAGGGGGACCTGCACCGGCCCGCGGACATCGTGAAGGCCGCCGCCGCCCACCTCGACTTCGGGCGGCCCGTGGCGATCGTCGTGGCCGCCGTCCTCCACTTCTTCCACGACGACGGCGAGGTGGCCGCGATCGCGGCCACCCTGCGGGACGCGCTGGTGCCGGGCGGGTACCTGGTCCTCTCGCACGGCTACGTCGAGCCGGGTGAGGGCGACCCGCACAGGCTGGACGAGGCGCGCGGCGTCTACCGGCGCTCGGCCTCGGGCGCGGTCGCCTGGCGCGACCGCGAGACCGTGCGCGGCTACTTCGACGGGCTGGAGCTGCTGGAGCCGGGGGTCGTGCCGGCCCAGGAGTGGCGCAACGACGACCCGTACCTGCCGCCGGGCCTGGCCAAGGGCGGCGTCCTGGCCGGCGTCGGCCGCCGCGCCTGACCTGCGCGGAAGGCTGGGGCCACGGCTGACCCGCGCGGGAGGGCCGCCGCCGAGGGGTGCGGTCAGGCCAGGGCGTACATGCGGATGGCGACCGTGTCCGGTGCCGCCTCGCGGGCGAGGCCGACAAAGACGGTCTCGGCGAGCCAGCGGTGCGCGGGCGCGTCGGTGCAGAACACCGGTGAGGTGCGGTAGTAGACCCCCGGTCCTGGACACCTTCAGGTCCACGACCACCTCCGACGTGCCGCGCACCTGCCCCTTGGCGTCGTCTCCGGGAAAGCCGAAACTCGCGGATTCCAGGTGAACGGCGGCGCCGAACGTGGCCGCTGACCCGCCGCGCGACGGCGCCGACGCCATCCAGGACGCCTGGCGGCGCGAGCTGCCGGGTGTCCCAGTGGACTCGATCGGTGTCATCACCCGGATCTGGTGGGCCGCCAAGGTTTTCGGCGACGAGCGCCGCCGTCTCCTGGCGAAGCTGGGGGTAGACGTCGCGCCCCTGGATCTGCTGTCCGCGCTGCGGCGCTCCGGCCCGCCTTACCGGATGAGCCCGGGTGAGCTGGCCGACGCCTGCATGGTGACGCGCGGCGCGATCACCCAGCGCGTCGAGCGGGCGGCCAGGGCCGGGCTGGTCGACGGACCACCGCCGGGTCGGCTACCACGCGCGCGCGGTCGCCCTCAGCGATTCAGGCCACGTCCTGCTCGACCGCGTCGTCGCCGACCTGCTCGCGACCGAGGATCGCCTCATCGGCCACCTCGCACCCGAACGCTGCGACCAACTCGCCGACCTGTTGAACGAATATTCATGTCAAGAAATATCTATGGGTCGGCTACAGGGCCGGACATCGGGGCCTCGATGCGGGAGCCGCCTGTCCCTCGACCCTTTCCGTGGAAAAGGCGGCTCCCAAGGCTTCAGCGGTTCAGTCGCTGTACTTGTGCCAGGTGACGTACGTGATGCCGCCGTTGATGACGGCGAACTCGACCGTGGTGTCCGGGCAGTTGGCCGGATCGGTGACGTTCTGGAAGATTCCCTGGAGCCGCAGGGTCTTCGTACCCTGCGCCGGGGTCACGGTGACCCGATGGGTGATGGGAGCCGTGGCTGTCTGGCAGGACTGGAGGCGCGTGCCGCCGGGCACCGAGAACTGGTGCTGGATGACGGTGCGTCGCGGCGCTTCGACCGCGCCGGTCTCGTTGTCGATGACGCGCGCCTGGACCCACATGTTGGAGCAGTGGCCGGCGGTCGCGCAGATCTGCCCATTGACGTCCCAGCTCACGTAGTAGCGGCCGGGCTGGGGCAGGGTGGTCACCAGGGCCGTGTTCAGCCACGTGCCCGGGTTGCCGTGCAGCGCCCGGTCGGCCGTGAGCGCCGCCTCCCCGGAGGCGGGCGACAGCCGTGCGCCGATCCGCCAGCGGTCCGGGCAGTCGGCCGGGGCGGCCTCGGTGATCTCCATGTCGATCGACCGCGCCCCCCTCGGATGGACGGGGCCGGGCGCCGTGCTCGGCAGCGGCACCAGTTGCGTCTTCGGTACGAGGAGGCCCGTCTCGGTGCAGCGCAGAGCGTTGCACGCCGCGGGGTTGAGCACCGGCTCCGCGATGATCGGGTCGTCGTCGCGGCCTGTGCCGTCGAACGCGATGCACGCCGAGTCCTCGAAGTTGATCCTGTCGAGGCCGGGCGGGATTTGGATGGGGGCGGCGGCGAGGTCGACGGCGTCGGCGACGAGGTCGGCGTCGGCCGCCGTGGCGTTGGGCGGCCGACAGCCGCAGTTGCGGGCGGACGGCGTGGCGTCGCCGGGTGGCTGGGTGTGGTCCATGAACGGGGCCCTTCTGTCCGGGGTGGGGAGATGCCGTGACGGTCACCACGGTCGCCATGCGCACCGTGGTGACCGGCCGGAGGTGTGCGGCCTCGGGCAGTGCCGAGCGTCCTCCGGGAGAGGACGAGGTCAGCCCGCCGTGTTGGCCGTGGGGGCGAGCCAGTGGGCCGTGAGGTAGGTGCGGCCGTCGATGTTGCTCACCACGGCCGCTGATCCGGCCGTGGTGATGCGGCGGGCCGCGAGTTGGATGGTGTCTCCGGCGTTGAAGCTGTGCATGAACTGGCGGGATCCCGTCGCCTGGACGTGGTTGCCCCTTCCGCCGGCCGGTTCGCTGATGTGCACGGTCAGCACTTCCGTGCCGTTGACCAGCGTGCCGTTCTTGAACATGGCCGCGGTGACCCCTGTCGCGAGCTGGACGGGGCCCGGCGCCGGGAGCGTGACCCAGCCGCGTACCTGGAAGTTGACCTCCCACGCGCCGGCCCGGGGAATGGTGAGCGTGGGAACCTCGGAGAGGATGTCCCATTCGCGGGCGTCGGCGGTGAGGTCGTGCCGGAAGGCCAGCGTGGCGGGGGTCTGCACCCACGTGCCGTTCAGGTCGATCCGCCAGGTCTGCGGGCAGGCGCCCTCCTCCGGAGGCGTCACCCTCAGCCCCGGCCCGCCCTCAATGATCACCCCCGGGACGAGCAGGCCGGTGCCGGTACAGCGCGCGGCGTTGCAGGCCGCGGAGTTGAGCACCGGCTCGGCGGTGATCGGGTCGTTGGGGTGTCCGGTGCCGTTGAACGCGATGCACGCGGAGTCCGCGAAGTGGGTCCTGTCCTGGCCGGGAGGGTCGAAGGGCGGCTCGAAGGGCTGGTCGGGCGGCGGGGCGGCGTGGGTCACGGGCGTGGCCGGAGGGTCGCGGTCGTCGTCGTGGGGGTGGTTGATGTCGTCGGCGTGCTGGGAGTGGTCCATGAACGGGGCCTTTCTCAGCTGGGGGAAGAGGGGGAGCCGGGTCAAGAACATGAGCAGAGCTCTCATCGAGGGATGTTCCCTGCCACGTCCAAAAGACCTGCCATGATTACATATAGTGACTCAACCATCGCTGTATGCACATGTCGATGCGGCAACAATCTGCTACCTGTCATACACAGAATGCGAACGGCTTCCGTGCCGGCTGTCTCGACGGCTGGGCAGGCGGTAGCGACGGCTGAGCGCACGTGGAGAGCCCTCCAAGGTCGTGGGCATGAACGCACTGACCGCTCCCGACGTACGCGGCGTGAGGGGGATGATCCTCCTTCCGCCGGCCGGAGACGGCGCCATCGACTGGGAGGGGCTGGGCGCGCAGATCGACGCGCTGGCCGTGAGCGGCGTGGACGGGATCTACGCGCACGGGACCGCAGGTGCGTCCCGCGCCCTCGGCGAGAACGAGTTCGACCGGATCAACACGCTGCTCGCCGAGCGCTGCGAGGCCACGGGGCTGCCGGGATCTCGACGTAGTGGACGCCCGCACCGTCCGGCAGCGGTGCGCCGGCCATCAGGCGTTCCCGCCGAACGCGTCACAGGCCCAGAGCACCAGCAGCAGGCGTGCCAGCGCCTGCTGCGGGTCGTCGGCCGGCATCAAGTGGCCCAGGGCCCAGTGCAGGTTGGCGACGAGGTCTCCCCACAGGCCGGCGTCAGTGAAGCGGTCACCGCGTGCTCGCCGAGCGTCGGCGGGGGCGGCGAGGGGCCGAAGCAGCACCGCGCCCAGTCGCGCAGCCGCGGGTGCGTTCCGGCGGCCGCGTCCCGCGCCGCGAAATCCGCCGTCACGAAGGCTACTGCTTCCTGACCGCCACCGGTGGAGGAGCTGGAGCTGCCGCTGCTCGGCGAGGCGGCGCCGCTGTGGTCACTGCTGCTGTTCGAGGACCTGCTGCCCATGGTCGCCGGGATGCGGGAGCTGGGCGACGAGGCGACCAGGATCAACCTCACGCACTGCTACGGGGCCGCCTCGGAGCTGTGGGGCGCCGCACCCGGCCTCTCGGCGTACATCCCGGGGTGGGCGCGGCGGGCCACGCTGATCACGCGGCTGCAGGAGCTGCTCGGCTCGAACACGATCCTGCTCACCCCCGCCCCCGCCGAGCCGCCCTTCGAGCACGACGCCGGCATCCTCGACGCCGCGCAGGCCGTCGAGGATCGGGCGCCCGGAGACCGCGTTTACCGTGTCACCTGGATCCCCAGGTAACCGGAGGCTTCGCCATGCCGACAGAGATCAGCGGTGAGACGCCCGCGGACGGGCGGGAAGCGACGCGGTACCTCATCGACGAGGCGCTCGGATACGTCTACCCGGGCGCGCTGCGCGCGGCGGCCTCGCTCGGCGTGGCGGACCTGCTGGCGGGCGGGCCGCTCACCGTGGCGGAGCTGGCCGGGCAGGCCGGCGTGCACGAGGCGGGCCTGCGCCGGGTCCTGCGGGTGCTGGCCACGCGCGGCGTCTTCGAGGAGCTGGCCGACGGCCGCTTCGCCCTCACCCAGGTCGGGCAGGCGCTGCGCTCCGACGTGCCCCTGTCGGCGCGGCCGGCCGTCATCATGCTCACCGACACCACCCTGTGGCGGCCCGCCGGCGAGGTGGAGCTGTCGCTGAAGCAGGGCGGCTCGGTGTTCGAGGACATCTTCGGCATGTCGTTCTTCGACTACATCGCCGGGAACCCCCAGACCGCCGCCGCCTTCCACACCGGCATGGCGGCCTTCTCCGACCAGGAGAACGAGCTCATCGCCGCCGCCTACGACTTCCCCGGGTCCGGCGTCGTGGTCGACGTCGGCGGCGGCCACGGCGGGTTCCTGCTGGAGGTGCTGCGCCGCCGTCCCGGCCTGGACGGCGTGCTGATGGACGAGGAGCACGTGGTGGCCGGGCACCGGCTCGACGCCGAGGACGTCAAGGGCCGCTGGCGGGCGGCGCCCGGCGACTTCTTCGCCGAGGTGCCCGCCGGCGCGGACGTCTACGTGATCAAGCGCGTGCTGCACGACTGGGACGACGAGAGCTGCCTGACCATCCTGCGCAACTGCCGGCGCGCGATGGTGCCCGGGGGGCGGATCCTGGTCATCGACGCGGTCGTCCCGCCCGGCAACGAGCCCCACCAGGCCAAGGCCGTGGACATGATGCTGATGACCGCGTTCCCCGGGCGGGAGCGCACGGAGGCGGAGTTCGCCGGGCTGCTCGCCGCGGCAGGGCTGCGGATGTCCCGGGTGGTGCCCACGGGGACGGTGGTCTCCATCGTGGAGGCGGTCGAGCCGTAGTCAGACGCAGGACAGCCGGACGGGGCCCGCCACGATCGACTGGTCACCTGTCGTGTTGCCCTTGCCGGTGTCCCTGATCTCCACCATGACCAGGCCGCCGGCGACCGTGACCGTCGAGGGCGCCGCGACCCAGGTGCCCCGGCGCATGCGCTGGTCGAGCGTGAACTCGGCGACCGTGCGGGCGTCCTTGTCGAAGCCGTCGCTGACCGTGTACCAGACGCGCTGGCCGGCCAGGCCCGACTTGGGCACGTACACGCCCACCGCGCACTGGTGCCTGCCGCGCAGGCCGGTGGTGAAACGCCACTGGAACGTGTTGGCCGGCTGACCGGCGGCGCCGGGGTCGTACGTCAGGTCCGAGAACAGGAAGCCCTCCCCGCAGCCCGCGCCGGTCCATCCTCCGGCCCTGGCGTCCTTCCAGCCGGCCCGGCCCGGGGCGCCGATGATGTTCACGCTGCGGGTGGTGTCGCGGGGGCAGCTCGGGCCGGCGACCGCCGAGAAGGCGAGGCCGCTCCCGGCCTTGCGCTCGTTCTGCCTGGACTGCGTGTCCTGTTTCGCCGGCTGGGCGGCCTGGCCGGTGGCGGTGGCGGTGGCGGTCGCCGCGGGCTCGGCGGTCCCGGCCGGTGCGGCCAGCGCCGTGGTGGGCTGCCCGTCCTGGTTGAGCAGGGTGACGGCGAACAACCCGACCTGGGCGAGCACCCCGGCGATCACCCACACCTTGATGGAGCCCCGCCACCGCCGCGCCCGCGTGGCGGAAGCGGGGGGTTGCGGCGGGGGTGTGGGTGCTGCTGCGGCACGAGCCGAGGGCGCCGGAGCCTGTGCCCCAAGGGCCGCCGTGCGGGGCGGCGGCGCTACGGTTCCGGTCGAGCGGGTTGCCGGTGCCGGCGCCTGTGCCGGGCGGACCGGAGGCAGGGGTGCCGGGCGGACTTTCCGGAACTGCACCGTGGCCGCTGCCGCCTCGTCGGGCCGATCACGCCCGCCTGCCCGCTCGTCCTGCTCGCCCCGCTGGTCCTTCTGGTCCCTCTGGTCCTTCTGGTCCCACCGTAGGTCCCACTGGCCCTCCTGTCGCCCCTGTCCCCGGGCGGGGCGCTGCCCCGGGCCCGGCGGCGGCACGGGCACGGGCACCAGCCGTTCCTGCGGCGGCACGGGTACCGGCACCGGCCGTTCCTGCGGCGGCGGCGGCACGGGCACCGGCACTGGCTGCCCCTGCCTGTGCCGCCCGCCCGTCGCTCTCTTGCTCGTCATCGTGGCCCCCTGGATACCGGCTGCCGCCCTCCCTCGGGGCGGCTCTCCGCTCCTGAATACGACGGGACGTGATGATTGGCCTGCTCACCATGATGACCAGCGTTGACCAGCCCCCGTGGACACGCTCGGCGCCCCCGCCCGATGTACGCCGCGCCGCCCACCGCCGTTGCCGCTGGACAGGGTCCCGATCAGGGGGTGACCTCCCGCCGGCCGTTCCGCGGGGTGGCGGGAGCGGGCTCGGTGTCGCGGGACAGGGCCGTGACCAGCGGGAGGTAGACCTCGTCGACGATCTCGACGAGCACCTCGTCGGGGACGGTGGGCTCGCCCCTGGTGACCAACTCGTTGCGCAGCAACCCCATCGCCACCGTCGCGACCCTGGCCGTCACCTGGATGCCCGCCCGCCGCAGCACGGCCTGCCACATGCCCGCGCCGCCGTCCGTGGCGCGCGAATGGAGGACGGCCAGCAGCTCCGGGTCGTCCCGCGCGCCGGCCAGCAGGCCGCGCAGGATCTCGCCGAGCGGCGACGACCAGTGGTTGTTCGCGGCGCGCAGCAGGGCCAGGACGTCGCCGCGCAGGCTGCCGGTGTCGGGGATCACCGTCCGGTCGGCGGCCAGCCCGGCGTAGGCGGCGACGCCGAGCGCGGCGCGGTTGGGCCAGCGGCGGTAGAGGGCGTTCTTGTTGGTGCCCGCCCGCTGTGCCACCCGTTCCATGGTCAATCGGGCATATCCGGATTCGAGGAGCTCGTCCTGGGCCGCTTTGAGAATGGCCTGCTCCAGCTCTTGACCGCGACGCCTCATGAGTATCAGGGTACGGTACGTACCGTACCTTTTGAAAGGGATGAGATCATGCGTGGCAAGGGCATCGTGTACGACACCGGCATCGTGATCGGCGGCCACGACACCAGGCAGACGTTCGACCTCGACGCCGTCCGGCACGACCTGCGGGTGATCCGGCGTGACCTGCGCTGCACGGCCGTCAGGATCATCGGCTCGGCCCCCTCCAGGCTGGAGGCGGCCGCCCGCGAGGCGGTCGCCGCGGGGCTGGAGGTGTGGTTCTCCCCGTTCACCGCTGACCTGTCGCCGTCGGAGCTGCTCGACCTGTTCGCCGACTGCGCCGGGCGGATCAAGGACACCGGCATGGTGTTCGTGGCGGGGGCGGAGCACAGCCTGCTCAACCGGGGTTTCCTGCCCGGCGACACGATCGGGGACCGGATCGGGCTGCTCTCCGAGCCGGAGAGGCTGCGCGAGCGCCTCGGGCGGGTGCCCGCGCTGATCAACGCGTTCCTGGAGGACGCCGTGACGGTGGTCAGGGAGCGGTTCGCCGGGAGGATCACGTACGCGGCCATCCCCTTCGAGTCCGTGGACTGGTCGTTGTTCGACATCGTCGGGGTGGACCTGTACCGGTCGGCGGAGATCGCCGACCGGTACCGCGACGGGGTGCGCGCCCTGGTCGCGCGGAGCGGCAAGCCGGTGGCGATCACCGAGGTGGGCTGCATGACGTTCCGGGGCGGCGCCGATCTCGGGGCGCGGGGCACCGAGGTGGTGGAGTACGACGGGCACCGGCCGGTGGGGCTGAGCCGGCCGCTGGCGCGCGACGAGGGCGAGCAGGAGGGGGTGGACAGCGTGTTCGTCAACACGTTCGCGCAGTACGACCTGCCCGGGGAGCTCGACGCGGCCAGCTACGGCGTCGTCCGGGTGACCGGTGAGACGTCGTGGGAGCCGAAGGAGGCCTTCCACCTGCTGGCCGAGCGATACGGCTGAGCGTCCGGGCCCGCCGGAGGGCGTCGCCCCGCGACACGACCCGGACGGCTACCTCCTCTTCGTCCCGCTCAGGCTCACGTGGAGGTGGTCGTCGTGGTCGGTACGGAAGTCCTTCTCCCGGATGATCGTGTTGCCGATCCTGCTCCAGGCGCCGATCCCGAGGTCGAGCTCCGCCCGCTCCTTCTTGGCGTTCGTGAACGGGTACACACCCTCCCTGAGCAGCGCGGCCGCCCAGCCCGCGGTGAACCGGGAGTCCCCCTTGACCGGGCTGCCGGCAGCGTAGTGGATCCGCACGACGTTCTTGTTGTCGATCAGCCTGCCCAGCCGCGTCCTGGTCGTCTCCGCCCAGTCCCTGACCTGGCGCAGCCCGTCGGCGCCGCCGTTCATCGCGGCCTTCGTCGCGGCCACCAGCCTCTCGTGGTTCAGGCCGCCGGAGCCGGCCACGCCGGCCTTCACGCCGGCGAAACGGTAGAGGTGGAACGCGTCGAGGTCGTCGCCGGTCAGGTGCGTCTGGTGACCGAGGTTGCGGGCGTGCTCGCCGGAGACGTCGTTGATCTCCGGCAGCAGCGCCTTGCCGGCCGCGACCGACAGCCAGCCGTGGGTGAAGGACGAGCACCAGTCGTCCCCGCCGTCGTCCTGGGCACGCTGCCCGAACCTGTCGATCCCGGCGGGCAGCCGCCACAGCGGGAACAGGTTCGCGGAGACCCGGCTCGTGGTCACCACGGCGCCGTCCTGGCCCCTGCCGTACAGGCTGACCCGGTAGCCGATCCTGGCCACCTCCGACGGCTTGCCGCGCACCTTGGAGGGGTGCTGCTCGTCGAAGGTCACCCGCACCTTGAGCTTGCCCCGGCCGACGCTCCTGACGCCTTCGCCGCCATCGGCGGTGGGCGCCGCCTTGGTCACCGTCTGCAGCACCGCGCCGCGGGCCTTCGGGCTGGTGTCGAGCAGGTCCACCCGGACGCAGGTGAGCTCGACGCCTGTCGGCAGCGTGTAGTCGACGCCGAAGTACCGCTGCCGGGTGTTGGCCTCGTCCGGCCGCGGGATGCTGACCCTGTCGTCCCTGGCGGACTTCGCCAGGCCGGGCCTGGCGTGGCGCGGCACCCGGTCCCGGCTGATCGCGGTGACCTCGAAGGCCGACTCACCGGACACGGCATGCGAGACGTCGCAATCCTCGCCGGCGTCGGGGACCAGGACCTCCTCGCCGAAATCGGGATCCCGCACCTTCTCGGAGCCCTCCTCCACCTCGGGAACCAGGAGCTCGCCGGGCGACTCGGGGCTCGCCGGCGTGGCGGCCCAGGCGGCCGATCCGCCGAGCTGGAGCGTGCCCGCGGAGACCACCGCGACGGCGGTCACGGCGGCGGCCACGAGCCGGCGCGGGCCTGAGCGCCGGGTCATGGCGCGCCCCGCTCGGCGGGACCGTTCAAGCTGGTCATGATTGCCTCCTCGATGAGGTGTATGCCGTCGTTTGTACGGCGCGAGGCATTGACCAGCCAGAACGGCACGTTGACCAGCATTGTCCATGGTGATCGAGGAGGGTCCGGTCAGGTCCGGGTGCCGGCGGGCGAGGCCCGACCACGTGGCGCGGCGCTCGGGCAGGCCGCCACGCTCTGCGCGGCGAGCGCCGGCACGGGTGCGCCTACGCCTCTACCAGCACGCGCACGTCCCACGGGCCGAGCCGCAGCTCCGTCCCGGCGGCGTGTTCGCCGCCGCCGAGGACGTCGCGGGCGGCGACGGGGACGGGCACGGCCGCCTCCTGCCAGCTCCAGTTGTGCAGGAAGCGCAGCCGCCGTCCGTCCCGCGCGGTCGCGCCGGTGGAGGTGACGCCGGCCGGGACCCGGTGCCACGGGCCGGGGTCGGGAGCCAGCCACCGGAACAGGGCCTCCCCGAACGAGGGGTTCGGGAGGGTGCCGACGCAGGTGACGCGGCCCGCGCCGTGCGCCCGGGTGGTGACGGCGGCGAAGCGGCCGAAGTGCGGGTGCTCGTAGGAGGCCAGCACGTCGGCGCCGTCGGCCTGCAGGCCGTCGGCCCAGCGGGTGCCGGCCCAGGCGGCGGCGCCCTCCGGCGGCGTGAGCGGTGAGCCGTCCATCGCCCGCACCGGCAGGTCGGCGTCGAGGTTGCTGAACTCGTCGTACCAGGCCCCCGCCGCCTCCGCGAGCCGCGCGGGCTGCACGTCGCGCCGGGCCCGCGCCTCGTGGTCGGCGTACGCGGTGCGCGGCCCGAGCACGAGGTGGCCGCCCGCGGCCGCGTACGCCTGGAGCCAGTCGAGGGTGGCGTCGTCGGCCACGTAGAGACCGGCGGCCACCAGCACCGGGTGCCGGCGCGCCACCGTCGAGGGGTCCTCGGCGACGGCCTGCCCGGCGTGCACCACGCGTGCCTGCAGGCCGGCGTCGAACGCGCCGCGGTAGAAGGTGTCGAAGACGGCCTCGTACGAGCGCCGGTCGGGCCCGCCGTCCGGCGCCTGGAGCGGCGGCTGCGCGGCCAGCGCCCACTTGCTGGGGTGGGAGTACAGCAGCGCGACGTCCCCGTCCGGGGTCAGGCCCTCGACCAGGTCGCCGGCCTGCTCCAGCTCGGCGCCGATGCGGGCGATCTCCCGGTAGGTGCGCCCGGGCCGGCCGCTGTGCGGCAGCACGCCGCCCCAGTACGTCTCGGCGCCGAACACCAGCGTCCGCCACTGCCAGTACTCGATCATGGAGGCGCCGCGGGAGACGAGCGCCCAGGCGGCCTGCCGCCACTGCCCGTCGTAGGCGGGCTGGTTGACCCAGGGCGCACCGATGGCCTGCGCGTTGGTCTCGGTGACGAGGAACGGCTCCTGCCGGGAGGAGTACATCCGGTCGGCCACCCGGTAGAACGCCCACGTGTCGCGGGTGCGCCAGTCCTGCGTGGCGTGCGGCCTGGCGGGCAGGGCGAGCCCGTCCTGCATCGCGTAGTACGGGTTCCCGGCGGCCACGTCGAGGCCGGCGGTCAGCTCGTCGTCGGCGACCGCGGGCCGGTCGTAGGCGATGCAGGTGGTGACGAACTGCTCGGGGCGGGCGTACTCGCGCACGATGCCGGCCTGCCAGCCGATGAACTCCGTCACCTGGTCGGCCTGGAAGCGACGCCACGCCTGCTCGTACTGGGGCTGGGCGTTGCCGTCGGGGGTCCACAGGTCGGCCCAGGTGGACAGCCGGTGCGACCAGTAGACCAGGCCCCACTCCTCGTTCAGCGTCTCCACGTCGCCGTACTGCCGCCGCAGCCAGTCGGTGAAGCGCTGGAAGATGCCGTGGTTGTGCAGCAGGTGCAGGCCCGGCTCGTTGTCCACCTGGTAGCCGATGATCGACGGATGCCCGGCGTACCGCTCGACGACCTTGCGGATGACGCGCTCGGCGTGGAACAGGAAGGCCGGGTGGGTGAAGTCCATCTCCTGGCGCGCGCCCCAGCCGATGCGCCGCCCGGTCTCGCGCTCCCCCGCGATCTCCGGGTAGAGGCGGGTCAGCCACGGCGGCGCCGCGTACGTCGGCGTGCCCAGGATGACGCCGATGCCACGCTCGTGCGCGCCGTCGAGCGTGGGCTGCAGCCAGTCCAGGTTGAACCGGCCGTTCTCGGGCTCCCAGGTGGACCAGACCGACTCGCCCACCCGGATCACGGAGAAGCGGGCCTCGGCCATCAGGTCCAGATCTGTCTTCAGCAGCTCGCTGGGATGGTACTCGGGGTAGTAGGCGGCGCCGAAGAGCACTCGCGACACGGATGATCCTTTCATTGTTTGACCCCGCCTGCGGCCAGCCCGCTCTGCCAGTACCGCTGCAGCAGCAGGAACGCCACGACCAGCGGGATGATCGACAGGAGCGAGCCGGTGACGACGAGGGGGATGACGTCGCCGCTGCCGCCGGCGACCGTGGCCTGCCCGGCCCAGTTGGCCAGGCCCACGGTGACCGGGTACAGCGACGGGTTGCTGAGCATGATCAGCGGCAGGAAGTAGTTGTTCCAGGTGGCCACGAGCGTGAACAGCAGCACGGTGACGAACCCGGGCGCCAGCAGCCGCATGACCACCTGCCAGAAGATCCGCAGCTCGCCCGCGCCGTCGATGCGGGCGGCCTCCAGGAGGCTGTCGGGCACGGCGTCCTCGGCGTAGACGCGCATGAGGTACAGGCCGAACGGGTTCACCAGCGACGGCAGGATGATCGCCCACGGCGTGTTGACCAGCCCGATCTGCGCGAAGATCAGGTACGTGGGGATGGCCAGCGCCGTGCTCGGCACCATGATCGCGCCGAGCACGAGGCCGAACAGCGCCTTGTTGCCGCGGAAGCCGAACTTGGCGAACCCGTAGCCGCCCAGCGCGCACAGCAGCGCCGCGCCGCCCGCGCTGACGACCGCGTAGAGCGCGGTGTTGAGCAGCCACCGGCCGTACACGCCGTCCTCGGCGGCGAACACGTCGCCGATGTTGCCGGCGAGCGCGAAGTCGTCGGCGAACCAGAGCCCGAAGCTGGAGAACAGGTCCCCGGTGGTCTTCGTGGCCGCCACCAGCAGCCAGAACAGCGGCAGCAGGAAGTAGACGAGGAACGCCAGCATGCCGAGGGTCAGCAGCGGGCTGCGCCGCCGGCCGGGCGGCGTGCTCGCGGTGCTCGTGGCCCGCGTCGCGGACCCGGCCGCGGACGCGGACGCGGACGTGGTCACGGGGGTGGTCATGTCCGCCTCCGGGTGAGGGCGAGCTGGACGGTGTAGGAGACCGCGACGATGACCAGGCCGAGCAGGAACGACACCGCCGCCGCGTAGTTGAGGTCCTGGCTGGTGAAGGCCAGCGAGTAGGCGTACAGGTTGGGGGTGTAGGCGCTGTCGATGACGCTCGGGGCCAGGCGCTGCATGAGCTGCGGCTCGTTGAAGAGCTGGAAGCTGCCGATGACCGAGAAGATCAGCGCCATCATCAGGGCGGGCCGCAGCGCCGGGATCTTCACGCTCCACGCGGTGCGCCAGGCGCCGGCGCCGTCCACGGCCGCCGCCTCGTACAGCTCGGAGGGGATGGCACGCAGCGCCGCGTACAGGATGATCATGTTGTAGCCGGCGAACTCCCAGGTCACGATGTTGGCCAGGGAGCCGAGCATGAGGTCGCCGCCGAGCAGGTTGGGGGCGGGCAGGCCGAGCGTGCCGGCGAGCTGGGCGATCGGGCCGAACTCGGGGCCGTACAGGTAGCCCCACATGAGCGCGGCGACCACGCTGGGCACCGCGTACGGCACGAAGATGCCCAGCCGGATGAAGCGCGACAGCCAGAGCATGCCGCTGTCCAGCGCGAGCGCGAACAGCAGCCCGAGCAGCAGCATGAGCGGCACCTGGACGAGGAAGAACTCGGCCACCCGCAGCACGCCGCCGAGCAGCCGCTCGTCGGTCAGCGCGCGCACGTAGTTGTCGAGGCCGACGAACGTGGTGCCGCCGATGAGCTGCTCCCTGAACAGGCTCAGGTATCCGGCGTAGGCCAGCGGCACCACCAGCATGGCCACGAACACGATCATGAAGGGCGCGATGAACAGGTATCCCGCGGCCGACCTCCGCGGGGCGGTCCGGGTGCTCGTCACTGGGCGACCTTGAAGCCCTGGCTCTCGGCGTACGTGGTGATCCGCTGCTGCCACTGGTCGAGCGCGGCCGGGGTGTCGCTCTTGTCGGCCAGGGACTTGCCGACGGTCTCGTCCCAGTCGTTGACCGTCTGGTCCAGGAACGGCGGCCAGCCGAAGCCCTTGTCCACGGTGTCGCTGATCCCGGCGAAGACCTGGTTGACGGTCTGGCCGCCGTAGAACTCGGGCTTCTGCTCGGCGAACGACGCGTCGTTCAGCAGCGCCTTCGTCGGCGGGAACAGGAACTGCTCGGTCGCCATCATCTTGGTCGACTCGGGGTCGGTGTTGAGGAACTCGGCGAACTTGGCCGCGGCGATCGGGTTCTTCGTGGTCTTGATGACGGCGCTGGTGGAGCCGCCCCAGTTGCCGGACTTGTTCTCGCCCGCCGTCCACTGCGGCAGGGGCGCCGCCCGCCACTTGCCGCTGGTGTCCTTGGCGTTGCCGGCCAGGAACACCGGGCCCCAGGCCGCGGTCAGCCAGGTGGCGTACTTGCCCTTGTTGAGCGCCTGGTACCACTGGTCGGTGAAGTCGGGGTCGGTGGAGACCACGCCTTCCTTGACGAGCCCGCCCCAGTACGTGCCGAGCTTCTTGGAGACCTCGTCGTTAACGCTAACATCGATGTCCTGCGCGCTCGCCATCCGGAACGGTTTGCCGCCCGCCTGCCACAGCAGGCCCATCCAGGCGCCGTTCTGGTTGGAGGCCAGGTTGGTCAGGTAGACGCCGGGGTCGGCGGCGTGCAGCTTGCGGGCGGCGGCGGCGAACTCGTCCCACGTCTTCGGCGGCTGGATGCCGTGCTTGTCGAAGATGTCCTTGCGATACAGCATGCCCATCGGGCCGGTGTCCTGCGGGATCGCCCACACCTCGCCGTTCTTGCCCGCGACCTGGTCCCACGTCCAGTCCACGAACTTGTCCTTCAGCG
This sequence comes from Nonomuraea sp. NPDC050202, assembly GCF_040656115.1. NCBI lineage: Bacteria > Bacillati > Actinomycetota > Actinomycetes > Streptosporangiales > Streptosporangiaceae > Nonomuraea > Nonomuraea sp. NPDC050202. Next base: position 44,346 of record NZ_JBFALF010000022.1, on the reverse strand, counting down.
CCTCGGCGCCGTAGGGCCGCAGGTCGAGCAGGCTGTCGATGATGGTGAAGGTCGGGATGTACTGGAACTCGATCTGCACGACGTCGGGGGCGCCGCTGCCGGCCTTCAGCGCGGTGCGCAGCTTGGTGTACTGGGGCTCGCCCTGCCCGGCGTTGACCACCTTGACCTTGATCGCCGGGTACTTCTTCTCGAACAGCGCCACCTCCTTGCCGATGTCCGGCACCCAGGTCCAGAACGTCAGCTCCGTGGGCGTCTGCATGGCCTTGTCGATGTCGGCCTGGCTGACGGCGGCGGCGGGCGGCTGGTCGGCTGCCGGCTGGGCGCCGCCGCCACCGCCGCAGCCGGCGAGGAACAGGGTCGCCGCGGCCGCCGCGGCGAGCCACCGGGTGCGTGTCATGGTCATGTCTTCTCCTTGGGGGGTCGGGTGGACTGACGCTTGACCAGGTGCGTGGTCGGGAGATCGGGCGCGGACGCGCCGGGGCGGCCCTCGATGCGCTCGACGAGCAGCGCGAGGCCCTGGGCCACGGACGCCGCGAAGTCCTGCCGGATGGTGGTCAGGGGCGGCGACAGGTACGCGGCGGCCGGGATGTCGTCCATCCCGATGACGCTCACCTGCTCGGGCACCGCGCGGCCGGCCTCGGCCAGGGCGCGCAGCACGCCGATCGCCATGTCGTCGTTGGCCACGAACACCGCCGTGACCTCCGGATCCGCCGCGAGGACCCGGCCGGCCGCGTAGCCGGAGGCAGGCGTCCAGTCGCCTTCGAGCATCGGCGGCTCGGGGGCGCCGGCCGCGGCCAGGGCCGCGCGCCAGCCGCGCACGCGCTCCCGCGAGGCCCACCACCGCCCGGGGCCCGCGACGTGCCACACGGTGGCGTGGCCGAGGCCGAGCAGGTGCTCGGTGGCCTCGCGGCCCGCGTCCACGTTGGACGGGCTGTTGATGATCACGTCGGGGCCCGCGAGCCCGGGCAGCGGCCCCAGGCTGAGCACCGGCACGCCGGGCTCGATGCGCAACTGCTCGCCGACGTCGATCGGCTCGGACAGCACGATGCCGTCCACGCCCTGCTCCAGCAGCGACTCCACGGCCCTGGCCACGCCGCTGTCGTCGCCTTCGAGGGTGTTCACCACGCTGAAGGCGTAACCGATCGCCCTGGCCCGCCGCTCCAGCTCGATGAGCTGCGAGGCGGGGCCGTACAGGGTGCTGCCGAGCGAGACCACGCCGATGCGGTGGAAGCGGCCCAGGTTGAGCGCGCGGGCCGCCGTGTTGCGGCGGTAGCCGAGCTCGCGCGCCGCCGCGAGGACCCGCTCGCGGATCTCGTCGCTCACGTACGGCTCGCCGTTCATCACGCGCGAGACCGTCTTCTGCGACACCCCGGCCAGCCTGGCGACGTCCGTGCTGCCAGGAGGCCTGCGTCTGGTCTCGGACATGCGCAGCTCCTCGCGTCTGACTACGTAGTCAGCGGTGGCTAGTACTGTGCTTGCCCGGTGACACGATTGTCAAGGGCACGTTTCCGGCCGCCGCCATGCTCGCGAGGGCCGCTCACCGTCCGGGTCCGCCGATCAGGGGCGCCTCACAGCCACGCGGACTCGCCCCATCCCCGCTCGGCGCGTCGCAGGCGGATCGCGAAGCAGCCGGCTCTGAGGCGTTCGCGCTGCGCGGCGAGATCGTGGCGGATCCTCCGCCCCGCGGCCTCGATGCGCCTGGAGTCGGCCCGGATGTCGCGCGCCTGGAGCAGGAGCCTCTCCGCGGCGGCACGCACCTCCGTCACCCGCTCCACGAGACTGGGACCTTCGGCGCGCCGGGCAGCCGGATCACGACCCATGGTCTGCATCGCGCCACGCCCTTCCCTCGCCCGGGGACCCGCTGGAGCCACCTCCACCATCGCCCGCCGACGCCGCGCCGGTCAGGTCAGGCGACGAACCGCTCAGCCGCCGTTCGGCCGGAAAACGAAAGGGCGGGCCGATCGCGGGACGACCGGCCCTCAGCCGCGCGGCCCCCGCCGTCCCTGTTTCGCCGGCTCGGCGCGGACGCGTTCGAGGTGCCGCTCGTACAGCTCCCGGGAACGGCGCAGGAAGAGCCGCACCCGCTCCAGCTCGGCGGCGCCGAACTCCGCCATCACCGCCTCCCCCTCGGTGGCGATGGGCCCGTACAGCTCCCACGTCCTCGCGGCCGCCTCCTCGGTGATCCGCACGACGACCTTGCGCCGGTCGGACGGGTCCGGCGAGCGGGTGAGGTAGCCCAGCTTCTCCAGCCGGTCGAGCATCGCGGTGACGCTGCCCGTGGTCAGGCCGAGCGCCGGGCCGAGGACGCTGGGCGTGACCGGGCCCTGGGTGCCCAGGATCTCCAGGCAGCGCAGGTCGGTGCGGTTCACGCCGAGGAAGATCGCGGCGGCCTCGTCGTAGGCGTCCACCGCCGCCTGCATGTGCTGCATCTCCTGAGCGACGGCGGCCCTCAGCTCACCCAGCTTTTCACTTGACATTCAAGCTTCTCGCCTTTCAAGATAAATATGTCTCGACCATCAAGATACATGACCTTCAAGGAGACTTCCATGCACGTCATCGTGATCGGTGCGGGCACCGGCGGCATGTGCCTGGCTCACGGCCTGCGGCGGGCCGGCGTGTCGGTCGCCGTCTACGAACGCGACCGCACCCGGGCCGACAACCTGTACGGCTACCGCGTCGGCATCGACTCCGCGGGCAACCGGGCCCTGCGCGCGTGCCTGCCGCCCGAGCTGTTCGACACCTTCGTCGCCACCTGCGCCCGCGCTCCCCGCCACTTCAACGTCCTGACCGAGAAGCGCGACGTCACCGCCTCGTTCCCGCTGCGGCCCGACGACGACCCCGTCAACAGCGAGCGCTCGGTCTCCCGGATGACGCTGCGCCAGATCCTGCTGACGGGGATGGAGGACGTGGTCCACTTCGGCAAGGAGTTCACCCGCTACGAGCGCCACGGCGACGGCACCGTCACCGCCCACTTCGCCGACGGCACCAGCGCGACGGGCGACCTGCTGGTGGCCGCCGACGGCACCGGCTCCCGCGTGCGCCGCCAGTACCTGCCGCACGCCAGGATCGAGGACTCCGGCATCGTGGCCATCTCCGCCAAGGTGCCGGTCACCGAGGAGACCCGGGCCCTGCTCACGCCCGAGATGTTCCACGGGATCTCCTCGGTGTTCGCCCCCGGCGGCCTGTTCTGCATCTGGCACGTGATGGAGTTCAAGTGGGACCGGGACGGCGGGCTCAAGCACGGCGTGGGCGGCAACGAGCGGGAGCTGATCGAGCGCTGGCCCGGCCTGCTCTACGACAACACCCGCGACTACATCAACTGGGGCCTGTCGGCCGCGGCCCGCAAGTTCCCCGCCGGCGTCATGCGGATGGGGGGCAAGGAGCTGGTGGAGGTGGCCCTCGGCATGACGCAGGGCTGGCACCCCGATCTGCGCAGGCTGTTCGCGCTGGCGGAGCCGGAGACCTGCTTCCCCGTCAACATCCGCACCTCCGTGCCCGTCGAGCCGTGGCGGAGCACGAACGTCACCCTGCTCGGCGACGCCATCCACACCATGACACCGGGCCAGGGCGTCGGTGCCAACACCGCGCTGCGCGACGCCATGCTGCTGTGCCGGGAGCTCACCAGCGGCAAGCAGGTCCTCGACGCCGTGGCCGCGTACGAGCGGGAGATGATCCCGTACGGCTTCGCCCGCGTGCGGGACTCGCTGGCCCGCATGGACGGCGACGCCGCCATCCACAAGCCGGTCATCGGCCGCGCGGTGCTGGCGATGACGCGCGCCTACTTCGGGGTGACCGGCCGGGTCCCGGCACTCAAGCGCAAGTTCGTCGACGACCTCTACACCTACCGCGGCGCCGACGAGCACATCTCGGGCGGCAGGTGAGCCCGGCACCCGCGCTGGCCAGGTCCAGCGTGTCAACCGTTTGACAGATGAGCGGGATTTCGGTTGACCTGGAGTGCGCTCCAGGAGCCAGGCTGGGTCCCATGCACAACACCATGACAACGCGCACCATCGGCGACCGGCCGGTCGGAGCCATCGGGCTCGGGGCCATGCCCATGTCGGTGGCCGGTCACATGCCGGACGAGGAGCAGTCGATCAGGACGATCCACGCCGCCCTCGACGCCGGCATCACCCTGATCGACACGGCCGACGCCTACACGCCGTCCCACGAGGACGTCGGCCACAACGAGCGGCTGGTGGCCCGGGCCCTGTCCCTGTGGGGCGGCGACACCGGCGCGGTGCTGGTCGCGACCAAGGGCGGGCACACCCGCACGCCCGGCGGCTGGGACGTGGACGGCAGCCCGGCGTACCTGCGGGCGGCCTGTGACCGCTCGCTGAAGGCGCTCGGGGTGGACAGCATCGGCCTCTACCAGCACCACCGGCCCGACCCGAAGGTGCCGTACGAGGAGACGATCGGGGCGCTGAAGGAGCTGCACGACGCGGGCAAGATCCAGTTCGCGGGCATCTCGAACGCCAACCCGGAGCAGATCAGGCTCGCCCACGACATCCTGGGCGAGCGCCTGGTGAGCGTGCAGAACGAGTACTCGCCGCGGTTCCGCTCCAGCGAGCCGGAGATCGACGTGTGCGCCGAGCTCGGGCTGGCCTTCCTGCCGTGGTCGCCGCTCGGCGGCATCGGCCGCACCGGCGAGCTGCGCGAGCTCAACGCCGCCTTCACCGAGATCGCCGACGCCCACGGCGTCACCCCGCAGCAGGTCTGCCTGGCCTGGGAGCTGGCCCGCAGCCCGGTCGTCATCCCGATCCCCGGCGCCAGCCGCCCGGAGACCATCGTCGACTCGGCCGCCGCCGCCTCCCTGGAGCTGAGCCAGGAGGAGCTCGCCCGCCTCGGGTGACAGCCCGCCGGTCAACGCCGCCCGGGCCGGGGACACCGGCCCGGGCGGCCGTGCCTGCCGGCATCCGCCGGTCCCCTTCCGGCTGCCGGGTACAACCTTTCGTCCCGCGGGTGGCGTTGGCAACGGGCGAGAGGAGATCACATTGGACCGTCATGACGGCTTCCGCGAGTTCGTGCTCGCCCGCCAGCAAGCGCTGATGCGGACGGCGTACCTGCTCACGGGAGACGCCCATCTCGCCGAGGACCTGCTGCAGAGCGTCCTGATCAAGGTCGTGGGGCAGTGGGCCAAACTGGCCAGGGACGGCAGTCCCGAGGCCTACACCCGCAAGGCGCTGGTCAACCAGTACATCTCCTGGCGGCGCAGGCCGCGCCCCGAGCTGCCGAGCGCCGACGTGCCCGAGCGGGCCGCCTCCTCCGACGAGGCCGCGCTCGACCGCATCGTGCTGCGCCAGGCGCTGGCCAAGCTGGGCCCCAAGCAGCGCGCCGTGATCGTGCTGCGGTTCTGGGAGGACCTGACCGAGGCGCAGACGGCGGAGGTGCTGGGCTGCTCCATCGGCAACGTCAAGAGCCAGACGCATCACGCGCTGGCCCGGCTGCGTACGATCGCTCCCGAGCTGGCGCACCTGCTGAACGACCCCGAGATCGCGGAGGTGACCCGATGACGCGGCTGCGCTCGGCTCTCGACGGCATCGCCGCCGAAGCACCCCAGGTGAACCTGCTGGACGCGGCCATCGCCGGGCACCGGCGCCGGCGGCGGGCCACGATCGCGCTGGCCGCCGCCGCGACGGCGGCCGTGGTGGGGCTGACCAGCGCCGCCGTGGCGTTGCCGTGGCGGTGGGGCGCCGCCCCTCCCGTACCGCAGCAGACGGCCGTGGTGCCCGACCTGCCCGGAGGGAACGTGGGGGTGCTGAGCCACGCGTACCGCACGCCGTGCAAGAGGGTCGCCGAGCCGCGCGGCATCGACTGCGACGACGTGGAGTGGCGGGTCGTCACGGCAGCGGGGAAGACGTACCGGGTGCCGCAGGCGCTCGTCCACACCGCCGGCAACCACGACGCTCCCGTCGCGCTCAGCCGGGACGGGCACACGTTCGCGTACTACAGCAGGCAGGCCCAGGCGCACGTGGTGCGCGACATGGTGACCGGGGCAGAGGTGACCGTGCCGCTGCCGGAGGAGGAGATCGAGGTCGGCTCCATGCTGGCGGTGTCCGACGGCGGCCGTTACCTGGTCTTCGACCCGCGGGAGGGCACCAGGTACCCGGGCCGGCTCATCGACACGCGGACCGGGAAGCGCACCACGATCAACGGCAAGTACGAGCCGGTCACCATCAAGGACGGCGTGGTCCAGTGGATCCGCTACATCAAGACGGACCTGTGGTTCATGCCGGTCGCCGGGGGCGGCAAGCCGGTGCGGTTCGACGGCAGGTTCATCGCGCCCAGCGAGCTCGCCCCGGACGGGCGCACGGTGGTCGCGATCGACGGCGAGGACGTCCGTGCCGCGAGGCCGATGCTCACCGTGCTCGACGTCAAGACCGGGCGGACCGGCCGGCAGGTCGCGGTCAGCGGGCTGCCCTCGAACCGCGGCATCGTCCACCCCACCCGCTGGCACAACGCGACGGAGGTCGAGGTCAGGTACTCCGGCAAGGGCGGCTGGGCGCTCTACGCCGTGAACGTCGGGACGGGGAAGGCCCGGCTGCTGAAGAAGTACGGCGAGGTCGCGAGCCTGACCCTCCCGGGGGAGGCGGCGGGCGTCCTCCCCTGACCTCCACCGCCGCAGGGTGGCCGGCAACGGGCGTCCTGCCCTGAGACTCCCGTCCCGGGCGGGCCCAGACGTCGTACGGTCCGGGCCCCTGCCGGGCTCGACCAGACGGAGACCTCTGCAGACATGTCGGCCACGCCGTCGGGGGCGAGGTCCGGCGTGGCCGACCCGCTCATCGCGGCCCAGCGCGGGTTCAGCGCGGGTTCAGCGCGGGTTCTTCGCGTGGGTGAGGGTCTCCCAGGCCAGGAAGCGCGAGGCACCGACCGGGCGCTTCTGCTTCACCCACTTCTCGGCATGGGGCATGTCGTATCCGAGACGCTGGTGCAGCGCGTTGTAGCCGACTTCGAGGTTCGGCCCGAGGCCGGGGGTGACCTCTCCGCCGCACAGCCACGACGGCACCGGCGCGCCCAGTTGCAGGCGAGCGTGGAAATCCATCGCGAACCGCAGCCGGTGCTTGGCCGTGGCGTACAGGTCCACGCCCTGGTGGCGGGCCGTCTCTGCGACGTGGGAGATGGCCGCGAGCCCCCATCCCGTGTGCCCGAAGTCACGGCAGGTTTCCTGGGTGAGGCCGTTCACGAACGTGGTCTGCCCGTGCCAGTATTCGATGATCTCGGCTTCGGTGTCGTGCTTGCTGTTCGGTGGCGCTTTGGGCAGCGAGCCGTCCGTCTTGAGATAGATGTAGGCGGGGAGCCTGCCGCGCCAGGTCGTGACCGCCCGGTCGAACGAGGCCCGGTCGTCCAGGTGCACGGCGATGCCGATGGCGGCATCGGTCATGATCAGTTCCCAGTTGCCTTGGTTGTCGGGCCTTCCGGCGATCACGGTCGGGAGGTACACGGTGCGCAGCTTGCCGGCGAACCGGCCGGCCTGGGTCCAGCCGGAGTAGGTGTGCCTGATGAGCTCGGCGGCGCGGGAGAAGTTGGCGCCCGCGAAGCCGGTCTGCAGCGGCGCGTTGCTCCCGGTGTGTTCGGTGATCACGGCTGACCAGGCGTCCATGATCTGGATCGCCTTCTTCGCGTAGCGGGGGTCCTTGGTGAGGTACCACTGCAGGGCGTGTGTGTAGGCCGCGTTGGCATCCTGACGCTCGTCCGAGCAGCCGTGGTCGGGGTTCCCCCACATACCGCACTCCACGACGGCGCGGGGCTTGGCCGTGTAGGACAGCGAGGCATCGGAACTGCGTTGCAGGGCTTCCCAGGCAGACTTCCACGGTTCGTTGCCGAGGTTGGCTCTGACGAAGTCGAGCTGAGCGCGGCTGACCAGGACGCCGGGATGCTTGAACGCGGCCGCCTGCGCAGGCTGCGGGGCGGATAAGGCGGCGGCCACGAGCATGGTGGCGGCGAGAGGGCGACCGAGACGCAAGGGTTTCCTTCCAGGCGCGGACGTCCATTCAGCCAGCCGCCGGCTCAGCTGTCAACGTTCTCGCGCCGTGGACCTCGGCCGCTGTACCGCCGCATGCCGTACCCACGGTTGGACATGCGCAGCCGGCCGGGTGCTCGGCGGTTGTCTAAGCGCAGCTCTGCTGCTTGACGTCACACCGTTTGACCTCGGGGTACCGCGTTGAGGGCTTGTCCAGCAGGGGCTGGGGCTTGTGGCGCAGGTGCAGGTCGAGGAAGGCTCGCACGGTGCTGCGGGTGATCTCGACCGCGCGTTCTGCGGACAGGCCGGGATTGCGGTGGATACCGAGCTGCTCCACCAGCAGGGCGGTGTCGGTGAAGGAGGCATGTTCTGCCCCTGTCACCACGAGCCAGCGCTTCCATCCGGTCAGCCGCGCCCAGTCACGGTCCCACGTGGTGTCCTTGCCTGCCGGGCTGTGCATGGCCTGCGTGCCCAGGAAGAGGAACGGCCGCGACAGCCCGCTGTCCGGGATCGGGGAGAAGGTGGTGCCGTCCATGTTGAGGCCGGCACGCACGCGGGTGTCGTTCAGCATGGCGGCGATGGCGCTCGCGCCTCCTGCGGAGTGCCCGGCCATCGCGATCCGGGACGGGGCGATCAGCGAGGCGCCCTTCCAGACGGGGTGCGCGCCGGTCAGTTCGTCGAGGACGAAGGTGACGTCGGCCGCTCTGCTCTGGCCTACCTTGTTCCAGAACATCTGGTCCTTGCGGGCCTCACAGGCGACACACGTGGTGACCCGGCCGTCAGGGAAGGTCGTGGCCAGGCTCTCGTAGGTGTGGTCGATGCCGGCCACTACGTAGCCCCTGCTGGCCAGCTCTTCGGCCAGGGCGGTGAGCGAGGCGCGGGGTTCGGTGAAGCCTGGGGAGAGGACCACCAGGGGCAGGCTGTGTTCGCGTCCTGCCGGTCTGGTGTCGCTGAAGGCGTTGGTCCGCGTTGTGCTCAAGGCGTCGTACGGCACGCCGGGGATGTCCTCGCCTTTCAGGATGAGCTCTGATTCCTTCGCCGTCATGTACGGGGCCCGCTTCCCGCTGCGGGATTTGGTCGGGTACCACAGGGAGATCATGAGTTCCCTCGCCTTCGCAGCGGGAACCCAGGGGTCGGCGCGGGAGGTGTCCTTGAGGTGCAGGGACGTGGTGCCGACCGGCTGGGATCCGGTCGGTTCGGGCAGGTGTGGCGTGCCGGTCCGGGTGGGCGACGGATCGGCGGCGACAGATGCGGTGACAGATGCGGCGGAGCCGAGCGACGGTTGGCGCGAGGGGGAACCGGGGACGAGCGGACCTGATGTGGAGGCGCAGGAGGTGGCGGCCGCGAAGGCGAGCAGGGCCGCGACGGCGGTGGTGCCTCGGCGGATCCGGCGGGGCGGCGTCGGTGTCCCCGCGCCGGTGCCGTGCCCTGAGGCTGGATTGCGCATGCCCATTCTCTCCATCGCATGAGCCAACGGACTGTCCTTCCTGATGGGGCCGCCTCGACGGGACCTGTGCCGGCGGCCGGTGGCGACAACGACGCTAGGGGCCGGCGAGATTCGTCCGCGTCGGCTGTGTTGCCGATATCGAGCCCTTCTCGGGGAGGATCGCTCGGCGGCGTCATCCTTGCGATGTACTTCTGGCGGAGGTCGGATCCGGTCACCGGGGCTGACGCGGGACGTGCCATGCGGCCGGGACAATGCATCAGTGACGACAGTGAGCAGAAGACGTGCATGGTGGCGATCGCGGCCGGATGTGCTATGGCCTGTACGGGAACCCGCTGCGCCCTCGCGCCGGTCGCTCCTCGCCGACCTGCTGCTCGCGATCGCCCTGACCGTCGTCGCCGTGGCCGCGACAGCGGGCGCCGCGGACGGCACCCATCGCCTCGACGGCCGACAGCCCTCTTTCTTGGAGCCCTTGCAACTGCGGCCCTCTCCACCGCCACGAAGCAGCGATGCCCCGCCTGACCGCGGGGAACGGCCCGTCGCCCCCGCCGGCCGCCAGGAGGATCCAGGTCCGCTCCCGCTCCTGGTGGTCCTGACGGCTCTGCCGCTGGCAGTGCGACGGCTGTACCCGCTGATCACTTTCTGGACGGTGCTGGCCGCGGCGTTGGCCACCCACGACGACGCGACGTGGATCACCGTGGTGGCGTTCGCCATCGCCGCCTATGGCTCCGTGGCCCACAGCCCTCACCGGGTGCCGGCCGTCGGCGGGCTCGTCCTCGCCACCGTGCTGGCGGGCGTCGCCTTCCGGGACTCCGTCCCGGCGTTGCCGAGCTGGCTGGGGCCGTTCGTGGTGGTGATGAGCGCCGGAGTCGCCGCGAGCTTCGTCCGCTCCTGGCGGCAGCGGCTCGAGGCGGGCCGCCGTCGATTCGCCGACCTGGAGCGGGCGCAGGAGGAGGCCATGCGCAAGGCCGTCCAGGAAGAGCGCTCCCGGATCGCCGCGGAACTCCACGACGTCGTCACCCACAATGTGAACGTGATGGTGATCCAGGCCGGAGCGGCACGCAAGGTGATGGACACGGCCCCTTCCCGGTCGAAGCAGGCCATGCTGGCGGTCGAAGCCGGCGGCCGGGCCGCCATGGCCGAACTACGCCATGTCATGGGCCTGCTCGCCGGACCGGAGAGCGAGCGGGCCGGCAGCAGCGCCGACGGGCTCGAACCGCAGCCGGGACTCGACCAGCTCGACTCGTTGATCGAACGGGTACGAGCAGCCGGGGTGCCGGTCAGCGTCGAGATCTCTCCACCGCCCGGCCCGCTGCCGCCCGGGGTGGAGCTGGCCGTCTACCGCGTCGTCCAGGAGGCGCTGACCAACACGATCAAACACGCGGCCGGCGCGCAGGCGTCCGTCAGCATCGGCCACCGCGGCGACTGCCTGGAGATCGAGGTCACCGACACCGGCGGCAGCCGGACGACGCGCGCCGGAGACGGCCAGGGCCGGGGCCTGATCGGGCTGCGGGAGCGCCTTGCCCTTTACGGCGGCACCCTGCAGGCCGGGCCGCGGAGCGGCGGGGGCTATCGGATCACGGCGCGGGTTCCGTGGACGACCAGGTGAACCGGCCTCTGCGCGTGGTCATCGCCGACGACCAAGCGTTGGTCCGCAGCGGGTTCGGGATGATCCTCACCGCCGACGGCATCGACGTGGCGGCCGAGGCTGCCGACGGAGCAGAAGCCGTCGCCGCCGTCCGGCGTACTCGGCCCGACGTCGTGCTCATGGACATCCGGATGCCGCAGATGGACGGCCTCGAGGCCACCCGGCAGATCATGGCAGCAGGCGCGGGCGAGACCCGCGTGCTCATCCTGACCACGTACGACCTCGACCACTACGTCTACGCCGCGCTCACCGCAGGGGCCAGTGGCTTCCTGCTCAAGGACGTCACGCCCGAGCACCTGGTGGCCGCGGTGCGCCTGGTGCGCGCAGGCGACGCCCTGCTCGCACCGGCGATCACCCGCCGCCTGGTCGAGCGGTTCGCCCGCCGCGACGACGCCGGCCCAGCCGTCCATGGGGACCTGTCGGAGCTGACACCCCGGGAACTGGAGGTGCTGCGCCTGCTCGCCACCGGGCTGAGCAACGCCGAACTCGCTGACCGGCTGGTCCTCAGCCCGACGACAGTGAAGACTCATGTCGCGCGCATCCTGTCCAAGCTCGGCCTCAGGGACCGGGTGCAGGCGGTCGTCCTCGCCTACGAGACCGGGCTGATCGCCCCACGCTCACCCGCCAACCGGCCGCCGGAGAACCTGCCCGGACCGTGAAAGCCGGCCGCGCATCGTCGGCCTGTACCGGCTGCTGATGCGGGCCTCGCCCGGCCCGATCGCCCGGCTGAACCACGCCGTGGCCATGGCCGAAGGGCCGGCGGCGGGCCGGGCACTGCTGGACGCCCTGGACGATCCGCGCCTGGCCCGCGACCGCCGCCTCCATGCCGCCCGCGCGCACCTGCTGGAGATGTCCGGGGACCGCAAGGCCGCGCGGGCATGGGCTCGACCCGGCGCTCGCGTTCGACCTCGTGGTGCCGTCGCTGCCAGAGGTCGCGGTCAGCTCGCCTGGTCGCGCAGCAGCTCCGTCACGGTGGTGGCGCGCATCAGGTGCGGGTCCAGCAGCTTCGCCCGCTCGCGCGGGACGCCGCCCGCGAGAGCCGCGTCCGTGAGCGCCTTCCTGAGCCACTGCACGTCCACCGGATGGCCGTCGGGCTGCCTGAGCAGCGGCTCCCCGGCCGTACGGGCGGCTGCCAGGGCGCGCAGCAGCGAGCGGGCCAGCGGCGGGACCGGGAAGGCCACCAGGTCGCCGCGCCCGTCGTGCACGGTCACGACGGCGGGCTCGCCGGCCGTCACCGCCCGCAGGTCCTGCACGGTCAGCCCGGCCAGGGCGGACACGGGCGCGCCCGTCGCGTCCAGCAGCGCGACGGCCGCGGCCTCGGCGGACCTGCCCTCGGCGGCCAGCCGGGCGGCGCCCTCGCGCAGCAGCCGCCGCTCCTCGCGGCTCAGCACGTCGCGGTCGCGGGCAGGCGCCGGGCGCGGCACGGTGGCGGTGCGGTCGTGCCGCACGACGCCGCTGCGCCAGGCGAAGGTGTAGAACGACGACAGCACGGCCCGTTTCCTGGACACCGTCGCGCTCGACAGCGGCCTGCCCGGGTTGCGCACGCCGATGGTCAGCGTCCCGGCGCGGGCGGCGTCGCAGTAGGCGTCGAGGTGGGCGCCGGTGACCGCGAGCAGTTCGATCGCCGGGTCCACGCTGCGCAGCCAGCGCACGAACGCGGCCAGCACCTGCAGCCGGGTCTGCCGGGTGGCCGCGGACTGCTTGTCCAGCAGCCAGGCGGCCACGGTGCGCCGGGTGGCCGGTGCCAGGGAGTCGACCAGGTCGACGTCGGCGCCCGACGCCTCGCCTCCGTCGCCGGGACGGCGGCGCGGCCGCAACCCGCCGATCCGCCCCACGCTGAGCACCGCCGGATCCGTCACGGCCTCTTCCGGAACGGCCTGCGCCACCCCGGTCTCACCTCGCTCCTCCACCATCGCCGCCAGGCGCCACTCGTCGGCAACCGGTGTCGTACGCGGCCCGTCGGGCACCGCGCTCTCGGGACGCCCCGTGCCCTGCTCCTCGCCGGTCGCCGGGAGGGCGGCGGGCGGGATCGTCGGGGCGGCGGCGTCTGTTCGGGGCAGGCTCAGCACTCGGCCGTCCCCGCCCTCGCGGTCACGGCCGCGCACCCGGCATGGCCGGGCAGCGCCGCACGGCCTCGCAGCCTCGCGTGACCGGCCAGGCCCGTAAGGCCGAGCAGCGCCGGCCGCGCCAGGGACGTCACGGACGTGTCGGCGGCCGGCGAGCAGGCGAGAACGCCGCGACGGCCTGAGCCAGGCAGTGCAATCATGATCTCGATCTTCTCACGGCACGGCCCTCCGCCGCCTCCAATGTCGGGTTGTGACCGCCGATGTCATGATCTGCGAGTTTTACCGGTCAGCAGGTTCGGGCCGCGAGCCCGGCCCTCAATTCCCCTGCAGGCGCCGCTGCTTACGGCGTTCCCAGGTGTTGGGGTGCCGGATGACCACGCCTCCCGCGCCGCCGCTGCCGGTGAGGCGGATCAGCGGCGTCCTGGGGAGCCGCTGCGGCGTGGTCTTGTCCGTGAAGCCGCCCATGCCCCCGTCCATCCGGGAGGTCTCCGCGGCCCAGCCGTCGGGGATGATGATCGTGATGCCGCCCATCTGGCCCTGCGCCTCGATCCGGACCTCGGGCAGCCGGCACTCGGCCTGGGTGAAGTCGAGCTTGACCGCGCCCATCCCGCCGTACACGGTGATGCGCCCGGGCACGTCCCAGCGCCCGGAACGCGTCGCGCCGTTCATGCCGCCCTTGACGACCAGCGGCTCCTGATTCACCGGGACGTCCGGCGGCAGATCGGCGGTCAGGGGCGCCAGATCGGCGTACGTCTTGGCGCTCAACGCCAGCTCCAGCCGCGTGTCCAGCTCGCCCAGGTCGATCCGGCCCTCGGCCGCCGCCGTGTTCAGTCGTTCTACCACCGCTTCGCGCTCGTCATGCGAGACGCGCCACTCATCACGGCGGACGGGTTCCGGAAGCCCAGCGTTCATGCCCCAATGATACGGAAATACGGGGAAATAGGCCGTCGGCTCGTCCGGGCATCCGGACGACGTGCGCCCGGCCGCACGTCGCCCGGGGCCTGCCTCGCCCTCACTGGCACTTGCCCACCAGCCAGGCCCGCATTTGGGACGGGTAGTCGGTGGCGATCCGCCTGGCGCCGCTCTGGAGCGCGGCCTTCCACGCGTTCTCGTTCAGCTGCCACGGGGGCGGCGGCTCCTCCCACCTGGTGACGTCGGGCCAGATCGGGCCGCCGCTGAGCACCTGCGTCATGCCCGCGGCCGTCACCCGGGTCCTGAGCTCGGCGGCGATCCCGCTGTCGTGGGAGTACAGGATGATCTCCTGCGACCGGTGGTTCTCCCTGACGGGGTCGAGAACCTCCGCCCATGCCCGCGCCTTGATCGCGGCGTCCGTGCTGAACAGCGACTGCCGGGCCTCGGGCTTGATCTCCACCAGCCCGACCATGCCGGCCGACCTCATCGCGGCCAGCCATTCGCGGAAGGTGTGGACGGTCTCGCCCTGGAAGGGACCGCGGGTGATGGTCCGGCCGTCGAGCTTGGTGTCGCCGGTCGCCCACCAGATCTCGGTGATGTTCTTCTTCGTGCCCGTCAACCCCCAGGTGGAGGTGTTGTGCCACATGACGGCCTTGGTGCCGTTCCTGGTCAGCTGCAGGTCGGCCTCGACGCCTGACGAGCCCCACGCCTTGTACTGGCGGATGGCCGTGGGGTTGTTGGGCTGGCGGATCTGGTCCCGTTCCCAGGCGTTGGCGCCGGTGGGGTAGCCGCCGTGCCCGAAGATCTGCGGGCACGCGGGCAGCGCGGCGGACGGCGAAACGAGTGACGAGGCCAGCAATAACGCGGTGAGGGGGATGGACACGGCACACCTTTCGATCTTGTGGTGAACCCACGGTACGCCTCCTGTGATCATCCCGCAGCTCCGATGCGGGGTGAGCGGCTACGTCGGCGAGCCGGCTCGGGCCGGGACCGACCGGCCTGCGGCCCCCTGAGGCTCCCGGCCGAGCCGCCTGACCGGCTTGATCAGCAGCAGGGCCGCCACCACGCCGACCGCCACCACGGCCGACCCCAGCATGAAGGCGCGCGGCTCGACCAGCGTGGTGACCGGACCGGCCAGCGCCTGCCCGGCCGCCATGCCCGCGACCGACCCGGCCACCTGGTAGGCGTTGACCCGGTTGAGCACGTCCGGAGCGATCTGCGTCTGCACGCTGGTCGACCACATCACCGACCAGAACGCCCACGCGCACCCGCCGAGCAGGTGCCCGGCCATCAGCACCGGCAACGGCAGCCCGAGCGCGACCGTCAGCGGAACCGCCACGTACCCGCTCAGCGCCACCGCCCCGGCCGCGAGCGGCCTGCGCGGCCTGAACCTGATCGCCACCAACCCGCCCAGGACGGTGCCGAGGCCGAGCGCCGCCATCACCCAGCCGTAGTCGGCCCCGATGACCTGCGACGCCAGCGGCACGGACGGTCCGATCACCAGCACGCCCCAGAACACCCAGACCAGGATGACCGACCACATCCAGCTCCTGGCCCTGAACTCCTCCCAGCCCCTGCGCAGGTCGCTCAGCACGTCGGAGGGCCCCGGCCTGGGCACGGCGACCCGGACCAGCAGCAGGCCCACCCCGCTGACCAGGAACGTCGCGGCGTCCACCGTGTAGACGAAGACCGGCCCGCCGACGACGATGAGGACTCCCGCCAGCGCGGGACCCGCGAGCTGGGTGACCGCCTCGGCGAGCTTGAGGGTCGCGTTGGCCCGCTGCGGGTCCGTGGCGACCAGGGGGACCATGCCGTTGACGCCCGGTTCGAACATCCCGGCGGCCGTGCCCGACAGGAACGCCATCACCAGCAGCAGGGGGTACGGCGGAGCGCCGTCCAGGAAGGCGACGGCCACGACCCCCTGGGTGACGACCCTGACCACGTCCGCGCCGATCATCACGCGCCGGGCGCCGATCCGGTCGGCGACGACCCCGCCGAACAACATGACCAGCACGGCCGACGCGGTCCAGAGCGCGAGCACGTAGCCGACGCCCGCGATCCCGTAAACCTTCCCGATCGCCAGCGCCGAGGCGACGGGCATCATCGCGTCGCCGAGCAGCGAGATCGTGCGGGCACCGAAGTAGAGGGTGAAGTTCCTCGTCCACATGAGCTCCAATTCTGGATATTTCCAGATCAGAGCGCCGGTGTCCCAGATGACATCATGAGGTACATTCGCGCCATGCCTGCGGAATCCCCGGAAACGCCCCCGACACCTTCCGGCCCGCATCGCGTGGTCGCCTTGGTCGCCCCGAACCAGGAGCTCTACCCGGTCACCGCCGCCTCCGCCGTCTTCGGCTACCACGGGCCCGACATCCCCCAGCACTACAGCTTCCGGCTGTGCGCCGAGCGCCCCGGCTCGCTCCCCACCACCCTCGGCGTCCCCATCCAGGTGGACGACGGCCTCGAAGCCCTCGGCGACGCCGACACCGTGCTCGTCGCGGGCTGGACCATCGCCCCCTCCCCCGCCGTGCTCCACGCCGTCTCACGCGCCCACGCCCGGGGTGCCCGCGTCATCGCCGTCTGCGCCGGGATCTTCATCCCCGCCGCCCTGGGCCTCCTGGACGGCCGCCGCGCCTCCGTCCACTGGGAGCTCTCCGCCGAGCTCGCCGCCCGCCACCCCCGCGTCATCCTCGACGACACCGTCATCTACGTCGATCACGGCGACGTCGCCACCGCCGGGGCCTCGGCCGCCACCAGCGACCTCTGCCTGCACCAGGTGCTGCAGGAGCACGGCGCGGCCCACGCCATGCGCATCGGCCGCCAGCTCGCCGCCGGTCCGCACCGGGAGGGCTGCCAGCGCCAGTACCCTCCCCTCCCCACCACCGGCCCCATGCCGGACTCGCTGGCCCCGCTGCTCGAATGGCTCCTCTCCCGTCTGTCCGACCAGATCACGGTCGAGGACATGGCCGCCTTCTCGGGCGTCTCCGCCCGTACCCTCACCCGCCAGTTCGCCACCCAGCTCGGCGTCCCGCCCGCCCGCTGGCTGCTGGAACGCCGCCTGGCCGCCACCCGCGCGCTGCTGGAGGAGACCGACCTGCCCGTCGAGACCATCGCCACCCGCGTCGGCCTGTCCTCGGCGGTCAACCTCCGCCGCCGCTTCCACACCGCCCTGCGCACCACGCCTGCCGCCTACCGCCGCTCCTTCCGCTGACACCGCCGCCCGCGCCGTCAGGGACTCAGGGGCGCGGCGAGTCCCTCGTCCAGCGCGGGCTCCAGCCGCGGTGTGAGCGACGGCCCGAGGCAGCGACGCATCTGCGGCACACGTCGCCGACCTGCTCGGCCGAGCCGCCGGACTCCGGGAACACCTCCGGCCAGGCCACGTGGTGGAAGCGGAGCAGCCCGGACCGGCTGAGCGGCAGCCCGCACAGCGTCTGGTTCGTCCCGGGGAACCAGGCGTGCGCTTCGCCCGCCGGGCGCCGTACCCCCTGCTCGTCGCGCCACTGCCCCGAGGCGGCGACCGACGGCTCACCTCGTGCCGGCATCGGTGTCCTCCTCGTCACGGTCGATCTCCCTCGCGAGGTGCCCGACTACCCGCCGCTTTCCTCCTCAACCTTGGCAAATCCCCGCGTCAAACATGTTCCGTGCAAAGAATCGTCACGTGCATAAGGCCGTTCTCGGGGGAGTAGACAAGCCTGCCACGAGTTGGACGAGCCGGGGGTGATTGATCGTGGAGGGAGAAGAGGAAGCGATCCGGGTGGGAGTGGAGGAGGAGTTCCACGTCGTCGACGTCCGCACTCGCCGCCTGGCGGCGCGGGCCGAGCTGTTGCTGGAGGCGTTGCCCGAGGACAGCTTCGCGCGGGAGTTGCAGCGTTCGACGGTGGAGTCCAACAGCGCGCCCTTCCGGCGGCTGGAGGATCTGGCGCGTGACCTGTGCGGGTTGCGAAGGCGGCTGATCCGGCAGGCCGACGAGGTGGGGCTCGGGATCAGCGCGGCGGGCAGCGCTCCGCTGGTCGAGATGGACGAGGTGAAGGTCTCCGCGGAGCCTCGCTACGAGCAGATGCTGAGCGACTACCAGCAGCTCACGCGGGAGCAGCTGATCTGCGGCATGCACGTGCACGCGGAGGTGAGCGACCCCGACCTGGCCGTCGCGGTGGCGCACCGGTTGACGCCGTGGCTGCCGCCGCTGCTGGCGCTGTCGGCCAGCTCGCCGTACTGGGACGGCGGCGACACCGGATACGCCAGCTACCGCAGCCTGGTGTGGCAGCGCTGGCCCACGGCGGGCCCGATCGCCAAGTACGACTCCGCCGCCGACTACGAGGAGATGATCAAGGAGTTGATCCGCTCGGGGGTGATCACCGATCCCGGGATGATCTACTCCGACATCCGGCCGTCGCAGCACGTGCCCACGGTCGAGCTGCGCATCTGCGACTCCTGCCCGCGGGTCCAGGACGTCGTGCTGATCGTCGGCCTGTTCCGGGCGCTGGTGGCCAGGGAGCTGGAGGCGGTGCGCCGGGGAGTGGAACGGGAGGTACATCTGGAGGCGGCCCGGGCGGCGACCTGGCAGGCGGCGCGCTCGGGGCTGGAGGGTGAGCTGATCGACCCGGTGGGCGGGGTGCCGCGGCCGGCGCCCGTGGTGATCCGGCGCCTGGTCGAGGGGCTGCGGCCGCAGCTGGAGGACTCGGGTGACGCGGGGCTGGTCTCGGAACTGATCGAGGAGGCGCTGGCCAGGGGCAGCTCCGCGCAGCGCCAGCGGCAGGCGTTCGCCCGGCGGGGGCGGCTGGCCGACGTGGTGGACCTGCTGCTGACCGAGACCAGGGACTGCCGGTGGGACCGGCCGGCGGACGATCCCCCGGCGTACCGGTCCGCGGCGTCCTGAGGAGGCCTGAGATGTGCGGGCTGAGCGGAGAGTTGCGCTTCGACGGCGCCGAGGCGGACATCGGGGCCGTCGGCCGGATGGCGGAGGCGATGCACGAGCGCGGCCCGGACGGCTCCGGGCTGTGGTCGCAGGGGCCGGTCGCGCTGGGCCACCGCCGGCTGAAGATCATCGACCTGTCGGACAAGGCGGCCCAGCCGATGGTGGACGGCGAGCTGGGGCTGGCGGTGGTGTTCAACGGCTGCCTCTACAACTACGGCGAGCTGCGGGACGAGCTGCGCGGCGCGGGTTACCGGTTCTACTCCACCTCCGACACCGAGGTGCTGATGAAGGCCTTCCACCGGTGGGGGCCCGCCTGCGTCGACCGGTTCAAGGGCATGTTCGCCTTCGCCGTCCACGAGCGCGACACGGGGCGGCTGACGCTGGGCAGGGACCGCCTCGGCATCAAGCCGATGTACGTGACCGAGAACGCCCGGCGGCTGCGCTTCGCCTCCTCGCTGCCTGCCCTGCTGGCGGCCGGCGAGGTGGACACCGGCATCGACCCGGTGGCGCTGCACCACTACATGACCTTCCACTCGCTGGTGCCCGGCGAGCGCACGATCCTGTCCGGGGTGCGCAAGCTGCCGCCCGCCACGGTACGGGTGATCGAGCCGGACGGCGGCGGCGCCGAGCACCGGTACTGGGAGCCGTCCCACACCCGGGGCGCCCTGCCCGAGCATGCCGGGCTGAGCGACACGGAGTGGCGCCGGGCCGTGCTGGACGCGCTGCGCGTGGCGGTGCGCCGCCGGATGGTCGCCGACGTGCCGGTCGGCGTCCTGCTGTCCGGCGGCCTGGACTCCAGCCTCATCGTGGCGCTGCTGGCGGAGCAGGGACAGCAGGACCTGGCCACGTTCAGCATCGGCTTCGAACCGGCCGGCGGCGAGCCGGGCGAGGAGTTCGCCTACTCGGACCTGGTCGCCCGGCGGTTCGGCACCGACCACCACCGCATCCGCATCCCGGACGCGCGCCTGATGGAGGGGCTGCAGGACGCGGTGCGGGCGATGAGCGAGCCGATGGTCAGCCACGACTGCGTCGCCTTCTACCTGCTGTCGCAGGAGGTCGCCCGGCACGTCAAGGTCGTGCAGTCGGGGCAGGGGGCCGACGAGGTGTTCGCCGGCTACAGCTGGTTCCCGCCGCTGGCCGGCGTGCCCCGCGAGGAGGCCGCCGGCGTCTACGCCCGCGCGTTCTTCGACCGGCCCCACGACGGGCTGGCCGCGATCCTGTCGCCCGATCGCCTGCTGGATCGCGACGCCAGCGGCGACTTCGTCCGCGCCCACCTGGCCAGGCCGGGTGCCGAGACCGCGCTGGACGCCGTGCTGCGCCTGGAGACCACCGCCATGCTGGTGGACGACCCGGTCAAGCGGGTCGACAACATGACGATGGCCCACGGGCTGGAGGCGCGCACGCCGTTCCTCGACCACGAGCTGGTCGAGCTGGCCGCCGCCTGCCCCGCCGAGCTCAAGCTGGCCCACGGCGGCAAGGGCGTGCTCAAGGACGCCGCCCGGCGGCTGCTGCCGGCCGAGGTCGTCGACCGGCCCAAGGGATACTTCCCCGTCCCCGCCGTCCGGCACGTCGACGGGGCCCTGCTCGACCTCGTCCGCGACGCGCTGACCAGCCGGGCAGCCCGCGAACGGGGCCTGTTCCGGCAGGACTACGTGGATCGGCTGCTCGCCGACCCCGAGCAGGACAGGGCGACGACCGGCGTGAACACGCTGTGGCAGCTCGGGCTGCTGGAGCTGTGGCTGCAGACCCACGGCGTGTGACGCCGCGGCCCGCCGCCGCCCCGCCGCACCTGCCCGCGACCGCCGGCCCGGCCGGCGGGCCCTCACCCACGCCCGCAAACCCGGCCGGCGGGCCCCCACCCGCGCCCGCAAACCCGGCCGGCGGGCCGCCGCCCACGCCCGCAAACCCGGCCGAGGGGCCGCCGTCTGTGCCTGCGCGACCGGCCGGCGGCCCGCTACGCCCGCCCACAAGCTCGGCCGGCGGCCCGCCGCGCGTGCCTGCGGTCGCGAGTCTCGTCGGTGGCCGGCCGTACCTGCCCGCGGCCGAGAGCCTGACCGCGTGGAGCTGCCGCGCCCCCGCCCTGGCGCCCGGAAACAGCGCCGTCGCCTTCATCAGCGACCACGACGGTTCGCCCCGGGTGTGGATCCAGTCCCTCCAGGGCGACGCCGAGGCGTGGGCCGTCGACACCGGGCCGCAGCCGGCGGTCGACGTGAGCTGGGCGCCGACGGGGACGCACCTGGCCGTGCTGGTGGCGCCCGGCGGCGGCGAGCACACCCAGGTGTGGACCGTCCAGCCGCACGGCGGCGACCTGCGCCTGCTGGCCGCCCCCGACGGCGGCTCCGCCGGGGTGGTCCGCTGGACGGGGCGGGGCGAGACGCTCCTGGTCACCGAGACCTCGTCCACCGGCCTGGCGCGGGCCGTGCTCATCGACGCGGTCACCGGCGGCCGCCAGGTCATCGCGGCCGGCGCGCTGCTGAGGCCGGTGGCCATCAGCCGGGACCACGTGACCATGCTGCTGCGGCGGGGCGCGCGTGGCCGCCGGCGCATGTTCCTGGCCGACCTGGCCGCCGAGGCGCTCGGCGCGCACGCGCCGAGCGGCGAACGGCCCCTGCTGCCCGGCCTGCCCGGATCCACCGACGACGGGGCCCTCTCCCCCGACGGCCGCATCGCCTATCTGGTCTCGGACGCCGGCCGCGACCGGGCCGCGCTGCTGGCCGTACGGCAGGGCGCCGAGGCCGTCGTGCTGGCCGAACGGCGCGACGCGGAGCTGGACCGGCTCGCGCTCAGCGCGGACGGGCGCCGCGCGCTGCTGGTGTGGAACGCGCACGGCCGCTCCGAGCTGGACGTCATGGAGCTGGAGAGCGGCGAGCTCCACCACCTCCCGCCGCCGCCCGCCGCCGTGGTCACCTCGGCCCGGATCGGCTGGGACGGCACGCTGGCCGCGCTGGCCGCCGAGAGCCCGCAGGAGCCCTCGCACGTCCTGCTGTGCGACCTGGACGCGGGCGACCACTGGGGCGGCTACCGGCACGCCGCCGGTGCGGGCCCGCTGCCCACGGCGGCAGGCGCCGAGCTGGTGCGCTTCCGGGCCAGGGACGGCCTGGAGCTGGCGGCCTGGCTCTACCGGCCGCCGCACGCGCGCGGCCCGGCGCCGTTCGCGGTGTTCCTGCACGGCGGCCCCGAGGACCAGGAGCGGCCCACCTTCAACCCCCTCTACCAGAACCTGCTGGCCGCCGGGATCGGCGTGTTCGCCCCGAACGTGCGCGGCTCAGGCGGGTACGGGCGCGCCTTCCGCCAGGCCGACGACCGCGAGCTGCGCTTCGACGCGGTGAACGACGTGGCCGACTGCGTGGCGGAGCTGGTGCGCCTCGGCGCCGGCGACCCGTCCCGGCTGGCCTGCATGGGCTGGTCGTACGGCGGCTACCTCACCCTCGCCACGCTCGTCACGCACCCGCGGCTCTTCCGCGCCGCCGTGACCGTCAGCGGCATCGCCGACTTCTCGACCTTCTACGCCCGCACCGAGCCCTGGATCGCCGCCGCCGCGGTCGGCGAGTACGGCCACCCGGACACCGACCGCGACCTGCTGCGCGCCCTGTCACCGCTGCACTCCCTCGACCGGCTGGCCGCGCCCCTCCTGGTGGTGCACGGAGCCCAGGACACCAACGTCCCGCTGTACGAGGCCGAGCAGGTGGTCGAGGCGGCCACCGCCCTGGGCGTGCCCTGCGATCATCTCTTCTTCCAGGACGAGGGCCACGAGATCCGGCGGATCGGCAACAGGATCAGCTTCGTGACCAGGGTGGCGGACTGGCTGGCGCACCACCTGCGGGTCCCGTCGCGCCCCCGTTGACGTGACGCCCGCAGGGCAGGTGGGTGGATGCGCCGCCGGCACGGCTGGGCTGCGGACCGAACCGGGCCAGGCCTCAGGTCGAACCGGGCCGCAGGTCGAACCGAGCCGCAGGTCGAACCGAGCCGCAGGTCGAACCGAGCCGCAGGTCGAACCGAGCTGGTAGCCGGGCTCGGCTCCGATGACATGCCGGCCGCCTGCCGGGGCAGGAACGACATCCCGGCGAGGCAGAGTGCGAGGGAGAGCCGATGAAGGACACGGGCGCGGAGTGCGAGCGGGTGGCGCGGCAGGCACTCGGCCTGGCCGACCTGCGGCCGGGCCAGCTGGCCGCGATGACCGCGCTGGCGCGGGGCCGCGACGTGCTGGTGGTGATGCCGACCGGCGGCGGCAAGTCCGCGATCTACCAGGTGCCCGCGCTGCTCCTGCCAGGCCCCACCGTGGTGGTGTCACCCCTGATCGCCCTGCAGCGCGACCAGGTCGAAGCGCTGCGCCAGCACGACGAGGCGGCGGCGAGCCTGGACGCCGGCACCCCGGCCGGCCGGCGGCGGGCGACCTTCGAGTCACTGCGGGCAGGCGAGACGGAGTTCCTGTTCTGCGCGCCCGAGCAGCTGGCCCGGCCCGACGTGGTGCGCGACCTGGCCGCCGTCGAGCCCTCCCTCCTGGTGGTGGACGAGGCCCACCTGATCTCCTCGTGGGGGCATGACTTCCGCCCCGACTACCTGCGGCTCGGTCAGGTGGCCGAGGCGCTGGGCCGCCCCGCGATCGCCGCCCTGACCGCCACCGCGGCCCCGCCGGTGCGGGCGGAAATCGCCGAACGGCTGGGCCTGCGCGACCCCTTGGAGATCGTGCAGGGGTTCGACCGGCCCAACATCTCGCTCGAGGTACGCCGCATGCTGGACGATCCCGCCCCCGAGATCGTCGCCGCGGTGCGCGAGGAAGCGGGGCCGGGCATCGTGTACACGGCGGTGCGCAGGCAGACCGGCCGCCTGAGCGGGCTGCTGAACGAGGCGGGCGTGCGGGCGGCGGCGTACCACGCCGGGCTGCGGCGGGCCGAGCGCGACGACGTGCACGGCCGATTCATGGGCGGCGAGCTGGACGTGGTGGTCGCCACCAGCGCCTTCGGCATGGGGATCGACAAGCCGGACGTGCGGTTCGTCCTGCACGCCGAGGTGCCGGGGTCGCCGGACGCCTACTACCAGGAGATCGGCCGGGCCGGCCGGGACGGCGAGGCGGCCAGGGCGGTGCTGTTCTACCGTCCCGAGGACCTGGGCCTGCAGCGCTACTTCACCGCGGCCGTACCGGACCTGGAGACGCTGGCCCGGGTCGCGGAGGCGGTCGCCGAGGCCGGGCCGGGCAGCGACCGCAAGAAGCTGCGCGAGCGTACGGGGTTGTCGCCGCGCCGCCTGACGATGCTGCTCGACCTGCTGGAGAGGACGGGTGCGGTACGGCTGGGCACGCGCCGGGTCGGCCCGGCGCCCGGCGGGCCCGACCCGCGGACCGCGGCGGACCTGGCCCGGCGGCTGGCCGAGCGCCGGCGCGACGTCGAACGCACCCGGCTGGAGATGATGCGCCGTTACGCCGAGACCGGCGACTGCCGGCGGCGTTTCCTGCTCGGTTACTTCGGCGAGGACCTCCCCGACCCGTGCGGCGACTGCGACAACTGCCGGGCCGGCACCGCCGGGCGGCAGCGGGAGGAGAGCGGGCCGTTCCCCACGCACGCCAGGGTGGTGCATCGGACCTGGGGGCCGGGCGAGGTCGTGCAGCGCGGCGAGGACCGGCTGACCGTCCTGTTCGACACGGCCGGTTACCACGAGCTGCAACTCGACGCGGTGCTCGAACAGCGGCTCCTCACCGAGACACCGGACTCCCCCTGACGGTGGTCAGGGCGAGTCCGGTGCGTTGAGCCGGTTCACCGCCAGCGCCAGCACGGTGCCGTACACCACGTGGCCGGCGACCATGACCGCCTGCCGGCCGCGCCGGTCCTGGGAGGCCCGGGGCAGGATGCCCAGCCCGGGGATCCAGCCCTGATAGCTGGAGGCCCAGATGGTCAGGGCGTAGCCGACGCCCGCGGCAGCCGGGACGCGGCGGCCCCTGGCCAGCACGCCGTACAGGGAGCCCAGGGTGATGCCGAAACCGGCGTGCGCCAGCGCGCCCGCGACACCCTCGCCGGGCTTCGGCTGGTGCCGGTGGCCCGGGAGCAGTGCGCGGACGATCCGTTTGGGCGGCTGGTCGGGCATGAGGCCCATCCGGCTGCCCGCCACCATGACCCCGCTCATCGCCGCGGTGGCGAGTGCGCCGCCCGCGGCGCCCTTGATGAGATCGCGTATCATGCGGGGCCGTTGCCCTCCAGAGGCGGCCGGAAACGCGTGTGTCAGGTCGCGGGCTCACCGCTCGGGCCGGGCGGACCGCTCGGGTCAGGCCCACCGCTCGGGTCAGGCCCACCGGACGGCTCGGACGGGTCAGACGCGCCGGACGGATCGGACGTGCGGGGCGGGCGCAGCAGCCGGTCGGCCTGGCGGAGCACGCCCTCCAGGTATCGGCGGCCGTCGGCGGGTGCGTCGGGGTCGATGAGCATGCGGTACATGGCCGCGCCGACGACCATGTCGATCACGGTGTCGAGATCGGTGCCGAGGTCGGCGGCGGCCTCCGGATGGGCGCGTTCCAGCGCGGCGCGGATCAGCCGGCGGCGGGGCTGGATGTACTGCTCGCGATAGGTGGCCAGCAGTGACGGCTGGGTGATGCTGGAGCCGATGAGCTGGGCGAGGATCGTACGGAAGCGGGCGTCGCCGAGGGTGCCCGCCCAGGAGCCGGCGAGCCGCTCGTCGACCGGCTGCGCCCCGGCGTCGGCCGCCTCCCAGATCTCGGCCTCGGGGACGAGGGTGCGCGCCTGCTCGATCGCCTGGATCAGCAGCTCCTCCTTGGAGGACCAGCGCCGGTAGACGGTGACCTTGGCCACCCCGGCGCGCTTGGCGATCTGCTCGACGTTGGCGCCCTCCAGGCCGCGCTCCACGAACAGCTCCAGCGCCGCCTTCATGATCGCCTCGTCGGCCTCGGGGTCGCGCGGCCTGCCCCGGGTGCGCCGCGTCGAGGTCATCGGAACTCGACCCGTCCCGGTCCCGTCCCGGACTCCGGCGGGACGAAGCGGGGCGCGTGCCCGGCCCGCAGCCGCCAGCCGGGGGTGAGGACGGCCTCCATGTGCGTACGCAACTCCCGCAACCCCTCCTTGCCGGGCCTCCCGTGGGCGAACGCGGGAACGACCCGGTCGGCATGGTAGCGGGTGTTGTCGTGGGCGAACAGCGGCACGGTGGCGGGCTCGGCGGCCAGCAGGGCCTGGATGCGCCGGGCCGCCTCGAGCTGGCGGGCGGTGTCGGCCCCGCCGATGGTCATCTGGCGGACCTGGTCGACGGCCAGGTGGGGCAGCGTGTAGAGGGTGTCGCCGACGAACAGCACGCTGCCGCCGTCCATGCGCAGCAGCACGCACATGTGGCCGGGCGAGTGGCCGGGGGTGGGCAGCAGGATGACGCTGCCGTCGCCGAAGTGGTCCTGACCGGCCGGGAACGCGCCGAAGGCGCCTGAATCGAAGGCGGGGAAGGAGAGGTTCTCCTTGACCAGGTCGAAGGAGTGCGGGTAGAGCACGCCGTGGTCCCAGTCGCGGCGGTCCAGCACCACCTCGGCCTGGGGCAGGCTGCGCAGCCCTCCGGCGTGGTCGTCGTGGACGTGGGTGAGGAAGACGGTGCCGATCCGCCCGGCGTCGTAGCCGAGCCTGGCCAGGCGGACCCGCAGGTCCTGGCCGGGGCTCAGCCGGTACTCGTCGCGCTCGGTCAGCAGGCGCGAGGTCAGGTCGTAGTACCCGTCGTGGTCGTGCGCCTGCTCCCAGTTGACGCCGGTGTCGACCATCAGGAGCCCGTGCCGGGGGTGGTCGATGAGGTAGGCGTGGACGGGCACCGCGATCTGCGCCTTGTCCACCAGGGTGCGCAGGTAGCCGTTCAGCCCTTCCCAGCCGTCCAAACCGCCGTAGAACTGGCCGTAGGTGACGATGGTGTCGCCGGCGTGAATCGGGAACACCCGCACGGCCCCGTCGGCGATCCGCCGCCGCGCGCCCGGGGCGCGTACGGCCTGTTGCCGCTGCCGCTCGCCCCGTGCCAGCGCCTGGCCGCGCCGGCGTTCCACCCAGCCGGGCGACAGCCCGCTCAGCACGCCCAGCACCAGCCCGGCGCCGCCCGCCAGGAAGGCCCGCCTGGTCTGCGCGGCGGCCCGGCCGCCCGCCGCCCGCCGGGCGCGCAGGAACGCGGGCGCCGCCCAGGTCAGGGCTGCCACGGCGGCCAGGGCGAGCAGCACCGGCAGGTCCGTGACGTGGTGCACGACCGCGAGGTAGAGCGCCAGGGTGCCGAGGGCGGCCGGGATCCCGGGGAACGCCCGGACCCGGCGCCGCGTGGACCGCCGGCCGAGCACGCGGGGCCACAGCAGGCCGGCCGGCAGCGCGGCGAGCAGCAGTCCGTAGGGGACCAGCAGCGGCATCGGCACGCTCTTCAGCCGCAGGACGATCAGCCAGACGGCGGCTGCCGCGAGGGCGGGGACGAGTAACGCGATCTTGCTCAGGGTCTTCAGCACGCGGGCACCTCATTTTGTAAACGCATACGGATGCGTTTACATATTAGAGCGGCCGTGCCCGCCCGACGGCGCGCAGGGGGTACCGGAGACGGTGGCCGGCGGCTTCTGCCGGCCACCGTGTCCCTGGACGGCCTCCCTGGGCGTCCCTGGGCGTCCCTGGAAACCGTGTCCCTAGACCGTGCCCGGGCCGTACATCGCGGCGATCTCCTTGGAGTCGAGCCACCGGCTGTAGGTGGGCGACTGCGGCCAGCCGTCGGGTGAGTCCTGCCACTCCTCCTGCCGCCCGTACGGCAGCAGGTCGATCAGCGCGAAGCTGTGGCTGAGCTGCTCGGTGCCCCGGCCGTTGGTGTGCCAGGTGCGGTAGACGGTGTCGCCGTCGCGCAGGAACACGTTGACGGCGAAACCGCCGCCGGGCGGTGCGCCGACGTCGGTCCCGAACGGGCTGTTCGCGGTGGAGTACCAGGTCATCTTGTTCCCGACCCGCCGCTTGTAGGCGAGCGCCTCGTCGATCGGGCCCTGGGTGACGACGACGAACCGGGCGTCGTAGCCGTCCAGGAACTCCAGCCGGGTGTACTGCGAGGTGAACCCCGTGCAGCCGGGGCACTGCCACTCCTTGCCCGCGAACCACATGTGGTTGTAGACGATCAGCTGCCTCCTGCCTTCGAAGACGTCGGCCAGCCGGACCGGCCCGTGCTCGCCCTCGAGGATGTAGTCCGGCATCCGCACCATGGGCAGGCGGCGGCGCTGGGCGGCGATGGCGTCGAGTTCCCGGGTGGCGGCCTTCTCCCGGGCGCGCAGCTCGTCGAGCTGACGCTGCCAGGTGGCGGCGTCGACGACGGGCGGTAGTGCGTTCGTACTCATGGGTCCCTCACTGATCGGGTGCGCGTCTTGCGGTACACAGAGGTAGACCCGGCCCGGCCGTGGAACTCATCGGTGGCCGGCGTCCGCCCCGGTCAGTCCGGCGTCAGCCCCCGTCAGACCTCGTCAGCCCCCGTCAGCCCCCGTCAGCCCGGTGTCCGCCCGTCGTCAGGCGGTGAGCCGGGGGATGACCTGCTCGCCGAACAGCCGGATCGCGGTCAGCACCTCTTCCCGAGGCAGGCCGCCGATGTCGATCAGCACCAGGTGCGCGTCGAGCCCGAGCAGCTTCTGCTGCGCGTTGAGCCGGTCGGCGACCTCGCCGGGATCGCCGCAGATCGCCGCGCCCTCCATCAACATGTCGATGTCGATCGCGTTGCCGTCGCCCCGCCACGGGCTGGCGAACGCGGCGTACGCCTCCAGGTAGGGCCGCCACCGTTCGCGCGCGCCGCGCTCGGCGACGAACACGTGGCTGGGCAGCGCGACCCGGCCGGGGTCGTCGCGCCGGTAGCCGGCCACGACGTCCACGTAGACGCCGGGGTCGCGCAGGGTGCTGGGCAGCATGAGCGGCATGCCCAGCTCGGCGGCGAAGTCGGCGGAGGCCGCCGAGCCGCTGCCGACCCATAACGTCGGGTGCGGCCGCTGGACCGGGCGGGGGGTGGTGGTCACGCCCTCCAGCGGGCTGCGGAACGTGCCGCGCCAGGTGACGTTCTCCTCCTGCAGCAGTTTCAGCAGCAGGCGCAGGTATTCGTGGAAGCGCGGCCGCAGGTCCGAGGGGGCGATGCCGAAGGCGACGTCGGTCTCCTTCGACACGCCGCGGGCCACGATGAGCTCGGCGCGCCCGGCGGACAGCACGTCGAGGGTGGCGAGCTCCTCCGCGACGCGCACGGGGTCGTGGTGGGCCAGCAGGGTGACGCCGGTGGACAGCCGCAGGGTGGTGGTGCGGGCCGCGATGGCGGCGAGCAGGAGCTCCGGCGCGGAGACGATGTAGCGGGTGAAGTGGTGCTCGCCGATGGCGACGCCGGTGAATCCGGCCTGTTCGGCCGCGACGGCCTGGTCGACGATGGCGCGCACGCGATCCGGCTCGGAAGGCGCTCGCCCGGTACGTGGATCCGGCAGGTGATCCCCGAGGATCAGCAGGTAGACATCCACAAGTCTGGACTCTACCTGCTGATCGTCGCCTCCTCGCGGCCCGCGTTCAGCGCAGGGCGAGCGGCACCTCCGACGCGATGCCGGTCAGCTTCTGCGGGTTGCGGACGTAGTAGAGGCCGGTGATGCGGGCGTCCTCGACCCTGACGGCGATGACGCCGTCGATCTCGCCGTTCACGCGGAGCACGAGTGCCGGGTTGCCGTTGACCACGGTGGGCTCGCCGGTGGGCGTGAACTGGGCCTTGCCGATCCCGCCGACGATGAAGCGGGCCACCTTGCCGGCGCCGACGATCGGCCGCGGCGAGGCCTGCTTGACGCCGCCGCCGTCGCTGATCAGCACGACGTCGGGGGCGAGCACGTCCAGCAGCCCCTGCAGGTCCCCGGTCTCGAACGCGCGCTGGAACGACGCCAGCGCCGACCTGGCCACGCCCGGGGGGACCACCTCGCGGGGGCGGCGGGCATCGACGTGCCGGCGGGCGCGGTGCGCGATCTGCCGGACGGCCGCCGGGCTCTTGCCCACGGCGGCGGCGATCTCGTCGTAGCCGACGTCGAACACCTCGCGCAGCACGAACACGGCCCGCTCGGTCGGCGACAGCGTCTCCAGGACGAGCATGAGCGCCATCGACACGCTCTCCGCGAGCTCGGCGTTCTCGGCCACGTCCGGCGTGGTGAGCAGCGGCTCCGGAAGCCAGGGGCCGATGTACTCCTCCCTGCGGCGCTTCATCGAGCGCAGCCGGTCCAGCGACCGCCTGGTCGCGATCCTGACCAGGTAGGCGCGCCGGTCGAGCACCTGCTCCAGATCGACCTTGATCCACCCCAGCCAGGTCTCCTGCAGGACGTCCTCGGCGTCGGCCACCGACCCGAGCATCTCGTAGGCGACGGTGAACAGCAGGTTGCGGTGGGCGACGAACGCCTCGGTGGCGGCGTCCACCGGCCCGCCGCCGGCCGGTGGCTCGCCCGTGGCCGCCGTCGGCTCGCTGCGCTCGTTCATGTCCTGCTCCTACCTGTTCGCTGTCAAGTGTGCTCCATCAACGAGTCGCCGCCCGCCGCCGCGGTGTGACACCCGTGACGGGTGGCGTATGCCACATGCCCGCGGTGTCACAGGCGCCGGGGCCGCCGGCGTCTCATGGTCGTCAAGGCGCATCCGCCACGGGCATGGAGAACGGAAAGACATCATGAGCAAGGTCTGGTTCATCACCGGTTCGTCGCGCGGCCTGGGCCGCCAGTTCGTCGAGGCGGCCCTGTCGCGCGGCGACAGGGTGGCCGCGACCGCCCGCGCCACCGCGAGCCTCGACGACCTGGTGACCGCCTACGGCGACGCGGTGCTCCCGCTCGCGATGGACGTGACCGACAAGGCCGCCGTCCTCGAGAGCGTCAAGGCGGCCAAGGAGCACTTCGGGCGCCTGGACGTCATCGTGAACAACGCCGGCTTCGCCCAGATCGGCGCGGTCGAGGAGCTGACCGAGCAGCAGCTGCGCGACCAGATGGAGACCAACCTGTTCGGCGCGGTGTGGGTGATCCAGGCCGCGCTGCCGTACCTGCGCGAGCAGCGCTCGGGGCACATCATCCAGCTGTCCTCGGCCGCCGGGCTCATCGCCATGCCGCTCGGCGGCGCCTACCACGCCTCCAAGTGGGCTCTGGAAGGCCTGAACGAAGCCCTCGCCGGCGAGGTCGCCGGCTTCGGCGTCAAGGTGACCATCGTCGAGCCCGGCGGCTTCGCCACCCGCGACGGCAAGAACCCCGACCCGCTCGACAACGGCCACGTGGCCCTGCCCGACCCGGCCTACGACGACCTCCGGCTGCGCCTGGGCGCGGTCGCGGGAAGGCAGCCCGCGGGCGACCCCGCCGCCGCCGCCCAGGCGCTCCTCAAGCTCGCCGACCTGGACAACCCGCCCCTGCGGGTGCTCTTCGGCCAGGGCTTCTACCCGATGATCCAGCAGGCCTACACCGACCGGCTCAAGACCTGGGACGACTGGCAGGACCTGTCGGCGCAGGCGCACGGCACGCTCGATCAGCAGGGTGCCGCGGACAGGGCGTAGCCGACGCCGGTGAGGCGTTCGGACAACCGCCACAGGTCGGCGGCCGTGGCGGCGTCGCGGATGGCCCGCTCACGAGTACGGCGGACCGGCTCCCCCCGCAGTTGCAGCAGGCCGTCGGGGACGATGTAGCTGCCGCCGGGCAGGCCCGGCTCGGTCGCCGCGTACAGGGAGGTCTTGGCCCCCTCCAGGGGCGGGCGGAACGCCACTCGCACCAGCAGGCGGGTCAGGGCCGCGTACAGCCGTCCCCTGCTGCTGTTGGCGCCGCCGGTGAGCACGTTGGTGCGGGTGAGCCCGGGGGCGACGGCCATGCTGCGCAGCCTCAGCCCGGCGGCGTCGGCCCGGCGCTGCAGCTCGACGGCGAAGTAGAGGTTGGCCCGCTTGGCCTGCACGTACGCGAACGCCGCGCGGTAGCCGCGCTCGGCGTTGAGGTTGTCCAGGTCGAAGCGGGCGAACCGCTGCCCCTCGCTGCTGACGGTGACCACCCGGGGATCGGGCGCGGCGAGCAGGTGGGGCAGGAGCAGGCCGGTCAGGGCGAAGGTGCCCAGATGGTCGATGCCGAACTGCGACTCGAACCCGTCGGCGGTCCGGGCGTAGGGCACCATCGCCACCCCTGCGTTGTTGACCAGCAGATCGAGCCGGCCGCGCCGCCAGCCGGCGGCGAACTCCCTGATGGAGGCCAGGCTGCCGAGGTCCAGCTGGCGCAGCTCGAGGTGCGCGCCGGGCACCTCGTCACCCATGCGGGTGAGGGCGGCGCGGCCGCGTCCGGGGTCGCGGCAGGCCAGCACGACGTGCGCGCCGCGGCGGGCCAGCTCGCGGGCGGTGACGTAGCCGATGCCGCTGTTGGCGCCGGTCACCACCGCGACGCGGCCGGTCTGGTCGGGGACGGCCTGGAGAGTCCAGGCGGCGGGCTTGCGCATGATGTGCCACCTCGGGGGAAGAACGCGACGGGGAACGTATCGCAACTCGAAGTTGCGATACGCTGATCCTGCCAGTCGCTCCCGAAGTATCGCAACTCGGAGTTGCAATGCAGTCTGATCAGCCCCCCGCCAGGCCGGTCGGCCGCGGCGCCAAGGTACGCGCCGCCGTCCACGCCGCCGCGCTCGCCGAGCTCGTCGACAAGGGCTACGCCGCGCTGACCGTCGACAACGTCGCCCAGCGCGCCGGAGTCCACAAGACGACGGTGTACCGGCGGTGGAAGGATCGCGAAAGCCTGCTCACCGAGGCCCTGGCCGAGCACATGGCCGCCGACATCCCCGTTCCCGACACCGGTGCGATCGACAGCGATCTGCGGGCGCTGGCCCGCTCGCTCGTCCAGGCGTTCACCAGCCCCACCGGGCAGGCCATCCTCGCCGCCATGTTCACCGGGGCGGCCCACCTGCCCGAGATCGCCGCGGCCCGGCGGCACGTGTTCGACGACCGGCTCGCCAGGGCCCAGCCGGTGGTGCTGCGCGCCGTCGGCCGCGGCGAGCTCCCCGCCGGCACTGACCCCGCCGAGCTGCTGAGAACCCTGGCCGCGCCGATCTACCTGCGCCTGCTCATCACCGCCGACCCGGTGGACGAGGCCGTCGCCGACCGGGCGGCGCACGTCGCGCTGGCCGCCGCACGCGCCGGCGCCCTGAGCACTCCCGCCACCCCCGCCGCGCCCTGAGCGCTCCCGCCGCCTCCGCCGCGCCCTGAGCTGGACGGCTCCCAGGACGGAGCCCGCGCTGTGGCCGTTCCCGGGACAGGCCCGGTGGAGATCGCGTACGGTGACCGGTTGATGACCGGTCAAGCCCGTAAGCCACCCGGAGCCTGTTTCATGCGAACCGCAGCGACGATCCTCTCCTTCGTCCTCGCCATCACCCTCCTGCCCGTCCCACCCGCCTCCGCCGCGCCGCTCCCCGGCGGCAAGACCACCTACGTCGTCTCGCAGGGTCACCTGAAGGCCGCCTCCCGGCAGAACTGGCTCCGCCTGGGCAGCTACCGCTTCGCCGCGAACGGCACGGTCAGCGCCTCCCTGTACCTGTGGTGGCAGCGTCATCCCGAGGCCAGGCAGCGCACCGGCATGGTCCCCGACCAGGGCTGCACCACCAAGGCGGGCGGTTCCGCCTCGCGTCCCCGCACCTGCCGGGTGCTCACCGCCGGCGGTTTCACCGGCGCCCCCGACGAGAGCCGCACCGGGACGTACAGCATGGCGGGCGACGTGCTCACCATCCGGTGGAAGATCGCCCAGGCCTGGACGGAGCAGTGGTACGTGCGCCGCTCACCCGACGGCAAGCTGGCCCGCCTCGACCTCAAGCGGAGCACCCTGGCCACGCACGGGTACGGCTACGGCAGCAACGCCACGATCGGCACCCGGCGCGAGATGAGCTCGGTGAAGGCGTTCCCCGGCTCGCTGCGGCAGGACCTGACGAGCTGGGCGGGCGGCAAGCTCGTCACCTCGAACGACCAGCCGTTCAGCCATTCGTCCTTCCGCGCCTGCACGACCACGACCTCGTGCCTGACCTACCTGCAGCCGTCCTCGCGCGGCGCCTGCCAGAAGTCGGGCGGCTGCCCCCACTACGGCGGCGGCACCAAGGCCGGCGTCAGCTCCATCCAGTACTACCTCACGAAGATCTCCAACTCCGACCGCCGCGACACGATGTGGCACTGGTGCACCTGCCTGGCGATGGAGCGCCGCGAGTTCTGCTACACCGGCAACTCGCACGTCAAGCCGCTCATGCAGGTCATCGACGACAGCGGGGCCTTCCGCGGCTGGGTCGGCGCAGAAGCCTCCTTCTCGACCGGCTCGTCGCGGGCGGGGGACATGCTGGCGGTCTTCCGCCTCACGGACTTCCACTGACGCCGCCACCGCACCCGGCCACCCACCCTCACCACCCCCGGCCTCGGCCTGGACCGTGAACGGGGTACCGCCCGGGCGTCGGCCTCCGGCTCCGCGGCCGGCCGGCGGCGGACGTCCCCGGCGACCATGACGAAGACCCCGCGCCGTCAGGCGCGAACCACGGCCACCGGGCAGCGGGCGTGGTGCAGCACGTTCCGGCTGACCGAGCCGAGCAGCGCCGATCCGAGAGCGCCGCGCCCGTGCGAGCCGACGACGAGCAGGTCGGCCCGTTCGGCCGCCGCGGTGAGCGCGTCCACCGGGTGCGCGCTCCGCACGTCCTCGATCACCTCCACCCGCGGGTGGTCGCGGCCGAGCGTCTTCAACCGGTCGCGGACGACCTGGAGCCGCGCGGCGCGGACCTCGTCCATGTCGTACACGATGTCCGGGGCGTAGGCGTGCACCGGGAGCTGCCAGGCGTGCACGGCCCTGAGCGCCGCGCCGCGCAGCTCCGCCTGATCGAAGGCGTAGGCCAGGGCGGGCTCGCACTCCGGCGAGTCGTCCACCCCCACCACGACCTCCCCCTGCGCGGGCAGGTGCGCGGCGTGCACCACCACGACGGGGCAGTGCACGTGCCCGGCCAGGTGCATGCTCACCGAGCCCACCAGCGCGCCGGCGAACCCGCCCAGCCCGCGGCTGCCGGCCACCAGCTCGACGGCGTCTCCGGCCCTCTCGCGCAGCACCTCGGCGGGCCTGCCCGTCACCAGCTCCGTGGTGGCCTCGACGGCCGGCTGCCGCTCGCGGGCCAGGGCCTCCGCCTCCTGCAGCACCTGCCGCCCGCCGCGCAGCAGCGTGTCGGGCAGGGCCGCGTCGGGGCGCTTGCCGACCAGGTACCACGAGGTGTCCACCACGTGCACGATCCGCAGCGGCAGGTGCCTGCGGGCGGCGTCGCCGGCCGCCCACTCCACGGCGGCTCGCGAGGCCACGGATCCGTCCACTCCTACGATGATCACGATTTCCTCCCTCGTCACCTCTCATCGCACCACGCGCGGGCCCGCCAAGGCAGGGCCGGGTGGCCCCGGCGTGAGGGTCCAACGGCTCCGGGAGGGACGGCACATGCCTCACGCGGCGAGCGCCACGTGACCGTCCGCGTCGGGCCGCAGCAGGTCACCGGGGTTGCGTCCGCTCAGGGGCCGCGCGTTCGAAGACACCCGCCGGGCGGGATGGACGCGGCCCCTGCCCGGCCGGCCGGGCTCGCCACTGTGACTGCCGGTCACTGCCACCGATCCGCTGCCGGGCCGGGGGCCGCCTCGGGGATGGGGATCTCCTGCCCCGGCGGGTGCCTGCTTCCATGATCGTTGTACGGGCCGGGGGAGGCAGGGCCGAAAGTCCCCGGCCCGCCGGGACGAAGGGCCTGTACCGGGTCCGGCGCCGGCCCTGACCCGCGCCGGCGCCGGACCGCTTCGTCAGGCCCTTACTCCGCGTTCGTCATGCCCTTACTCCGCGTACGGCTGGTCCCCTCCCCGGGCGCTGTAGCCGAGGCTCCAGATGTAGCCGTCCGGGTCGGCGAACGTGCCGCCGTACCCGCCCCACGGCAACGCCCCGGCGGGCTTGAGGATCGTGGCGCCGGCCTTCTCGGCCTCCGCCATGACCTCGTCCACCCGCTCCTGGCTACGGACGACGTAGGTCAGCACCAGCCCGCTGAACCCGCTGCCCTCCGCGCTCGTGCCCACCTGGCCGGCCAGGCCCTCGCGGCCGTAGAAGCCGACGGGCGAGGCCCCGTCCGATTCGAAGAACACCGAGATGCCGTAGTCGTTCTTGACCTTCCAGCCGAGCCCGTCGGTGTAGAACCGCTTGGCCCGCTCCATGTCCTGGACGCCGAGCAGGATCGAGCTCACGTGCGCTTTCACGTTGTGTCTCCTCTTATCTGTACTGACAGGTGCGACACCGGAGCCGGGCCCCGATGTCACATTTCTCCGTTGTGTCGGTCAATCTGAATGACCGGTGAGACGGAGGAATGTGACAGATGGCCGAACAGGACTGGGTCAGCGAGCGGTTCACCGAGCACCAGGACCGCCTGCGCGCGGTGGCCTACCGGATGCTCGGCTCACCCGGCGAGGCCGAGGACGCCGTACAGGAGGCGTGGCTGCGGGTCAGCCGCGCCGACACCGGGCAGGTGGAGAACCCGGCCGGCTGGCTGACCACGGTCGTCGCCCGCGTCTGCCTGAACATGCTGGAGGCACGCCGCAACCGGCGTGAGGACGCGGCCGGGGCACTGCCTCCCGAGCCGGCCACGCCGCACGCGGGCGTCCAGGCGCCCGGCCGGGCCGGCCCCGAGGACGAGGCGCTGCTGGCCGATTCGGTCGGTGTCGCGCTGATGGTGGTGCTGGACACGCTGGCGCCCGTGGAACGGCTCGCGTTCGTCCTGCACGACGTCTTCGCCGTGTCGTTCGGCGAGATCGGCACCATCATCGACCGCTCCCCCGCCGCGGCCCGGCAGC
The DNA here is from genome assembly GCF_040656115.1 of Nonomuraea sp. NPDC050202. NCBI lineage: Bacteria > Bacillati > Actinomycetota > Actinomycetes > Streptosporangiales > Streptosporangiaceae > Nonomuraea > Nonomuraea sp. NPDC050202. The sequence goes on along the minus strand of NZ_JBFALF010000022.1, from coordinate 7,611 downwards.
TCGCCAGCCGGGCCCGGCGCCGGGTGCAGGGCGCGGCCGGCGCGGCCGAGGCCGCGCGGCCGGCGAAGCGGGACATCGTCGAGGCCTTCCTCTCCGCCTCCAGGAACGGCGACTTCGCCGCCCTGATCGAGATCCTCGATCCGGACGTGGTGGTCGGCGAGATCCGCGGCGGCCACGCGGTGGCGACCTTCTTCGCGGGCGGGGCCAAGGCGGCCCGGCTCGCCCTGGTCGACGGCGTTCCGTCGGCCGTCTGGCTGCACCGGGGCCGGCCGAGGGCCGTCTTCGCGTTCACCGTCATCGGCGGCAGGATCACCCGCATCGCCATCGACACCGATCCCGACCGGCTCGGCGACCTCGACATCGTCCTTCTCCCCGCCGCCACCAGGGAGCGGCTTTGAGCGGCCCGCGTCTGAGGCTCTCGCAGTGCGCTCTCGCCGTCCACGACCTGGACCGGGCGCTCGGCTTCTACCGTGACGTGCTCGGCTTCGAGGTGCGTGACGACGTCGAGGCCGGGGGAACGCGATGGGTGAGCGTCGGCCCGCCGGCGCAGCCGGACCTGCGGATCCTCCTCGGATCGCCCGGCGCGGACCCGGGTGTCCCGCCGGCGGACCGGCGGGCGATCGAGGACCTGCTGGCCAAGGGCCTGCTGGGCCGCCTCGTCTTCGTGACCGACGACTGCGACGCCACGTTCCGGCTGCTGGAGGCGGCGGGCGCCGAGGTGATGCAGGAGCCCATCAGCCGGCCGGACGGCGCCCGCGACTGCGCCTTCCTCGATCCGTCCGGCAACCTCGTACGCTTCACCCAGCCCCGGCCCGATCGGTGACCGCGATCTCCCGCCTGTTGAATCGTTTTAGCAGGTCAGGGAGGTCCGGACGGCAGCGCGACTCGAGCTTGAGCGGTCGGCGCGTACCGATACCCGAATCGCAAGGTCCTCAGTGACCTGACGTGCTGCGACCACGTGAACCGTTACTCAAACCTCCCTTGACGGCCCACCTCGCAACGCTTACGTTAACGGCGTCTGCAAGGTTCTTAAATCGTTTTAGGGCCGCAGGGAGTGGTTTCGTGTCCTCATTACGCCGCCGGATCCGCTTATGGGCAGGACTGGGAGTGACGTTCACCCTCGTCCTGGGACAGCCCCTCAACCCCGCGCCGGCCGCCGCCGGCGGACAGCCCCACGTCGAGGTCGTGAACCTGCGCGTGGACGGCCGGCGCGACCAGCCTCTCGGCATCGACAACCCCGCCCCCTTGCTGGGATGGCGGATGACCCCGGCCAGGGGCGCCGCCGGCCATCCGTGCCACCGGCCCGGTTCCCGGGCCGCCTGCCCGGCCGACGCGCAGACCGCGTACCAGATCCAGGCTGCCGCGAGCGAGAGCGACCTCGGGCGCGGGCGGCTGCTGTGGGACTCCGGCAAGGTGCGCTCCGCCACCCAGTCCGGCGTCCGCTACGGCGGGCGGCCGCTCGCCTCGCGGCAGCGGATCAGCTGGCACGTCCGCGTCTGGGACGCCGGCGGGCAGCCGTCGGCCTGGAGCAGGCCGTCCTCCTGGGAGATGGGCCTGCTCCGGCAGGGCGACTGGGGGCAGGCCCGCTGGATCGACCACCCCGGCCGCACCGAATCCCAGCCCATGCCGATCTTCGCCCGCGCGTTCGACCTCGACCGGCGCAGGCGCGTGGCGAGCGCCCGCCTCTACCTGTCCGGCGTCGGCCTGCACCTGCCCACGCTCAACGGCCGCGGGCTCACCGACGAGGTGCTCGCCCCCGGCAACTCCAACTACCAGCTCTCCAGCGAGTACCGCACCTACGACCTCGCCCGCACCCTGCGCGCCGGCGCCAACACCCTCGGCGTCCGGCTCGGCAACGGCCCCGCCTACGTACGGCGCAGCGTCACCAACCCGGCCGTCGGCCGGACCGCGCCCTACTCCTGGTGGCAGAGCCAGCTCAAGGGCAGCGGCACCCTGACCGCGAGCACCGCCCCCGGCGCCACCACCGTGTCCCTCGACAGCGTGACCGGCTACCACGTCGGCGGCACCGTCAACATCGACACCGGCGACGGCGGCGACAACCTCGAGTCCCGCACGATCACCGCGATCGGCGCCTCCGAGATCACCTTCACCCCCGCGCTCGGCAGGCCGCACTCCACGGGCGCGACGGTGACCGGCTCGGGCAACAACATCGCCGCCAGCGACCCGAGCGCCGGCGCGGCGGTGACGCCGCGCCTGATCGCCCGCCTGGAGATCACCTACACCGACGGCCCGCCGGACGTCATCGTCTCCGACCGGAGCTGGCGCACCGCCCTGGGCCCCCTCGTCACCGACGCCTGGTACTCCGGCTCCGACCACGACGCCCGCCGCGAGCAACCCGGCTGGGACTCCCCCGGCGCCGACCTCTCCCCCACCGCCAAGCGCCGCGACGGCACCCCCATGGCCTGGACGGACGCCGGCATCGCACCACCGCCGAACCTCGCCACCCGGCTCGTCGCCCGCACGGCCGAGCCGGTCAAGGCCGTCGAGACCTTCACCCCGGTCTCCGTGACCAACCCCGTGCCCGGCGTCTGGGTGTTCGACCTCGGGCAGAACATCACCGGCCGGCCGCGGCTGAACCTCAGGGGCGGGTTGCCGAGCGGTGTCACCATCCGCATGTCACCCGCCGAATCCCTCGCCGCGGACGGCACCGTCGACCAGGCCTCCCTGATGGGCGGCGGCGGCAACCGGGGGCGCGACCTGTTCAACACCTACACCACCGCCGGCCTGCCCGGCGGCGAGAGCTGGCAGCCGGACTTCACCTACTTCGGCATGCAGTGGATCCAGGTCACCGGCCTGCCCGACGGTCACGTCCCGGCGAAAGACCTGATCCAGGGCGTCCGGCTGCAGGCGGACACGCCCGTCGCGGGCCGCGTGACCACCTCCGACGCCCGGATCAACCGCATCCACACGATGGCCCGCTACTCCTTCGCCGCCAACATCATGTCGGTGTTCACCGACTGCCCCGGCCGCGAGAAGCTCTCCTACCCGGCCGACTACACGATGCCCATGGGCGCCATCCACCGCGACCACGACCTCGCCGCCTACCTCAAGACCACCATGCGGCACCTCACCGAGGGCCAGTCGATCGCCGACACCCCGATGCGCGGCAACGTCGCGCTGAAGACGCCCGTCTACGACTGGGGCTACAGCGGCCGCTTCGGCGACGAGATCAACTGGGGCAACGCCGTCATCCTCGTCCCGGCGATGCTGTACGAGCTGTACGGCGACACCGAGACGATGGCGCGGCACTACGACCGGATGGTCGCCTTCGCCGAATACATCCAGCGCCAGAAGGCCGGGACCGGCGCGGACGCGCACATCGTGGACGCCGCCCTCGCCGACTGGGTGGCCGCCGACCAGACCTCCGGCCGGATCACCGGCACCTGGGGCTACTACGTCATGATCACCAAACTGGCCAGGATGGCCGAGCTGACCGGCCACACCGCCGACGCCACCGGCTACCAGGCACTCGCCGCCGACATCAAGACCGCCTTCAACGCCCGCTTCTACAACCAGCAGCTCCGCCGTTACACCACCGACGGCAACGCCGGCACGACCGGCGCCACCCAGACGGCCCAGGCGCTCGCCCTGGACGCCGGCCTCGTCCCCGACGGGGAACGCCAGGCCGTCCTCGACGCCCTCGTCGAGCTCGTGTACGCCTTCCACCCCAACGGCGAAGGACCGCACTTCAGCGGCGGCACCATCGGCATGGCCCCGACCGTCCGGGCCCTGGCCGACGGCGGGCGCGACGACGTCCTGTGGGAGCTGCTCCAGGAGGACGACCAGCCGAGCTACGGCTACTTCATGCAGTCCACCCCCGCCAACCCGGGCGGCATGACCACCATCGGCGAACGCTGGAACCGCGGCGACTCCAAGAACCACATGATCCTCGCCCAGATCGAGGAGTGGTTCCACACCGGCCTGGCCGGCATCCGCGCCGCCGACGACTCGATCGCCTACCGCGAGCTCGTCATCCAGCCCAAGCCGGTCGGCGACCTCGCCTCCGTCAAGGGCAGCTACGACACCCCCCAAGGCACCGCCCGATCGGAATGGACCAGGACCGGCCGCCGCTTCGAGCTGACGGTCGAGGTCCCGCCGAACACCACCGCCGAGGTGTGGGTGCCGGCCGAGGACCGGCGCCTGGTGGCGGCACCGCACCGGGCCACGTTCCTGCGGATGGACGGCGATCATGCCGTCTACCGGGTCGCCTCCGGCTCCTTCGCGTTCGTGGCGGCGCACACCGGCCAGGCCGCGCGGGCACGGCCGTGATGCGGCCTCCGGGCGGGCTCCCGCGCGGTCACGGGCGCCGCGTCCGGTGAGCACCCGTGGGCGCTTCCCGGCCAGGGCCGTCGAGTCCGGCCGGCCCCTGGAGGGAAGCGCTCCTGCCTCACCGCCGGTCTCCGGCGTGACCGTCCACGGCGGCGAGCGCCGTCCGGCAGAGGCCGAGCAGTTCCTCGTCCTTGCCGACCGCCTTTACAGTGTAGATTTATTCTGCCCAAACCGGCGCCCAGGTGCGGCGACTGACCTCGTGTCTGGGGGTAGGGGGAGGGTCAGCCTATTTAGGGAGGTCCCGATGGACACCCCGCGTACTCTCGCCACCCGCTCCCCGGTGCAGCTCGCCGCGCTCGTCGTCGGCGTGGTCTTCCTGCTCGTCGGGGTGCTCGGCTTCATCCCGGGTATCACCACCGGCTACGACGACCTGCGGTTCGCGGGCCACGAGTCCGACGCGCACCTGCTCGGCGTCTTCCAGATCTCGATCCTGCACAACATCGTCCACCTGCTGTTCGGCATCGCCGGCGTGCTGCTCGCCCGCACCTGGAGCGGCGCGCGCAACTTCCTCGTCGGCGGTGGGGCGATCTACCTGCTGCTCTGGATCTACGGCATGCTGGTCGGCCACGACAGCCCGGCCAACTTCGTCCCGGTCAATGCCGCGGACAACTGGCTGCACCTGGTGCTGGGCATCGGCATGATCGCCCTCGGCCTGCTGCTGGGCCGCCGCCGCGTGACCGCCGGCCGCTGAGCACCACTTCCGCCAGGCGCTCCTGACCGCCAGCGGGCAGGTCAGCGACCTGCGGGCAGGCCGGCGACCGAGGCGAGCCGCAGCTTCGTCTCGTCCTCGCTGCCGGGTACGGCTGTCATGATCACGATCTTGAGCTCGGAGTCGCCGTCGGTCAGCACGTCGCAGTCCACGGTGACCGGGCCCACCGAGGGATGCCGGACCGTCTTGTGGTCCTCGCGGTGGGCGGCCACCGCGCCGGTCGCCCACAGCTCGGCGAAGCGCCGGTTGCCCGCGTTCAGCACGCGGATCAGCTCGGCCAGGCGCGCGTCGCGGGGGAAGCGGCCGGTCGCGCGGCGCAGGTCGGACACGACGGCGGCGTCCGTGCCGTCGCGGTCGGCCTCGACGACGGGCCAGAGCGCGAGGCGGGCGGGGCCGCCGTCGATCGGGAACCTGTCGCGCGCGAAGTTGCGCAGGTGCGGCGGCGCGGAGGAGGGGTCGCCCAGCAGCGCGGCCCAGCCGTGGTTCCACCAGACGAGCTGCCAGTCCGCCGCGAACACGGCGACCGCGACGTCCCCGAGCCGGGTGAGCACGCGGTGCATGCCGGGCGGGATGTGGTCGCGGACGGCGCCGTCCGCCGGCGGGACGAGGCGGGCCAGCCGGTAGAGGTGGTCGCGTTCGGCGGCGGACAGTTGCAGGGCGCGGGCCAGGGACGCCACCACCTGCGCCGAGGGGGTCGTGGCGCGCCCCTGCTCCAGGCGTACGACGTAGTCGACCGACACGCCGGCGAGCTCGGCCAGCTCCTCGCGGCGCAGCCCGCTCGCGCGGCGCGCCGGGCGGACGGGCAGCGCCGCGGCGGACGGGGGCAGGCGGTCGCGCCACGCGCGGATCGTCGCGCCCAGCCCGGCCCCGGGTGGTGTCGTCGTCATGGCTTCCATCCTCGCGCACGCCCGGTCATCAGCGGCGACGTGGACGGTGGTACTGCTGCTCCTACCGTCGAGCCGTCCCTGGCGGGGCCGCCGCGGCCGGACGACCATGCATCACATGACGATCACTTTCATCACCGGAGCGAACAAGGGCCTCGGCCGGGAGACCGCCCGCCGCCTCGTCGAACTCGGCCACACCGTGCTGCTCGGAGCCCGCGACCCCGAGCGGGGCGCGGAGGCCGCCGCCGCGCTCGGCGCGCGGTTCGTCCCGATCGACGTGACCGACGACGCGTCCGTCACCGCCGCGGCGGCGGACGTGGCCCGGCACGAGGGCTCGATCGACGTTCTGATCAACAACGCCGGCGTCCACGGCCCTTCCGGCGATCCCAGCGCTCTCACCGGCGCCGACGCCCTGGCCGTCCTCGACGTCAACCTCGCCGGCGTGGTGCGGGCGACCACCGCGTTCCTGCCGCTGCTGCGCCGATCGCCGGACCCGGTCATCATCAACGTCAGCAGCGGCATGGGCTCCCTCGCCCACACCCACGACCCGTCCAGACCCGAGTCCAGGGTCATCGCGCCGCTCTACACCGCCTCGAAGGCGGCGCTGACGATGCTGACCACCCAGTACGCCAAGGCGCTGCCGGGCATCCGGGTCAACGCCGCCGACCCCGGCTACACGGCGACCGACCTCAACGGCCACACCGGCCCCCAGACGGTCACCGAGGGGACGGACGCGATCGTCGGCCTCGCTACGGAGCATCCCGGCGCCGGCTCAGGACGTCTCGTCGACCGGCACGGGGAGATCTTCTGGTCCTGAGCCGGGCGCCGCGCCGCCCGTAGGACCACGCCCCCACGACCAGCGCGGCTCCCAGGCCGCCGAAGGCCAGCCCGCCGAACAGGATCATCCAGGTCACGTCCCCGCTGCTGGTGAAGGGCGGCACCGGCGGGAACCGGGCGATCACCCCGGCCAGGCCGAGCGGCACCATGACCAGCAGCACCACCCCGTACGTCCCGAGGCAGAGCCCCACGGCCCACGCCGGGATCAGCGGCAGCGGGGCAGGCACCTGCCGCCCCGCGAGCAGCGGGGTCCACCGCGGGAAGACCATCCCCCACCGCTGCACCAGCCCGAGCGCGAGGAACACGCCGAGCAGCGCCGCCAGCACCGTCAGATCGACACCCACAGCCGCCAGCGCCCGGTAGACGGCGTCGCCGTCGCTCTCGATCCCCCGGCGCCAGGCCTCCCCGTCCACGCCGAGGGCGTCACCGCCGAGCGTCCACACCGTCTTCACCCCCGCCCACGGCACCAGCCCGCCCAGCAGCAGATACACCGTCACCCTGACCCGTAGCGAAGCAGTCACGCGCCCCTCCATGTCCCCAGGGTCGCGTGCCTGGGCAGGGACGCGCCTCCCCCGCACGGGGGATCAGCGCGCCGGTTTACCGGCCGCGGCCTTTCCGGCAGTGCCACCAGGCGTGGCCGGGCCTGCCGGCGACGATGAGTGTCGAGGATTCAGGAGCCGTGGAAGCCGGACACGGTTCCGCCGTACTGCCTGCCGGGCTGCCTGCCGGGCTGCCTGCCGGGCTGCCTGCCGGGCTGCCCGGGCGGCCCGGGCGGCCCGGGCGGCCCGGGCGGCCCGGGCGGCCCGGGCGGCCCGGGCGGCCTGCTGGGTG